>JADKGZ010000001.1 GCA_016722025.1 Acidimicrobiaceae bacterium
AACGTGACCTCGCCGCTGGCCACGCCCACCGACATCCGCACCGAACGGGCCGGCCGGCGTGTGCACGCGGCCGTGGGCGGCCAGCGAGCGTTGCATGCGCCATGCCCCGGCCGCGGCACGCTGCTCGTGGTGGGCGCCTTCGAACCAGATCAGCGGCGCGTCACCGCCGAACTGCGGCACGTCGCCACCGAAGCCGCAGCGATCTCGATCAGCGGCTCGAACTGCGCGTTGATGGTGGCGTTCAGCTCCTCCGCTGGCGGCATCGTAACGCCAACCGCTCCGAGAGCCGGGTGAACCGGAGAGATCCACCGATGCGAGCGAGCCCCACCGGCGGGTGATGCGCCCGGCACCGACGAGGGTCGACCACCCCGCACCCAGCCGGGACGCGTACGCACCGGCGTTCGCGGAGCCCTGGCTGTTGGCAGCGTGGTCGACCATCCCGTGTCAGCCTCGCTTGATGCGCTTCTGCCCTTCGCTGTCGGCCGTCGGCCGGATGCGAGGCATGGACCTTCGGTGTCGGCGTCCTCGACCAGATCGGTCTCGCTGGCTTCCTCGACCACTCTGGCCGAACACCGTGACCTTCGGTGTCGGCCTCCTCGATCTTGAAGGCCCCCAACCATGGCCTTCGGTGTCGGCCTCCTCGATCAGATCGGTCTCGGCGGCTTCCTCATTCTTCCTGTGCGGCACGACGTCCTCCTCGTGGTGGGTTTGCTGGTGTGATCATCATCGGCCGGTTGCGGCAAGCGCTCCGTCACCGGTGCCACGTTCGGTGTGTTCCGGCGGCGACACACCGGGTTGGTCAGTCGTCGTTGGTGATGGTGCCGGTGGCCCGAGTTGCGAGCGAACGTGGCCGACACCAATAGCGCCAGTCACGCGGAAGGTCTCGTTGGCTTCCACACGGGTGTCGCCGTTCACCTTGACGGTGATGGTGCGAGTGGTCTCGCCGGGGTTGAAGACCACGATGCCGGCGGCTGCCTGGTAGTCGTTGTTTGCGCGGCGGGCGGTGCCGTCGTCAGTGGCCCAGCCAGATGCCACGGTGTCGCCGGTGGGCGCCGAGAGGGTGACGGTGAAGACCAGGCTGCGTGTGCCCGGTCGCCTTCCACCACCGAGGCATCGGCAATCGAGCACTGTCGGGCGAGGGTCGTCGTCGAGGATGGTCACCCTGCCGATCGGGTCGGCCAGCGCCACGCCCACCGGCGGTGCGCTGATCACCACTTCGAAGTACTCGTCGAGCTCGTCGCTGGTGTCGCCCTTGGCGGTGACGGTGAGCACGCACGCTCGTCGCGCCCGCCGCAATGGTGGCCGAGCGGGGTGTCACAGCCGCGTAGTCGCCCGGGGCGGTAGCGGTGCCGTTCTGAGTGCGCCAGGTGAAGGTGGTGCCGGTGACGCGAGCCGCACGCTCAGCGACACCCGCACCTGGGTGGTGCGCGTGCCCGACGACGCCTCCAGGATCGACGTCGTTCACCGACAGCTGCGGCGGCACGGCACCCACGTCGTCGTTGGTGATGATGACGGTGGCGGTGGCCTGGGTGATGGAGCCGGCGCTGGTGCTGGTGAGGTTGACGGTGAAGTTCTCGTCGGCCCTCGACGGTGGTGTCGCCCACGATCGGGATCGAGATGGAGCCAGTGGTGCCCGGAGGCGATGGTAAGCGTGCCCGACGAGGCGGCGTAGTCGGATGGCGCGACAGCCAGCCGTTGCCGGTGGACCAGCCGATCGACACCGGCAGCTCGCTGGCTCGGTGAGGTGACGTCGATGGACACGGTGGAAAGCGTTGCCCTCGCTGATGGAACGCCACTCGTCGAGATCGTGAGCGGGTCGTCGTCGTCGATGCTCAGCGTGACCGCTGGTGCTGCCAGCGTGCCGTTGAGCGCGTTAGTGAACGCGATGACGACGGTCTCGGTGGGCTCGGCGATCGCGTCGGGCAGCACCGACACCGTGAACGTGGTGCTGGTTGCTCCCGGCAGGATGGTGGCCACCGCCGGACGCCGCGGTGATCGGCACCGGCTGTGGCCGTGCCGCCCGCCGTTGCCCACTGGAACGACACCGGTAGCTGGCTGGCGAGGTCGATCGCTGCCGTGATGGTCACCGCCGTCGGCGCACCGGGCTCAGGCACCGACTTACCGCCGCGACCGTGATGGTGGGGGTGGCGTCGTCGTCGGCGATGGTGACCGTTGCCGCGTGAGACGGCACCCAGCGCAGCGTTACCCGTGACAGCACCCAGCGTGACCACCACGGTCTCGTCGGCGGCGTCGTCGATGGCGTCGGCGACGATCGACACCGGCACCACGGCCGACGTTGCGCCGGGGCGATGGAGAGCGTGCCGGTGGTGGCCAGGAAGTCGTCGCCCGCCGTCGCAGTGCCGGCGCTGACCGTGTACGCCACGGTGACGGGGCCAGATGTGGCGGGCGAGATGGAGATGGGAACGTTGGCGATGGTGGCGGTGCCGCTGGTGCCTTCTGCCACGGTGATCGGGCTCGCATCGAGCACGGAGGGGGCCACCGCGACGTCGTCGTCGACGATGGCCACCGTCGCCACGGCTTGAGTGATGGTGCCGAACGTGGCGTTGGAGATGGTGACGATGAAGGCCTCGCCGGACTCGACCGAGGTGTCCCCGACGATGGGCACGGTGACCGCACCGGTGGTGCCTGAGGCGATGGTGAGCGTGCCCGCCGAGGCGGTGAAGTCGGAAGGTGACGAGGCCGTACCGTTGGCCGTGGCCCAGTCGACCGAGACCGGCACCTGGCTGGGACGGTCGAGCGTGATCGTGACGTCGACGGTGCCCGGCGCGTCGCCTTCCACGATCGAGGTGTCGCCGGCGGAGATGAGCAGCAGGTCGTCGTCGTTGATCGTGACGGTGGCCGACCCATCGGCAATGGTGGCCGCCGGTGGAGCCGGTGAGCGTGACCACGAACGACTCGGTCTGCTCGGAGATGCCGTCGTCGGAACAACGGCACGGTGATCACACCGGTGGTGCCGGTGGTGATGGTGACCGTGCCCGAGGATGCGACGTAGTCCGGAGGCGGCGGTTGGCCGACCCATCCGTGGTCTGCCACGTGATGGTGACCGGCTGCGATGACGCCGCACTGAGGGTGACAGTTGCTTCGGCAGTCGCACTCGACTCGCTGACGGTGACATCACCGATGGTTGCCGAGGCACCACGTCGTCGTCGGTGATGGTGACCACAGCAGTGCCGTCGACCACCGACACACCGCCGGTGGTGGAGGTGACTGCACCACCACCGTCTCGTTCGGTTCCACGACCGCATCGCCGGCGATCGTGATCGGGATCGACGCCGCCGTTGCATTCGCGGGCACGGTGACCACACCACTGGTGGCGAGCACGTCGCTGCCCACCGAGGCCGTGCCGGCGGCGGTCACCGACCAGTTGAGCGTGATGGTTCCACCGGCGGCCGGGCCCAACGTGACCGGAAGGTTCACCACCTGGCTGCCGGAGTCGCCCTCGGCCACAGTGATGTCGCCGGCGTTGACCAATGTGGTGACAGCCCCGGCAGCGTCGTCGTCGACGATGGTGAACGTTGCTGCGGCATCGCCGAGCACGCCCGCACCGAGCACGCCGGTCAACGCCACCACGACGGACTCCGGGTGCCTCCACCGTTGTGTCGCCGAAGACGGTGATCGGGATCGAGGCCACCAGGTCGCCGGCGGCGAACGAGGCGCTGCCGTTAGCTGCCGTGTAGTCGACGGCGGCGGTGGCAGTGCCGGGCGACACCGTGTAGTTCACCGTGATCGGCGCCGGTGCCGGGCGATCGAGCACGATCTGCAGCGTGCTGTTGGTCGAGCCGGCATCACCCTCGAGCGAGCTGGCGGAACCGATCGACACCGTCGCCGGATCCGGAATGACAGCCACGACCGGGTCGAGGCCGCGACCCTTGCCGGTGGAGGTGGCGATGTTGCCGTTGACGTCGACCACCTGCACCAGGTAGTCGAACGTCGTCGCGCCGGGCACCTGCACGTCGCCCCGCCATTCGTTGCCGCTGAGGCTCAGGTCGAAGCGCCGCCCAGTCCGACACATCGGTGCGATGCAGCACGAGCACCTTTGCACACCGGCCGCGTCGGTTGCCTTCACCGAGAACGCCGCGGTGCCACCGTTGAGCGTGCCGATGGTGGAGGTGATCGCGGGCGATCCCAGTCGGTCGAGTCGGAGTACGTGACCCGAGTGTCGATCTTGCCGTAGAGCAACTGGGTGCCGTCGCCGGCAGTGTCGACCGTGGCGTTGTTGAGGAACTGGCCGGGCACGATCACCAGCTTCTGGCGTTGCAGCACGGCGTTGTCGCCGGTGAAGCCGAGCGCGTCGGTGTAGGTGGTGACGGATGCCGGCACGCTGGGATAGGCGATGTCGCCGACGCCGATCTCGGGCTCGTTGGTGCGCTGTCGAGCACCGGTCGTGACCACCGGATCGATGGTGACCGCTGCCGCCGTGTCGAGGTCGGTCACCAGCACGCCCTGGCGTAGAGCAGGCCGCCGCCGGTGTCGACGGCCGTGACGTCGGTCTCGAAGCGCGGCTGCACCGGACGATTGGCGCTGACCTGCGGGTCGAAGCCGGGCACGGTGTAGTACGTGCCGTTGGCCCCTGCGGTCGCCGTCGGCGAGAAGGTCTGGCTCTGGTCGACCACCGAGTACGCGGCCGATCCGCCGGCCGCTGTCGGCACCTCCCGCGCGGCTGCCGTGCGCTGCGGCCCGCTCTGGCCGACGGCCACATCGGCAGCCCGAAGAACGTGGCTGCCTCGAGCGACTTTTTCGTCGTAGGCGCCGTACAACCCCTGGCTGAGAAGTACTCCTGCTTGGCTGCCACGAACGCCTCGCCGATCGACAGGTAGCGTCGGTTCGCGAGCGCCGTGCCACCCGTCGGGTTGATGAGCACGTAGCTGCCGTCGAGCTGCGACGCGAACTCCGCCATCAGCGCCTCGTTCAACCCCCGACGCCCTCGCGCCGTAGCCGCAGGTGGTCATCGCCACGTAGACGGCGCCGGTGCCGAGCACCTGTTGCGCGGAAGTCGGTGGAGCCGGCGGGCCCATCGGTGACGTTCAGCCCGAGTGGCACCGATGCTGAACACCAGCCGTGCGTTGGCGGGGGTGCTGGCGGGCCGCAGCGCGGCGGCAAGCTCGGTGGGTGTGAAGCTCTCGCCACTGTTGGAGCGGAAGCCGGCGTCGGTGAGTGCGCCGTCGTGTGCGAAGTGGCCGAACAGGCCCACGGCCCGCCCGCCGGCGGCGCCGGTGAGCACCTGCGTCTTGGTGACCATCGCGTCGGGCGGGCTGATGTTCTTGGTGGATGCCGGCACGGCGCCACCAGCCAGCGTGAGAGCGGCATCGAGCGCAGCCCGCGTCTTGAGTGCGCCGTCAGCGCATGAAGTCGTACCCGGTCATGTACGTGGCAGAGGAAGCATCACGCCGGCATCGGTGGTGGTGCCATCGCCGTTGGGGTCGAGGTAGGCCGCCACGGTTGCGGCGATCGTCGTGCGGACTCGACCAGGCCCCACTGCCAGGTCAGGCACGTACAGGCGGCGGTTGAACCGCGATCGGGTCGAGGTCGCCGTACGGGTCGTCGGTGAGGAAGTGGCGCGTGCCCAGCGCCTCAGTGAAAGACGTCGTCTGGCCGCCGTTGCCCGCCAGCAGCTCGTTGGCGTACTCGGCCTCGTTACCGGTGCGGGTGATGTCGTCGACCCGTGCCATGGGCACGATGTCGTCGCCACCGACGATCTGCGAGGTGGCGGAGGCCGAATGCGCGTCGCGGATCTGATCGATGAGCGCACCGACCTGCCGCACCACGTCGTTAGTTGGCGTCGGGGCTGCACCAGTTGGCATCGAGAGCGGCGTAGTCGATCACGCTGTCGAGGTACACGATGGCCCCGTTGACGCCTGGCGCAGTGGTGAGCGGGATGAGCGAGTTGGTGATCAGATCCAGCGCCTGCGCGGCAGCATCGCGTCGCCCAGCCGTCGCTGGTTCACCAGGATGGCCGTCTCCAGATTGCCGGGCAGCGAATTGACATCGAACGCCGGGCCTGCACACCGCCCGATCGGGTGTATGTGCATGCCCCCCGCCGCTTCGGTGTCGTCAACCCGCACCCGCACCACGTAGGGGCCGGTGGAGGTAGCGCCCTGGTACGGCGCGACTTGGATGAGGTTGGCGTTGACGGCCGACACGCCTTCCACATCGACGTCGGCGTTGGCCGACGTGCCCAGCAGCGTGGTACCGGCAACAGCGGGCACGTCGCGCTCGCTCTGCGGCTCGGCGATCGACGCCCCGCCCACCGCGGTGGTGCCCTCGTCAGGAAGCGGCGCGGTGGCCGGCGCCGCGCCGCGAGTGGGGGCGGCAGATGGTGACCCCGGCGCGCCGGCCGCGTCGGGCGCCGGGCCGTAGAGCGAAAGGTCGGCGTCCTTGTCGAAGTTCGACAGCCAGACCGACACCACCTTGCCCGGCGGCGGGTTGAACCGGAACAGGTCGACGTCGTTGGCAGCCGTCGTGTAGCTGATGTAGAGGCGATCGGACTGCAGCGTCGGCGCCGTGTTGGGGTCGGCCGAGGTGTCGGACGGCTCGAGGATGGTGATGGGCGTCGGTGTGGCGCTGCCGCTGACACCCGCAGCGTCGGCCGTGGCGTTGGCGGCCACCGTGCCGAGCACGAACCCCGGTCGGGCCTGGAAGCCGATCGTGTACGAGATACCCGGCATGAAGCCGGTGAGGCGGAAACCGAGCCGGGTGTCGGTGCGCGTGTACGCCCGCGAAGGCTCCGACAGCGGCAGCGCGATGGCCGGCGACACACTGGAGGTTCCCGGCACGATGCGCCAGCCGGCGGGCAACACCACCTCGACGTTGCCGTCGAAGGGACCGGTGCCACCCGATGCGGTGACGGCGACGCTGTAGCTCACCGTCGTTGGGCTGCTCGCCGCCTCCTGGATGCCCGAGGTCACCAGGTCGACGGCCTCCCACGGGAAGTCCTGTGCCTCGAGCAGCCCGATGAGCACGTCGTTGAGCGTGATGTCGGCGGGCAGCGCGGTGACGATGTCGTCGAGCTTCTTCGACGAGATCGCAGCGGTGAAGTCGCGCAGGCGGGCCCTCGCCTGGATCTGCCCGCTCGCCTGCAACGAGCTCAGCGTGGTACTCGCCGCACACGCACCGCTGAAGCAGTCGAGGGTGAGCGTGGTGTTGCCGATGTCGGCCACGGTGAGGCTGCCGATGCCCGGCGTCGCCGCGATGGCGGCCGACACCGGAAGGTCGCCCACCTTGCTGACCCCGAGCCCGAGCGTGGCCATCGTCTCTTGCAGGATCGGGGCCCCCGCCGTGCGCAACACGGTTGCGTTGAGGACGAGCGGTATGCGGACGAGCGCCGGGAAGTCGGCCAGGATCTGGCGCGTCTCGGCACGCATCTCCAGCTCGATCAGCGTCGTCTGATTGGTGATGCCGGAGCGAGCCGCACGTGCGCCGCGACCTGGGCGAGCTTCGTGCACCACAGCGTCGAGCTGTCGACGAGCAACTGGTTGAGCGGCGTTGCCCCGAGACCGAACGCCGCCGCGCTCAGGTCGGCGATCGGGGTGTTGGTGAGGTCGAGCTGCTCGAGCTGCACGGTGCCCGGCCCGATGGCGGCGAGCACCTGGCCGAACGTGAGGGACTGCAGTGGACGCCCCTGCAACGACAGGGGCAGCAACGCGTCCCAGCCGCCAGCGATCGGGATCGACGACAGCGGCAGGTTGTTGATGGCCGGCACGCGGCCGAAGACCGTCGCGAAGTTGGAGAGCTCATCGGCGCGCTTCACGCCACCACCGGGTGCCCGCTTCACGCCGCCACCGGGAGCGCGCTTGACACCGCCACCGGGTGCCCGCTTCACGCCCCCTCCGGGAGCGCGCTTCACCCCGCCGCCAGGCGCCGCCGAGACATCGAAGTTGGCGGCGCGGATCGTCTGCGGCGAGATGTTGGTGATCGGGATCTCGCTGGCCGCTGGCGGCGTGGTCGAAGGCGCCGAGACGCTCACGTTCAATGCGACGGGCGGGCCCGCCGACAGCTCGACGCGGTAGACGTCCGGGCCGCTGTTGGCATCGGCCGCGTCGTACGCCTCGCGCGTGCTGAGCGCGAGCACGTTGCCGGAGGCGTTCAACGCAACTTCTCCACCGGCATTCAGCTGCGTGACCGGCAAGACGCTGACCAACCCAGCGAGAGGGCGCCACACCTGGATGCCCGACGTGCTCCAGAACGCAACGGTGCCACCATCGCCGCTGATGGCCGCGGTCTGCCCCAGGTACGGAACCGTCGACACGGTGACGTTTGCAGTTGCTGCCGGCTCGTCGAGGATGCTGTCACCGTCGCTGTCACGGTCGTGCCGAAAGACGTAGTCGGTGCCATTGGCGTTGGTGGTCACGACGACGTAGCGGCCGCTGTTGCTGATGCCGCCGAGCGCGCCCTGCAACGTGTTGGGGCCGTTGATGTTGCCCAGTGACGTTGGCACACGGATGGTGGTGTTGGTGGTGAAGTCGCGAACGAAAACGTCGAACGCCAGGTTGCCGTCGCCCACGACGAGGTTGTCGAAGTCGGAGGTGAACGCGACATGCTGGCCGTCGCCGGAGATCACGAGCGAATCCGGATCGAACGGGATGCCGCGGAAGCAGCCGCCGGTGCGAGCACCGGGAGTGCCCGACGAGCTGACGGTGACGTCGACCGTCGTGGTCGCGCCCGGCTCGTCGAACAACCCGTCGGCATCGGCGTCGCGGTCGTAGCGGAAGGCGCGCAGGCACGAGGTTGCATTGTCGAGGTCGGGTTGCGTGAACGCCACGTACCGGCCGTCGTTGCTGATGTCGGCCCTCGCCCAACCACCGGAGCTCTGGCCGGCCGCGACCCGGCCAGGGATGCGCCGCAACGTCGTGTATCCGGTCTCGTCGTAGATCCCATCCTCGTCGGTATCCCGGTCGAGGGTGTACACCCGCGTCCTGCTCGTCGTATCGGTCGGGACGAGGTTGGTGGCGTCGCTGACGAGCACCACATGTCGACCGTCCGCCGACATGCCGGCTGGCTCAGCAAACTGGTTGGCGAGGACGCCCTGACCGTTGAGGGCGACCTGGGTCGCGCCAGCGACCGTCGGCTCGCCGATCCGCACCCCATCGAACCCGAACGCGATGTATCGACCATCTGCGGACACTTCCGGGGATCGCCCGACACCGAGCAAGATCGACGTGACGCTGGTGGCCACGATGTCGCCGGGCGCGGCCTGCACCACTTGCGACTCCGGGACGATCAGCGGCACCGAGGCCGCGATCAGTGCGACGACGACCGCAGTTGCTCGTGCTCGCTGGCTCATCGCACTCCTCCGCATCGAACGCTGAGCGCGAGTCTGGCGGACCGATCAGCCCGCGTCTACGGCCCGAGGCGGCCATCGACTCAAGACTTTCCGGCCGCGTTCGACCCAGTGTGGTGAGCTGCACACACACGGCGAAGCTATTTGACATGCCTCCCGAAAGGCGGAGAATTCGCGCCTTCCGATCGACTCAGCTCCCGGCAGTCGAGGTGCGGGGTACTTGCTCGAATGCAATGACAACTGCAGTTCCGGGGGGGGTGCCAACCGCCGTTACCGTGCCACGGCACACACACCCCCGCACTGCCGCCTTCGCGGCGTCAGACCGGCTCAGGTTGCCCGGCGCATGCCGAGCTCGGCGACACCCGCCAGGGTCAGCCGCCGACGTGCCAGGTGCCGTTGCTGCGCAACAGTGCGCTGAGGTCGCCGGGGCCCTTCTTCTCCGAGGCGGCCGCCAGCTGCGCGCCCACCATCTGGCCGTAGTCGCCGCGTTGCACGTCGCGGAACACACCGAACGGTGTGGCCGAGTGGTCGTCGTGCGACAGGCGGGCGAGGGCGAACGCGAGGCCCGGGTCTTCGCGCTGCGCGTCGTGCACCAGCAGCGCATCCTCACCCACGTCGGCGACCTCCACGATGCGCAGTTGACCATCGCTGCCCATCGACACGCCCTTGTGACCATCCACCCCGAACCGGATGGGCTGGCCGTGGTGCAGGTCGATCATCATCTCGTCGCGCGCGTGGCGGCTGGTGACGTCGTCGAACGCGCCGTCGTTGAACACGTTGCAGTTCTGGAAGATCTCCACGAACGACGCGCCACGATGTGCGTGAGCGGCACGGAACACTTCGATCATGTGCTTGCGGTCGAGATCGTGCGTGCGAGCCACGAACGACGCCTCGGCACCGAGGGCCACCGACAACGGGTTGAACGGATGATCGATGGAACCGAACGGCGTGCTCTTGGTGACCTTGCCGGTCTCGGAAGTGGGCGAGTACTGACCCTTGGTGAGGCCGTAGATGCGGTTGTTGAACAACACGATGGTGAGGTTGACGTTGCGGCGCAGCGCATGGATGAGGTGGTTGCCGCCGATCGACAGCGCGTCGCCGTCGCCGGTGATGACCCACACGTCGAGGTCGGGGCGAGCCACGGCCACCCCGGTGGCGATGGCCGGCGCACGACCATGGATGCTGTGCATGCCGTACGTGTTCATGTAGTACGGGAACCGGCTGCTGCAGCCGATGCCGCTGACGAAGACCGTGTTCTCCGGCGCCACACCCAGCTCGGGCATCAGCGTCTGCACCGCGTGCATCACGCCGTAGTCGCCGCAGCCGGGGCACCAACGCACCTCCTGGTCGCTGACCCAGTCCTTCTTCGTCGTGAGGGGAACGATCGTGTCGCTCATGACAACGCCTCCGTGATGGCAGCTTCCAGTTCGGCGGAGGTGAAGGGCAGGCCCTGCACCTTGTTGATCGGCTTGGCATCCACCAAGTAGTCGGCGCGCACCAGGCGGCACAGGTGACCGAGGTTGAGCTCGGGCACCAGCACGGTGCGGAACGATCGCAACAGCTCGCCCAGGTTGGGCGGCAACGGGTTGAGGTGCGTGAGGTGGATCCAGGCCACCTTGGTGCCCACCCGCCGCGTGCGCTGCACCGCGGCATCGATGGCCGCCCAGGTGCTGCCCCAACCCAGCAGGCACACCTCGGCATCGGCATCGCCGGTGATGGTGGCCAACGGGATGTCGTCGGCGATGCCCGCGATCTTGGCGGCACGCAGGTGCACCATCTTGGAGTGGTTGGCCGGCGCGTAGCTGATGTTGCCGGTGCCATCTTCCTTCTCGATGCCGCCCACTCTGTGCATCAACCCGGGCGTGCCCGGGATGGCCCACGGGCGAGCCAGTGTGTCGGGGTCGCGCAAGTAGGGCCAGTACTCGGGTGTGCCGTCGTCGGCCACGTGGTTCATCTCGGTCTGGAACGACACCGAGATGTCGGGCAGCGCGCTCACATCGGGCAGCAGCCACGGCTCGCTGCCGTTGGCCAGGAAGCCGTCGCTGAGCAGGATGACCGGCGTGCGGTACTTCAGCGCGATGCGAGCAGCTTCGATGGCGGCATCGAAGCACTGCGCGGGGCTGTAGGCCGCGACGATCGGCAGCGGCGCTTCGCCGTGGCGACCGAACATCGCGATGTTCAAGTCGGCGGCTTCGGTCTTGGTGGGCAAGCCGGTGGACGGCCCGCCGCGCTGGATGTCGACGATGAGCAACGGCAGCTCCAGCGACACGCCCAGGCTGATGGTCTCGCTCTTCAGTGCCAGGCCCGGCCCGCTCGTGGTGGTGATGCCGAGGTGGCCGGAGAACGCGGCCCCCAGCGCCATGCCGACAGCGGCGATCTCGTCTTCGGCCTGCACCGTGCGCACGCCGAAGTGCTTGTGCTTGGAGAGCTCGTGCAGGATGTCGCTGGCCGGCGTGATGGGGTAGCTGCCCAGGAACAGCGGCAACTTCGCCAGCTGGCCGGCCGCCACCAGGCCCCACGCCAGCGCGACGTTGCCGGTGATGTTGGTGTACTCGCCCGCCGGCAGCTGCGCCGGCTTCACCTGGTAGGGGTGATCGAACAGTTCGCTGGTCTCGCCGAAGTTGTAACCGGCCTTGAAGGCGGCGAGGTTGCTCGCCTTCACGAGGTCCTTGAACCGCGCTTCGATCCACTCCACCGTCGGCTCGGTGGGCCGCGAGTACAGCCAGCTGATGACACCGAGCGCGAAGAAGTTCTTCGACCGCTCGGAGTCGCGTGCCTTCACGCCCAGCAGCTCGGTGGCCTTCTGCGTGAGCGACGTCATCGGGATCTCCACCAGCCGGTAGCTCGACAGGAAGTCGTCGTGCAGCGGGTTGTGGTCGTACCCGGCCTTCTCCAGATCGCGGGTCTCGAACGCATCGCTGTTGACGATGAGCAGGCCGTTCTGCTCGAGCCGGTGTAGGTCGGCCTTCAACGCCGCCGGGTTCATGGCCACCAGCACGTTGGGCGCATCGCCAGGCGTGGTGATGTCGTGGTCGGAGATGTGCACCTGGAAGCTGGACACGCCGTTGACCGTGCCGGCCGGGGCACGGATCTCCGCCGGGTAGTCGGGGAAGGTGGACAGGTCGTTGCCGAACAGCGCACTCGCCGAGGTGAAGCGATCGCCGGTGAGCTGCATGCCGTCGCCGGAATCGCCTGCGAACCGAACAACGACGTGGGAGATCTGCTCCACCTGTCGTTCCTGGCGATCGGCGGCCGCGCCGCGGCCGAATCGATCGTGGCCGGGTCGGTCGTATGGGTCGTGGTGTCCGTCATGGGCCACCTCCTGGTGTGAGGACCGCCTCGTTGCCGTCCGCACTGGGCACGCTACCGCGCGGGCCTCAGTGTGAGCGCTACTCCAGCGAGCGCGATGGCCAAACCGATGAGCGCCAGCGGGCCGAGCTGCTCACCGAACAGGATGGCCCCTTCGATTGCGCTCAGCGCGGGCGTGAGGAAGAACAGGCTGCTCACCTTCGCCGCCGCCTCGCGCTGCAGCAGCCACAGCATGATCAGCACGGCCGCGATCGACAGCACCACCACGGCCCACGCCAACGCGAACAACGAACGGGCGGTAGGGGTGAACCCTTCGTCGGCATGCAACGTGGCAGCCAGGCCGAGCGCCACCGACGACACCAGGTACTGCGTGGCGGTGCCCCACAGCAGCGGTGTGGAGTTGCCGTGGCGGCGCTGCACGAGGGTGCCGGCGCTCATGCCCAGCACGCTGAGGCCGGCAGCGAGCAGCGCGCCCAACGTGAGGCCCACCGACTTCGCGAGCAGGCGGTCGACCACGACCACGATCACTCCGGCGAAGCCCAGCGCGACGCCCGCCCATTGCACTCGCCGCAACCGTTCGTGCAGCAGCCAGCGAGCAGCGACAGCGGTGATCACCGGGTGCAGGCCGGCGATCAGCGCCCCGATGCCGGATGGCATGCCCCAGCTGATCGCCAGGAACACACCGCCGAGGTAGACGGCATGCATGCCCAGCCCAGAGACCCCGGCTGCGACCGCTTGCCGGCGCGTGGGTCGTTCGCTTCCGGTGGCGGCGGCGATGCCACCCAGCACCAGCGCGGCGATGGCCAACCGGATGGCCAGGAAGGTGAGCGGGCCGGCGTCCTCGGTGCCGTAGCGCGCGACGACGAAGCCCGTGCTCCACAGCACCACGAACAACCACGGCGCCGCGGCGGCAGCACCCGTCGACACCGCAGGCGCGACGCGGGAAGGGCGGGCCGCCGGAGCGACCCGCCCTTCCCGATCCGTGTGGTCCGACGAGGTCAGACGCCGCCCTCGGTGAGGGTGACTTCGATCGGCGCGTAGTCGGCGCCGTTGATGTCGATGCCCATCGCTTCCAGCAACGCATGCGCTGCCGTCACGATGTCGTTGGTGTACGCCTCGGCATCGGGTGCTGCAGTGAGCACGGTGCTGCCTTCCAGGTTCTTCGTCTCCTGCGACAGGGTGGCGGTGCGCTCCCACGCGGCGGAGTCGATGTAGCCGACGCCGCCTTCGGCCGGCCAGATGAGCTTGTTGATCTCGTTCATCTGCCAGGTCTGGTGCGTGAGGCCCAGGGCCGAACCCTGCTCGGTGACGAGCGTGGCGCAGGCCTCGACGTTGTCGCGGCAGTACGCCCAGCCCTGCAGCGAGGCAGCAACGAAGCTGATCGCCGTGGCGTTGTAGGCCTCGTCCGACAGGCGGGTGCCGTCGGCCCAGATGGCGTCCTGCAACATGCCAACACCCTCGTCCTCGTAGGAGATGACGCTGAAGTCCTCGGGCGTGTACAGCTCGCCGGTGTCGGGGTTGATGGCCTCGAGCACCTGTGCGTACTCGTTGTAGGTCATCGCCTCGGCAGCGTCGATGTCGCCTTCGAGCAGACCGACCATGTCGAACTGCTGAGCCACGTTCTCCACGTCGCTGGCCGGGTCGATGCCGGCCTTGGTCATGGCCGCGAACACCTCGAACTCGTTGCCGAAGCCCCAGTTGCCGATCTTGCGACCGGCGAAGTCGGCCGGGCTGGCGATGCCGGCATCAGCGAAGCTGACCTGCAGCGTGCCCGAGCGCTGGAACACCTGAGCGATGTCGACGATGTCGGCTCCGGCTTCGCGGCTGGCGAGCGCCTTGGGCACCCACGAGATGGCGAAGTCGGCGTCGCCATTGGCGAGCACGGTCTGCGGCGTGATGTC
Source organism: Acidimicrobiaceae bacterium (assembly GCA_016722025.1). Lineage (GTDB taxonomy): Bacteria > Actinomycetota > Acidimicrobiia > Acidimicrobiales > Ilumatobacteraceae > UBA668. Next base: position 14,509 of record JADKGZ010000001.1, read on the forward strand.
GACGGCACCTTCGAGAATGGTGACATCGAGGCACATCGCCTCGTAGAACCCTTCCTCCACCGCCGCGTAGTAGCCGGCGAACTGTGCCTGCGTGACCCACTGCAACTGCAGCTTCACGGGTGTCAGCTCCGCACAGTCACCCATTGCCACGGTGTCGGCCGGTGCGGTGGTGTCGGCGGGAGCGGTGGTCTCCTCCGGTGCAGTGGTCTCCTCCGGTGCAGTGGTCTCCTCGGCCGGTGCGGCCGTGGTGTCGGAGCTGGTCTCGTCAGAGCCGCACGCGACGGCCACGAACGACAACGCCACCAGTGCGGCGATCACACCCTTGCTTTTGTGCTTCCTCATTCTTGTTCCTCCCCTTCATTGGATTTTGTCTTGAGGTCTGTGTGCAGGCGCTAGGCGCCTTCACGATGTCGGTTGGCCGCGCCGCCGGGTGTGGCCACCCGTTCGAGCAGGTTGGCGATGAAGTAGAACCCCAACCCCAACAAGCACGCACCGGCCACGTAGGCCCACCCGACTGCGTTCTTCGAGTTGACGATGTTGGAGGTGATGCGGTTGCCGAGGCCGTTCTGCGCACCACCAAAGTACTCCGACACGTAGGCGTAGATGACCGACAGCGGTGCTGCCACGCGCAACGCGGTGAACAGGTAGGGCACCGCGTTGGGCACACGCACCTTGCGCATCACCTGCCAGCTGCTGGCGGCATAGCTGCGCATCAGCTCGGCATGCACCGGCGCCACCTGACGCAGGCCCTTGGCCACGTTGACCAGCACCACGAAGAACACCACCAGGGTCACCATCAGCCGGCGCGGCACCACGCTGGTGCTGCCCCACATGTTGTTGAACACCGACACCAGCACGAACGCGGGAATGGCGTTGATGGCGATCGACATCGGAGTGATCAGCTGGTCGAGGATGCTGAAGCGGCTGAGCAGGAACGACATCAGCACCCCGGCAATGGTGCCGAACACCAGGCCATAGGCGGCGTTGGTGCCCGAGACCACCATCGCCTCCCAGATGTTGCTCCAGTTCTTGGTGAACTGCGCCCAGATGTCGGTGGGCGCCACCAAGAAGTACGGCTTCAGCTCGAAGAAGCGCACGACGAACTGCCACAGCCCCAGCGCGAGCACGCCGAACACCACGGGCGGCCACACGGCGCGCAGCACACCGGAGAGGCGAGCGGTCATCGGTCCTCCACCCCACGCACGCCGCCACCGAGCTCGGCGCCGCGCAGCGCCTCGCGCACTTCGGTGATCTTCTCGAAGAAACCACCCGTCTCGCGGGTCTCGTCGTCGCGACCGGCGCCCAGCGGCACGTGGATGACGTCGGTGATGCGACCAGGGCGTGGCGACATCACGACCACGCGAGTGCTCAGGTACACGGCCTCGGGTATCGAGTGCGTGACGAAGATGACCGTGGTGTTGGTCTGCGCGCAGATGCGCAGCAACTCGGCCTGCATGTGCTCGCGGGTCATCTCGTCGAGCGCACCGAACGGTTCGTCCATCAGCAGCAGCGGCGGGTGCGCCGCCAGCGCCCGGGCGATGGCGACGCGCTGCTGCATGCCACCGCTGAGCTGCCACGGCATGTGGTCGGCGAAGTCGGGCAGCTTCACCAGCTGCAGCATCTCGCGAGCGCGAGCGCGGCGCTTGGCACGATCCCAGCCCTTCAGCTCCAACGGCAGCTCGATGTTCTTCGCCACCGTGCGCCACTCGAACAGGCCTGCCTGTTGGAAGGCCATGCCGTAGTCCTGGTCGAGTCGCGACTGCTTCGCCGGCTTGCCGTTGACGGTGATGCTGCCCGCTGACGGTTCGGTGAGGTTGGCGATGAGCCGCAGCAGCGTGCTCTTGCCACAACCCGACGGCCCGATGAGCGACACGAACTCACCCGGCTCGACGACGAGGTCGATGCCCACGAGCGCATCGACCTGAGCGACCTTGCCCGCATTGAAGATCTTGTCGACGCCGGTCACCTCGACTGCGCTCACGCCTCTGTCTCCTTCGGACGGTTCCTCATGAACAGCGCGTCGGCCAGCGCCACCAGACATGCCATCGCGAGACCGAGCACCGACGCCCCGATGACCGCGGTGTACACGATGGCCGGGTCGCTGGTTGCCTTCTGCCCGAACTCGGTGACCAGCCGGCCGATGCCGCCGCGCAGGCCGGTGGAGATCTCCGACACCACGACGCCGATCACCGCACCGGCCGCACCCAGTTTCAGCGCCGGCACGAGGTAGGGCACGGCGGCCGGGAACCGCAATTTGAACAACGTGCGATGCCACGGCGACGCCAGGCTGTCCATCAGTTCCAGTGCCGACGGATGCGGCGACTGCAACCCGCGCAGCGTGCCGACGGCGATGGGGAAGAACGTGAGGAAGGCACCGAGCACCGACGCCGTGAGCCAGCGCGGCCACTCCCACCCGGCGATCTCCACCTTGCCACCCCACGTGGCCACCAGTGGCGCCAACGCAATGAGCGGCACGGTCTGGGAGATGACCAGGTACGGCAGGATGGCCCGCTCGGCAACCCGCAGACGGGTCATCAACACCGCCAGCAACACGCCGGCCACGAGCCCCATCGCGAACCCGGCGAGCACCAGCCGGAACGAGAACCACACGCCCTTGAGCACCACCGACAGCACCGTCTCGTCGGAGGCGCGGTTGATGGGGTCGCCGAACCGCGAGTAGATGTCGCTGATGTGCGGCATGATGCTGTCCTTCGCGCGCGGCAGGATCTTCCACCCCAGCACGTCGCCACCGTTCTGCGGGCCCACCGCTTTGTATCCCTCCCAGACAGCGGCGATCAGTGCCATCGACAGCACGAACATCAGCACCCTGCGCGCGCGCCGCCACAGCGGGCGAGCGGCACGGGCGGCGGGCGGGGCGGTGCCTGGTGGGGCGGTGACGGAGCTCATGAGACGCGGTGCGACCATACGCCGCGCGACCACCGCACGTGTGCGGGGCGGATGAAGAGAACATGTCGAGCATGTGCCACGGGTGGTCGCGCCTTTCAGTTCTTGGCCCGTACGTGATCGGCCACTGCGGGCATCACCTTCTCGCCGTAGGCCTGCAGCGTGTGGTCCTTGTCGTCGTGCTGCAGGTAGACCGCGAACTGATCGACGCCGAGGTCCTTCAGATCGTGCATGCGTTGGATGTGGGTCTCGACCGGGCCGACGATGCAGAAGCGATCGACGATCTCGTCGGGCACGAACGTGGTGTGGCTGTTGCCGGCCTGGCCGTGCTCGTTGTAGTCGTAGCCCTGACGGTTCTTGATGTAGTCGGTGAGCGCCTTGGGCACCGGCGCGTCGTCGCCGTAGCGGGCCACGATGTCGGCGACGTGGTTGCCCACCATGCCGCCGAACCAACGCACCTGCTCGCGACCGTAGGCCAGCCCGGCCTCTGTGCCGTCGGTGACGTAGGCCGGCGCCGCCACGCAGATGGTAATGCCGTCGGGGTCGCGCCCGGCTGCCGCCGCTGCCTGTCGCACCGCCGCGATGGTCCATTCGGCGATCGACAGGTCGGCGAGCTGCAGGATGAAGCCGTCGCCCACTTCGCCGGTGAGCGCCAACGCCTTGGGCCCGTAGGCCGCGACCCACATCTCCAGCCGGCTCTTGCCCGCCCACGGCAACCGCAGCTCGCTGCCCTTGTACTCCACGGATCGCCCGTTGGCCATCTCGCGGATGACGTGGATGCTGTCGCGCAAGGTGGCCAGCGTGGTGGGCGCACCGTTGGTGACGCGCACCGCCGAGTCGCCTCGCCCGATGCCGCACACCGTGCGGTTGCCGAACATCTCGTTGAGCGTGGCGTAGAGGCTGGCCGTGACGGTCCAGTCGCGCGTGGCCGGGTTGGTGACCATCGGCCCCACGATCACGTTGCGCGTCTCGGCCAGGATCTGGCTGTAGATGACGTACGGCTCCTGCCACAGGATGTGGCTGTCGAAGGTCCAGACGTAGTCGAACCCATAGGCCTCGGCCCGTTTCGCCAGATCGACCACGCGCCTCGACGGCGGCGTCGTCTGCAACACCACTCCAAACTCCATCCCCTGCTCCTCTCCCTCGTTCGACGACACTCACACTTGCCCGGTGGACCGACCCCTCCGCTTCGTTCCTCGACACGGTGGGCGGAACCCCGCCGCCCACCTACCGTCTCGAAATCGAACCGGAGCGCCCGCCCCACCTCGTTCGCTTGCTCTTGCCAACTCCGGTGCTCGAACCAGGCGATGCGGAGTGTCGTGCTTCGATTCCGAGACGATAGGTCAGGGGCGGGTTTCCCCTGACCGTGTCGAGGAACGAAGGACGACGATCCGCAGCGCCGGGGGCCCCCGCCACCACCTGTGGCATTCGCCGAGCTAGCGGTTCTGGGGGAACCCCAGGTCGACCTTGCTGCTGCGCGGGTCGGGCCAGCGCTTGGTGACCACCTTCGTGCGGGTGTAGAAGTTGACGCCTTCCGGCCCGTAGATGTGCGTGTCGCCGAACAGGCTCGCCTTCCACCCGCCGAAGCTGTAGTAGCTCACCGGCACGGGAACCGGCACGTTCACACCCACCATTCCCACCTGCACGTCGTACTCGAACTGGCGAGCGGCACCGCCGTCGCGAGTGAAGATGGCCGTGCCGTTGCCGAACTGGTTGGCGTTGATGAGGGCCAGGCCGTCGTCGTAGCCGTGCACTCGGGTGACGGTGAGCACCGGGCCGAAGATCTCGTCCTCGTAGCAGCGCATGCCCGGCTTCACGTGGTCGATCAGACTGGGCTTGAGGAAGAAGCCCTCGGTGGGCGCATCGGTGCGACCGTCGACCACCAGTGTGGCGCCTTCGCCCTCGGCGCCCGCCACGTAGCCCTGCACCTTGTCGCGGTGCTCGCCGGTGATGAGCGGCCCCATCTCGTTGCCATCCTCGCTGGCCGGCCCCACCTTGATGGCGGGGATGCGAGCCTGGATCTTGGCAACCAGGTCGTCGGCAATGGCCTCGCTGGCCAGCACCACCGAGATGGCCATGCAACGCTCGCCGGCGGAGCCGTAGGCGGCCGAGACCGCAGCATCCGCCGCCATGTCGAGGTCGGCGTCGGCCAGCACCAACATGTGGTTCTTGGCGCCGCCGAGCGCCTGCACCCGCTTGCCGTTCTTGGTGCCGGTCTCGTAGATGTAGCGCGCGATGGGGTGCTGCCCACGAAGCTGATGGCTTCGACGTCGGGGTGCTCGAGCAAGCGGTCGACGGCCACCTTGTCGCCGTTGACCACGTTGAAGCAGCCATCGGGAAGGCCAGCCTGCTTGAGCAGCTCGGCGATGAACATGCTGGCCGACGGGTCCTTCTCACTGGGCTTGAGCACGAACGTGTTGCCGCACGCGATGGCGTTGGCGAACATCCACATGGGAACCATCGCCGGGAAGTTGAACGGCGTGATGCCGGCCACGACGCCGAGCGGCTGCTTGATGCTGTAGACGTCGACGCCGGTGGAGGCCTGCTCGCTGTACCCGCCCTTCAACAGGTTGGGGATGCCGCACGCGAACTCGATGTTCTCGAGGCCGCGAGCCACTTCGCCGAGCGCGTCGCCCAGCACCTTGCCGTGCTCCTTGGTGAGCAACGTCGCGATCTCCTTGCGGTTGGCCGCGACCAGCTCGCGCATGTGGAACATCACCTCCGCCCGCCGCGAAAGGTTGGTGGCCCGCCACGCCGGGAAGGCGGCCTTCGCCACCGCCACCGCCGCGTCGACATCGGCGACCGAGGCCAGGTCGACCGCCGCCTGCTGCACGCCGGTAGCGGGATCGAAGACCACCCCGGCCCGCCCGGAAGTGCCGAGGACAACCTTCCCATCGATCCAATGCCCAATCCGATTCATGTTGTTGCCCTTCGCTAGCCCAACCCCCACGGCACAGACACCGTCCGGGAGTTGGTTGAGTACTTGAGTGATGTTTCGAAGCCTGAGAGTGAGTGCGGTTGGTTGCTGCCCGGGTGAGCGACCCAGCGAGGAGGCAATGTCGGCGTTCGATGACGAACCAATAGGTCAGGGCGGGTTTCCCTGACCGTGGTGAGGAACGAACGCCGACGTTGCCGCCGAGCGGGAGTCAGACCAGGTATTGCGACAGACCGCGACGAACGAACTGCCCGTGTCCCTTGCGCCCCGTGAACGTGTCGTTCTCCATCACCACCGCGCCACGAGACAGCACGGTGTCGACCTTGCCGTCGATCACCCACCCCTCCCACGCACTGTGGTCCATGTTCATGTGGTGCTTGTCGTTGATGCCGATCTTGGTCTTCTTGTTGGGGTCCCACACCACTACGTCGGCATCGGCGCCGGGGGCGATGACACCCTTCTTCGGGTACATGCCGAACATGCGCGCCGGGGTGGTGCAGCAGGTCTCGACCCACCGCTCGAGCGTCAGCTCGCCGGCAACGACGCCTTGGTAGAGCAGCTCCATGCGGTGCTCGACGCTGCCGATGCCGTTGGGGATCGCGGAGAAGTTGCCGATGCCGAGATCCTTCTGGTCCTTCATGCAGAACGGGCAGTGATCGGTGCTCACGCAGGCCAACTCGTTCATGCGCAAGCCCTTCCACAGATCGCCCTGGTGGCCGTGGCCCATCTGGCCGATGTAGTCGGGGTCGTGCTCCTTGCTGCGCACCGGCGTGCTGCACACCCACTTGGCACCTTCGAAGCCGGGTTTGCCCAGCGTCTCTTCCAGCGTCAGCCACAGGTACTGCGGGCAGGTCTCGGCGAACACGTTGCGCCCGTTGTGACGAGCGGCGGCGATCTCGTTGAGGGCGTCGCCGGCGCTCATGTGCACGACGTACAAGGGCACGTTGCCGGCCACGTGGCTGAGCACGATGGCGCGATGCGTGGCCTCTGCCTCCAGCGGTGACGGCCGGGTGTAGCTGTGGAACCGGGGGTCGGTGTCGCCGCGGGCGAGGGCCTGCTGCACGAGCACGTCGATGGCGATGCCGTTCTCGGCATGCATCATGATCATCGCCCCGCACTCGGCTGCGGTCTGCATCGCCTTCAGGATCTGGCCGTCGTCGCTGTAGAACACGCCCGGGTAGGCCATGAACAGCTTGAAGCTGCTGATGCCCTCGTGCTCGACGAGGTACTTCATGTCCTTCAGCGACTCGTCGTCGACGCCACCGATGATCTGGTGGAACGCGTAGTCGATGGCGCAGTCGCCGTCGGCCTTGCGGTGCCACTCGGCCAGGCCCGCGTGCACGTTCTCGCCGTAGCGCTGCACGGCCATGTCGATGATGGTGGTGGTGCCACCCCACGCGGCGGCGTTGCTGCCGGTCTCGAAGGTGTCGCTGGCGAAGGTGCCACCGAACGGCAGTTCCATGTGCGTGTGCACGTCGACGCCACCGGGGATGACGTACTTGCCCGCCGCGTCGATGACGCGATCGACACCCTCCTCGGTGAAGTAGCCGGGCGCCCCGAGCGCACGGATGGTCTCGCCGTCGATCAGCACGTCGTGGGCGATGACGCCCGTGCTGCTGATGACCTTGCCGTTCTTGATCAGTGTTGAGGACATGTGATCTCCCGGTTCCGACTCAGCGCTCGAACAGGTCTTGGTAGGCGTCCGGGCGACGATCACGATAGAACGCCCAACGATCGCGCACCTGCTTGATCTTCTCGAGATCGAGGTCGCGCACCACCAGCTCCGGCTTGAACGGATCGCCCACCTCGCCGACGAACTGGCCTTCCGGGTCGACGAAGTAGCTCTGCCCGTAGAAGTCGTTGTCGCCCAGCGGCTCGATGCCCACGCGATTGATCGCGCCGACGTAGAACATGTTGGCGACCGCCGCAGCCGGCTGCTCGAGCTTCCACAGGTACTGCGACAGGCCGCGGCTGGTGGCCGACGGGTTGAACACGATCTCGGCGCCATTGAGGCCCAGCGCACGCCAGCCTTCGGGGAAGTGGCGGTCGTAGCAGATGTAGACGCCCACCTTGCCGACGGCAGTCTCGAAGATGGGGTACCCACCGTCGCCGGGCGCGAAGTAGAACTTCTCCCAGAACCCCTTGGTCTGCGGGATGTGCTGCTTGCGGTACTTGCCCAGGTAGGTGCCATCGGCGTCGATGACGGCTGCCGTGTTGTAGTACAGCCCCGGCCGCACCACCTCGTACATCGGCAGCACCAGCACCATGCCGGTCTCCTTGGCCAGGCTCTGGAAGCGCTGGGTGGTGGGGCCGTCGGGGATCTGCTCGGTGTACTCGTAGTACTCGGCGTCTTGCACCTGGCAGAAGTACGGACCGTAGAACAGCTCCTGGAAGCACATCACTTGCGCACCCTGCGCCTTCGCGTCGTGCACTGCCTGCTCGTGCTTGTCGAGCATGGCCACCTTGGTGCCGGCCCAGTCGGTCTGCAGCAAGGCTGCTTTCACGATCATCGTCATGGGCCGACTCTAATGACACACCTGCAGCCGCACAATAGATGTATTGTTACCGGACAATGAAGGCACGGTTCACTTCCACGGTGTCAGCAGAGATCACGGATCGCAGCGCGCGTGGCATCGCCGCCGCCGTCGGGCGCCTGATCTCCAGCGGCGAGCTGCCCGTCGGCACCCGCCTGCCCACCGTGCGCGACCTGTCCAAGGAGCTCGGGGGTCTCCCCCACCACGGTCAGCGAAGCGTGGCAGTCGCTGGCGGCGGTGGGCGCCATCGATGCACGAGGCCGCCAAGGCACGTTCGTGCGCCAACCCACCGGGCCGGCCACCCCACGTCGCTATCGACGGGTCACCGAGGGGCCGGGCCGCTTCGCTCTCGATCTCAGCACCGGCACTCCCGACCCTGCGCTGTTACCCGACCTGCGCCCGGTGATCGCCCGCGTCAGCCGTCAGTCGCTCACCAGCAGCTACCTCGACCAGCCGGTGCTGCCGGAGCTGGCCGCTCGGGTGCGGGCGGATTGGCCGTTCCACGCCGAGGAGCTCACCGTCGTCGACGGCGCGATGGATGCGCTCGACCGTGTTGCGGGCGTCGTGGTACGGCTCGGCGACCGGGTCGCAGTCGAGCACCCCACCTTCCCCCGCTGCTCGACCTGCTCGATCTGCTCGGCGCGGAGGTGATCGGCATCGACCTCGACGAGCAGGGCATGGTGCCCAGCGGCCTGGCCGCGGCCCTGGCTGCAGGCGCCACGGCCGTGTTCCTGCAACCGCGGGCCCACAACCCGACGGGCATCACGCTCACGGCGCAGCGCGGGCACGAACTGGCCGCGCTGCTCGCCCACAGCGATGCGCTCGTGGTGGAGGACGACCACTCCGGCGACATCGCCAGTGGCGCACTGGTGAGCCTGGGCAAGTGGCTGCCGCAGCGCACCGTGCACATCCGCAGCTACTCCAAGAGCCATGGCCCCGATCTGCGCCTGGCGGCGGTCGGCGGCGCCGGCGATGTGGTGAGCGCCGTCGCCAACCGGCGACTGCTGGGGCCGGGGTGGAGCAGCCGCATCCTGCAGGCGGTGCTGCTGGAGATGCTCGATCATCAGCCCACCATCGACGCGGTCGCCGCGGCTCGCGTCGAGTACGCCGCCCGGCGCAGCGCGGTCACGGCGGTGCTCGCCGCCGCCGGCGTGGGGTTCACCGGCACCGACGGCATCAACCTGTGGATGCAGGTGGCCGACGAACGTTCGGCGATGCTCACGTTGGCGGCACAGGGCATCGGCGCCGCCCCCGGCGAGCCGTTCATGGTGCGCGACGACGCTCCTTCGCTGCGCGTCACCGTCGGCAACATCCATCACTCGGTCATGGAGTACGCCGCTCGTCTTGCCGACGCTGCGGGCAACCAGCCTGCACGCAGCGGCCAACGCTGACCCGCGCACCCAAACGTTCGGGGGCGAAGGATGCTCAGAGAACGCTGGACTGCAGCAGCTCGGGCGCCAGCGGGCACTCCGGCACCAACGTCGACGAGTCGAGGCCGACCACACCACACGAAGTAGCGACGTGCGAGAAGAGGGCCAGTGGCAGCACGTCGGCCTCCGCCTGCCACGGCACGCGCACGTCGGCGATGCGTTGAACCAAGGACAGGAAGCCCGCCTCCGGCAGGCAGCGACCCACCCCGACGACCGCCCACACGGGTACCTCGCTGCAATACGCGACGGAGGCGGCCGCACGGCTGCCACGAACGGCGACCATCTCCCCGGTGGACGCGGCCAGCGCCTCGACCAACAGCACGTCGGCCGCGAGCACGGCGGCAGCAGCACCACCCGGCTCGACGACCTCGGCCTCGACGTCGGCGCGTTCCAGTCGTCGGACGAAGGACGAACCCAGATCGTCGGCATCGATGGCCAGCACTCGGATGTCGCCGCGACGCAGGATTGCCTCGCCGGCCAGATCCGGCCAACCGACCACGCAGACGGTGGCGTCGGCCGGCAGCGAGTCGATCAGCACATCCGGAGTGAGGTCGGCGTCGATCTCATCGGCCAACCGTCGCGCGGTCGCGTACGGGTCGGCGGCGGTCAGCATGTGCGCGCACAGCCACCACAGCGGTCCGGATGTGGGATGACGCTCGACGATCCGTCGGCAGGCCACCACCAACCCGGCTGGGTCGATGCCCAAGCCCCGCAAGGCAGCGGCGGTCTCGCGCACCATCACCCGCGGGTCGGCGCCACTGGATCGGGCCAAGTACCGCAGTCGCTCGATCGGGTGCACGGCCGCGACCCTACCGGCACCCGCCACGGCTGTCCCGCCCGGCACCCGTGAGCTCGCTCGCGACCGTTCGTGTCAAGACCGCCAGTTCACAGGACCAGGTCACAGCCCGACAGCGTTTACGTAACGCGGGGTTGGTGGTCTAGGTTTGGCGACCGTGGCCGGCACCGTTGCACTCGACATCACTCTCACCACGATCGGCGGCGAGTCGCGCCCGCTGGAGGAGTGGGTCACCACCTTCCATCTGGCCAGCGTCGTGCTCGATCCGTTCACCAACGAGAGCTCGTGGGTGCTGAAGCCCGCCGCTCGCATCCTGGAGGCGTTCCGCGGCGCCGACGTGCGGGTCAACCTCGTCCTCACGTGTTCCGCCGAGGAGGCGACGCAGTTCCTCGGGCCCCTCGCCGACCAGTTCCTGGTTTTCTGCGACCCCGAGCGCACCTTCGTGCGTGGCCTCGGTGTGCAGGCGCTGCCCGCCTTCGTGTTCGTGCGTGGAGATGGCAGCGTGCAGGCCGCGGCCGAGGGTTGGAACCCCGTCGAGTGGCGCCAGGTCGCGAAGAGCATCGCCGACAACACGTCGTGGATCGCGCCCACGATTCCCGGCCCCGGCGACCCGTCGCCGTTCCACGGCACGCCTGCGCTCGGCTGAGCGAGCAGTTCGTCGGCAGGCCGGTGTCCGTGCCCGCGTCCGGCCAGTCTTCATCGGTGCCGCCGGGCCTTCCCGACCTACCGGTTCTCGATGCGCTGCCGGCGGTGCTCACTGCGCTCGCCGAACACGGCTCGGCCATCCTCGTGGCGCCTCCGGGAGCGGGTAAGACCACGCTTGCGCCGCTGGTGCTGCGGCGCGAACCGTGGCTGGCAGATCAGCGAATCGTGATGCTCGAGCCGCGGCGGCTGGCGACGCGTGCTGCCGCTCAGCGGATGGCCTCGCTGCTCGGCGAGCGGGTGGGCGACACCGTCGGCTACCAAACGCGCGACGAACGCCACATCGGGCCCGACACCCGCATCGAGGTGGTCACCGAGGGAGTGCTCACCCGCCGGTTGCAGCACGACCCCACGCTGGAGGGCTACGGGCTGGTCATCTTCGACGAGGTGCACGAGCGCAACCTGCCCACCGATGTCGGCCTCGCGTTGCTGCTCGACGCGCGCGCCACGTTGCGCCCCGATCTGCGCGTGTTGGCGATGTCGGCAACCCCGGACACGAAGGGCCTGCTGAAGGTGTTGGGCGCCGACACACCCGTGGCCAGCAGCGACGGGCGCATGCACCCGGTCGACGTGGTGTGGGCGCCGATGGGAAAGCAGGATCGCGTACCGGAGGCGACCGCCGCGTTGGTGCAGCGCGCGTTGCGTGAGCAGCCCGGCGACGTGCTGGTCTTCCTTCCCGGCATCGGCGAGATCCGGCGAGTGCAGCAACTGCTGCTCGGGTCGCTGCCCGAGCGGGTCGATGTCCATCCGCTCGCGGGCGCTCTGTCGCTGGCCGAGCAGGATCTCGCACTCGCCCCCTCCCCCGCCGGTCGCCGCCGCGTGGTGCTGTCCACCGACATCGCCGAGTCGTCGCTCACCGTCGACGGGGTGCGCGTGGTGGTCGACGCCGGCCTCGCACGTGTGCCTCGCTTCGACCAGCGCACCGGCATGAGCCGGCTCACCACGGTGAGCACCAGCCGTGCGTCGGCCGATCAGCGTGCCGGCCGCGCCGGGCGCACCGAGCCCGGCGCGGCATACCGGCTGTGGAGCAAGCTGGAGCACGGCACGCGCAGGGCGCACCTGGAACCGGAGATCACACAGGTCGACCTCGCCGGCCTGGCACTGGAGCTGGCAGCGTGGGGCACGCCGGTGGAGGCGCTGCGCTGGGCTGATGCACCGCCGCCGCGCACGCTGCAGGCGGCGAACGAGCTGCTGGTGCGCCTCGGTGCGCTCACCGACGACGGCCGGCCGACGGACCGCGGCCGCCGCATGCTGGCGCTGCCGCTGCACCCGCGCCTCGCCCGCATGGTGGCCGGGGCCGAGCCGGCCGACGGCTCGCTGGCGTGCATCGTTGCCGCACTGCTCGACGAACGCGATGTGTTCCGCGGACGGCCCGACGAGCTACCGGCCGACCTGTCGCTGCGCGTGGCAGTGGTGTGCGGCCAGTTCCACGACCGTGCCGACTCGCGAGATGTGCGCCGCGTGCGCGACCGAGCCGCCGACGTGGCCCGGCGAGCGCAGCTGCGATTCGACCTCGACGAGGTGAGGGCACATCGCTGCGGGGTGGTGCTTGCGCTTGCCTACCCGGATCGCGTCGCAGTGCGTCGCAACCAGCCCGGCCAGTTCCAGTTGCGCAGCGGCTCGTCCGCCTGGACACCGCCAACCGACCCGCTCGCGCAGGAGCGCTTCGTGGTCGCCGCCGATCTCGACGGCAAGCGCGACAACGCGCGCATCCGCATCGGTGCCGCACTCGACGTGAGCGAGGTGATCGACTCTCTCGCCGACCAGATCGAGCGACGCGAGACGCTGGTGTGGGACAAGCAGCGTGACGACCTCGTGCAGCGCAGCGAGACCCGACTGGGCGGCATGCTGCTCGACGAGCAGGTTCGGGCGGCGCAGCCCGACGAAGCGACGACGGCGGCACTGGTCGAACGAGTGCGGGCCACCCGCCTCGCCGCGTTGCGGTGGCCCGAGCGAGCGATGCTGCTGCGCGCCCGAGTGGCGTTCCTCCGCCTCCACGGTGGCCGCGACGAATGGCCCGACTGAAGCGATGCCGCGTTGCTGGCCACCCTCGACGACTGGTTGGCGCCGTACCTCGTCGGCGCTGTCGGTGCCGCCGACCTCGCCCGACTCGACACCGAGATGCTGCTGTCGTCGCAGCTCGGCTGGGATGGCAGCACGAGGCTCGGGCAGCTCGCACCGGCACACCTCGACACGCCCGCCGGCAGAACCGCCGTCATCGACTACTCGCGCGACATCCCTACGGCCTCGGTGCGCGTGCAAGACCTCTTCGGCCTACGCCAGCACCCGACGGTGGCGGGCGACGTGCGGGTGTCGTTGGAGCTGCTCTCCCCCGCCGACCGGCCGATCCAGATCACCAGCGACCTCCCCGGCTTCTGGGCCGGTAGCTGGGCTGAGGTTCGCAAGGAGATGGCGGGCCGCTACCCCAAGCACCAGTGGCCGGCCGACCCCGCCAACGCCACTCCCACCCGCCTCAAGTAGGCCCGAGGCTGCGGCCGACGTCGGGCGTCGACGGCGCTGCGCGTCGTCGTGGGTGCAGACAGCAAGACCTGTCCTCGAGGCCAGCGACTCGGCGAGCGGCGAGCGCGACCGTGTCTGGAGCGCCAACTGCGGCGCTCCAGACACGGGGGTTTCCGACATGCATCTGTCCCGCATCGCAGGTCTGGTGGTCATCTCATCGGTGCTCGTGGCAGCGTCCTGGGACACGACCGACACGAGCGCAGAGGTAGCGCCCACCGCGGCCGCTGCCCCGGCCGACGCCGACGCCGGTGCACCGATCGCGGTCGCCAACGTCACCACCGGAGGAGCCCCCGTCGCCGGAGGAGCCCCCGTCGCCCAGGGAGCACCCGTCGCCCAAGGAACACCCGTCGCCGCAGACGCGCCGGTCGCCGCTGGTTCGTTCGATGGCCCGACGGGCGCCACCTGGCCGCAGCCGGATGCGGTGACGACACGGCTGGTGCTGGTCGGCGACTCGCTCTCCCACGAAGCCTCCGGGCTCGTCGCCTTCCTCACCGCTCCGAAGCAGTTCGTGCCCAAGTTCTGGGGTGGCACCGCACCGTGCGACTGGGTCGACAACGACCTGCAGGCCACTCGCTCGACGGTGGTGGTCATCAGCTTCACCGGCAACTCGCTGACGCCGTGCATGGCCGACGGGGCAGGCGGGTTCCTCGAGCACGAAGCATTCGCAGAGGAGTACCGGGGCGACCTGGAGGTGCTGATCACCCGAGCCCGCCGCGCCGGTGCCCGAGTGGTGCTGGTGGGCCAACCGCAACGCGCTCCTTCGTTCGACCACGAGGATCGGGTCGCTGCCATCAACGGCATGCTCCAGGAGTTCGCCACGCGCTGGGCCTTCGTCTCCTACGTCGATGCCGGCGCAGCGGTGGAGGCGCCCGACGGCCAGTTCGCCGACCGGCTGCCGTGCACGCAGTTCGACATCGACTGCGCCGCTGACGGCCAGACCGTGGTGCGCGGCGACGGCGTGCACTTCTGCCCGGTGGTCAACGTCACGCCGTGCCCCGTCTACTCGTCGGGAGCACTGCGGTTCGCGTTGGCGATCTCGAGTGCGGCCAACGACCCGGCCGCCTTCGACTGAGCGGCGACCGAGCCGCCGTCGGCCGACGCGCGCGGTTGGCGCCAGGCGGCTGGGCCGCCCCGCACGCACAGGCGTAGCCTGACGGCATGGCTGCTTCCCCCGAGTTCGAGTTCACCGAGCTGTTCCCTCTGGGCCACGACGACACGCCCTACCGGTTGGTCAGCACCGAGCACGTTCGCACCATCGATACGCCGTTGGGCGCGATGCTGCAGGTGGATCCGGCGGCGCTCACGCTCATCACGCAGGAAGCCATGCGCGACATCGCCCACTTCCTGCGGCCCGGGCACCTGGCGCAGCTGGCGAAGATCCTCGACGACCCCGAGGCCAGCGACAACGACCGGTTCGTGGCACTCGACCTGCTGAAGAACGCCGCCATCAGCGCCGGCGGCGTGCTGCCCATGTGCCAGGACACCGGCACCGCGATCGTGAAGGCGAAGAAGGGCGAACGGGTCTTCACCGGCGGGGGCGATGAAGAGGCCATCGCCCGCGGGGTGTTCAACACCTACCAGACCAGCAACCTGCGCTACAGCCAGATGGCGCCGCTGAACATGTACGACGAGGTGAACACCGGCAACAACCTGCCGGCGGAGATCAAGATCAGCGCGGTCGACGGCGACGCCTACAAGTTCCTGTTCATGGCCAAGGGTGGCGGCAGCGCGAACAAGAGCTACCTGTTCCAGGAGACGAAGGCGCTGCTCAACGAGAAGGCGCTGCTGCCCTGGCTGTTCGAGAAGATGAAGACCCTCGGCACCGCGGCCTGCCCGCCCTACCACCTGGCGGTGGTCATCGGCGGCACCAGCGCCGAGATCGCGGTGGAGACCGCCAAGCTGGCCAGCGCCCGCTACCTCGACACGCTGCCCACCCACGGCAGCACGCTGGGCCACGCCTTCCGCGACCTCGAACTCGAGCAGAAGGTGCTCGCGCTCAGCCAGCAGACCGGTATCGGCGCGCAGTTCGGCGGCAAGTACTTCTGCCACGACGTGCGCGTCATCCGCCTCCCGCGCCACGGTGCCAGCTGCCCGGTGGGCATGGCCGTCAGCTGCAGCGCCGACCGCCAGATGTTGGGCAAGATCACCGCCGACGGCATCTTCCTCGAGCAGTTGGAGACCGACCCCGCGCGCTTCCTGCCCGATGTCACGCACGACGACCTCGACGATGCCCAGGTCGTGCACATCGACCTCAACCGACCGATGGCCGACATCCGCGCCGAGCTCAGCAACTACCCGGTGAAGACGCGCGTGATGCTCACCGGGCCGATGGTCGTGGCGCGCGACATCGCCCACTCGAAGATCAAGGAGCGCCTCGATCGCGGCGAGCCGATGCCGCAGTACCTGAAGGACTACTGCGTGTACTACGCAGGCCCGGCCAAGACACCCACTGGCATGGCCAGCGGTTCCTTCGGCCCCACCACGGCCGGCCGCATGGACAGCTACGTCGACGAGTTCCAGGCGGCACGGCGGCAGCTTCGTGATGCTCGCCAAGGGCAACCGCAGCAAGGCGGTCACCGACGCGTGCAAGAAGTACGGTGGTTTTTACCTCGGCAGCATCGGCGGCCCCGCGGCGCGGCTCGCGCAGGACTGCATCACCAAGGTGGAGGTGCTGGAGATGCCCGAGCTGGGCATGGAGGCCGTGTGGAAGATCGAGGTGCACGACTTCCCCGCGTTCATCGTCGTCGACGACAAGGGCAACGACTTCTTCGACCTGGTCAACCGGCCGTATGACGGTACCCCGGTGCACCTGAGGTGACGTAGGACACCTCGGGCCGTTGTGCCCTGAGCGACGCCGGTTCCAGGTGCTTTGCTGAGGACGAACAACGAGGGGCACGGATGGCCGACCGAGGCAAGAGATGGGCGCTGACCGCCGCACTGGTGGTCGGCATGGGAGTGGCGGCAGCGCCGGCGGCGTTCCAGATGTTCAGCCGAGCACCGCTCGGCGGCACGATGATCGACGACTTCCGTCCCTACATGTCGAACGAGAAGATCGACACCTTCCGCGGCTACATGACCGAGATCGATGCCGCCGTCACAGAGGCAGACCAACTGCGCAGCAGCCTCGTCGAGGGCGGCACGTTCACGGCTGACGAGTACGACACGCAGTTCTTCGGCGTGGGCAACCTCACCAACGGGTGGGCCGCCATCGACGCCGACATGACCGACCTGCTCGACCGCATGGACGCCAACATGGCCAACTACGCAGCAGTCGATGCACTGCCCCCGTTCGCGATGTTCCCCTGGTTCTTCGTCATCCCCGGCCTCGCCATCGCGGTCGTCGCCGCCAGGTGCCTGTGGTCGGCAAGGGCGGGCCGTGCACACCGCGGTGGGTTGTGGGCGTTGGCCGGCCTGGGCATCGCTCTCGTTGCGGCACCGTTCGCGTTCCAGATGTTCAGCCGGGCTCCGATGGGAGCCGAGATGATCGACGACTTCCGCCCGATGATGACACGCGATCGGGTGCAGAACGTGCAGGGCCACTTCATCACCCTCGGGGGCGCCGAAGGCCAACTGCGCGTCGCGGTGATGCCGGCCCTCGTGGAGTCGGGCGGCGACGCCGCCGACTACCCGGCCATCACCCAGTTCTCCACGGACTGGCCGTCGATCGTGACCGAGTTCAACCCGATGATCGCCACCATGAGCGACAACGTCGACAACTTCCAGGCAGTCGACGCGTTGCCCTCGTTCTCCCTCTTCCCATGGTTCTTCGTCGTGCCCGGTGCACTGGTCGCCGGGCTCGCCGCCGTTTCGCTCCGGCGCACCTCACCACCCACCAGCCATCTGGAGACTGATTCACCATGAAGGCAACACGCTCAACCACCCGGCTGCTCGCCGGTCTCGTCGGGGCCTTGGCCCTGTTCGCTGCATCCTGCGGCGACGACGACAAGGACACGACGGCCACCACCGCGCCCACGGAGGTCACCTCCGCAGACACGACTGCCGACACGACCGCGCCAGATGCGACCGTGCCCGACACCGCGGCTCCCGACACGACCATGCCCGACACGACCATGGCGAGCAACCCGTTCGAAGGTGCGCTCAGCGGCGTCTTCGGCGTGGTCACCGGGGCCTGCGCCGACGGCGCGGTCACCGGCTCGTACTTCCGCATGGTGCAGGCGGGTGGCACCGTCGAGGCTGGGCCGTTCATCCCGAACGGCGACTCGGCATGCGCTGACACCACCTACAGTCTGCTCGCTGCCGGCACCGACGGCGGGCTGCTCAGCGGCGACTGGCAGGCGGCCCCTGAGCCTGCGTTCGACGCCACCGGCAACGGGTTGGCAGACAGCCTGGTCGCGCCGGTGAAGTTCTTCGGCGTCTCCTTTGCGGCAGCCACCGATCCGGCTGAGGCAATGCCGTCCATCACCGGCGCCGACGGCACCTTGACCGGCGACCTGTCGGCGTTCACCGCCTACTACGCGAACGGCGTGTTCAACCAAGGTGCTCCCAAGCCCGACGGCTCGGGCACCGCGGCGACGGGCACCATCGATCCGACCACCGGTGCGTTCACGCTCGACTGGACCAGCCTGATCGTGGGTGGCTCGTTCGACGGCTTCACGGGTGTCTGGCACCTGGAAGGTGTGTTCACTCCCAACGGGTGATCCGCCTCGTCGGCTTGTTGTTGTGCCACCGGTTCACCCGGTGGCACAACCGCGTTCCAGCCGCCGGCGCAGATCCAGGTACTCCGGCTGCTGCACGCCCAGACGTGCGTACACCAGCTCCGAGTCGGTGCCGTCAGCGATCATCATCCGTCAAGCGCAGCAGGAAGTGATCGCGATTCACTGCGAACACACGCGCTGCTCGAGCGACGGTGGTGTTCACATCATCGGTGAACCCGCAGCGCGTCCGGTTCTTCGGCACCGTCAGGTCGACCAGGTAGCTCACCACGATGCTGTCGACGCACGCACTGTTCAGGAAGGCCGTGTGCCCGGCACCTTCCCAACGCACAGAGACCGCATCACCCAGCGCCACCGCCATTCGCGGCGCGAGGAAACCCGGGGTGGCCGGATCGCCATCGGTACCGATGACCACGATCGGGGTGGCCACGTCGACGGCCGTGATCGGGGGGATGGGCTCGGCCGTCTCGGGCCACCCACGGCACCATTCGACGGCGAACGCCCCGCGTCGGCCAGCGAAGTCGGCGCAGTAGATCGCCAAGTTGGCTTCCGTGAGGTTGTCGGTGGAGTGCTCCTCACGCGGGTACCCCGCTTCGAGGAAGCTGCCCAGCGCCGCCAGCGTGCTCGCATCACCCTCGGCCGCGTCGGCGAGCCCGACCGCCAGCGGCGCCCACAGGTCGGTGTTGTACATCGCCGAGGTGACGATGCCATCCACCTGGTTGGCGGTGACGGTGGCATCCCACTCGTCGAAGTAGTCCGTGCCCGCATCCTCCACGTCGTCGTACAGGTCGTCGAGCAGATCGCCGGCACGGGGCCCGGCGGAGCACGAACGGGTGGCATCGCACAGCTGCAGGAACACATCCACCGTGCCCCCGAAGTCCTGCACCCCGTAGAACGGCGAGCCGTACGAGCCGACGACAGTGCCGTCCACGTTGTACTCGCCTGCGGCCGGATCAACGCTGCCATCGAGCACCAGCGCGCGGACGCTGGCGGGGAACAGGTTGGCGTAGACCGCACCCAGCGCTGTGCCGTAGCTGAAGCCCAGGTAGGTGAGCTGGGCATCGCCCAACGCCTTGCGCAGTTGTTCCATGTCGCGCGCAGCGTTCTGCGTGCCCACATAGGGCAGCAGGTCGCCACTGCGTGCCACGCAGTCACGCTCCACCACGCGAAACGAGCGCTCGAGGTCGCCACAGTCCACCGGCGTCGACCGGCTGACGCCTCGCGGGTCGAACCCGACCAGATCGAAGCGATCAAGCAGCGCCGCAGGGAACAGCGACGCATAGCCCCACGCCAGATCGACCCCCGACCCACCCGGCCCACCCGGGTTCAGCACCAGCGACCCGATGCGATGCGGCTCGTCGGCGGCGGGCCGGCGGGTGATCGCGATCGACACGGTGCCCAGCTCGGTGACCCGGCGGTAGTCCAGCGGCACCTCGATGGAGGCGCACTGCCATGGTGCCTCCTGCTCGTCGCAGTCGCCCCACACGACCGCGTCGATGGCCGGCAGTGCGTCCACCACCGGCAGCGGAGTGCTGCGGTCGAACGGCGCCGGCAACGCCATGCTCTTCGACGAGGTGACCTCTGCGGCGGTGGTGCAGGCGGCCAACACCAGGAGGCAGCACAGGATGGCCAGCCGTCGTGTCGCCTTCATGGAAGCCCAAGGCTAGGCATCACCGGCCCCGCCCGCAGCTTCGTGTCAAACCACCCGGTTCACAGCCCCTGGTCAGCGCCCGACCGCCGTTACGTAAAGCCGGGGGCGGGGGCGACCAGATCGGCGAGGCGCAGCTCGCCGGCGGGGGTCTGGCCGCCGGCTGCCATGAACGCGGCCAACGCTGCGCGGGTCGCCGGCTCGCCGAGCGTGGCGCTGAACGCCGCTGCCTCCTGCAACAGGTCGGGCACCACGTCGCGCTCGGCGCGCAGCACGGCCGCCTTCGCAGCGGCGACGGCGTGCGGTGGGAAACGACTGATTCGATGGGCCAGGCGCTGCACGAACGGCCACAGCTCGTCGGACGGCAGCGCCCGATTCACCCAACCCCACCGCTCGGCCGTGACCGCGTCGATGTCGTCGCAGCCGAGGATGGTCTCCAACGCGCGAGAACGACCGATGAGTCGTGGTAGGCGAACGGTGCCGCTGCCCCCGGGCAGGATGCCCAGTGCAACTTCCGGCTGGTTGAACACGGCCCGGCCGAGCGCTGCGAACCGCATGTCGCAGCTGAGAGCCAGCTCGCTGCCGCCACCGCCGACGCGACCCTCGATGACCGCAATGGTTGCCTTGGGCATGGTGCGAAACGCCTCGCACATGCGATGGAAGTCGTTGAGCACATCTGTGGGAGGCGCACCGACGGGCAGCATCTGGATGAGCGTGACGTCGAAGTGGGCGATGAAGAAGTCGGGAACCGCCGAACGCAGCACCACCACCCGGACCGCCGGATCAGCACCCAGGCGGTCAGCCATCTTCACCAGCGCCGGGTACAGCTGCAGGTCGAACAAGTTGATCGGCGGGTGGTCGATCGTGACGGTGGCGACACCGTCGACCATCTGGAGGGTCAGCGGCTCGCTCACGCCAGTTCGCGAAGCACCGAGTTCGTGCGCGCCACCTCATCGGGGTTGGCGGCGAACACGCCGGCGTTGAAGTCGGTGACACCGATGGACGCCAGCTCGGCGATCTGGTCGCGCACCTCGGCCTCGGTGCCCACGATGGCCAGCCCGCCCGGCCCGTCGACACCTTCGCGGTTCATCATCGTCTTGTAGCTGGGCAGCGTGTCGTACACGGCGAACACCTGCGCGGCCCGCGCCCGAGCACCGGCAACGTCGTCGGTGACGCACACCGGCAGTGCAACGGCGACTCGTGGTTCGGGCCGGCCGGCGTCGGCGGCGGCCTGGCGCAGCGTGGGAATGGTGAGCTCGGCCAGCGTCTTGGGCCCCACGCACCAGGTGGAGGTGCCGTCGGCGAGCGCGCCGGTGACCCGCAGCATCTGCGGCCCGAGCGCGGCGACCAGCACCGACGGCCTGCTGCTGCCGGGCACCGAGACGCCACCGTTCACCCGGAACTCCTCGCCCGCGAAGCTCACCGGCTTGCCTTCCAGCAGCGGCATCAGCACCGACAGGTACTCCTTGAGGTGGCGAACCGGCTTGTCGTACGAGAGGCCCCACATCGACTCGACGACGATCTTGTGCGAGAGGCCGATGCCCAGGCACAGCCCGGCGTCGCCGCGGCTGTTGATGGCCGCCTGCGTGCTGAGCGCCTGCTGCGCGAGCATCATCGGGTGGCGCGGGTAGGTGGGCACGACCGCCGTGCCCAGCTCGATGCCAGGTACCTCGCGACCGACGATGGCCAACACGGTGAGGGCATCGTGCCCGAAGATCTGCGACGACCAGAAGGTGTGCGCCCCAATTCGACGCGCTGCCGTTGCCTCGGCCACGACATCGTCGATGGTGCCGGCGTTGATTGCATTGCTCATGGTTCCAAGTCGCATGTCGCGCACCGTACACGCGATTGCGAGGGCGCAGCGGAGCGAGACTCAGGCGAGGCTGACGAGCTCGAGCCAGTCTTCGTTGAAGTAGTCGACCTGGCCGTCGGGCATCAGCAGCACCTTGGTGGGCGACAGCGCCTCGACGAATTCGGTGTCGTGGCTGACGAAGACGATGCTGCCCTTCCACCCGGTGAGCGCCTCGGCCACGGCCTCGCGGCTGGACGGGTCGAGGTTGTTGGTGGGCTCGTCGAGCAGCAGGAGGTTGTGGCGGCCGGCGACCAGCTGGGCGAGGGCGAGCTTGGTCTTCTCGCCGCCGGACAGCGTGCCGCTGGGCTGGAACACCTTCTCGCCGCTGAGCCCCATCATGCCCAGGAACGAGCGCAGCTGGGTCTCGGTGTAGATGACGCCCGGCGGCACGTCGGCGCGCAGGTTGTCGAGCAGGTTGCGGTCGGTGCGCAGGTTGTCGTGCTCTTGCGCGTAGTAGCCCATGGTGACCTCGTGCCCGTAGCGGAAGTCGCCCAGGTTGGCGTCGGTCTCGCCGGCAAGGATGCGCAGCAGGCTGGTCTTGCCGGCCCCGTTGAGGCCCAGCACCAGCAATCGGTCGCCGCGGCCGATGTCGAACGAGACGTCTTCGAACACCGGCGGGCCGCCGTAGCCCTTCGACATGTGGCTGGCGGTGAGCACCGTGCCGCCGCACGACGGCGGGTCGGGGAACTTCATCCGCAGCGTGCGATCGCCTGCACCCACGTGCACCCGCTGCGACTCGAGGCGGGCGATCTGCTTCTCCTTGCTGTGCGCCATCGCAGCCTTGGTGGCCTTGGCGCCGAAGCGATCGACCACGGCCTGCAGGCGGGCGATCTCCTTCGTCTGCAGGTTGGCCTGCTTGGCGAGGCGCTCTTCGTCGAGCCGGCGCGAGCTCTTGTACTGCGTGTAGGTGCCCTTGTACTCCACCAGGTTGCCCAGGTTCTCCTCGCCGGGGCGATCGAGGTGCAGCACGCGGGTGATTGCTTCGTCGAGCAGTTCCAGGTCGTGGCTGATGACCAGCAGCGCGCCGCGGTAGTTGCGCATGAAGCCGAGCAGCCAGGTCTTGGCATCGACGTCGAGGTGGTTGGTGGGTTCGTCGAGCAGCAGCACGTCGCTGCCGGCGAACAGGATGCGCGACAGCTCGACGCGGCGCCGCTCGCCACCACTGAGCACCCCGATGGGCAGCTCCATGCGGGTGGGTGACAGGCCGAGACCGGCCATGATGCTGCGCGCTTCGCTCTCGGCCGCGTAGCCACCGGACGACGCGAACTCGTCCTGCGCCTTGCTGTAGCGGGCGACGTTGCGTTCGTTGGCGTCTTGCTCCATGGCGACGCGCAGCTTCTCGATGCGATCCAGCTGCTCGTCGATCTGGCGGCCGCTGAGCACGTGTGTGACGGCCATGCGGGTGTCGAGCACACCCTCGATGCGCGGATCCTGCGACAGGTAGCCGAAGCCACCCTTGCGCAGCACCTTGCCACCAGCGCTCTCGGCTTCGCCGCCGAGCACCTTGAACAGGCTGGTCTTACCGGCGCCGTTGCGCCCCACCAGGCCCACCTTGTCGCGAGGCATGACGGTGAACGAGATGCCGTCGACGATGAGCCGACCGCCAACCTCCACCGAAAGACCCTGTACCTGCAACATGAGGCCGTCCAGCGTGGCGGCGGATCACCGCGGAAGCAACCAGCGCGCCGACAGGCACACGTCTACGATGGCGGCATGCAGGTGACCGCGACGGCAGCACGCGTCCAGTCGGGCCGTTGGCGCCGCGTGGCGCCGGTGGTCTGCGGGTGCGCGCTCGTCGGCGCGGCAGCCCTGGTCGCAGCGTTTGATCCCGCCGCCTCTGGCAGCCGCTTCCCCGCCTGCCAGTTCAAGGCGGTCACCGGTTTGTGGTGCCCCGGCTGTGGCCTCACCCGCGGCTTCCACGAGTTGTTCAACGGCCACCCGGTGGCGGCACTCCAGCACAACGTGTTCATCCCGCTGGTGCTCGCGGCCGTGGTGGCCGGCTGGTGGTCGTGGCTGCGCACCAGCTGGGGGTATCCGGGCCTGCGGGCATCAGTGTGGCTGGCCCGCCCGATGGCCTTCGTTCTTCCCGTTGCACTCATCGCCTACGGCGTGCTGCGCAACATCCCCGCCACCCCGTTCACCGCGCTCGCACCCTGAGGCGGCAGCGCCTCAGCCGGTGCCGGGCGACGAGCCCGAGGTACCAGGGTCGGTGCCGGCAGGGTCGGTGGCGGCAGGGTCGGTGACGGGCGTGGTAGTGGCCCGCGCCACGGTGGTGGTGGTCTTGGTGCTCTTCTTGACCGTGGTGGGGGTGGCCGTCTCGGTGGCGCTGGAGTCGTCACGGAAGCTGCTGGCAAGGCACTTTCCTGGCTGCGTGGGCGCGGTGCCGAGCACCTCGGCGACCTGCTGGGCCAGCACGCTGCGACCGGGGTCGGTGAGGTGCAGCCCGTCGGCACCGGTGATGGACGGATCGGCGGCACTGACCACCGCCCAGTCGAGCATGACCACGTTGGGGTACTTCTGCGCCATCTCGAAGATGACCGCGTTGACCTCGGCTCGCGAGGGCTTGAACTCGGTGACGGTGAGCAGCACCACCGGTTGCGGCGACAGCCGCATGACCATGGCCTCCAGGTACCTGCGATAGGTCGGCTGGTCCTCGCCGTAGTTGTTGCCCAACAGGATCACGGCAGCATCCCACCCGGCAGCGAGGCGCTCGTCGAGCACCCGATCCCCGAAGTCGACGAACCGACCGCTCTCGGCATCAACTTCCGCCTGCCAACCCAGCGCCACCAACGCGTCGCACATCTCGCCGCCGTAGCGCTGCGAGGTGCTGGCCATCACCGAGTCGCCGATGAGCAGCACCCTGTTGCCGAGTGCACGCGCGCCCCACCTTGGCATCGAGCGGCAGCGTGACGGTGGTGCGCACGACTGCCGTGCTGGTGGTGGTGGTGGGCTCGGGCGCGGTGGTTGGGGTCGCCGGCGGCAGGCCACCGACGGCTGCAGTGGCAGGCGGATCGACCCCTTGGCCGGACGCGGCGGCACCACAGGCGGAGACCACGGCCAGCAGACCGAGGAGCAGTGCGACGCGACGAAGGAACATGGCTGCCTCCATTGGACAGACTCGAGGCCCGCGTTGCAAGTCAGGGCCGCGCATCGAAGGCGTGACTCTTGGCCACGCCCTCGATGCACGACACGCAAGGCCCTCTCAGCCGCGGGACTTCAGCTCGTCGCGGATCTCGGTGAGCAGGTCGACCTCGGAGGGCCCATCCTGGGCGAGATCGCGCTTGGTGGACTTCTTGTACACCTTCACGATCCAGAACACCACGAACGCGATGATGACGAAGTTGATGACGCTGTTGAGGAAGTTGCCCCACGCCAGGCTCTTGTAGGCCTTGCCGGTGAGCCCCGAGCAGTCGGAGCCGATCTTCTTGCCGGTGGCATCGAGGATGTCCTTGCACTCCACGAAGAGGCCGATGGTGCCGGTGAAGATGTCTTTCACGAACGAATCGATCAGTCCCTTGACGGCGAGGCCCATGATGAACGCAACTGCGATCGACATCAGGTCGCCGGTGGTGAGGAACTCCTTGAACTCCTGAACCAGGCCCTTCTTCTCGGACATTGCTACTCCCTTGCTGTGGTCGGTCGTCCCGCTGAGCACGCACACTAGGCAATCCGGCAGCGCCCGGCGACGGACCGGTGCCTGCCGTGCTCGGCACTATCGTGCGCAGCGATGAGCGCACCGATCGCACCCGCCGACGAACCCACGCACGGCGCCGTCGAAGGCACCTACACCAAGATCGTCGATGAGCTGATCCTCGACCGCATCGATGCGTTGCGGGTCTTGCGCGCCGACTCGCAGGAGGAGAAGGGCGCTCTGCTGGAGAAGATCGCCGGCCGCGGCAAGCCCGAGCAGGACATCGTCAGCGAGCTGTCCAAGGTACGGCCGCTGTGGCGCCCCGACCGGTTCGAGGAAGCCCATCGGATGGCGATGCGATCGTTGGAGGTGCTCGACCGCAACGGTGCGCGCAGCCCCAAGCTGCCACGGCTCGGGCCGCTGACACCGCCGGCCGCCTACGTGGTCGAGCAGATGACACGCTGGATCGTGAAGGGGCACCAGAACACCATGGTCACCCGCGTGCGCAAGCTCTACGAGCGGCGCGAAGCCAACTCGGTGTGGGGCAGCCCCGAGCACCACATGCTGCGCCGTGCCCGCATCGATGCCGCGCGGGTCGAGCCGGGGTACAAGGGCAACCCCTTGGGCCTGCCCACCTTCCTGCTCGGCGGCGCCGTGCTCTCCTCGGCGGCGTCGGGCCTCAACCGGTTCGTCGCGTGGGCCTTCAACGACACGGTCGGCGTCATCATCTTCGCGCTGGTCTTCGGCGTGGTGTTCTTCGGGCTGGCCTGGGCGGCGCTGTACTCAGCCGGCGTCGCACGCCGGCGCATCCGCCGTGCACCGATCAGCCGATGAAGGCGTTGTGGGAGACCATCGGCGCCTGCGGCACCCCACCAAAGGACGGCAGCTACGACTTCGCCGTCTATGCAATCGTGCTGCTGGCGCTGGCGTGGGTGCTGGTGCCGATGGCGGGTTGGCTGCTGTTCCGCGGCTGATGAGCTACGACCTGGTGATCGTGGGCATGGGGTCGGGTGGCCTCACCGCGGCCGAGTTCGCCGCCGGCTTGGGCCTGCGGGTCGCGGCGGTCGAGCGCACCCGGCTCGGCGGCGACTGCCTGTGGACCGGCTGCGTGCCATCCAAAGCGGTGCTGGCCAGCGCCAAGGTCGCGCACACCATGCGCACCGCGCATCGCGTGGGCATCACCTCCGCCGAACCGAACATCGACCTCGCTGCGGTGTGGCGGCGCGCGCGGGCAGTGCAGGCAGCCATCGCCGGCACCGACGACAACCCGCAGCGGTATCGCGAGATGGGGGTCGACCTGTTCTTCGGCCAGGCCCGCCTCGTCGGCGCCAACGAGGTCTCCGTCGATCTGTCCGACGGGCAGTCGGTGGTGCTCGAGACGCGGTTCGTGCTGCTGTGCACCGGCAGCCGCCCGCACATCCCCCCGATCGAGGGCCTGAGCACCGAGTGGTGCCTCACCAGCGAGAACCTGTTCCGACTGGAGGCCCCACCGGCGAGCCTTGCGATCATCGGGGGCGGGCCGATGGGCGTGGAGATGGCACAGGCGCTGCAGCGCCTGGGCGTGCCCGTCACCTTGCTGCAGCGGTCACACACGCTGCTGCCACACCTGGAGCCGTCGTTGGTCGCCCGCCTCACCGAGGTGCTCGCGCTCGAAGGCGTGGTCGTGCACACCGACGCCGACGTTCGCCGCGTGCAGCACCAGCCACACGGTGGGGCGGTGTTGGAGGCAATCGTCGGGCACGACGGCGAGCGGGTGCGCATCTCGGCCGCGGGTGTCCTCGTCGCCGCGGGCCGCACACCGAACACGCACGGCCTGGGCCTGGAAGAGGCCGGCATCGTGGTGGCCGAGCGAGGCGTGCAGGTGGACGAACGTGGCCGCACCGCCGTGCGCACCGTGTACGCAGTCGGCGATCTGG
Organism: Acidimicrobiaceae bacterium; assembly: GCA_016722025.1. Taxonomy (GTDB): domain Bacteria; phylum Actinomycetota; class Acidimicrobiia; order Acidimicrobiales; family Ilumatobacteraceae; genus UBA668. Next base: position 42,050 of record JADKGZ010000001.1, read on the forward strand.
CCGGCCGGCGGCTGCTCACCAACGCCGCCGGGTACGAGGCGGTGCGCGCAGTGCGCGACATGTTCTTCCCCGGCAAGGGCAACCTCAACGCGGTCGTCCCATCGTGCGTGTTCTGCGATCCCGAGCTGGCCAGCGTGGGCCTGACGGTCGAACAGGCCGAAGCCGCCTACGGCGCCGACACCGACACCTGGCGCATCGACCTCACCCACAACGATCGCGCGCGCACCGACGCCCACGAGGAGGGCGGCATCATCGTGGTCACCGTCAAGGGACGCATCGTCGGCGCACACGTGCTGGCTCCGGCGGCCGGCGAGATGATCCACGAGCTGTCGCTGGCCATCCAGCGCGACCTGCGCCTCGACGAGATCGCGGAGTGCGTGCACGTGTATCCCACGCTGTCGGGCGCCATCGGCCAGCTGGCCGCCGAGTCGGCCTACGAAAGGGCGCTGCGCCTTCGCTGGCTGATGAAGCGCCGGTAGCGGCCTCAGGCGGCGGCAGCCGACGGTTCGGCGAGTGCGTCGTCGCACGCGGTCGGATTCTCCTGCGCAACCGCGAACACCTCCAGCACCGGCGACCGTTGCTCGCCGGCGCGCCACGCATCGAGGTACGGCGCCGGCCAGACCTCGCCGCGCCGCACCCGCCACTCGTTCTGCGGGCACGGCCACGAGATGCCGAAGTGCGTGTGGCACGCCGACTCGCGCGCATTGCCGGTTCGCCCCATCACGCCCACCGGGTCGCCGGGCTGCACTGACTGGCCGACAGCGGCCAGCACCGTGTCGAGATGGGCGAAGTAGTAGCGCACTCCGTCACGGCCCATCATCGAGACGTACTTGCCACCCCGGTTCGACGGCAGATCGACCGCCGCGTCCCACAGATCGACCTCGCGGGTCTGCACCACGGTGCCGTCGGTGGGGGCCACCACGATGGCGCCGCAGCCGAACACATCGGAGGCCGGGTAGTCGTGATGCGTGCCGCCATAGCTGACGTGCCGACCCACGAACGGGAACACGTAGGCGGGCGGTGGCAGCGTCGTCGGCACGATCGTGATCGCTTCGTCGCTGGTCGGCACCGGGGCCACCTGCGCTGGTGCGCTGTGCGTCGGTTCGCTCCCGGCTGGCACCGTGACCGATGCACTGCCGACGTTGCTGCACGCAGCCAGCAACGCCACGAGGGTGCTCAGTGACCGAGATCCTCGAACCGGTCGACGTCGCGCAACGACGGGAAGCTGAACCACCACACGCCGACGATAGCGATGGTGGCCACGCCGCCACCGATCACCGTCGCCGGCGTACCGATGGCCTGCGCCATCAAGCCGCTCTCGAACGCGCCCAGTTCGTTGGACGCGCCGATGAACACGTTCTCCACCGCCATCACGCGGCCACGCTTCTCGTCGGGCGTCACCAGCGGTACCAGCGAGCCGCGGATGTACACGCTCACCATGTCGGCGCCGGCGAGGATCATCAACGCGACGAACGCCATCGCGTACGAGTGAGTGAGCCCGAGCACCACGGTGGACGCTCCGAACACGAACACCGCCAGCAGCAGACCGCGACCGATTCGGCGCTGCAACGGCTTGAAGGCGAGGAACACGGCCATCGCTGCCGCGCCGATTCCCGGCGCGGCGCGCAGGAACCCGTAGGCGACCTTGCCCACGCCGAGCCGGTCGTCGGCAATGGCCGGCAGCAGCGCGACCGCGCCGCCGAACAGCACTGCGAACAGATCGAGCCCGATCGCAGCGAACAGAATGGGCGTGCGCCGCACGAACAGCAGGCCCTCGATGGCGCTGCGGAACGTGGGCTTCTCGTCGGATCGCTCGGGTTGGCGAAGGAACTTCAGGCCGCCGATGAGGAACCCGGCGCTGAGGACGAGCACCGTCGACGCGCCATAGGCGGCGGCCGGGTGCCAGGCGAACAGCAGGCCCGACATCGCCGGCCCGAGGATGGTGGCACCGGTCCACGTGGCCGAGTACATCGCGATCACCTTCGGGATGCCCCCCTCGGGCGCCACCATCGGCGGCATCGGCCGAGTCGCGGGCGCGAGGAAAGCGCGCGAGATGCCGTACGCGAAGGCGATGACGAACAGCGGCCACACCTCGGTGGGGTCGGTGGTGGCATACCAGAGCAGCGCGATCGAGCATGCAACCTCGCCGCCGATCGCGAAGACGGCCACCCTCTTGCGGTTGAACCGGTCGGCGACCGTGCCCGTCACCAGCACCAGCAGCGCGGCCGGCAGGAACTCGCACAGCCCGATCCAGCCCAGGTCGGCCTCCCGGCCGGTGATGTCGTAGGCCTGCAGCCCCAGTGCCGCGGCCTGCAGCGCCACGCCGGTGAACAGCACACCGTTGGCGATGAGCAACGCCCGCACCCCGCCGAAGCGGAGCACCTCCTTGGTGGTCATCGCTGAAGGGGTCACGGGCGCAGGGGTCGACACAGCGCTGTGCAACCTACTCACGGAGTGCTACACAACTCCCCATGAGTTCATCGGCAAGTGACATGAGTTCGTTGGCAGACGAGACACGCTGGCTCGACGCCACCGATCAGGCTGCTCTGGTGCGCAGCGGTGAGGTCACACCGCTCGAGCTGCTCGATGCGGCAATCGAACGCATCGAACGCATCGACCCCGCATTGAACGCGGTCGTCATCCGCTGGTTCGATGCCGCTCGCGCCACCGCGGCCGGCCCGTTGCCCGAGGGCCCTTTCCGCGGCGTGCCCACGCTGCTGAAGGATCTGTGGGCGCACTTCGCCGGCCAGCCGCTCACCAACGGCAACCAAGCCCTGAAGGACGTCATGCCCGTGTCGGTCGCCGACACCACGCTGGTGGCGCGCTACCGGGCCGCCGGGTTCGTGATCGCCGGTCGTACCAACAGCCCCGAGTTCGGCAGCCTGCCCGCCACCGAACCCACTGCGTGGGGGGCCACGCGGAACCCGTGGAACACCGACCACTCGCCGGGCGGGTCGAGCGGGGGCGCTGCCGCGGCGGTGGCGGCCGGCATGGTGCCCATCGCCCACGCCAGCGACGGCGGTGGCAGCATCCGCATCCCTGCGTCGGCCTGCGGGCTGGTGGGCCTGAAGCCCACGCAGGGCCGCATCTCGCTGGGCCCGTACCGCGACGAGAGCAACCTGGGCGTCGAGCTGTGCGTCAGCCGCAGCGTGCGCGATACGGCTGCCTTGCTCGACGCGGTGCGCGGGCCGGGCATCGGCGACACCGTCATCGCAGCCCCGCCCGGCCGGCCGTACACCGCAGAGCTGGGTACCGACCCCGGGCGGCTCCGCATCGGCCTGCTCGACCACCATCCGTTCGGTGGCCCGGTGCACGAGCAGTGCGCCCTCGCGGCCCGCAACACGGCGACGCTGCTCGAATCGCTGGGCCATTCCGTGGAGCCCGGCTTCCCGGCAGCGATGTCCGACCCCGAGTTCGCCAGGCGCTTCAGCGCGTTGTGGAGCACCAACATGGGCGTCGGCCTCGCACGCATCGCGGCGCAGCTGGGGCGAGAACTGGTGCCCGGCGACGTCGAGCCGGTCAACCAGGCCCAGGCCGACTTCGCCCGCAGCGTCAGCGGCGTCGACTACGCACTGGCGCTGGCCGCCACCGTCGACTTCCGCCGCGCCGTGCAGCAGTGGTGGGCCGATGGGTGGGACCTGCTGCTCACACCCACGCTGGGCGAACCACCCGTCGAGATCGGCACGTTCGCCAACGACCCCGGCAACCCGATGGCGCCGATGGTGCGCGCCGCGGCGTACGTGCCGTTCACCCCTGCGTTCAACGCCAGCGGCCAGCCGGCCATCAGCCTGCCGTTGCACTGGACACCCGACGGTCTGCCCGTCGGCGTGCAGCTGGTTGCCGCGTACGGCCGCGAGGACCTGCTCATCCAGGTGGCCGCGCAGCTGGAAGCCGCGCAACCCTGGGCTCACCGCCGGCCGGCCGTCTGAGGGTGCCGAGCCGAACGACGAGCGCTACTTGTCGAGCTCGGCTCGGTCTTTGCGCAGCTTCGCTTCGATCTCCTCCACTGGCGGCGGCACCTCCACACCCCAGCGGCGCATCGCATCCTCGGTGCGCTTGATCACGATCTCCAGCACCGCGATGCGCGCGTAGCGCTTCTGCTCGCCACCGATGACATCCCATGGAGCCAGCTTGTGATCGGTGCGGAGGAACATCTCCTCAGCGGCTTCGTCGTAGAGGCGGTTCTTCTCGCGATTGCGCCAATCCTCCTCGGTGAGCTTCCAGCGCTTCAACGGCTCGGCAGCACGCCCTTCGAAGCGGCGCAGTTGCTCATCGTCGGTGACGTGCATCCAGAACTTCACCAGGATGACGCTCTCGTTGCACAGCGACTCCTCGAAGTCGACGATGGCCTTGAAGGCACGCTTCCACTCGGCGCGGGTGGCGAACCCTTCCACGCGCTCCACCAGCACTCGGCCGTACCAGCTGCGGTCGAACACGGCCATCTCACCGAGGCCGGGCAGCTCGCGGTAGAAGCGCCACAGGAAGTGCTGGTTCTTCTCCTGCGTGGTGGGCTTGGCGTACGACACGACGGTGTAGTGGCGTGGGTCGAGGTGGCCCACCAGGGCCTTGATGGCGCCGCCTTTGCCGGAGGCATCGGGGCCTTCCATCACCACCAGCAGGCCGGGCCCCAAGGTGCCCGAGCCCATCAGCCCACCGAGGTGCAGTCGCAGCTGGGCCAATCGTCGCTGCCCGGCGGCCAAACGGCGCTCGTACTCGTCGCGGTCGAGCCGGTTTGACATGTCGAGCTTGTCGAGAATGCCCATGGCGCAGCACCCTAGTGTGCGACCTCAGCGTGCCGTCCAGCCGCCATCCACGATCAGGCTCTGGCCGGTGTAGAAGGTGCTGCCAGCGCCTGCCAGGAACAACAGGGCGGCATCGAGCTCGTGTTCCTCGCCCATGCGCGGGATGGGCGACATGCCGGCGATGAACTGCCGGCTGGACTCGTCGTCGTCCATGCCGGCAGTCATCTCGCTGCGGAACCAGCCCGGGCAGAGCGCGTTCACCCGAATGCCCTTGCGTGCCCACTGCGCGGCCAGCTCGCGAGTGAGGTTCACCACCGCGCCCTTCGACGCGCAGTAGTGCGCCTGCTTCACCGGCGAGGACGCAACGTGGCCCAACATGCTGGCAACGTTGATGATGCTGCCACCACCGGCGGCGATCATCGACGGGGCGAACAGCTTGGAGAGGTGCCACACGGCCGTGACGTTGAGCTCCATGGTGGCGCGGAAGTCGTCGAGCTCCTCCTGCTCGACCGCGACCTTGTGGCCGATGCCGGCGTTGTTCACCAGCACGTCGACGTGGCCGAAGCGCTCCATAGCTGACGAAGCCAGGCGCTCCCGATCCGCGGCCAACGACAGGTCGGCGGCCACCACGAACGTGCCCGGCAGGTCGGCTGCGAGCGCCGCCAGTCGGTCTTCCCGACGTGCCGCGACCACCACATCGGCACCCATCGCGTGGACGACACGGGCAAAGCGCTCGCCGAGCCCCGACGACGCGCCGGTCACCACCACGGTGCGGCCATCGAGGCGAAAGAGACGGGCAGGATCACCAACGGCGCTGTTCATGGTTGAGATTCTGTGACATTCACTGCAGTTCCAAGAACTTCTTCCGAAAAAGTGATCGAACTCCACGACAGAAACGTCTGTACAGGCATGGACGCATTGCACACTCGCCACCACACCGTCGGCACCCAGGTCGCCCACTCGCGTGCCGGCACGCGTCAGGCGTTCGACTGGGCAGGCCAGATCAAGCTGGCCATCGTGCTCAGCGTGATCGCCGCTCTCGCCACCGTGGCCCTTGCCGATCGCATCGCCGAGCCGGTGCTGATCGTGGGCATCATCTTCGTGGCGTCGGTGGCAGCATGGGCACGGGTGGAGCCGGTGGCCCAACCGGTGCGAGCGCACGTTCGGCGCCGCTGAACCCGCGCATTCGAGAATGTGCCACGATGCGCCGATGAGCGCATCACTCCCCATCGTGCTGGTGCACGGCGCCTGGCACGGTGCCTGGTGCTGGGCCGGCCTGCAACACGCACTCGACGACCTCGGCGTTCCTTCCTACGCGATCGACCTTCCCGGGCACGGCGCCTCCACAGCTCCCCTCTCCGATCTGTACGGCGATGCCGAGCACGTCGCCGATGTGCTCCGCACGCTCGGCACGCCCGTGGTGCTCGTCGGTCACAGCTATGGCGGCGCAGTGATCACCGAAGCAGCCGGTCGGCATCCTGAGGTTGCGCATCTGGTGTATCTCACGGCCTTCGCACTGGAGGCCGGTGAGAGCGTGGTGAGCCTGCTCACCTCGCTGCCCAGGGCCGACATCGCGCTCGGTCGCGCAATCGTTCCCCGCGACGACGGCACCAGCGTGGTCGATGCCACCAAGGCCGCAACCGCGTTCTACGCCGAGTGCTCGCCGGCGGCCGTCTCGGCGGCGCTGGCCCGGTTGTCGCCGCAGCCGATGATCACCTTTGCCGACGCGGTCACCGGCTCACCTCGCGACCACATCGCGTCCACCTACGTTCGCTGCTTGCGCGACCAGGCCATCCACATCAGCCACCAAGATGCAATGGCCCAGCGGTGCACCACCGTGCACACGCTCGACACCGACCACTCGCCGTTCGTCTCGCGCATCGCCGAGACGGCGGCCATCCTGCAGGGCATCGCGGCATCGTGAAGGTTCGCATCGGGTTCGGGTTCGGGGTGCGCACCAAGCTCAACGACAGCGGCTTCGCGGAAGTGGTCGACGCGCTGGAGGCCCTGCGCTTCGACAGCCTGTGGCTCAGCGAGCGCATCGGCGGCGACGCGCCCGACCCGCTGGTGGCGATGTCGTTCGCTGCCGGCCGCACGCAGCGGTTGAAGTTCGGCATGAGCGTCATGGTGCTGCCCGGTCGCAACCCGATCGTGCTGGCGAAGGAGCTGGCCACACTCGATCGCCTCTCGAACGGTCGGCTGCTCCCGGCCTTCGGGCTGGGCGTGGCCGACCCGCACGAGCAGCAGGCGTTCGGTGTCGAGCGCGGCGCTCGCGCAAAGATGTTCGATGAGGCGCTGGCGGTGCTGCGCGGCTGTTGGTCGGCCGAGCCACTCACTCACCATGGCGAGCACTTCCACTACGACAACCTGCAGGTGCGGCCCAAGCCGTTGCAGCACCACGTCGATGTGTGGTTGGGCGGTATCGCGCCGTCCGAGCTGCGCCGTGTCGGGCGGCTGGCAGATGGCTGGTTGCCCAGCTTCGTCACGCCCGACGATGCCGCGCGCGGGCGCGAGATCATCGAGGCAACCTGCGCACTGCACCACCGCACCATCGAGGACGACCACTACGGGGTGCTCGTGCCCTACGCCAACGGCCCCGTTCCCGATGCAGTGTTGGCCGGCCTGGCCGCTCGCCGCCCCGACCTCGCCGACCCTTCGGTGCTCATCCCCACCGGCTGGGATGCACTGCTCGACACCATCGACCGGTTCGTGGCCGTCGGCACCACCAAGTTCGTCATCCTGCCGATCGTCGAGCCTGCGTCGCCTGCCGCCTGGGTGCAGCACCTGGAGGAAGCAGCACCCATCGTGTCGGCCCGGCAGACCTGAGCCGCCGCACGGCACCCGCCGGCACCCGCACGGCGCTCCTCACGCCAGGTGAACGGTTGCCGCCGTCGTCACGCCCGCCCCCGAGGTTCACGCAGCGGCATCGGTCACGCTCGCGTCTCGGCGTGCAGCCGCCCCATCAGGGCGAGCGCCTCACCGGCAGGCACCGCCGGGGAGAACAGGTATCCCTGCACGAGGTCGCAGCCCAATCGGCGCAGGTCGGCGAAGACGGCTTCCGTCTCCACTCCCTCGGCGACGACGGTGAGACCCAGTTGGTGCCCGAGCTCGATCACCGACGCGACGATCGCTCGGTCCTCCGAACTGTGTTGCATCGCAACGACGAACCCGCGGTCGATCTTCAGCTCGCTCACCGGCAGGTGACCCAGCGAGCCCAGTGAGGTGTATCCCTGGCCGAAGTCGTCGAGACTCACCCGTACACCAGCGGCACTGAGCTCCTCGAGCAGTGCTGTCGCCCGCACGGGATCGGTCGCGAACGACGTCTCGGTGATCTCGAGCACCAGCTGCGATGCCTTCACCCGATGGGCGACGAGTCGGTTCAGGATCCACCCCGGAAGGTCGTCGCGAAGGTTTCGCGCCGAGATGTTGACGGCCACCGACAGCCCGGGATGCGTCACCGACCACTCTGCGAGTTGGGCAAGTGCGGAATCCACCACCCACTGCGTGAGCGGCCCGATGAGGCCAGTGCTCTCGGCAATCGGGATGAAGTCGTTGGGCGGCACCATGCCGCGCACCGGGTGCATCCACCGCACGAGTGCTTCGAACGCCAGCACCTGGCCGGTGCGAGCATCCACCTTCGGTTGGTAGTGCAGCACCAGTTCCTCGGCGGAGATCGCTCGCCGCAGTTCGGCGATGAGCCCCAGCCGCTGCGGGTCGAACTCGTCGATGCCCTGGTGATAGCGCACGATTGCCGCACGGGCGACCTTCGCCGCATCGAGCGCCAGATCGGCCCGATGCAGCAGCACCTCCGACGTCTGTGCGTCCATCGGCCACATCGCGTAGCCCATGCTGGCTTCCGCCGAGACGGCAACACCCGCCAGCTCCGCCTCCTGCCCGAGTGCGTCCTGCAGCCGGCGGAGAATGCCCTCCACGGAGTCGGCGGTTGCACCCGGCAGCACGATGCCGAACTCGTCACCGCCCAGGCGCGCAACCGTGTCACCGGGGCGAACCGCCGCGGTCAACCGTTCGGCGACGATGCGCAGGAACTCGTCACCGTTGCGATGGCCGAGCGTGTCGTTCACTTCCTTGAAGCGGTCGAGATCCACCACCACCAGTGCGACGTCGGTGCCCAGCCGGCCCGCGGAGGCCAACGCCGCCGATACCCGATCGGCGTGCAACGCGCGGTTCGGGAGCCCGGTCAGTGAGTCGTGCAGGGCCATGAACTCGGTACGCCGACTCTGCCGGCGAACGCGCCTGGTCATCGACGCCACGATCACGGCGAGCATCAGCCACAGCGCGGCCAATCCGACCACCATGGCGAACTTCAGCCGCTCCAACGATTGCTGCCGCTGCGCAGCGATGGCGTCGTACGGCAGGTGGATCTCCGCCACCCCGACCACCTGATCGGGGCGCCCCACCGGGTGCACGGCCACGAAGGCCCGCAGGGCGACCATCCCTTCGCCGTCATCGCCGGCGGCGCTGCCGGCGGCCGCGACCTCCGTCAACGACGAGGCAACGCCCTGGCTGATGGCGACCAACGCATCGCGCTCGCCGACCGGCGGCCCGGGAGGCGCGCCGGGCGCGGCGGCATCGAAGACCACACGACCGTCGAGGTCGAACAGCCACAACTGCAGCACCCGACCTTGCCGCAGCAGGCTGCCGGTCGTGAGGCTGAACGACGCTCGTTCGGATGGCGTGAGCCCCGCCCTCAGCGGCTTCGGCTCCAGGAACGGCTCGATCGCCGACTCGACGATCGACACCGACTGCAGTTCGCCGTTGCGCAGCGCAGCGTCATCGATCTCGTCGGTGAAGATGTTGGCCAGCACCAGGCCGAGCCAGAGCACCGGCACCAAGGTCGCGGCGGCGCCGACCACGAAGCGCCACAGCCCTTGCCACCTTTTCCCGTCCATACCGATCGTGTATCGGTCGGCGAGGCCGATCTTGAGGGTATTCAGACGATTGTCCGCCACGCCGCACACTTTCCCGAAAGTGCAAAGATCACTCCGAGAGCCGGTGAGGTCCCTTCGGCGATGACTACGCTTCGTGGCGAACCTGCGGACGGGGAGGGAGTCGGCGTGTTGTTCAGCCACTACATCGCGACGCGAGCGCCCCACGCCGCCGGCACGCGGCCGCGCCCACTGTCCCGTCGGTGCCACCGGTGACCCCGCCGCGCGTGATGGTCCGGGTCTGTGGCCTCTCGGCCGTCTTGACGGTCTGCGCCGCTGTCGGTTACGCCCTGCTGCCCGATGTGGCCTTCTCCACACGTTCCACCTCGTGGTGGCTGCTCCCGGTCATCGCCGTTGCCTATGGTCTCGCGGAGCGCACGGTGTTCCACTTCGAGTTCCGCCGTGAGGCCATCTCGTTCTCGTTGTCGGAGGTGCCCACCGCCTTCGCCCTGCTCTACCTGGCGCCGGGGCCCGGGCTCGCCGCGCGGCTCATCGGCGGCCTCGCCATCATCTCGTTCCAGCGCCGCAGCCCGTTCTACAAGCTGTGGTTCAACGAAGCGCTGTTCGCCGTCGAGATCGTGGTGGCGTACCACATCGTGTCGGCCGCAGTCGGTCGCTGGCCGGGTTCCAACGTGGCGCTGCTGGTCGCGATCGTGCCGGCTGCCGCCTTCGCCACCATCCTCGGCTCGGTGTTCGTGTCGGTGGCAATCGCGATCGTCGAAGGCGGCCTCCGCGCCCGATTGGTCGGCGAGCTGCGCCTGTCCTACTGGATGGCGCCGATGAACGCCCTGGTCGCTGCCGCGGTCGCCGCACCAACGCTCATCTCACCGTGGCTGGTCTTCCTCTCGGCAGCGCCACTGATCGCCGTGTGGGGGCTGATGCAGGGCTATGGCCGGCTCGAGCAGCGCTTCCGCGATCTCGACGATCTGCACGGCTTCGTGGGCCGCGTGGGCAGCTCGCTCGTCCTCTCGGAAGTCATCGACGCCGCCGTCGGCGACATCGCCACCTTGCTGCGCGTGCGCCGCGCTGCGGTGGTGGTGTTCGGGGCCGAGCAGCCGCTGCGCAGCAGTGTCGGCGAGTCGCTGCCCGAGCTGCCCGACGGCGCCGACGATGTGCAGTGGGCCGATGTGCTGGGGGCCAGGCGCGCCCTGCTGCTCGGTGTCGGCAAGTGTCAGGCCCTCGGGTTCAGCGGTCTCGCCGACATCGGCGACGTGCTGTGCGCGCCCGTACGCGACGGCGAAACCGTGGTCGGCCTCATCGTCGTCGCCGGCCGTGAGGGCGCGCACGACCACTTCCGCAGCGCCGATGTGGTGCGCCTGCAGACGCTCTCCGAGCAGATCGCTCCCATCCTGCGCAAGGCGCTCCTGCACCACCGCATCGAGTTCGAAGCTCGTCACGACGCACTCACCGGTCTGCCCAACCGCTCGTCGTTCGAACGCATCGTCGAAGGCAAGCTCGCTCCTGGCCACGTGCTCGATCGCGACGAGCAGGCAGTCGTGATGCTGATGGATCTCGATCGGTTCAAGGAGGTCAACGACACGCTCGGGCATCATGCGGGCGACGCCGTGCTCAACGACTTCGCCCAACGCCTCACCAACCTGCTCGGCCCCAACGACGTGCTCGCCCGCCTCGCCGGTGACGAGTTCGCGCTGCTCACCTTCCGCAACCTCGAAGCCACGCATCTGCTGGCAGCCAAGCTGGTCGACGAAGCTCGTCAGCCGTTCGACATCGACGGGCTCGAGGTGGTGGTCACGATGAGCATCGGTGTTGCACCCGTCAGCGGGGTGGTGCACGATGCCAGCACGCTGCTGCGGCAGGCCGACATCGCGATGTACACCGCCAAGAACCGGCACAGCGGGTACGAGATCTACAGCCAGGACATCGATCGCCGCACGCCCGCCCGTCTCTCCATGCTGGGCGACCTGCGCAACGCCCTCGAGCAGCTCGATCTGCAGGTCTTCCTGCAACCCAAGCTCGATCTGGCCAGTGGCATCGTCATCGGCGTCGAGGCGCTGGCCCGCTGGCCGCACCCGCGCCGCGGGTGGGTGGCCCCGGAAGACTTCGTGCCGGTCGCCGAGGAGACCGGCCTCATCAAGCAGCTCACCGATCAGGTGCTGGAGGCTTCCGCAGCACAGCTGCAACGCCTGCGCTCGTTGGGCCACCACCTCGGGCTGGCCGTCAACCTCTCCACGCACGACCTCCTCGACGAGCTGCTCCCCGAACGGGTGATGCGTCACCTCGACCGCCACGACGTCGACCCCACGCTGCTCACGTTGGAGATCACCGAGTCGTCGTTGCTCATCGACGCCCCGCGCGCCCGCGCAACGATCGAACGGTTGAACCAACAAGGCATCCGTCTGTCCGTCGACGACTTCGGTACCGGCTACTCGTCGCTCAGCTACTTGCGTCACCTGCCCGTGAGCGAGCTGAAGATCGACCGCAGCTTCGTGGCCAACGTGCTGTTCGACGAGCAGGACGAAGTGATCGTACGTTCCATCATCGACCTTGGCCACAACCTCGGCATGCAGGTGGTGGCGGAAGGTGTCGAGACCGACGAAGTGCTGAGTCGCCTGAAGGGCTTCGACTGCGACGTCGCACAAGGCTTCGGCATCTGCCGGCCGGTGCCGCTCGACAGCTTCGTGGCGTGGCTCAGCAGCACGCAACACCCCAGCCGCCGCCGCGATCCGTTGCGGCCGGGCCACTGGTTCGACAACCCGGTCGACTCCACCGACCAGAGGCTGCGCGGCTCCGAATCCTGAAGCAGGCACCGTCCAACTCGTCACTGGCGATCGAACACGTGTTCGTCTACTCTCTGTTGGATGGCGCCACCACTGCCTCCGCTGCCCACGATCCTGCACGCCGACCTCGACGCGTTCTATGCCTCGGTGGAGCAGTTGCTCGACCCGGCTCTGCGCGGTCGGCCGATCGCGGTGGGAGGTGGGGTGGTGCTGGCCGCCTCGTACGAAGCCAAGGCGCACGGTGTGCACGGCGGCATGTCGGGCTGGCGAGCGAAGCAGCTGTGCCCGGCGCTCGTCTTCGTTGGTGGCCACTTCTCCGAGTACCAGCGGCTCGCCGACCAGGTGATGGCCATCCTCGGCGACTTCACGCCGTTCGTGCAGCGCATCTCCATCGACGAAGCGTTCCTCGACGTGGCCGGCACGGTTCACCTGTTCGGCCCGCCGGGCGCCATTGCCCAGCAGCTTCGCTCCCGCGTGCGCGACGAGGTCGGGCTGCCCATCTCGGTGGGCGCCGCCGCCACCAAGCACCTGGCCAAGATCGCCTCGCAGGTGGCGAAGCCCGACGGCGTGGTGGTGGTCGACCCGCGGCACGAGCGCGCCTTTCTGGATCCGCTGCCGGTGGGCCTGGTGTGGGGCATCGGCCCCGTCACCCAGCAGCGCCTGGCCGACCGCGGCATTCGCACCATCGGCCAGCTGGCAGCGTCACCGACCGACTCGCTCGAGCAGTTCCTCGGACGTGCGCTGGGCAGCAAGGTGGGCGCACTGGCCGCCAACCGCGATCATCGCAAGGTGCAGCCCAACGGTCGCGCCGGCTCGGTGGGCGCGCAGTCGGCGTTCGGTCGCTGCGAGCCTTCGCCCGAGCTGCTGCGCGCAGTGCTCGGCCGTCTGGCCGACCGTGTGGCGAGCCGGCTGCGGGCGAAGCAACGCGCCGGTCGCACCGTCACCGTGCGCGTGCGGTTCGCCGGCATGAAGGCCGTCACCCGATCGCGCACCGGAGCGCAGCCGTTGGCCACCACGCTCACGCTCACCGAGACCGCCGAGTCACTCGTGCGCCAAGCACTGGCCGACCACCCCGACGAGTTGCAGATCTCGCTGTTGGCCATCTCGGTCTCGAAGCTCGTCGATCAACCGGTGCTGCAGATGGAGCTGCCGGTACTCCCCGACGACGCGGTCAGAGCCGGCAGCCCCAGCGGCTCGGCGCGCTGGGCGGTCGACCACTCGATCGACGCGGTTCGCCGGCGATTCGGCCGCGCTGCCGTCGGCTATGCAGGGGTCGAGCTCTCACCCATGGGCAGCGTGCCCGACGAGTTCCGCGAGCTCGCCGAGCACGAGCTCTGATCCCGCCGCACGACCGGCTGCCGCACGACGGGACCGAGGTGATGTCAACTGCCGATCTTGCCGCCGTCGAGCTTGCGGATGACCACCGTTGCCGGTCGCGGACGACGACCCTCGTGGTACGGCCAGGTGCTCACCGTGGTCGGGTTGGCGGTCGTCGGCGCGCCACCGTTGAGGCCGTTCCAGTAGTTGGTCGACTCGCCGGGGTGCTGGATGTTGACGAACATCGTGCGCTGGTCGGGCGTGATCGTGATGCCGGTGAGCTCGCAACCACGAGGCCCGGTGAGGAACCGGCGGATCTCACCAGTGGCCGGGTCGCCCACCAGCATCTGGTTGTTGCCGATGTTGTCGTAGCCGCGTGACGCCAGGTTCTGGCTGCTGTTGGAGATGTCGGTCTGGATCCACACGCGGCCGTCGTCGTCGACCCACAGCCCATCTGGAGAACCGAAGAGCGTCTGCCCAGCGGGTACCGAGGGGTCGTAGAACGGATCGCCAGCGACCACATAGATGTCCCACGTGAACGACAGTGAGGTGTTGTCGGAGCCGGCTTCCTGGATGCGCACGACGTGGCCGTACGGGTTCGGGTCGCGGCCCGAGTTCACCGGCGCCGTGTTGCCGCTGCCGTTGGTGAACGTCACGTAGACGTCGCGGGTGTGCTCGTTGACGGCCACCCACTCCGGCCGGTGGCAACGCGTCGCGCCCATCGCGTCCGCAGCCTGGCGTGTACGAATCAGCACGTCGGCCTGGTCGAGCCAACCATTGGCGACGGTGAGCGGGCCGTTGCCGTGCACCAGTGGCAACCAGGCACCATTGCCCAGCGCATCGAACTGGGCAACGTACAGCGTGCCGTGGTCGAGCGGGCTACGGCGGCGAGCACGGTGTTCGCGCCACTTCCGATCGCCCACGAACTTGTAGAGGTAGTCGCCGTTCTCGTCGTCGCCGGTGTAGACGACGACTCTGCCCCGCGACTCCACCACTGTGGCACCTTCGTGCTTGATGCGGCCGAGAGCAGTGCGCTTCACCGGGGTGGAGGTGGGCGACGAGGGATCGATCTCCACCACCCAGCCGTAGTGGTGCACCTCGCTGCGGTTGACGGCGAGGTCGAAACGAGGTTCGGCCTTGTGCCAGTTGTAGCCGAACCCGGCCTTCGAGACGCCGTAGCGAGCCTCGAGGGCTGTCGGGACGAAGGTGGCGTCGTCGGTGCCGAAGTAGCCGTTCCAGTTCTCCTCGCAGGTCAGGTACGTACCCCACGGCGTGGAGCCGTTGGCGCAGTTGTTGAGGGTGCCCCGCGGCGTCGGCGTGATCGCGCTCGCGAGCGCCGGGTGGCTTGCGGTCACTGGGCCGGAGAAGCTCATCGGCGTGGTGCCGGTGATCCGTCGGTTGTAGCTCGAACCCACGACGTGGGTCCACGTTCCGTCGGAGAGCTGGGCCACCTCGACCACGGTGACACCGTGGCCGGCCAGTGCCTTCGCCACCTTCTCCTTGCCAGCGTCGTCGGGGGTGATGGCGCTGCCCTGGGCGGCGGTGTAGATCTGGCTCGCGTCGGTGTACTCGTGGTTCAGCACCAGCACTCCTCGGCGATTGCCGCGGCGACCCTCGCCCAGTGGGAAGTAGTGCATGCCGTCGTGGTTGAAGCCCACCTGTTTCGCCTGTTCGGCGGCGGTGTTGGATGCGTCCTCCTTCCAGGTGATGCCTGCGAACAAGGGGGTGCCCCACGGCACCAGGACGTCCCACGTGTACCCGTCGGGCACGCGGATCGTGTCGTCGGTGCTCGGCGCGATGCCGGTGAAGCCCAGCAGCGGGCGGTGGCGATCGTGGTCGTTGTCGTCGTCGTTGTCGTCGTCGCCGTTGTCGTTGTCGTTGTCGTTGTCGCCCGCCACCGCCGCCGACACGCCCAGCGAACTGGTCGCCATGAAGCTCACGACCGTTGCGGCGAGTGCGCCGCCGATCAGTCCCCGTCGGCTGAGGCGGGTTCCGATCATCTCGCCGAGGTGAGGGTTGAGGGTCGGGTTGGACGGAACATCGTCGGTGTCGAACATGCTGGTTCCCCTGAGTGGAAGTGAGTCGCGCACGGCTGCGGCGATCGTCGGGACCGTAGGAAACGCAGGTTTCGCGCCGTTGTAGGCCCGGCCAACCCCAGCTGAACAGCCGGGGAACTGTCGGGGCGAGAGCACGCTGCTGGCCACAGCGAGTCGCCGCGAGCACCCAGCCACGTCGACGTCGCCTGGTCGCTCCCGATCCACGACCGATGTGGACATCGGCCGACCAGAGTCGCTGAGGTCACTCGTCGGCAGCCGACGGGGGCATCTTGGCGAGCAGCAGATCGCGCAGCTCGTTGCCCACGACCAGCAGCGGGGCCGGATCGCGTCGTGCTCGCGCGAGCAGCAGCGCACCTTCGATCGCTGCCAGCACCACCATGGCCAGGCGGTCCGCTTGCTCGGCTGGAGCGCCGTGCTCTCTCATCGCATCGGCGAGCGCGACCGTCCAGCTGGCGAACGCTGAGCTGCAACTGGCTGCGAGTGCGTCGGAGGTGTGCGCCGTTTCGAGCGCGACGGTGGCCACCGGGCAACCGTCGGCCCACCCGCTCTGCTGCAGCCCGACGGCCGCTGCCTCGGTCCACCACGCCACGGCTTCGGCCGGGTGCCGGCCGGCGAGCACGCCACGCAGCATCCGCTCGTAGCCGGCACCGGCCAACGCCACGGCTTCCGCTGCCAGCTGTTCCTTGCCACCCGGGAAGTGGTGCGCCTGCGAGCCCCAGGGCGTGGCGCTCTCGGCCACCACCTGCCGCCAGCCGGTGGCGGCGTAGCCCTGGCGGCGCATCAGCGAGGCGGCGGTGCGCAGCATCCGGTGACGAGTGTCGGTGAGGCGAGGCATGGTGGAATCCTACGATTTGACAAGACGATCGTCCGACTATGACACTTGTCCTACTCGCAGCGAGAAAGGCAGCGCATGCAGCGAATGATGTTGATCGGCGCCGGTGAGGTGCGCTGGGAGGATGCTTCGGAACCGACTCTCAGTGGGGCGGGGGCAGCCATCGTGCGGCCGCTCGCCATCGCCACCTGCGATCTCGATGTGGGGGTGCTGCGCGGTGGCTTTCCGCTGCAGGGGCCGTACCCGTTCGGTCACGAGGGCGTGGCCGAGGTGGTCGCCGTTGGCGACGCCGTTCGCGAGATCACCATCGGCGACATCGTGGTGGTCCCGTTCCAGATCTCGTGCGGCAGCTGCGCACCATGCCGGCGTGGCCGCACGGGCAACTGCGCCACACATCCGCGGTTGTCCACCTACGGCCTGGGGGCGATGGGTGGCCTGTCGTGGGGTGGGCTGCTCGCCGACCTCGCCGAGGTTCCGCACGCCGACGCGATGCTCGTGAAGGTACCTGCCGGCATCAGCCCGCTCGCGGTGGCGAGCGCGAGCGACAACCTCCCCGATGCCTGGCGCACGGTCGGCCCACAACTGGCCGCCGACCCGGGTGCCGAGGTGCTCGTGGTGGGCGGCGACGGCGGCCCGAACTCGATCGGCCTCTACGCCGTCGGCATCGCGCTCGGCCTGGGTGCATCCCGGGTCGTCTACGTCGATCATGTGCCGGAGCGGCTGGAAGTGGCGGCCGCGTTCGGCGCGGATGTCGTCGACGGTCCGCCTCCCGCCAAGGCGGGTGCCTTCGCGATCACCGTCGATGCCAGTGGTACCGAGGCCGGGCTGCGCTGCGTCCTGAACAGCACTGCGTTCGATGGCACGTGCACCAGCCCCTCGGTGTACCTCAGCGACCCGTCGGTGCCGATGTTCTCGATGTACTCACGCTGCTGCACGCTGCACACCGGCCGCGCCCACGTCCGCCGGGCCATCCCACAGGTGCTCGCGCTGGTGGCCGCCGGCTTCGACCCATCGCTGGTCACGTCCACCGTGGTCTCCTGGACGGATGCAGAAGCCGCGCTCGCTCATCCCCCGCTGAAGCTCGTGATCGCCCGCGACGCCGGGTAGCCACGGTGCCGGTCGGCGCTCCCGGTCAGCGCCGGCGCGAGGTGGTGCCGAAGAGGTGATGGATGAGCGGCACTGTCTTCACGTGGCGACAGGCGACAACCGACGTCGGTCGGCGTTCACTCGCTGTGCCTCGCGACGCGACAGGTACGGGCGCGGGCACGTGTGCGAAGAGGTACAACGGCAGCCCGGAGATCTGTTGATCGTGAGCGCCCGCTCGTCGGCAGCGACTGCTCGGAGGAGGACGCAGGAGCGGTGGCGCCACGTGCGACGAAGCACCAGCACTCGGCCGCTGGTGAGAGCGACGAGGCGTGAGCCGTTCACGAGGAACCAAGCCCAGGGACACGCTGATCAGGAGGTACAACGCGAACACCAGCCGGTCCGAGAGCGGCAGAAGGATGATCAAGGGCGAAAGAACCATCGCCACCGCGAGTGACGATGGGCCAGGCCACGCCCTTGCTCGTGCTCGATACACGTCGACGAGCACTTCCCCGTCGTCCACCACTCCGGCAGCGCGAACCAAGGAGACCAGGTCTTCGTCGGAGTCCTGGATCTCTTCCCATCGTTTCACGGCACCCTCACGATTCCGGCGTTGCGTGCGAGCACTCTGGTCAGCGCGATGCCACAACCGTAGTGGAAGTCGACCGACCGGGGCGATGGAAGGTGGGCCGGGCTACGGGCGGCGGTCGGGCTTGGGGCGCTGGCGGGCGTCGCGCCGGCGCTGCATCGCGTCTTTGCGGCTCTGCCCGCGCTCGAGGCTCTCCTGCACGTCGTCGGGCCCGTCGGACCCGTCGTCGCCCAGGAACCCGGCCAGCGACCGAACGGTGGGAAAGCGGAACATGTCGACCAGCGACACCTTGCGGCTCAGCAGCTCCGACAGCCGCGCGCTGGCCTGCACCATCATCAGCGAGTTGGCGCCCAGGTCGAACACGTTGGTCTCCACGCCCACTGCATCGAGCGAGAGCATGTCCTGCCACACGGTGGCGATCGAGCGTTCGAAGTCGTTGGCCGGTGGCGCCGCAGCGACAGAGCCCTCGGTGCGCGACCGATCGGGCGCCGGCAGCGCGTTGCGATCGATCTTGCCGTTGGGCGTGCGCGGCAGGGCCTGCAGCACCACGAAGGCTGTGGGCACCATGTAGTCGGGCAGCGACGCACGCACGTGGGCGCGCAGCGTTGGCCCGAGGTCTTTCGCCGCCGGCTGCGCCGGCTCGTTGGCGAACACCGACCAGTGGGGCGGCGCATCGGTGAACACCGTGGGTTGCCGCGAGGGTTGGTTGCGCGAGCGCAGGACGAGATCGAAGCGGTCGCACCCGTCGGCCGACCAGACGAGATCCGTGTCGTAGCGAGGGTCGAGGTCGACCAGGTCGGCAGGGTCGACACCCGGCTCGACGTGCTCGAGCGCCTGCTGGATGTCGGCCACCGTGGCAGGCCCGTTGGCGTCGGACAGCACTTCGACCAGCGCTGCCTCGCGCACGAGGCGATCGTTGCGCAGCGAAGGCACCACCAGGATCGGTGGCTCGTCGGCCAGAGCGGCGCGCACGGCATCGACCGAGAACTCGGCGAGTGGCAGCGTGCGCACCGGGACGTCGGTCGCCTCGGCCCCACCTTCACGACGCAGGACCACGTCGTAGCGGAAGCGGGTGAGCTCGTTGTGGAACCGACCGGCCTTGAGCCGCACCGCGACCGATGCCAGCGCTGGCACGGCCGAACGGAGGGCGAGGAACAGTGCCGGATCGATGACGAGCTCTTCGTCGTGCTGCGCTCGTTGCTCGGCTCGCTCGTACAGATCGGCGCGCGTCATCTCCGATGGCGCCCGTGCCAGCTCGACCGCGGCGGCGAACAGCGGCAGGTGTGCGTGGCTGCGCAGATCGCCGAGGAACAGCGCGCCTCCGGGTGCGAGCAGTGACATCGCCTTCGCGACCACGTCGACGAAGTAGTCGACATCGGGGAAGTACTGGGCCACGGAGTTGACGACGATCGTGTCGAACGTCTCGTCGACCAGCGTCGCGACGTCGTCGGCACGCCCTTGCAGCAACGACACCTGCGGCAGCGGAGCCGTCTCCAGCCGCTGTGCGATCCGGTCGAGTGCGTTCTGGGCGAGGTCGATGCCGACGAAGCGCTCCGCCTGGGGCGCCAGCCGGAACAGCAACAAGCCGGTGCCGCAGCCGATCTCGAGGATGCGCCGCGGCGCCAGCTCGCTGATGCGCGCCACCGTCTCGTCGACCCATTCCCGCATCTCCTCGGCGGGTATCGGTGCACCGGTGTAGCTGTCGTTCCAGCCGGCGATGTCGAACGTGGCATCGGTCTCGGTGCTCTGGCCGTAGGTCTCGTTCCACACCTGCCCCCATGCATCGGTGTCGCCGCCTTCGCCGGCGGAACGGGGCACGACGTAGGCGATGAGCCGCGGCTCGCCGGGAGAGTCGGTGCGGGCGACGACCACGGTCTCGAACACGTCGCCGTGACGGCCGATGGCGGTT
The DNA here is from genome assembly GCA_016722025.1 of Acidimicrobiaceae bacterium. Taxonomy (GTDB): domain Bacteria; phylum Actinomycetota; class Acidimicrobiia; order Acidimicrobiales; family Ilumatobacteraceae; genus UBA668. Next base: position 62,263 of record JADKGZ010000001.1, read on the forward strand.
TCGATCTCGCCAAGCTCGATGCGGTAGCCACGGATCTTGACCTGGTGATCGAGGCGGCCGCTGAACTCGATCTCGCCGTCGGCGCGCATGCGGGCCAGGTCGCCGGTGCGGTACACCCGGTCGCCGCCGGCCGCCGGGAGCGCGACGAACCGCTCGTCGGTGAGCTCGGGCCGATCGAGGTACCCGCGCACGACCCCGGCCCCACCGATGAGCAGCTCGCCGGCCACGCCGATCGGGTTCGGCTGCAGGTGGCGGTCGACGATGTGGATCTCGGTGTTGGCGATCGGGCGACCGATCGTGATCGGGCGACCGGCGGCCAGGATGGGCGACACGGTGGACCAGATGGTGGTTTCGGTGGGCCCGTACATGTTGAGCAGGTCGCCGCGGATCTGCGGCCGAATCCGGTCGGCCAACGCTGCTGGCAGGGCTTCGCCACCGAGCAGCAGCTTGCGCAGCCTGGCAAGCGCGGTCATGCCCTCGGGCGTGGCGGCGATCACCGCCGCGTGTGAGGGCGTGCACTGGAAGTGGGTCACCTCGTGCCGCTCGAACTGGGCGATCAGCCCCCAGTCGTCGCCTGCCGGCGCAACGCCGTCGCCGGCCGGATCAACGGCCGCCGCATCGTCGGCGCCCGGCTCCGGGTTGGTGAGCCGGCGCAGGGTGTCGAGCTGGCGAAGACCGTCGAGCACGCGCTGCTCGTCGACACCGAAGTCGATGAGGCACGCGAGCTCGTCGACTCCGAGGTCGGCCAGGCGTTGCACAGTCTCGCGGCAGCTCTCCGGCGTGCCGAACAACCCCGCGGTGCGGAAGTAGCGATCGAAGGCGTGATCCATGATCACGGCCATCTCCTCGGCGCTGAGCTCGCTGAGGTCTTGCGCCTCACCCGGCTGAGTGCGCTGGGCGGTGGGCTTGGCGAAGCTCGTCTGCTCCCAGCGCACCTGGTTGATCAAGTCGGTCGACGTGCGCAGGTACTCGAGGAACGGCTCGCGCACGGTGTCGCGCACGTCGTCGATGTCGTCGCCCACGAACGTGTGCAGCATCAGGCTGATGTGGCCCTTGCCGGGGTGGCCGGCGGCGGCGTAGGCGGCGCGGTAGGCAGCGATGTTGGCCACCAGATCGTCGTGGTTCATCACGAGCAGGTTGGTGAGGATGGATGCGCCGATGCGCCCCGCCATCGCGAACGTGTCGGGGCTGCCACCGGCGGTGATCCAGATCGGCGGGTCGGGCTGCACCGGCGGCGGAAACATCGAGACCGACACCTCGCGGCCGTCGCCGCTGGTGGCCGTGACCGATTCGCCGCGCCACAGGCTGCGGATGGTGTCGATGCCACTCGCCATCAGCGCGCGACGGTCGGCGAAGTTGTCGGGCGCGAGCACGAAGTCGTTGGCGTGCCAGCCGGAGGCGAACGAAAGGCCGACACGGCCGTTGGAGAGGTTGTCGACCACCGACCAGTCCTCCGCACAACGAATCGGGTTGTGCAGGGGCAGCACCACGCTGCCGGCACGGATCTGGATGCGTTCGGTGACCATCGCCACCGCAGTGCTGGTGATGGCCGCGTTCGGGTAGTTGCCGCCGAACTCGTGGAAGTGCCGCTCGGGGGTCCAGATGGCGGAGAACCCGTTCGCGTCGGCGAACTTGGCGCCCTCCAGCAGCAGCCGGTACCGATCGCCGGCCACACTGGTGGCATCGGCGGCGAAGTAGAACAGGCTGAACTGCATCGCCGAGACTGCGGCGTCGCCGCGGCTGCTACCGGCAGCGGAACCGTCGGTGAGCCGGCCGTCGTCCTGCTGCAGCACCAGGGTGAACCCGCGCGTCAACGTCCAGAACAGCTCGAGCACGGAGATGTCGAACGAGATGCTGGTGACTGCCAGCCAGACACCGGGTGCCTGCGTGGCATCGTGGCCGAGCACATCGTCCATCGCCGTCAGGAAGTTGACGACGTTGCGGTGCTCGATCATCACTCCCTTGGGCCGCCCGGTGGAGCCCGACGTGAAGATGACGTACGCGAGGTGGTTGCTCGACAGAGCAGCCGCGGCGGCGACGGGGGCCCGATCCTCCGCGCGGCCGTCGAACTGATCGACGGTGACCACGTGCGGCACGGTGTCGGGCACTGCATCGCGCAACCGGCGCTCGGTGAGCACCACATCGGCATGCGAGTCCTCCAGCATCATCGCGATGCGAACGGCCGGGTAGGCGGGATCCATCGGCACGTATGCGCCACCGGCCTTCAGGATGCCGAGCAGCGACACCACCATCTCGACCGATCGATCCATGAACACGCCGACCATCGAGTCGGGCCCCACCCCGAGGCCGCGCAGTGTGGCGGCAACCGCGTTGGCCCGCCGGTCGAGCTGCGATAGGTGAGCCGCTGCGACTCACCACCAACGCCGTTGCGTCGGGGTGCGGTCGACCTGCGCCTCGAACAGCTCGGGCAGCGTGGCCGCACCGGGGAAGTCGCGGCCGGTGGAGTTCCACGCCGCCAGCAGTTCGCGCTCGCGCTCCGAGACGCGAGGGAGCGAGCCGACGGGCGCATCGGGAGCAGCCACGATCGCCTCCAACACGGCGATGAACAGGTCGCGCACACGACCGATCGACTCGGCATCGAACCGCCGAGGGTCGTAGGAGAGCTTGCAATGAATGAGCGGATCGGTGAACGCGAGCAAGGTGAGCGGGAAGTTGGTCTGATCGTGGAGGTCGAACTCGCGGTGTTCGAATGCGGGCCCGACCAGCTTCAGCCGGGTGCCCTGGTGCAACTCGTTGATCACGCAGATGGTTTCGAACAGCGGGGCCCCGTGCACGTCGCTCACCGCTTGGATGTCGGTGAGCGCCGTGTGCTCGTGAGCCCGCTTCTCCACCTGCTGCGCGCGCACCGCACCGAGGAGATCCGCGACGGTGGCGGCTGGATCGATGACGACCCGAACGGGCGGGGTGTTGATGAACAACCCGATGGTGCGATCGGAACCCGGCAGACCGGTTCGCCGGCACCCGCGAGTTGAGCCGAAGACGATGTCGGTGGAGCCCGAGAAGGCGGCGAGCACCAGCGCCCACGCCGTCTCGATGAGCACCGGCGGCCCGACCCGATACGACTGGGCGAAGGCATGCATGGCTCCGCTGAGGTCGGCCCCGAGCGGGAAGCGGTCGTGGCCGTACACGACATCCGCAGCGTCGATGGAGTCGGTGACGCCGGTGGGTGCCCCACGCTCGAGGGCGACCAGGCTGATCGGCTCGTCGTACCCGGCGAGCAGCTGCCGGTAGTACGCCTGGGCAGCGTCGCGATCGGTGCGGAGATGCTCGTGCAGCCACTCGACATGGTCGCGGAACGGGCGGCGCTGCTCGAGCGGCGCGACCTCGCCACGCAATGCGGCGTCGTAGGTCTGGAAGGCCTCTTCGACCACCCACACGACGCTGATGTCGAGCAGCGAGTGGTGATAGGTGAACACGAACCGCTGGCTGGTGTCGCCGAGGCGGAAGAGCGTGATGCGCCACATCGGCGCAACCGCGAGATCGAAGCCGCGCCGGCGATCGTCGGTCATGAAGGAGGCCAGTCGCGCCTCTTGCTCCTCGGGCGAGAGACCACCGAGATCGTGCACGTCGAGAGCGACCTCGATGGAGTCGACGACTTCCTGCAGCGGCTCATCGGCACCGGTCCACTTGAAGCGAGTGCGCAGGATCGGGTGCTGGTCGGCGATGCGCTGCCAGGCGTGACGCAGCACCTCCACATCGACTGCTTCGGGGAGGTTCCCGACCATCTGCTCGACGTCGACCCCGACGTTGGCCCCCTGCAAGTGGTGGAACAGCATGCCTTGCTGGATCGGAGTGAGGAGGTACGAATCAACTACCGCGCGCATTGACCGAGGGTATCATCGAGCCTCTGTACATCTCTTTTGACGCACAGAGCCTGGTGAGAAGCCACATGCGAGGGGCGGCACGAACATGACCGACGACGACGACCTGCAGGGACGCATCGCCGTCATCGGCATGGCCGGTCGCTTCCCCGGCGCTCGCGACCTGAGTACGTTCTGGCGCAACCTGCGCGGCGGGGTCGAGTCCATCCGGGTGCTCACCGAAGACGAACTGCTGGCCGCCGGCGAGTCCATCGACAACATCCGCGACCCGTCGTACGTGCGCGCCGCAGCACCGCTCGCCGACATCGATCAGTTCGACGCCGGCCTCTTCGCGATCAGCCCGCGCGACGCTGCGGTCTTCGATCCTCAGCACCGCATCTTCCTGGAGTGCGCCTTCGAGGCGTTCGAGCAAGCCGGCTACGGCTCGGGCCACATCGACGGCGCAGTCGGCGTCTTCGCCTCCTGCGGCGGTAGCGAGTACATGTACAAGAACGTGCTCGCCAACGAGGAGGTTGCCACCACGGTCGGCGAGTGGCTCATTCGCCACACGGGCAACGACACCAACTTCCTGGCCACCCGCGTGTCGTACGAGCTCGGGCTCAGCGGCCCCAGCATGAACGTGCAGACGGCGTGCAGCTCCACTCTGGTGGCGGTGCACCTCGCGTGTCAGAGCATCCTCAGCGGTGAGTGCGACATGGCGCTGGCGGGCGGCGCAGTGGTTGCGCCGGAGCAGATCCGCGGCTACTTCTACAAGGAGGGCGAGATCCTCTCGCCCGACGGCCACTGCCGTGCATTCGACGCGAAGTCGGCGGGCACCATCATCTCCAGCGCAGCCGGTTGTGTGCTGCTGAAGCCGCTCGCCGAGGCACTCGCCGACGGCGACAACGTGCTGGCCGTCATCCGCGGTTCGGCCATCAACAACGACGGCCGCGACAAGGTCGGTTACCTGGCGCCCAGCGTCACCGGCCAGGCCCGCGTGGTGGCCGAGGCTCTCGCAGTCTCGGGTGTCGATGCTCGCGACGTCTCGTACATCGAGACGCATGGCACCGGCACGCTCATCGGCGACCCGATCGAGGTTGCCGGCCTCACCGAGGCCTACCGACAGAGCACCGACGACGTGCAGTTCTGCGCGATCGGTTCGTTGAAGACCAACATCGGGCACACCGGCGAGGCATCGGGTGTCGCGGCGCTCATCAAGACCATCCTGTCCCTGCAGCATGCCGAGCTTCCGCCCAGCCTGCACTACGAGTCGCCCAACCCGCAGGCCGACTTCCCCAGCACGCCGTTCTTCGTCAACGCCACGCTGCGCCCGTGGGTGGTCGACGGCGGCGGCCCGCGCATCGCCGGCGTCACCGGCCTGGGTGCCGGCGGCACCAACGCCCACGTGCTCGTGGAGGAAGCCCCCGCGCCGGCGCCGGCGCCGTCGGGAACGCCGTCGCGACCGGCACAGCTCATCACGCTGTCGGCGCGCTCGATGGCCGGCGTCGATCGAGCCGCCGCCGAGCTCGCCGACTACCTCGACGCTCACCCCGACACCGACCTGGCCGACGTCGCGTACACCCGTCTGGTGGGTCGCAAGGCGTTCCGTGCGCGCCGCGCCGTCGTGGCCGCCAGCGCGACCGAAGCCGCGTCGTTGCTGCGCTCCACCGACGCCAAGGCTGCAGTCAGCCAGCTGCACAAGGGCGCAGCACCATCGGTGGTGTTCATGATGCCGGGCGGGGGCGCGCAGTACGCGGGCATGGGTCGCGGCCTCTACGACGCAGAGCCGGTCTACCGTGCGGCCGTCGACGCGTGCTGCGACTTCATCTCGCCGCAGCTCGGGCTCGACCTGCGCAGCGTGCTGTTCTCCACCGACGACGCCGACAAGGCCAATGCCGCTCTCGAGCGGCCCAGCGTGGCCCTCCCCGCCTTGTTCGCCACCGAGTTCGCCACCGCCAAGCTGCTCGCATCGTGGGGCGTCGAGCCTGCTGCGCTCATCGGGCACAGCGCCGGCGAGTACGTCGCGGCCTGCCTCTCCGGGGTCATCAGCATGCAGGATGGCCTGGCGATGGTGGCGCTGCGCGGCCGGCTGTTCGAGACGCTGCCATCGGGCTCCATGCTCAGCGTCTCGCTGGGCGAGGCCGAGCTGCGCGAGCGGCTCCCCGTCGGCCTCAGCATCGCCGCGATCAACTCGCCCACGCTGTGCGTCGCCTCCGGGCCGACCGAGCTCGTCAACGAGCTCGAGGCGAAGCTCAACACCGACGACATCGACTGCGTCCGCGTGCACATCGACGTCGCAGCACACTCCTCGATGCTCGAGCCCATCCTGGCCGAGTTCGGCGCCTTCTGCCGCACCATTCCGTTCGCTGCGCCGGGCATTCCCTACGTGTCCAACCTCACCGGCACGTGGGTCACCGCCGACGACGTCACCGACCCCGACTACTGGGTTCGACACCTGCGCCAGGCCGTGCGCTTCAGCGACGGCATCAACACCATCCTCCAGGATCCCAACCGGGTGCTGCTCGAGATCGGGCCCGGTCGCACACTCGTCGGCTTCGCTCGCAACGCCGAGCACCAGGCCACTGCCGCCGGCCCCACCCTGCGCCACCCGAAGGAAGCCACGGCCGACATCGCGGTGGCGTTGGGGGCTGTCGCCAGAGTGTGGGCTGCCGGCGCCGACCTCGACCCCGATCGGTTGTTCGCCGGCCAGCACCGCCGCCGGGTACCACTGCCCACGTACCCGTTCGAGCACCATCGGTACTGGGTCGACGCCGACGTGGCGAACAACGGCAAGCCCTCGTTGCGGGCCACGCTGCGCAAGCGCCACGACGTCAGCACCTGGTTCTCCACGCCCTCGTGGCAGCGGTCGGCCGCGCCGTCGGCACCCGACGCGGGAGCCGCGGGCACCACGATGATCATCGGTGACGGTGCCCGGCTCGTCGACCTGCTCACGGCTCGGTTGGCCGGCCAGGGCGAGCACGTGATCGACGTCCGGTTCGGGTCGCACTTCCAGTCCGCGGGTGCCGGCCGGTACGTCGTCAACCCGGGCCGCGCCGACGACTGGGTCGAGCTGATCGCGGCGCTCACCAGCAACGCCACGCTGCCCGATCGCATCGTCCACGTCACGGCACTCGGCAGGCGACGCGGGCAACGTCGCGTCGGCCGGCGCGATCCCATCGAGGCACTGCAGGCAACAGTGGCCACCGATCATGCGAGCGTGCTCTTCCTCGCTCAGGCGCTCTCCGGGCTCTCGCATCCCATTCGCATGACGCTGATCACCAGCGGTGTGCACAGCGTGCGCGGCGACGCCCAGCTCATGCCCGAGCGGGCGCTGCTGCACGGCGCGTGGCGGGTGATCCCCCGCGAGCTCGGCCACGTCGATGGCATGGCCATCGACATCGATCTCCCCGCGCCGTCGTCCGTCGGCGAAGTCGTGCTGGTCGATCGACTCGCCCGCGAGATCCGCGGCCAGGCCGACGACGACGTCGTTGCCTACCGCGACGGCCAGCGCTGGGTCCGACGTTTCGAAGCCGCTTGCACTGGCTCCTGCCGGTGTGTCGCCGTGGCGGTCCGACGGCGTGTACCTCATCACGGGTGGCCTCGGTGGCATCGGCCTGTCGATCGCCGAGCACATCGCCACCGTGGCGCCGGGTGCCACACTCGTGCTGCTCGGTCGCACGCCCATGCCACCGGCGCACCAGTGGCCGGCCTTGCTGGCCACGCCAACCATCGACCCTGCGCTCGCGCGTCGCCTCGCCGCGGTCCAGCGCATGCAGCGCTCGGGCTGCAGCGTGATGCTGCCCGCGGCCGACGTCACCGACATCGCGGCGATCACCGCGGTCGTTGCCGACGTGCAGCGCAGCCACGGTCGCATCACCGGCGTCATCCACTCTGCAGGCATCCTGCGCGACGCGCTCATCGCCCTGCGCACACCCACCATCGTGTCGCCCGTGGTCGATGTGAAGGCGAGGGGCCTGCTGGTCGTCGATCAGGTGCTGGCCAAGCACCCGCCCGAGCTGCTGGTGCTGTGCTCCTCGGTCAGCTCCATCATCGGGCTCCCCGGCCAGTTCGACTACACCGCGGCCAACGCCTTCCTCGATTCGTTCGCTGCCGCCAAGAACGAAGAGGGCCACACACGCGCCGTCGTGGTCAACTGGAACGCCTGGCAGGAAGTCGGCATGGCGGTCGACGCCATCAAGGTGGCCGTGGCCCGCACCGACACCGTGGAACCGACCACCGAGTCGTCGGTGCACCTCTTCGACAGCGTCACCGACGACGGCACCACATCGGTGCGTACGAGCCGGATGAGCCGCAGGCGCAACTGGTTGCTGGCAGAGCATGCGGTGCACGGCGGCGATGCGCTCATGCCCGGCACCGGCTTCGTCGAGATCCTGCGGAGCGCGGCCACGGCCGACGACCCCGGCAACGGGCCTGTCGAGCTGCGCGACCTGTTCTTCCTGTCACCCTTCACGGTGTTGCCCGGCGAGGTGCGCACGCTGCAGGTGAAGCACGACCGCACCACGTCGTCGCTGGTGGTCTTCAGTGAGACCGAGACCATGCCCCACGTCACGGCCACAGCGCTGCCGGCGGAAGGCACCGAGCAGCCACGGGTCGACCTCGACGCAGTTCGCAGCCGATGCCACGACCGGTTCGAAGAGTTCGACGGCTACTCCAATCAGCCGTTCATGGACTTCGGTCCGCGCTGGGGAAACCTGCGGCGGGTCGACTACGGCGCAGGTGAGGCACTCATCACCACAGTCATGCCGGTCGAGTTCGAGTCCGAGCTCCAGGCGCTGTGGCTGCACCCTGGTCTCCTCGACATGGCCATCGGCAGCGCTCAGGCCATCGTGCCCGGCTTCTCGGAGGCAGAGACGTTCTACGTTCCCTTCTCCTACGGGCGAGTGCTGGCGCACGCTCCGCTGCCGGCCACCGCCTACAGCCACGTGCGCCTGCGCGACACCTCGGCCGCTGATCTCGCCGTCTTCGACATCACCATCTGCGACGAAACAGGTCTCGGCATCGTGGAGATCGAGTCGTTCACGATGCGGCGGGTGCCACCTGGCCCTTCGCTCACCGCTCGCCGGGCCGAGCCGCACCACAGCGACCCGCCCGCAGGCGAGTCGCCCATCGAGACTGCGCTGCGCGAAGGCATGCTGCCGCACGAGGGCGTCGACGCTCTCGACCGGTTGCTCGCCGCCGACATCGGCCCGCAGGTGGTGGCCACCTCCGTCGATCTCGAGCAATGGATCGCCAAGGTCGACAGCGAGGCGAGCGGCATCGATTCGGGCGGCGACGATGCCTCGGGAACATCGGCGCAGTACGAGCGGCCCGACATCGGCTCCGCCTACGTGCCCCCCGCCACCGCAGTCGAGCGCGAGCTGGCGGTGATGTGGCGCGAGCTGCTCGGCATCGAGCGGGTGGGGCGCGACGACGACTTCTTCGATCTCGGTGGGCAATCGCTCATCGCGGTCCGGCTGTTCACCCGCATGCGCAAGCGCTACTCGGTTGATCTGGCCCTGTCGACGTTGTTCGAGGCGCCCACCATTGCGCAGTGCGCGGTCGTGATCGCCGGCAAGCTGGGCATCGACGACCCGCAACTCGACGATGGCGATGCAGGTCCGTCGGTGACCGCTCACCCCGACGTTCACGATGCCGGTCAGGCCGCCGGCAGGGCGGTTGCCGAGCCAGCCGGTTTCCGCTCGCTCGTCACCATCCAGAAGGGTGGCGATCGGGTTCCGTTCTTCTGCGTGCACGGCGCCGGCGGCAACGTCTTGAACTTCCGCGACCTCTCGCTGGCAATGGGCCGCAGCCAACCGTTCTACGGCCTGCAGGCTCGCGGCATCGACGGCATCCTGCGCCCGCACGAGACGATCGACGAGATGGCCGCCGCCTACCTTCAGGAGGTCCGCTCCCTGCAGCCACACGGTCCCTACGTGTTCGGCGGCTACTCCGGCGGCGGGCTGGTGGCGTTCGAGATGGCGCAGCAGGTGAGGTCGCAGGGCGAAGACGTCGCGTTGGTCGTGCTGCTCGACACCTTCCCGCCCACCATCGCGCACCGCAAGGCGACGCTCAGGTCAACGTTCGACCGGCTGCGCGAAGACACCTCCGGGTACATCAAGCACATCTTCGGGCGGCGGTTGGAGGTGCGCCGCCGCGCCCGTCTGCGGGCCAGGCTCGACGAGATCCTCGCTGCCGACGGCGTGGTGCCCGGCGAGCTGCGCGACATCCACCTCAACGACGCGTTCGGTGACGCCGCTGCCAAGTACACGCGGCAACCATGGCGCGGGCGGGTCGTGCTGCTCAGGGCCACCGATGTGGCCTTCGCCTTCGAAGGCATCGGCGACGCCTACGGGTGGGACGAAGTCGTCGAGGACGGCTTCGAGCTGGTTCAGGTGCCGGGCAACCACGACACGCTGGTGCTCGAGCCCAACGCGTCGCGGCTGGTCGACCTCATCCGCGACACCCTCGAGGCAACTCGTCACCTCACGTCGGCCACCCAGAGCAGCGGTCCCGGCGCTCACACCGAAGCAGCCCGGCCTGGCGCCGTCCCCACCAGCTGACCGGCCACGTGCCAGATCATCGACGTGTTGCCACCTGGTCAGCTGCGGCGGCGCGGGCCCTGGGCCGCTGCGGGCGGCACCTGGGCGGGATCGTTCCCGGCCTCCGGGACGCAACACGCCCGGAAGCAACTCGAGAAAAGGCCAGCGGGCCGCTCCGAGAGCGGCCCGCTGGCGTGTTGTTGGCAGCCCCAACGGGATTCGAACCCGTGCCGCCACCTTGAGAGGGTGGTGTCCTAGGCCACTAGACGATGGGGCCATGCTGCATGACTTGCTGACTTCAACCCTTTGCGGGTTGTTCACGCGACGGCGAGCCGTTGCGTTGGTTGGGGCGCAAGGAATCGAACCCTGAATAACAGAACCAGAATCTGCTGTGTTGCCAGTTACACCACGCCCCACCGGGGGTTTCCCCGAAGGGCGACAGAAGTGTAGCCAGCCACCCCTGCAACTCCTACCGCGAAAATCATCCGGTGATCTGTAGCAGCCGATCGAAGCCGATGATGCGGCCGAGCGCCACCCCGGCTGCCTCCTTCAGTTCGTGCCAGAACACGTCGCCGCCACGAACCGGGCTGGTGCGGGTGGGCGAGACGTACGCGACGAGCCCGAGTTCCTGGCTGATCATGCGGATTCGCAATGCGTGGTAGGGGTCGCTCACCAACAGCACTCGCTCCAGGTCGCGGGTGCGCAGTTGGTCGCGGGCCAGGCGCAGCGAGTCGTACGACGTGTTGCCCTCCACCTGCACGATTGCGTCGGCGGGCACCCCGCGGGCCTCGAGGTAGGTCGCCGACGCCTGCGCCTCCGTGAAGCGGTCGCCCGGCCGGTTGCCGCCGGTCGTCACCACCAGCGGCGCAAGGCCCTGCTGCCAGAGCTCGACTGCGTGGTCGAGCCGGGCCGCGAGTTGCGGCGAGGGCCGGCCGTCGTACTGGGCGGCGCCGAGCACCACGATGGCGTCGACCGGGCGCGCCTGATCGGTGTTGCCGGTGCGAAACACGATCCACAAGGTGGCGAGGAAGTAGACCGCCAGCAGCCCGGCGACGCATGCGACCGCCCGGCGCGCAATCCGCCCTCGGCGGTGGCCCTCGCGGTGGTCGGGCATGGGATCGCGAAGCTCGTCCGCCTCGCGGCCGGCGACCTCGGCCGACGCGGAACCGCGCGACGCTTCGACCTCGGAGCCCTGATGCGGGCTTGCATCGGAGGCCGCTCCCACGGTCAAGCGAGCGTCGCCTCCGCCGCGCGCATCCGGCGCAGCGTCTCCGCCCGACCCAAGACCTCCAGCGCCTCGAACAGCGGTGGGCCGACGGTGCGCCCGGTGACGGCCACGCGCACCGATGCCTGCGCCTTGCCGAGCTTCAAGCCATGGGCCTCGCCGGTGGCTTCCAGCGATGCCTTCAGCGACTCGGCGGTCCAATCGACCACCGCCTCGTATGCGACGATCGAATCGCGCAGCACGGCAACAGACTCCGTCGCACCGAACGTCTTCGCCCACGCGGCCTCGTCGATCACCGGGTCGGGTAGGAACAAGAAGTCGACCACTCCTGCGGCGTCGGCCAAGGTGACGCAGCGCGGCTGGATGTGTGGTGCCATGGCCAGGAACATCTGCTCGTCGAAGCGGTCTGCCGGGAACGGTGCATCGGCGGCCAGCAACCACGGGCGGCAGGCCGCCGCGAACTGATCGACCGTGAGGGCACGGATGTACTCGCCGTTGAACGCCGCCAGCTTCTTCAGGTCGAAGAAGGCCGGCGAGTGGTTCACGTCCTCCAGCAGGAAGTCGCCTTCCATCTGCGCCCACGGCTGGATCTCGTCGCCCTTGGGTGTCCAGCCCAGCGTCATCAGGTAGTTGACCATCGCTTCGGGCAGGTAGCCCTCGTCGCGGTACTGCTCGAGCGCCACCTTGTCGCGGCGCTTGGAGATCTTCTTGCGCTGCTCGTTCACCAGCAGCGGCAGGTGCGCCCACACCGGCGCCTCGTGGCCGAGGGCCAGCCACATCATCTGCTGCTTGGGCGTGTTGCTGAGGTGTTCCTCGGCGCGCAGCACGTGTGTGATGCGCATGCTCATGTCGTCGACCACGTTGGCCAGCAGGAACATCGGGCTGCCGTTGCCGCGCAGCAGCACGAAGTCCTCGATGAGCGCGTTGTCGAACTCGACATCGCCGCGCACCAGGTCGTGCACGATGGTGCTGCCCGCAGGCACTCGGAAGCGCAACACGTGGCCCGGGCCGGGGCCGAGGCCGCGATCGCGTGACCAACCCTGGTAGCCCTGGTTGCCCTCCGCCTTGTTGCGGGCCTCCACGTCGGCAGCGGTCATGTCGCAGTAGTAGGCGTGACCGCCGGCCACCAGCTGTTGCGCGGCAGCGATGTGCTCGGCCGCGTACTCGCTCTGGAAGTAGGGGCCTTCGAAGTGCGGATCGTCGGCGCTGATGCCGATCCAGGCGAGCGCATCGATGATGCCCTGCGTCCACTCCGGCTGGCTGCGCTCGATGTCGGTGTCCTCGATGCGCAGCACGAAGGTGCCGCCCAGCCGGCGGGCGAGCGCCCAGTTGAAGAGCGCGGTACGTGCGCCACCCACATGGAAGTAGCCGGTGGGCGACGGAGCGATGCGAAATCGGGGGCCAGTCATGCGTGGTGGAGGCTATCCGCCGAGGTCGCACGGGTGAGGGCGTCGCCAGTGAACGCCAGGTCGAGAGCGCCACCCGTCCCTCCTCTGTGTCAAGACCTGCGACTCACACCCCCTCGTCACACCCCGACAGCGTGTACGTAGAACTGGGTGGGGCGGCGGGGTCAGGCCAGGAGGGCCAGGTTGCGGAGTTGACGCAGGGCCACCGAGAGCGTGGTGAGATCGTGCGAATCGACTCGACGAATCTCGGTGAACAGCGCCGCGGCACGCGTGATCATGCGCTCGTTGGCCGCCATCCAGTCGGCAACCGAGCCGGCGATGATGGCATCCTCGGCCAGGTCGGCCAACGCCGCCAGCAGGTCGTCGCGCAACGCCGAACGGGCTTGTGTCTGCCAGCGGTTGCTGCGCGGCAGGCGGCCGATGGCCTCCCACAGCCACCACAGGTCGAGCTGTTCGAACACCTGCCAGTAGGCGCCGGCCACGGTGTGCATCGGTTGCTTGGTGCGCTCGGCCAGATCCACGACGTCGAAACCGGTGTGCAACAGCGGCCACAGCACGCTGCGCTGAGCGAGACCCTCCGGCACGTTGGCAGCGAGACGACCCGCCTCCAGCGCGAAGGCCTGCTCGCGCATGCGGCCACGCAGCTGCGCCTCCATCCCGTGCGACAGCGCGGCGATGCCCGGCCGGAACTCGGCAACCGCGGCTGCGATATCGACGGGGGCCTTGCGGTGGCGCAGCAGCCACAGCACCGCCCGCTCGGCCATCGTGCGCAGCTCGAGGAACAGCTCCAGCTGCGTATCCAGCTTCACCGTGCCACCCAGCGCATCGACCTGTTCCCACAACTCGACCAACCCGAAGATGTCGCGAACAGCGACCCATGCTCTCGTGATCTCGACCACGCCGAGGCCGGTCTCCTCGCTGAGGCGGTGGTCGAAGGAGATGCCCGACAGGTTCACCAGCTGGTTGCACACCTGCGTCGCCACGATCTCGCGGCGCAGCCGGTGGCCGAGGATCTGGTCGTGGAACTCGCGCTGCAGGCGCTGCGGGAAGTAACGCACCAGATCGGGCTCGAGGTAGGCATCGTCGGGAAGGTCGCTGCGCACCATCTCTGCCACGTTGGCGGTCTTCGTGTAGGCCAGCAGCACGGAGAACTCGGGAGTGGTGAGGCCGGTGCCGGCCGACTGGCGCTCGGCGATCTGGCGGTCGGTGGGCAGGAACTCGAGCGCACGGTTGAGCCAGCCCTCGCTCTCCAAGGTGTTGAGGTAGCGACTGTGCACGTTGACCATCGGCAGCGCTTGGCGGCGGGCGATGGCCAGCGCCAAGCCCTGTGCACGGTTGTCGTCGAGCACCAGCTCGCCGACCTCGTCGGTCATGTCGGCCAGCACTTCGTTGCGCTGCTCGAGGGTGAGCGTGCCGGCGGCCACGGCTGCGCCGAGCGCGATCTTGATGTTCACCTCGTGGTCGCTGCAGTCGACGCCCGCGGAGTTGTCGATGGCGTCGGTGTAGATCAGCCCGCCGGCAAGCGCGAACTCCACGCGGCCGCGTTGGGTGAAGCCGAGGTTGCCGCCCTCCCCCACCATCTTGCAGCGCAACTCGCCGCCGTTGACGCGCAGGCCGTCGTTGGCGCGGTCACCCACGTCGGCATGTGTTTCGCCGGTGGCCTTCACATACGTACCGATGCCGCCGTTCCAGAGCAGGTCCACCGGAGCCCGCAGGATCACCGAGAGCAGCTCGTTGGGTGAGAACGAGGAACGATCGGTGCCCAGCCGCCGGCATGCGGCCTCGCTGATCTCGATCGTCTTCAACGTGCGCGGGTACACGCCACCGCCGGCGGAGACGAGCGAGCTGTCGTAGTCGGCCCAGCTGCTGCGAGGCAACGCGAACAGTCGTTGCCGCTCCGCGAACGATGCGACCGGATCCGGATTGGGGTCGATGAAGATGTGGCGATGGTCGAAGGCGGCGACCAGCTTCGCGTGCGGCGAGCGCAGCAGGCCGTTGCCGAACACATCGCCGCTCATGTCGCCGATGCCGACGATGGTGAGCTCGTCCTTCTCCACGTCCTTGCCGATGGCGGCGACGTGGCGGCGCACGCTCTCCCACGCACCGCGGGCGGTGATGCCCATCACCTTGTGGTCGTACCCCACACTGCCACCCGAGGCAAACGCGTCGCCCAGCCAGAAGCCGTACTCGGCGGCGATGCCGTTGGCGATGTCGCTGAACGTGGCGGTGCCCTTGTCGGCGGCGACGACCAGGTACGGGTCGTCGCCATCGAGGCGAACCGTGGCCGGCGGTGGCACGATGGCGTCGCCGACGATGTTGTCGGTGAGGTCGAGCAGGCCGGCGATGAACTGGCGGTAGCACGCGACCCCTTCGGCCCGGAACTCGTCGGCGCCGGCGGGCGGCCGCTTGAGGACGAAGCCGCCCTTCGCGCCGGTTGGCACGATGACGGCGTTCTTCACGATCTGCGCCTTCACCAAGCCCAGCACCTCGGTGCGGAAGTCTTCCCGGCGGTCGCTCCAGCGGATGCCACCGCGAGCGATGCGACCGTTGCGCAGGTGCACGCCTTCCACTCGTGGCGAGCACACCCAGATCTCGTACAGAGGGCGTGGTAGCGGCAGGTCGGGCACCTTGCTGGTGTCGAACTTGAACGCGATGACGTCGCGGTAGCCGGCGTTGGGGCCGGGCCGAAAGGCGTTGGTGCGCACCGTCGACTCGATGAGCGCGAGCATGGCGCGCAGCGTGCGGTCGTCGTCGAGGCTGGGCACGGCATCGAGGGCGTCGACGATGCCTGCTCGCGCGACGTCGGCCTCTGCCGCACGGTCGCCGTCGTCGGGTGTGAAGCGCGCAGTGAACAGCTGCACGAGCTGCCTGGCGATGCCGGCGTGACGAACCAGCGTGGTCTCGATGTACTGCTGGCTGAACGGGAAGCCGATCTGGCGCAAGTAGCGCGTGTACGCGCGCAGCACCTCCACCTGGCGGGCAGTGAGGCCTGCGCGCAGCACCAGTCGGTTGAGGCCATCGACTTCCACCGTGTTCTCGAACTCGGCGACGAACGCCCGCTGCACCTCGGCACGCGCTTCGGGCGTGAGGTCGATGCCCTCGGGCACCTGCACGCCCACGTCGTGCAGCCACACGCTGCGGGCGCCGAGATGGAAGCTGAACGCCCGCTCGTCGATGGCCCGGAAACCGAGCTGATCGAGCAAGGGCAACAGGTCGGCGATCGGCACCGCCGAGCCACCGTGATACACCCGGAAGCGCCACTCGTTGGTGCCGGCTTCGGTGAAGTGCATCATCGCCGTCTCGACCGCGTCGTCGGCGACGGTGGAGGCGATCCTGTCGATGATGGGCAGGTCGATGGCGGCGCTGTTGGGCCAGTTCAGCTCGTCGTACCCGGCAGGCACCACCGGCAGGAGGCGATCCAGAACCCTCGCCGCTGCTGCCTCGCCCACCACGGCCACCAATGCCTCGCGTGTCGCTGCGGCCCAATCGGCGGCAACCTCGCCGGCGGTTCCCTGAATGCTGACTTGCTCGTCCCTTCCCGACCACGCTGTCGCGAACTAGGTGTGTGCAGTGTGCCACAGGCCTCGTTGGCGAGTGGCCGACCGACGAGGGGTATGGTCGCCTTCATGGCCCAGATCAACGTTCTCGGCGAGGAGCTGCAACCCTGCTCACTCGACCCGCTCACCGGTTACTACCGCACCGGTTGCTGCGAGAACCACGGCGACGACCCTGGCCTGCACGTGATCTGTGTGGTCTGCACCGATGCGTTCCTGGCCTACTCGAGAGACGTGGGCAACGACCTCAGCACGCCGATGCCGCAGCACGGCTTCGCCGGGTTGGTGGCCGGCGATCGGTGGTGCCTGTGCGCAA
Organism: Acidimicrobiaceae bacterium; assembly: GCA_016722025.1. Taxonomy (GTDB): domain Bacteria; phylum Actinomycetota; class Acidimicrobiia; order Acidimicrobiales; family Ilumatobacteraceae; genus UBA668. Next base: position 79,124 of record JADKGZ010000001.1, read on the forward strand.
GCCGCTGGCAGGAAGCGTTCGAGGCCGGCAGCGCGCCACAAGTGCGCCTGGCATCCACCCACGTCTCGGCATTGGAGTACTGCTCGCTCGCCGATCTCCGGGCCCACGCGATCGACGCAGCCCGATGAGCGTGTCGGTTGCTTCCGATGGGCCGGTGTGCGTGGTCACCATCGACCGTCCCGACGTGCGCAATGCAGTCGACGGGCCCACCGCGGCTGCGCTGGCGGCGGCCTTTCGATCGTTCGAGGCAGACGCGTCGCTGTCGGTGGCAGTGCTCACCGGGTCGAACGGCACGTTCTGTGCCGGCGCCGACCTGAAGGCGATCACCGACGGTCGCGGCAATCGCGTCGATCGCGACATGGCGGTCGACGGCCCGATGGGGCCATCGCGCATGATGCTCTCCAAGCCGGTGATCGCGGCGGTCGAAGGTTTCGCAGTGGCGGGCGGGCTGGAGCTGGCGGTGTGGTGCGACCTGCGGGTGGCAGCAAGCGACGCGGTGTTCGGGGTGTACTGCCGCCGGTGGGGCGTGCCACTCATCGACGGCGGCACCGTGCGCCTGCCACGGCTCGTCGGCCACAGCCATGCACTCGATCTCATCCTCACCGGTCGCGGTGTCAGCGGTGACGAAGCCGTACGCATGGGCCTGGTGAACCGCTCGGTTGCGCCGGGCACTGCGCTCGCCACCGCGGTGGCACTTGCTCACGAGATCGCAGCATTGCCGCAGGGGTGCATGCGTCGCGACCGGCAGAGCAGCTACGAGCAATGGGACTTGCCGCTCGACGAGGCGATGGCCAACGAGACGGCGCTGGGGCTGGCCACCATCATGAGCGGCGAGACGCTCGCCGGTGCCGCACGATTCGCCGGCGGTGAAGGCCGCCACGGCGATCGAGCGCGGCCCCACCTCGCTGGCGAGCACTGACATGCAGCGCGTGCCACTGGTCGATCTCGCACACTGGGCCGATGGCAGCGATCGCAGCGGCGTCGCCACGGCGGTCGACGAGGCGCTGTCCTCGGTCGGCTTCTTCCTCGTCGCCGGCCATGGCATCGATCCGGCACTGACCGCCGCCACTCGCCGGCTGTTCGCCGAGTTCTTCGCGCTGCCGGCAGGCAGCAAGTCAGCCGTTCGCATGCCGCACCTGGGAATGGCCGGATGGGCGCCCATGGGCATGGAAGCCAACGGCTACTCCTTCGGTCACGAGACCCCGCCCGACATGAAGGAGAGCTATCGGTTGGGTGCCCACGTGCTGCCCGGCAGAGTGGCGCTGCGCGGCGACAACGTGTGGCCGGCGGCCCCCGACGGCTTCCGCGACACCGTCACGCGCTACATCGCCGAAGTCGATCGGCTGCACATGGAGCTGTTGCGAGTGTGCGCCATGGCGGCCGGCCTCGACGACGTCGAGTTCTTCGCACGGTGCGCCACGCGCAACGACAACACACTGAACGTGAACTGGTACCCGCCGCTGCACCACGTGGGCAAGCCACTGCCACACCAGTACCGCATCGGCCCGCACACCGACTTCGGCACGCTCACCGTGCTGCATCGTGAGCCCGGCTCGTCGGCGCTGGAAGTGCAGCTACCCGACGGCGCCTGGGTGCACGCCCCGGTCGTCGACGACACGTTCACCATCAATGGCGGCGACATGCTGGCGCACTGGTCCAGCGGGCGTTGGCGATCGGCCATCCATCGGATGCTGCCGCCCACCGGAGCCGCCGCCGAGCGCTCGCTGCTGTCGCTCGTGTACTTCTGTGAGCCCGATCCGGAGACGACGATCACACCGCTCGGGGGTGGCACCGCGGTGAACGCCGGCGACTACCTGCGCTCGAAGATCGAGGCCATCACGATGTCGGTCGCCCCGCGGGGCACTACGCCGGACTGACGCCCTCGCGGTCGGAGAAGACCGCACCGCGACACGCCGGCTCCACGTTCGGATGCAGCAGCCCGAGGTGAGCACCTCGAATCTGCGCAGCAGCATCGGGCGCTACCGACGCCAATGACCGATCGGCTTCGTCGAATCGCGCCGCGAGCACGAGCACCGCGTAGACGTTGTGCAGCGCCATCGGGTAGCCGGGCAGCGCCGCCAGCGCTTGCGCATAGCAGTGCAGCGCGAACTCGACATCGTTGAGGGCTTTGTCGTGCCAGGGAACCCGCACCTGCATCGCAAGGTTTCCCAGCGTGGTCCATCCGCCGGCGACCAACTCAGCATCGTCCGCATCGATCTCGTACAGGCGCTGCAGCGGTGTCTCCGCGCGAGCCCGGGCGAAGATGCCGTGCTCCTCCCGCTGCGCGGCATCGCTCCCTTGGGTGATCCCTTCAGGGTTCTGGAAGAAGCCCTCGAGCACCTGCGGCACCAGCACCGCCTGCCCACCGGCCAACGTGAGCCGCCGCAGCACCTCGAGGTCGCCGCATGCCGTGAACGTCGCATCGAAACCACCGAGGCCCGCGAGCGACGAGGTGCGCCAGAACTGCGTACTGCCGCTGTAGCAGTAGAACAGCGGCAACGCAGGTTGGTATGGCGGATGAAAGCGCACTGCATCGTGTTCGGTCGGTGCCTGCCGCGCCTCATGGGTCGCGGCCCAATGCGCGTAGGCGAGATCTGCGAGCGGGTAGCGGTCGAGCGCGCGAGCGAACAGCTCGAGGGCATCGTCGCGGAGCCAGTCGTCGACGTTGACGTTCGCGAAGTACGTTCCGGTCGCCATCGCGAGCGCTCGGTTCCATGCTGCGTACAGCGACTCGCGAGGGGTGCGCAGGGCGACGATGTTGTCGCTGACGGCCTGCATCTCCTCGATGATCGACCACTCGTTCTCGGGAGAGCCGGAGTCGATCACGATGATCTCCAGCCGATCGGCAGCCGTTTGCCGCTGCAGCATCTCGAGGCATCCTCGGATGTGCCGCTCGCCCGCATAGGTGGACACGACGACCGAGATCACTGACGCTGCCACGGCGCGCTGCTCTTTCGAACTCGTGGCCGGCAGCCTTCGGGCAGCGACCGGCTTTCTCTGCGTCTGACGTGGTGCATGCTGGTCGCTCCGTGCCGCGGACTGTACTTCCCGCCGGCTGGCTACTCTTGCAGTCGTGCACGAGCAAACGGCCGTCGCTGCTCCCAAGCCGTTGCTGCGCGGCTGGGCTCACCTGGTGTCGTTTCCGGTGTGGATGGCGGTGGGCGTCGCGCTGGTCGCGGTGGCCAACGTGGCCGCATCGGGCCGGCTGCTGCTGGCCATCTACGTGTTGGGCACCGGCACCATGTTCGGTGTGTCGGCCATGTACCACCGTGGTCGCTGGCAACCACAGGCCAAGCTGTTGATGCAGAAGTTCGATCGCTCGGCCATCTTCTTGGCCATCGCCGGCGGTTACACCCCCATCGCGTTCGTGAGCCTCGATGGCTGGGTGCGTGTAGCCGTGCTGGCCACGGCTTGGTTGGGCGCGGTCGTGGGCATCGTGCTGCACTGGCTGCCACGGGTGCCGAAGGTATGGCGCGGCGCCAGCTACATGATCGTCAGCTGGGCTGCGGTGCTCGTGTTCCCGCAACTGGCGCACGGCTTGGGTGCGGTCGGGTTCGCCCTGGTGCTCGCGGGTGGCGCGTGCTACACGATCGGCGCTGTTTCCTTGGCCACGCAATGGCCGAACCCGTGGCCACGCGTGTTCGGCTTCCACGAGGTGTTCCACGCGTTCACCGTGGTCGCGGCAGCGCTGCAGTTCGTGGCCATCACCTACGCCGTCGTCCCCCAGCTGTGAGCAGGGCGGCCGCCGGTCAGCGTCCTGGCGGTTCGGCCGCCGATGCCGGCTCGCCACGCGCTCCACGGCTGGGCGGCCTGGCCACGGCGACCCGCGACGAGCTGCTGGCCGAGCTCGATTGGTACGACGTGTCGGTGACATGCGAGCTGTCGGGCGCGCCCCTCTGCCAACTGCAGGTGCGGGGCGCCCGCTTCTCGTCCGTGCCGCTGGTGAGCAGCGATCTGCAGGGCGCACGCCTCATCGATGCCGCGTTCGACGGCTGCGACCTGTCGGGCGCGCGCTTCGACGAAGCGGCGCTCACCCGCTGCGAGTTCCGCGACTGCCGATTGTCGGGCGTGCAGTTCAATGCCTCACGTGCCAACGATGTGCGGTTCGTCGGCTGCCGGCTCGACGGCGCCAGCTTCCGGATGGTGCACGGTGAGCGAGTGTGGTTCGAGGACTGCATCCTCACCGAGGCCGAGTTCTGCGCGGCCGAGTTGACCCGCGTGCGGTTCGAACGCTGCGATCTCACCGCCGCCGACTTCTCACAGGCCCGCATCCCCGACGCTGACTTGCGCGGTTCGATCGTGGAAGGCCTGCGTGGCGTCGGTGGGCTGCAGCGGCCCATCATCGATGCTGCACAGGTGGTGCCGTTCGCCTACTCGCTGATGGCGGTGCACGGCGTGGTGATCCGAGGAGACGAAGAGTGAGAGTTGGCCTCACCACGATCGTGGTGCGCGAGTACGACGAGGCGATCCGCTTCTACATCGATGCTGTCGGCTTCGAGCTGATCGCCGACGACGACCAGGGCGGCGGCAAACGATGGGTGGTGGTGACGCCTCCGGGCCGCAGCAGCGGCCTGCTGCTGGCCAGGGCGTCGAACGCGGCACAGCTGGCTGCGGTGGGCAACCAGACCGGCGGTCGCGTGGGCTTCTTCCTCTACTCGTCCGACTTCCACGGCCAGTACCGGCGGATGCTGTCGGCGGGCGTCGAGTTCCTGGAGGCGCCCCGATCCGAGCCGTACGGCATGGTGTGCGTCTGGTGCGACCTGTACGGCAACAAGTGGGACCTCCTCGAAGACCGCGCCTGATCCAGCACGTCGGTTCGGCAACTGGGGTGCCCCAGAACCGTACGCAGCGTTCCGGGGAGCCCCAGTTGCCAGCGCAACGACCTGTCGAGCGACCTGCGGCTGCAGCACCGGCAGCGCGCTACTCGAGTGTTCGAGCTCACTGTTCAGCTGAACAGCTTCTTCGCGATCACCATGCGCTGGATCTGGTTGGTGCCCTCGTAGATCTGGGTGATCTTGGCATCGCGCATCAAGCGCTCGACGGGGAACTCGTTGGTGTAGCCGTAGCCACCCACGAACTGCACCGCGTCGGTGGTCACCTGCATCGCGGTGTCGCTCGCGAAGCACTTCGCCATCGCGCCGGCCATGCCCAGCTCGCCGTGCGGGTCGCCGTCGTCGGCGATCGCGCACGCCCGGTACACGAGCGCCCGCGACGCCTCGATCTTCATCGCGCAATCGGCGGCCATCCACTGCAGGCCCTGGTTCTCGGCCAGCGGACGGCCGAACGTGCGGCGTTCCTTCATGTACCCCACCGCGTAGTCGAGTGCGCCCTGCGCCACACCCACGGCCTGCGCACCGATGGTGGGGCGGCTGCGGTCGAGCGTGTGCATCGCGGCAGCGAAGCCCTCGCCCACCTCGCCGATGCGGTTGGCGTCGGGCACACGCACGTCGTCGAGGCGGATGACACCGGTGGGCGAGCCCTTGATGCCCAGCTTGTGCTCGAGCTTGTCGACCTGCACACCCCACTCGGCCTCGACCAGGAAGGCGGTGATGCCCTTGTGCCGGTCGGGCGAGGTGCGCGCGAAGACGGTGTACAGATCGCTGATGCCGGCGTTGGTGATCCAGCACTTGGTGCCGCTGATGATCCAGCTGTCGCCGTCGGCGACGGCCTTGGTGGTCATCGACGCGACGTCGCTGCCGGCATCGGGTTCGCTGAGCCCGTAGCTGCACTGGCTCTCGCCGCTGCAGATGCGCGGGATGTACTTCGCCTTCAGCTCGTGCGACCCGAAGTTGATCACCGGCAGCATGCCCAGCTTGGAGATCAGGAACTGCAGGCTCGTGCTCACGCATGCTCGCGCCAGCTCCTCGGCGACGATCGCCTGGTCGACCAGCGACGCGCCGCTGCCGCCGTACGCCTCGGGGTAGCTGAGCGCGGTCAGCTCCATGCTCTTCAACGCTTCGAACGTGGCCCACGAGTACTCGGCCGAGCGGTCGATCTCGCCGGCGAGCGGAGCGATCTTCGCGTCGGCGAACTGGCGGACGACGGCACGGAACTCGCGCTGCTCGTCGGTGAGCGTCATCGGTTGCGTCATGTCGCAATCGTGCCATGACGGCAACCTCACCGACGCATGCCCCATACAGATCGACGACCGTGCCGAACCCTCTGCGTGTCCGACCTCAACCCGCCCACCGCCCGACCGGCTCTCCCAGGCCGCGTCGCTGCCATCACCAGCGGGTTGCTCGCAGGTGTGGCCGCCCTCGCCACCGGCGAGCTGGCGAGCGGACTGGTCGCCGACTGGCAGAGTCCGGTCGTGTCGGTGGCCGAAGCTGTCATCGACGCCGTGCCTCGCTCGGTGAAGGAGTTCGCGATCGAGACGTTCGGCGAGAACGACAAGATCGCGCTGGTCGTCGGCATCCTCGTGTTCAGCACCATCTTCGCAATGCTGCTCGGGTTGCTCGGCCGTCGCCGCCCAGGCGTTCCCGTGGTCGGGTTCGCCGCCTTCGCCTGCGTCGGAGTGTGGGCATCGCAACGCTTCCCCGGCTCGTCGCTGTCGTCGATCATCCCGAGCGTGCTCGCAGGTGTCGCCGGGGCCGGCACCTTCCTTCTGCTGCGGCGGCTCGCAGCCCCAGCAGGTGGCGCGCAACCGGTGAACGCCCAACTGAACGATCTACTGAACGACAACCTGCTGAACGACAACCTGCTGAACGACAACGACCAGCCGCGCGGCAACGAGCAACTTCTCGACGACGGGCTGAGCGCCGACGACGGGCTGAGCGCCGGACCGGCGGCGATGGCGGCTGCGACGCCCACGATGACGATGATCAACGGCGCCTCCTCCCGTCGCCGCTTCCTCGTCGTCTCGGGCGCCGTGGCCGCCGCAGCCGCCATCGCCGCCACCGCCGGCCGAGCCCTGCGGTCGCGCTTCGATGCATCGGCCTCCCGCAATGCCGTGGTGCTGCCGGAGGCCGCCGACCCGCTGCCGATCGCACCGAGCACCATCGCCGTCGACTCGCCCGACGTGTCGCCGTTCTACACACCGAACGGCGAGTTCTATCGAGTCGACACTGCGCTCGTCGTGCCGCAGGTGCCGGCCGACGATTGGGTGCTCACCGTCACCGGCATGGTCGACACGCCGTTGCGCCTCTCCTACGCCGACCTGCTTGCTCGCAACCTGGTGGAGGAAGACATCACCCTCACCTGCGTGTCGAACACGGTGGGCGGCAAGTTGGTGGGCACCGCCAGGTGGCTGGGGCTGCCGCTGCGTGAACTGCTCGACGAAGCAGGCGTTCAAGCCGGTGCCGATCAGATCGTCGGTCGCTCGGTCGATGGCTACACCGGCGGGTTCCCCGTTGATGCCGCCTACGACCGGCCGGCACTGATCGCCGTCGCCATGAACGGCGAGCCGCTCCCCATCGATCACGGCTTCCCCGCTCGCCTGATGGTGCCCGGTCTGTACGGCTACGTGTCGGCCACCAAGTGGCTCTCCGAGATCGAGCTCACCCGCTTCGACGACTTCGACCAGTACTGGGTGCGGCGCGGCTGGGACCGGGAAGCGCCGATCAAGACGATGGCTCGCATCGACACACCTCGCTCGTTGGGCAAGATCGCTGCCGGTCAGTTCGTGATCGGTGGCGTTGCCTGGGCACAGACCATCGGCATCTCGATGGTCGAAGTGGCCATCGACGACGGGCCCTTCGTGGAAGCCGACCTGGCCGACGACTGGAGCGAGCACACCTGGCGTCAGTGGAGCCTCGCGTGGGACGCCACTCCCGGCCGTCACCGCCTCACCGTGCGCGCCACCGACGCCAACGGGAAGCTGCAAACCGACCAGCGAGCCGAGCCGTTCCCCAACGGAGCCAGCGGCTGGATGTCCATCTTCGTCGACGTCAAGTCCTGATGCTCGACCACCCCATCGCCACGAGCGCCCGCTCGTGGAACCCAACACGGCTCAGCGTGAACCGTGACCCCCAAGAAAGAGGAACCCCTATGACGACCAAGCCGATGAAGTCCAGAAGGCTCGTGAAGGGCATGCTCGCTCTCGCGACGTTGTCGCTGGTTGCCGCGGCGTGCGGCGACGACAACGACAGCGCACAGACCACGGCCGCTCCCGTGGAGACACAAGCGCCCGACACCATGGCACCCGACACCACCATGGCACCCGACACCACCATGGCCGAGATGGCGTCGTCGGAGATCTGCACTGCTGACGACATCGTCGCCGCTGTCGAAGGTGGCTCCGCACAGGGCACCCTCGACGGCATGACCGACGACCCGGTGGCCACCGCCGCCTCCAACAACCCGGTCCTCACCACGCTCACTGCCGCCGCAACGGCTGCCGGGCTGGTCGACACACTCAACGGCGCAGAAGCACTCACCGTGTTCGCTCCCACCGACTGCGCCTTCGCCGCACTCGACCCGGCCACACTCGAAGCCGCCCTCGCCGACCCCACCGGCCTGCTCACCACGGTGCTCGGCTTCCACGTGATCCCCGAGCGGCTGTCGGCCGCAGACCTGGCCGGCATGACCGAGCTCACCACCTTCACCGGCGAGGTGCTCACCCTCGATGCTTCCGGCACCACGATCAGCCTCGGAGGCGAGCAGGCGAGCGTGCTCGTTCCCGACATCCAGACGGCCAATGCCAACGTGTTCCTGATCGACGCGGTGATGCTGCCGCCGTCGGTGACCGGTGCGACCGAGGAGATGGCGTCGTCGGAGATCTGCACGGCTGACGACATCGTCGCCGCTGTCGAAGGTGGCTCCGCACAGGGCACCCTCGACGGCATGACCGACGACCCGGTGGCCACCGCCGCCTCCAACAACCCGGTCCTCACCACGCTCACTGCCGCCGCAACGGCTGCCGGGCTGGTCGACACACTCAACGGCGCAGAAGCACTCACCGTGTTCGCTCCCACCGACTGCGCCTTCGCCGCACTCGACCCGGCCACACTCGAAGCCGCCCTCGCCGACCCCACCGGCCTGCTCACCACCGTGCTCGGCTTCCACGTGATCCCCGAGCGGCTGTCGGCTGCAGACCTGGCCGGCATGACCGAGCTCACCACCTTCACCGGCGAGGTGCTCATGGTCTCGGTGGAAGGTGACGCCATCACTGTCAACGGCACCACGATGGTGGTGGTCGGCGAGATCCAGACCGCCAACGCCACCGTGTACCTGGTCGACTCGGTGATGCTGCCGCCGTCGGTCACCGGCTGACCCGCCTCCTCCCTGGAAGTACGGCCCTCGGTGCCGCCGCATCAGCGGCAGCCCGAGGGCCGTACCGCGTCACTTCGGCTGTGGGTTCAGAGGCCGGTGAGCTCGCGCCAGCGAGCCGGGTATGCCTGAGCTACCTGCTGCGGGTTCTGTCGCAACGTGGCTTCGGGCACCACGTCGGCGATAGCGCGTGCTTCGGAGTAGTGGCTGCCGTGCCCCACACCCGTGAACAGCTCGCCACGCGCGGCCACCAGCTCGGCCGGCGGGTTGGGGTCGAGGAAGCCCCAGATCGTGAACGCAATCGTGAGGTCGTGCACCACCGGTGCCCGACTGAACATCGAGGCCCGGCGCAGGCCGACGCCGAGGCACCCCTTGATCGCGTCGGCAGCGTGCTCGCCGGGCTGCAACTGCAGGCGATCCTTGAAGCCGTTGGCGATCTTGATCGCGAAGCCCTGATCGGGCCCCTGGTAGCCCAAGCGATCGCCACTGGGTTGGAAGCCCACGATGTCGCCGGGCCGATCGGGTGACCACGCGTGGGGCACCACATCGGGCGAGCCGTAGGCACGAGCGGTGTCGACAACGGGAGTGGGCGTGAACTGAGGTGCGGCCATAGCGCCTCCAGTTATACCCGACCCCGCTCGCCGTCACCCGGTCGGTGCCCGTTCTCACCGCGTGGGTGCGCTGGTGCTCGCATGCCGAGCGGCAGCGCGCAGACGTGGGGGTCAGGTCGGGCGTGCAGCAGGCCGAACACGAGGCCCTCTTCCAACGCCCGCCACGAGGCCTCGATGATGTTGCCGCTGACCCCGATGGTGGTCCAGCTGCGCTTGCCGTTGGTGAAGTCGATGAGCACGCGGGTGACGGCGCCGGTGGCCGTGGCCCCGTCGAGGATGCGCACCTTGTAGTCGGTGAGGTGCACCTTGTCGAGCGACGGGAAGGCCGCACCGAGCGCCGTGCGCAGCGCCTTGTCGATCGCGTTCACCGGGCCGTTGCCCTCGGCGGTGTGCACGTGGCGAGTGGCGGTGTCGCCAGCCCCGATCCACACCTTGACGGTGGCCTCGGTGGTGAACTCGCCGTTGGGCAGTTCGTCGGTGATCACGCGCATGCTCTCCACACGGAAGAAGCTCTGCTCCCAGCCGGCAGCGCGGCGCATGAGCAGCTCGAGCGATGCATCGGCCGCTTCGAAGTGGAAGCCCTCGTGCTCCAGTCGCTTCAGGTCGTCGACGACCTGGTTCACGGCCGGCCCGTCGAGCGGCAGGCCCAGCTCCTCCGCCTTGATCTGGATGGTGGCGCGCCCGGCCATCTCGCTGACGACGAAGCGGGTGCCGTTGCCCACCAGCGACGGATCGACGTGCTCGTACGCATCCTTCGCTCGTTTGATGGCGCTCACGTGCAGCCCCGCCTTGTGTGCGAACGCCGACGAACCGACATACGGCGCCTGCGGGTTGAGCGGCCGGTTGAGCACCTCCGCGACGTGGTTGCTGACGGTGGTGAGGCGCTCGATGCGACCTTCGGGCAGGCACTGCATGCCCAGCTTCAGCTGCAGGTTGGGGATGACGGTGGTGAGGTTGCAGTTGCCGGTGCGCTCGCCCAGCCCGTTGAGCGTGCCCTGCACGTGGCGGCCGCCGGCGCGCACGGCGGCCATCGAGTTGGCCACCGCACAACCGGTGTCGTCGTGGCAGTGGATGCCGATGATGACGTCGGCGCCCACGTGGCGGTGCACGTCGCCGACGATGGCTTCCACCTCGTAGGGCAGCGACCCGCCGTTGGTGTCGCACAGCACGACGTGGCTGGCGCCCTTCACCACCGCAGCCTCCAACGCCCGCAGGGCGAACTCGGGGTTGCGCTTGTAGCCGTCGAAGAAGTGCTCCATGTCGACCATCACCCGGCGGCCGGCGCCGTGCAGGTAGGCCACCGAGTCGGCGATCATCGCCTCGCCCTCCTCCAGCGTGGTCTGCAGCGCCTCGAGCACGTGGTAGTCCCAGCTCTTGGCGACGATGCACACCGCCGAGGTGTTGGCGTCGAGCAGGTTGCGCAGCGTCGCGTCGTCGTCGACCTTGCCCCGCGGGCGACGGGTGCTGCCGAAGGCCACCATCGTCGAGGTGGTCAGGTTCAGCTCGGTGGCGGCGCGAGCGAAGAACTCGATGTCCTTCGGATTGGCGCCGGGCCAGCCGCCTTCGATGTAGTGCACACCGAGGTAGTCGAGTTGCTCGGCGATGCGCAGCTTGTCGTCCACCGTCGCCGAGACGCCTTCCACCTGCATGCCGTCGCGCAGGGTCGTGTCGAAGACCTCGACGGACTGCGGCATGGCTTCGGGTTTCGTGTTCATCGTGCAACCTCTTCTGGGGAACGGCTTCTGGGGAACGGCTTCTGGGATGGCGTGGCACTACGGACGTGATCGGAGAAATGAAAGAGCCGCCCGAAGGGGCGGCTCAGAAGCGCACGTCGGCGTGGGGCCGACGTGCGCTAGCAAATGATGATGATCGCGCCGACGAAGCCCGAGGGCATGCGCAGCGGTGCGAGCGAAGTCATGCCGCCATTCAACCTCGGTTTTCGGTCCGCGTCAACGTGTGGCCTGTGCACAACCTGTGCGTGAACGGTGGACGAACGAGAAACTTCTGTGTGTAACCCGCCTTCTCTGCGGATAACCCTGTGGGCACCGAAAATACCTCTTGACCAGCGCAAACGTGGAGAGCAGAGTGATCCTCGTACCGGACAGCGCACGCCAACCGGAACCCGAGGAACGGTGCCGCACAGTCGGGGCAGCCAGCAATGGCGGTCACGACCAGCGGAGGGCCAACCGGGTTCACGAGGTGGAAGCGGGGACGGTAGGAGGATGATCCTGACGCCACGCTGCGAACCTTCGGGGGAGCCGGCGGGGTGGCTGGGGAAGCGGAACCGGGCAACCGGGGAGGCCGATCTGGCGGTCGAGGCGAAGGAAGTCGCAGTCGGGCAACCGGCGGCGGCGGAGAGCGCAGCGGCTTCACTGCTGAGGATGGAACCGGGCAACCGGGGAGACAGTCGGCAAAAGCGGATCGCCCGCCGAAGCGCAAGCTCCGACGGGCGATGACATTGGTCGAGACGGAGGCTAACGCCCGAGGAACGATCGGTGGTGGATCACCCTCCGACCCAGGAGTCGCCCCGGGCGGCGCGCAGGCTTCGGCCAGCAGCGCAGCCCGGGGCGCTTCGCTTTTACCGTCGTCGGGCGCGATGCGAGGCGAGGGCTACCGTGGCCACGTGACCGAACCTCGCCGCGAGATCTCCGCCAGCTACCAGCAGCAGCTCGACCAGGGCTACAACTTCGGCAGCGTGCGCACGTTCGGCCAGCGGCCGCTGCTCACCTCGCCCGAGCAGCTCGACGAGTGGCAGCCCGACGTGGCCGTGGTCGGTGCCCCGTTCGACCTGGGCACCACCAACCGGCCCGGCGCCCGCTTCGGCCCGCGTGCCCTGCGCGCCGACGCCTACCAGTCGGGCACGTACCACCTGGGTCTCGGGCTGGAGATGTACGACTGGATGGATGTCGTCGACTACGGCGACGCCGCCTGCCCCAACGGCCTCGTCGACGAGAGCCTGGCCAACATCAAGGCCCGCGTGCACGAGGTGGCCAGCCGGCGCATCGTGCCGTTCGTGATCGGCGGCGACCACACCATCACCTGGCCCTCGGCCACCGCCGTCGCCGACGTGTACGGCTACGGCAACGTGGGCATGGTGCACTTCGACGCCCACGCCGACACCGCCGACCACTGCGACGGCAACCTGGCCAGCCATGGCACGCCCATGCGCCGGCTGATCGAGAGTGGCGCCATCCCCGGCAAGAACTTCATCCAGATCGGCCTGCGCAGCTACTGGCCGCCGGAGGCGACCTGGGATTGGATGGCCGAGCAGGGCATGCGCTGGCACCTGATGGACGAGATCTGGGATCGCGGCTTCCACGCGGTGATGGCCGACGCAGTGGCCGAAGCCCTCGACGGGCCCGAGCACCTGTACATCTCGATCGACATCGACTCGCTCGACCCCGCGTACGCGCCCGCCACCGGCACACCCGAGCCGGGCGGCATCGTCGCGGCCGACCTGATGCGCATCGTCCGCGAGCTCGCGTACCGTCACCACGTGGTGGCCATGGACGTGGTGGAGGTGGCCCCCGCCTACGACCAGGCCGACGTCACCATCAACGTCGCTCATCGCCTGTTCACCGAGTGCCTGGCCGGCATGGCAGCCAAGCGCCGCGATGCCGCCGGCGCCCCCAAGGGACGCCCCGCCCGTTGATCGGTTGTAGTCTCGAACCCATGGTACGCAGGATCGTGATCCGCAAGGCGGAGCTCCTCGCCGGCGAGCCTGTGATCGAAGTGTTCCGCATCAACCAGAGCAATCTCCGTGCCGCACTCCGGTTCGGTACCGTCTTCGCCGTGCTCATGGCACTGAGGTTCCTGCCCGACTCGCCCTTGGTGGTCCAGTGGGCAGCGGCGCTCGCTGTGTCGTACCTCGTCTTCGTGTTGCTCGATCCGGGGGCGTACATCGCCTTCACGGCCACCGGGGCCGTGCTGATGGCGAGCGGCCGGTTCCTGCCGCGACCCGTCCGCGTCGTGCGGCCAATCAGCACCGATGACGTCGCGTTCGGGAAGAACATCTACGGCGAGTGGATGCAAATCAACGGCATTGCCGTCACCGGCGACCGGGATGGAATGCGCCGGATGCTTGCGGCCATGGCCGACCGTTCACCCGTTCGCGCAAGCTGAGCGCGACACGCCGTGTCGATGCACACTCGCACGCTCGATCGGGCCGGCCGCCTCGCCGACGAGCTGGTCGTCGATGCGCTGTTCATCGTCCGCCGCAAGCGGTGGCACTGGCCCGCGGTGATCGTGGGGCTGATGCTCGGCACCGCGCTCGGAGCCGCCATCGGCCAGCCGCTGGCAGTGGCGTTCCTGGCGCTCATCGGTGGCGGCCTGGGCATGAACGTGGGCTCCGACTTCCGCTTCATCGCCCGCTCGCCAACCCGTGTGCTGCTCTACGAGTCCAGCCGCGTGATCGGCCTACCCACCGAGCTGGTGCGGCCCGTCCACCCCGACGAGGTGTCGTACGCACCCTCTGGCCCGGCGATGCACCTCACCGTCGGCGGCGAAGTGCACGTGATGGCCCGCCAGCACGCCGCCCGCCTGCGCCGGATGCTCACCGGTGGAGCGGCAGCGTGATGCTCGACATCGCTACGATCCGACCGTGATGAGCGGCTTCAGCGCACGCAACGCCCGACGGGAGGCTGCCGAGATGCAGACCCTCGCGGCCGACGCGAGCAGGATCTTCGGCGGCTCGCAGATCAGCGCAACGGCGATCGTGGTGCGCCGCGCGCCGCTGGGCACAGTCGCGGCACAGGCCGTGTTGGTTGCCCTCAGCGCTGGAGTGGTCGTCTGGCGGCTGCTCGCCGGCTCCATGCCGATCTACCTGCTCTTGCTGCCGACCTGGTGAGCAGTTCGTACCGTCGACCCAGCTCAGCCGCGAAGGTTTGGAGTGGATCGCCGCGGCCGCACTTCGCAGCACAGCCGTTGAGGTGAAATCATGAACACACCGCGAGTCGAGCAACCGGTGATGCCGGGGTATGGCGTGGAGACGCCGGAGTGGCGCGGGTTGCCGTGGGAGTGGGCCGCCGAACGCTTGGTGGGCACACGCAACTACTGGGTGGTCACCGCCTCTGCCACCGGCCAGCCGCATTCGTTGCCGGTGTGGGGCGTGTGGCACGACGCCGAGCAGCGGTTCATGTTCAGCTGCGCCCATGGCTCGAAGAAGGCCCGCAACCTGGCCTCGAACCCGCAGATGGCGTTCACCAACGACGACACAGTCGAGTGCGTGTCGGTGCAGGGCACGGCTGCGCTTGTCGCGGAGCCGGCGCGGCTGAGCGAGTGGGTCGATCGTTACGTGGCCAAGTACGGCGCCGAGGTAGGCCCCGAGCTGGGCGACTTCGTGCGTCAGAACGCCGTCTACGAAGTCACCCCATCGCTCGCCTTCTCGGTGATCGAACGCGCCGACGAGTTCGCCACACGAGCAACCCGCTGGCGCTTCGCGCCCTGACCGGCGAACCGCCGATCAGAGTTGTTGCGCTTGCACCAACACTCCGGCTGCGCGGAAGGTGGCTTCCAGATCGGCAGCGAGAGCATCGAAGTTCTTGGTGGTGCGATGCGCTCCGACGGCACCGCCCATGTAGCCCTTCGAGCTCTTGTCGAGCCGGATGACGCCTTGGCCGCCCGGGCCGGTGCGCACGATGAGCCCGACCTTGAAGTACTGCGCGAACGCACCGGCGAGCGCGTTGGCGATCTTGTTGCCACGCTCGGCGATGGCATCCCAGTCGGTGCTCCAGGTGAGCTTGAACTTGCGGGTCTCCAGCGCCTCGATGACCGTGGCCTTGGCACGGTTGGCGTCACCGGCGACGACGAACTCGATTGCATCCATCGCCGCAATGTAACGCACACCGCGCATCGGATTCGGCGGAGGCGTCGGGGTCAGACCGCCAGCTCACACCAGTGCGCGTACTTGGCCTCCTGGCCGCGCACGGTGCGAGCGTAGACGTCGGCGATCGCCTTCGTCTTCGGGCCCGGGCACGGCACCTTGCGCTCGTCGACCGAGTTCACCGAGCTGACCTCGGCGGCGGTGCCGCAGACGAAGATCTCCTCGGCGATGTACAGGTCGCTGCGGGCGAGGTTGTCGACACGCACGTCGAAACCCAGGTCGCTGGCGATGGCAGTGACCGTGTCCTGGGTGATGCCGGCCAACGCGCCTGCGGAGGTGGGCGGCGTGAGGATGATGCCATTGCGCACCGCGAAGAGGTTCTCGCCGGTGCACTCGGCCACCAGCCCGTTGGGGGCCAGCATGATGGCTTCGTCGTAGCCGGCCTTCAGCGCCTCCACCTTGGCGAGCGAGCTGTTCACGTAGTTGCCCGTGGTCTTCGAGGCCGGCGGCATGGTGTTGTGGTCGTGGCGCGTCCACGACGAGATCTTCATGCGCACGCCCTTGTTGACCGCGTCGTCGCCCAGGTAGGCGCCCCACGGCCAGCAGGCGATGGCGACATCGACGCTGCAGGGCAGGGTGTTGAGCCCCATCTCGCCGTAGCCGTAGTAGGCGATCGGGCGGATGTAGCAGCTGGGCAGGCCGGTGCTGGCGACCGTGGCCTTGGTGGCCGCAACGAGCTCCTCCACCGAGTAGGGGATCTCCATGCCGACGATCTTCGCCGAGTTGTGCAGGCGCTGGATGTGCTCGGTGAGGCGGAACACGGCCGGGCCATCAGCGGTCTCGTAGGCGCGGATGCCCTCGAACACGCCGGTGCCGTAGTGCAGGGTGTGCGTGAGCACGTGGATCTGAGCATCGGCCCACGCCACCAGCTCGCCGTTCATCCAGATCTTCGGTGTCGTTTGAATCGGCATCCTGGCCCCTCTTGTGTTGGGTCGTCTCGTGTTGGGCGTGGGGTGACGCTGGCGAGCAGCGCCGGGTCAGCCTGCCACGCGAGCGGCGATTTGGGAACCGATCTCGCTGGTGCTGCCGGTAACAGCCTCGGCGCACGCAGCGCGGATGCGCTCGGCCGCGGCGTTCTCGCCGAGGAAGTCGAGCATCAGCGCTGCGCTGAGGATGGCCGCAGTGGGATTGGCCTTGCCGGTGCCCACGATGTCGGGCGCCGAGCCGTGCACCGGCTCGAACATGCTGGGGCCGGTGCGCGCCGGGTTGAGGTTGGCGCTGCTGGCCAGCCCGACGCCGCCGCTGACGGCGCCGCCGAGGTCGGTGAGGATGTCGCCGAACAGGTTGTCGGTGACGATCACGTCGTAGCGCTGCGGGTCCTGCACGAAGTAGATGCACGCCGCGTCGACGTGGTTGTACGCGGTGGTCACCTCCGGGTAGCCGGCAGCGACCGCGTCGAACGCGCGCTGCCACAAGTCGCCGGCGAACGTGAGCACGTTGGTCTTGTGCACCAGCGTGACGTGCTTGCGTCGTGTCATCGCCAGCTCGAACGCATACCGACAGGCACGCTCGGCGCCCATCCAGGTGTTGACCGAACCCTGCGTGGCCACCTCGTGCACCGTGCCCTTGCGCAGCACGCCACCCTCGCCCACGTACGGGCCTTCGGTGTTCTCGCGGATGACGACGAAGTCGTGCCGCACGGACCCGCCCGGAGCGGTGCCGATGAAGGGCCGCTGGTTGATGTACAGGTCGAGCTCGAAGCGCATCTTCAGCAGCAGGCCACGCTCGATGACCCCCGGGGGCACCTCCGGCGTGCCCACCGCACCGAGCAGGATGCAGTCGAACCCGCGCAGCTGGTCGAGCACGCCATCGCTGAGGATCTCGCCGTCGCGCAAGTAGCGCGCCCCACCGAGATCGAAGTCGGTGGTGTCGATGTCGACCCCCGCCGCCCGAACCACCTTCAACGCTTCGGCCGTGACCTCCGGGCCGATCCCGTCGCCACCGATGACTGCAATGCGATGTGCCATAAGTGTGGAACCGTACCGCCTGGCCCGGCCATCTTCCGAATGGCGCGATCGGTCAGCGCATCGCCTCGGCCGGTCGCGGGAAGACCCGCACCACCGAGCGCCTCAGCGGTGCCGTTGCGCCCGCAACTGGGGCTCCCCGGAAGCGCACGTACAGTTCTGGGGAGCCCCAGTTGCGGGGCGCAACGGTTCGCCCAGTCGCCTGCCGCCGGCATCGCGGCCGGCGCCTACCCTGCGCGCCGGCGGCGCAGGTAGGCTCGGCACCCTTATGGCCAGCACCCACCTGTCCCGAGCTGCCTTCGAACGCCTGCAGGCCGAGCACTACGACCTCACCACTCGCGGCCGCATCGAGGTGGCCCAGAAGATCGAAGCCGCACGCCTGCTGGGCGACCTCAGCGAGAACGGCGACTACCACGCGGCGAAGGACGAGCAAGGCCACATGGAAGGCCGCATCCGCCAGCTCGAGCACCTGCTCGAGCACGCGGAGATCATCGAGACCGGCGATGAGGGTGTGGTCGCCACCGGCACCATCGTCACCATCATGTACGAAGGCGACACGCCCGAGATGGCCGAGACCTACCTCGTGGGCCACATGGAAGAGAAGGTGGGCGAGCTCGACATCATGAGCCCGCAGTCGCCCATCGGCGCGGCGCTGCTGGGCGCGGCCGAAGGCCACTGGGTGGAGTACCAGGCACCCAACGGCATGCTGCGCGTGCAGGTGCTGAAGGTGGCATTCGCCTGAGTGGCATGGCCGACGGCGAGGTGACCTGATGTCCATCCGCGACGGCGCGGCAACAGAGGACCGGCCCCACCTGCCCAACGGCGCGGCCATGGAGCTTCCCGGTCGCGGCACCACGTTCGTGCGCACGATGGCCGGTCCGCCACACGCCCCCACCGTGCTGCTGCTGCACGGCTGGACCGCCAGCGCCGACCTGAACTGGTTCACGTGCTACCGGCCGCTCTCGCGCCACTACCGCGTGGTGGCGATCGACCATCGCGGTCATGGCCGCGGCATCCGCTCGAAGAAGGCCTTCCGGCTGGAGGATTGCGCCGACGACGCGCTGGCGGTGTGCGACGTGCTCGGCATCGACAAGGTCATCCCCGTCGGCTACTCGATGGGTGGCCCGATCGCGCAGCTCATCTGGCGACGGCACCCGGAACGCGTTCGCGGGCTTGCGCTGTGCGCCACCGCCCCATACTTCCTCACCTCGCGCGAGGAGAAGCTGGGCTTCATCGGCCTGTCGGGTCTTGCCACCCTTGCCCGCCTCACACCTACGCAGGCGAGGCAGTGGCTCACCGAGCAGTTCTACCTGCAGCGCAAGAGCAGCGAGTGGGAGCCGTGGGCCATCCAGGAGGCCTCGCTGCACGACTGGCGGATGGTGCTCGAGGCCGGCCGCTGCATCGGCAAGTTCAACTCACGGGAGTGGATCGCCGACATCGACGTACCCACCTCGGTGCTCATCACCATGCGCGATCGTGTGGTGCCGGTGCGTCGCCAGGTGAGGCTGTTCGAGAGCATCCCCAAGGCCGAGGCGTTCCGCGTCGACGGCGACCACGACTCCGTCGTCGCCAATGCCGAGCGCTTCGTGCCCACGTTGCTGCGGGCCGTGGCATCGGTCGTCGAGCGCTCTGCGCCGCCGCCGCACAAGGCTGCGCACGAACCACCTCACGAACCACCGCACGAGCAACCGAACGACCACCGATGAGCAACCGATGACCACTCGCCGGCACCGGATCGGTTGGCTCCTGCTCGCAGCAGCGGCTGCCGCGCTGTTCGCTCGCACGCGCACCAAGGGCCACCTGCCAACCGGTCGCTCGCAGCGCAACACGCACGTCGCCAAGCTGGGTGTCGCCGTCGGCGCCAACTACGCGGGCACAGCGGCACGAAAGGTGTTCGCCAATGCAGAGCGACGCATCGAGCTGAACCAGGAGCGCGAGCTGCGCACCGCCGAGGCGGTGGCCGAGCGCCTGGGCAACATGAAGGGCGCGCTGATGAAGCTGGGCCAGATGGCCAGCTACCTCGACGAGGCGCTACCGGGCCCGCTGAGAGAAGCGCTGGCTCAGTTGCAGTCGAACGCTCCTCCGATGAGCGCCGAGCTGGCCGCACAGGTGATCGAACGCGACCTGGGCGCGCGGCCCGAGCAGCTGTTCGTGCAGTGGGATCCGCAGCCGATCGCCGCAGCCAGCATCGGCCAGGTGCACCGCGCAGTCGTGCTCGACCCGGCCACCGGCCAAGAGCGTGCGGTGGCGGTGAAGGTGCAGTACCCCGGCGTCGCCGAGGCAGTGGAAGCCGATCTGCGCAATGCCAACTTGCTGGGGATGGTGCTGCAGCAGGGCTTCGGCGGCCTCAACCCCGACGACATGGTTGCCGAGATCAAGGAACGCCTGGTGGAGGAGCTCGACTACCGCCTCGAGGCTCGCAACCAGCAGCTGTTCGCCGACTTCTACCGCGGCCATCCGTTCATCCACGTGCCCGAGGTGCTGCCCACGTTCAGCAGTGCGCACGTCATCACCAGCGAGCTCGTCGACGGCTGCACCTGGCAGCAGATGCTGCAGTGGTCGCAGCCGGAGAAGGACCGGGTGGGCGAGGTGCTGTTCCGGTTCGTGTTCCGCAGCCTCTACGGCTTGCACGCCTTCAACGGCGACCCGCACCCGGGCAACTACCTCTTCCACCGCGACGGGCGCATCACGTTCCTCGACTTCGGCCTGGTGAAGCACTTCAGCGACGAGGAGATGGCCACGTTCATCGCGATGGTGCGAACGGCCGCCTTCGAACACGACGTGAGCGGCTTTCGTGCCGTCGTCGAACGCGCCGGCATGCTGCGGCCGGGCTGCCCCAGCCCCGACGCCGAGGTCGGCACGTACTTCAGCCAGTTCTACGAGGCAGTCAGCGACGACCACGAGGTCACCTGGAGCAGCGACTACGCCAGCCGCATCGTGCGGCACACGTTCGACCGCACCAGCCCCATCGCGCAGTACGCCACCGTGCCCAAGGCGTTCGTGTTCATCCAGCGCATCAACCTCGGGCTCTACGCCTTGCTGGGCGAGCTGCAGGCCACCGGCAACTACCGTCGCATCGCCGAAGAGCTGTGGCCGTTCGTGGCCGGGCCACCCAGCACCGGCCTGGCCGTCAGCGAGCAGCCCTGGCTGGCCCACGCCCGGCGCGACGGTGGCCCGCAGTGACAAGTCGGTAGCGTCGCACGAATGCGTTCTCTGCGATCCGCCGCCGTGTGCCTCTGCTCCCTCGTGCTCCTTGCCGCATGCGGCGATGCCGAGGTCACCTCCGACTCCGAAGGGTCGACGGTCGCAACCGCCGCGACCATCGTCACCAAGCCATCGGTGTCGGTTCCCTCCGAGATGCCCACCACGCTGGTGGTCACCGACCTCGGCACCGGCACGGGAGCGGCCGCAGCGGTTGGCGACAAGCTGATCGTGCACTACGTGGGTGTGCGTTCCGCCACTGGCGAGGAGTTCGACAACAGCTACGACCGCGGCGAGCCGCTCGAAGTGCAATTGGGCGCGAACAGGGTGATCCAGGGCTGGGAGCAGGGCCTGCTCGGCGTACAGCAAGGTGGCCGCCGCCAGCTCGACATTCCCGCCGAGCTCGCCTACGGCGACTCGCCGCCGGCCGGCGGCCCCATCGCTGCCGGCGACCCACTCACGTTCGTCATCGATGTGCTCGCCGTGCTGCCCACGTCCGATGCCGCCGACCAGCCCGAGGTGCAGCTGGCCCCGGCCGACAACGTGGCCGTGCTCGCTTCCGACGACCTGATCACCGGCACCGGCGCCAGCCCGCAAGACGGTCAGAACGTGGCCATCCACATCGTGTCGCTGCGTGCCGACACCGGCGAGCTGCTGGCCTCCGACTGGGGTGCCCCACCGCTCACGTTCGCCTACTCGGCCGAATCCGACGTGTACCCGGGCTTGCTCGCGGCCGTCAAAGGGATGCACGTCGGCGGTCGCCGCCAGGTGCAGATCCCCTACTCGTTGATGTTCGATGGTCTCGGCAGCGAAGGCCTCGGCCTGCCTGCCGCCATCGACCTGGTCGTCGTCATCGACCTGGTCGCCATCTACTGACGGGCGCTCACGGAGCGCAGGCTCACGAGGCCGACGCGAGCACGATGAAGTCGGCGTCGTTCTCGAAGCGGATCACTGTCACCGCGACGTCGTCGTAGAGCAGGTCGACCACGCGCGCCCGCCGTCGTGGCGCGAACTCCCCCGGCCGCGCCAGCGGTGCGGTGACACCCGACCGCCACTCGACGGTCACCATCGCCGCAGCGTCGAACGCCCGCGCCTCGCGAGCTGCTGGTTGCAGCACCACCGCCTGTCGGTCGTCGGCTTCGGCGAGGAACGACACGCGAGCAGCCATCGGATCGCCACCTTCCAAGCCCTGCGGGTCGATCACCTCCAACCCGTACAGCCGACAACCGCGGAGGCAGAAGCCAACCGACTCGTGCAGCCGGCCTTCGAACCAACGAACCAGCAGGACGGGAAGATCGGCAGCGTCGCTCACGCTCTGCCTGGACACCCCCTGCGCCACGAAACGGCAAACCGCACGCTCGCAAGGGATCGGATCGGTTGGCGTGCGTGACGTTGTGCTCTTGCCAACCACGGGCCCCTTCGCCATGCTGAGCGCCGGGGTGTCACGCGCCCCCGAGGAGGCAACTCATGAACGACGTCACCACCGACAGCGACCGGCGCTACCTCGTCGTCGATTCCCCGCACGAGCTGGCGCGTTGGCGCCCGCTCGTGAACTGGGTGCTGTACATCCCGCACGCCATCATCCTCTACGCACTCCAGATCCTGGCGCGCGTCGTGTTCCTCGTGTACTGGCTGATGCTGGTCTTCACCGGGAAGCTGCACCCCGGTCTGTACGGCGTGATGGCGATGTACGAGCGGTACAACGCACGCGCCGGCGGGTTCCTGGTCGGGTACTCCGAGACGTACCCGCCGTTCGCCTTCTCCACCGACACCGCCGACGACAACGCCTACCCGGCGGTACGGCTGACTCTCCCGGCAGTACCTCCGTCGGTGCCGCGTTCGGCAGCGCTCAACGTGCTCAAGGCGATTCCCCACTACGTGGTGCTGATGGTGTACTTCGTCGGCGCCGCAGTGGTGGCGTTGATCGCCTGGTTCGCCGTGCTCTTCACCGGCGCGTGGCCCCAGGGCATGCGTGCGTTCCTCGTACGGGTGAGCAACTACCAGTACCGCGTGTGGACCTACGTCACGATGGTCGAGAACGACTACCCGAAGTTCGGCCCGCCGTCAGCCTGACCGCCAACCCGGGGCGCGAAACGGCCTCGGCGGCGATCAGCCCACCAATGCCCCGAGTGTGGCCAGCGGCACGATGTGAGCAGCCTTGGCGGCCAACGTCTCATCGATCGTGATCAGGGCGTCGGCCTGCAGCAAGCACACGGCGAGGTATTCCGCATCGAAGGTGTTCTCCCATCCGTGCTCGCGCGCGATCTTCCACGCGGTACGGCGCGACACCCGGTCGCCGAGCAGCCGCAACTTGATCTCGGTGATGCGCTCGTGCCGCTGGAGCGCAACCTCCTCGGTGAGCTCACCCGCTCGCACCGCCGCCAGCAGCAATGACAGCGCTTGGGAACGGATCAAGTTGGGAGCCACGAGCTGATGGGCGGCACCGACGACGACGTCGTCAGCAACGAGATGCAGCAGGGTCGGTGCGTCGATCACGTAACGGGCCACCCCAGCACGATACGACCACCCGCTCGGATGTGAATCGATCGCCGCCTCCGGCATCAACGACAACGCGAATCGCGACGCCGCACTCACACGGCCAGCGCGGCCGACACCGCCCTGGCCGTGGCGTCGACGTGGGCGCCGAAGCGTTCGACAGGCTGCCGGCCCAAGCGTTCGACCGGCCCGCTGAGGCTGACCGCGGCCACGACCGCTCCCTGCCGATCGCGCACGGCGGCGCTGACCGAGGCGACGCCCGGCTCGCGCTCCTCCACGCTGTCGGCCAGCAGTGGCCCGCCGTCGGCGAGCACCCGGCCGGCAGACCCGAGCCCCAGCGGCAGCAGCGCACCCTCGGGCACGATCCAGCGCAGCGCGTGGCTGGACTGCAACGACAGCACGCAACGCCGGCCGTCGGCCTCGCGCACGTACAGCTGCACGCTCTCGCCGGTGCGGTCACGAAGCTCGAGCAGCGCCGGCCCGGCCAGTTCGGCCAGCGGAAACGCCTCGGTGGCAGCGCGACCGAGGTGGATGAGCTCGAAGCCGAGACAGAACCTGCCCTGCGGATC
This sequence comes from Acidimicrobiaceae bacterium, assembly GCA_016722025.1. GTDB lineage: Bacteria > Actinomycetota > Acidimicrobiia > Acidimicrobiales > Ilumatobacteraceae > UBA668. Next base: position 103,053 of record JADKGZ010000001.1, read on the forward strand.
GCGGCGCACCAGGCGATGCTGCTCCAGCGCCACCGCCAGCCGATGTGCCGTCGCACGCGGAAGACCGGTGGCGTCTTGCAGCTGTGCCAGGTCGAGCGGGCCGCGCACCAGCGCATGCAGGATGCCGATGCCCTTGTCGAGCACCCCGACGCCGCTGTGCTCCGCAATGCCGTCTTCCACGCCGGGAAGCGTATCCCATGGTGTGGGACGCCAGCGGGAGAGAGGCCTCCCACCACGCTGCGAGGTACCCTCACCACCGTGCGAGTGCCGACCAAGCCGCCGCGATGGCGATGAACTCGTCGTTCGGCCGCGCATATCAGCGCTTGTGGGCCGCCAACGCGCTCTCGGCCGTCGGCACCGGCATGACCACCGCCGCGCTGCCACTGCTGGCGTCGATCAAGCCACCCAGCGAGCTGCTGCTGGGCACGATCGCCGCCGCCGGGTTGCTGCCGGGCGTGCTGCTGGCGGTGCCCGCCGGCCTCGTCGCCGATCGCTACGACCGCGGCCGCGTGCTGGTGGTCGCCGACCTCGGCCGAGCAGTCGTCGTGGCCGCAGCTGCCATCGCCCTCCTGCTCGGCAGCCTGCCCGGCTTCGTGCTCGCAGCCATCACCTTCCTCATCGGTGCCGGCGAGACGGTGTTCATCACTGCGTCGCAGAGCGCCATCCCGTCGTTCGTCGCTGCCGACCAACTCGACGATGCCAATGGCCGGCTGCAGGCGGCCGACGACGTGGGTCGGGAGTTCGTCGGCCCGCCATTGGGTTCACTGATCTTCCGGCTCGCCACCTGGATCCCCTTCGTCGCCGACGCCGTGTCCTACCTCGTGTCCGCCGTGCTGCTGCTGCGGCTGCCGCGCACGCCACCCGCGCCCGTCACAGAGCTCCACCAGCGGCCCACCATGGCGCCCGCCTGGGCGTACTTCCGCAGCAGCCGCACGCTGGTCGTGCTCGGCGGCGCCATGTTCACGCTGTCGCTGTGCGGCTCGGCCGTGCTCGCCATGCTGGTGCTGCTGGTGCGCAACCAGTTCTCGCTCGACGTCGGCTGGTTCGGCCCTGCGCTCACCGTCATCGCCTGCGGCGCCACCCTCGCCGGGCTGCTCGCAGGTCGCCTCCGCGCCCGCATTCCCGCCCGGTGGGCCATCTCCGGCGCAGTGGCCGTCAACGGTCTCTCCTACGTCGCGCTGGGCACCACCACGATGTGGCCCATCGCCGCCGTCGCACTGTTCGCCTGGGGCTTCGCCGTGACGCTCGGCAACATCACCTCGGTGGGCATCCGGCAGCGAGTGATCCCGGGCGACCTGATCGGGCGCGTGATGGGCATCTTCCGGGCAGCGCTGGGCGCCGGCGGTGTGATCGGCGCGCTCGGCAGCGGCGTGCTGGCCGACGCGACCTCGGTGAGCACCGTTGCCACGGTGGCCGGCCTGCTGCAACTACCGGTGGTGGCAGCGTTGGCGTTCGGGTTGCCGCCCGGCACCGGCGATGTTCAGCAAGTACGCCGCGACGACACGCCGGCACCCACCACCTGACCGAGGCGGGTCAACTGGAGGGCCAGCGCGCCGAAGCCGGCCTCGACCCACTCGTCGCCCTCGAAGCCGAGCAGCGCGGTGAACTCGTCGGCATCCACCCCGCCCGCCACGATGGCTCGCGCGATCACCCCATCGGCATCGCCGGCGTGCCGGGCATCGATCGCCAGAGCGAGCACCGTCGCCCACACGTACGAGAGCGCGTGGCCCGGGTCGGTCGCCAGCGACGGCAGCCGAGCCCACCCGGAGCCGACGTGGGCCGGAACCTCGACGACGGAGCCCAGCAGCTCACGATGAACCGCCAGCCAGGCCTCGTCGAGCGCCGCGACGGTGACACCCGATCCGTTGTGCACCAGCAGGTAGACCGCGTCCTCGAACGAGCTGACTGCGCCAGAGACGAACAGCTCCTCCACCAACGTGTCGCCCAACGCCAGGGCCAGCGCCTGTGACCCATCCCCGCCGGCCACCGCCAGCGACGTTCCGGTCACCAGCGACGCCCAGCACGCCACCGTCTCGCCCACCAGCGCCCCGGGCGGTTCCGGGCTGCGCGACTCGAGCGCGTGCAATGCGTGCCCGACCTCGTGCGCCACCATCAGCGAGCCACGCGGCGTCGGTCGGTGGGCAACCGTTGCGGAGATGCGGCCATCGGCCTCGATGACGACCTGGTTGTCGGCTCCGGGTCTGATGCGCGCGGCGGCCAGTTGCGCGCCCTTCGCCAGCCGCGGCACGGCCGCACCAAGTGCCACCGAAGCCTGTATCGCGTGCTCCGCCAACGACGCCGGTGATGCTTCCAGACCGACGCGACGATCGCAGTACTCGCCCCCGACGATCGTCGACCGCAGTTGCATCCACTGCTGCGCCAACCCGCGCGCGGCACCGGTGGCAGAGCGCAGGTGGGCAAGCGTCGCAGGCGTAGTGCCCTGCACGATGGCGAACCGCGTTCGCCAGTCATCGATGCCGCGCTCCTGATCGTCGGCGAGATGGCACGCAGCAAGCGTCGCCAGCACCGAAGCCACGCGTGGCGCGCGATGGTCGGTGGCCCGATGCGCCAGCACATCGGCGGCCCGCCGGGTTGCTGGCTCGTGCGAGTCCAGGTCGCGCAACGCCACATCGGAACCTGCGAGCGCTGTGGTCGGCTCGTCCTCCAGCGATCGCAGCAGCGACAACTGCTCGCCGACGACGGCTCTGCTCGCGGACGCGATGCGCGCTTCGTCGGGATCGCTCAGCAGGTACGGAGCGAAGCGCGCCCACTGTCGCAGCCGGCTGCGCACATGGGCCAACGACGGGTGATCGAGCACCGCCGGATCGGCGGCGGCGAGACGAGCCGCCCGACGCTGCGCGGCTGCCCGGCGCGCATCGCCAGTCGGGAAGCGATCGGCAGCCCGAAGCTGCTCGACGATCTGGTCGGCAGGCGAACGACGCCGACCACGTGCCGATTGCTGCATGGTGTCATCCTGGCGCGTCGAGGCGCCGCACGCAGAGACTCAGGTCCAGCGGGTGCCGGTCCAACGCGTACCGGTCCAACGCGTACCGGTCCAACGGGTGCCCGTCCAACGCGTACCGGTCCAACGCGTGCCCGTCCAACGGGTACCGGTCCAACGGGTACCGGTCCAACGCGTGCCCGTCCAACGGGTACCGGTCCAACGGGTACCGGTCCAGCGGGTGCCCGTCCAACGGGTACCGGAGTGGCTGACTTCATCCTCGGTGCGGCATGTGTGAACGAGCAGGCTGTCCATTGGGTGTCCTCCTGAGTGACGTCTTTTGTTTCGGCGCGATCAGCGATGTGATCAAGTCATGAAACCCGCAGTTTCGCCACGCTGAGCGGTGGCGAGGTCATGTGATAGTGCCCAGGCTTGCAGATTGCCAAACAGTTCGCTGGGAGTCTATACTTCGGGAACTGAATCCCATTGGATGAGATTCGTAGTTCGACCCCGTCGACTACGGGCAGACCCCCCAAGGAGCGCGATGTCATCCCCCACGACCCTGGCCGAGAAGGTGTGGAATCGCCATGTCGTACACGCCGCGGCCGGCGAGCCAGATCTGTTGTACATCGACCTCCACCTCGTGCACGAGGTCACCAGCCCGCAGGCGTTCGACGGGTTGCGCCTCAGCGGCCGCACGGTGCGGCGCCCCGAGCTCACCATCGCCACCGAAGACCACAACGTGCCCACCGAGCACATCGACCAGCCGATTGCCGACCCCATCTCCGCTCGCCAGGTGCAGGTGCTGCGCGAGAACGCTGCCGAGTTCGGCATCATCGAGTTCCCGATGGGCCATCCCAGCCAGGGCATCGTGCACGTCATCGCTCCCGAGCAGGGCCGCACTCTGCCGGGGATGACCGTGGTGTGCGGTGACAGCCACACCGCCACGCATGGTGCGTTCGGCGCCCTGGCGTTCGGCATCGGCACCAGCGAGGTCGAGCACGTGCTCGCCACGCAGACGCTGCCGCAATCGCGACCGAAGTGGATGGCGGTGACGGTCGAGGGCGATGCACCCGCAGACGTCACCGCCAAGGACATCATCCTTGCAATCATCGGAGTCATCGGCACCGGCGGTGGCATCGGGCACGTCATCGAGTACCGCGGCGCCGCGATCCGGGCGCTCTCGATGGAGGGCCGCATGACCCTGTGCAACATGAGCATCGAGGCGGGCGCGAAGGCCGGCCTGGTGGCCCCCGACGACATCACGTTCGCGTACCTCGAGGGCCGCGAGCACGCACCGAAGGGCGCCCAGTGGTCGGCTGCAGTCGCCGACTGGCGCGGCCTGGTCACCGACGCCGGGGCCGTCTTCGACAAGGAGGTCGTGATCGATGCCTCCACGATGACCCCACAGGTGAGCTGGGGCACGAACCCCGGTCAGGTCATCTCCATCGATGCCTCGCTGCCGTCGCCCGACGACTTCGACGACGCCACCGCCCGCGACACCGTCGCTCGGGCGCTGGAGTACATGGGCCTCGCCGCCGGCACGCCGGTGCGCGACATCACGGTCGACACGGTGTTCATCGGCTCGTGCACCAACAGCCGCATCGAAGACCTGCGCGCGGCTGCCGCAGTACTGAACGGACGCACCGTCACCGTGCCGCGCGTGATGGTGGTGCCGGGCAGCCATGCCGTGAAGGCACAGGCCGAGGCCGAAGGCCTGCCCGCCATCTTCCGTGCGGCCGGCGCCGACTGGCGCGAGCCGGGCTGCAGCATGTGCCTGGCGATGAACCCCGACAAGCTCGCTCCCGGCGAGCGCTCGGCCAGCACCAGCAACCGCAACTTCGAAGGCCGCCAGGGCCGGGGCGGTCGCACCCATCTCGTCTCCCCCGCCGTCGCCGCCGCCACCGCGGTCGCCGGCCACTTCGCAACTCCCCACGATCTGGAGGTTCTGGCATGAGAGCAGTGCACATCATCACCGGCCGTGGCGTCCCGTTGAAGCGCAGCGACGTCGACACCGACCAGATCATCCCCGCCGAGTGGCTCAAGCGCGTCGAGCGCACCGGCTTCGAGAAGGGCCTGTTCAGCACCTGGCGCGACGACCGCAACTTCGTGCTCAACGACGAGCGATACGCGGGCGCCAGCGTGCTCGTGGCCGGGCCGTCGTTCGGCGTCGGCTCGTCTCGCGAGCACGCGGTGTGGGCCATTCAGCAAGGTGGGTTCGACGCTGTCATCGCTCCCAGCTTCAGCGACATCTTCCGCAACAACTGCACCAAGAACGGGTTGGTGCCAGTCGTCGTCCCGGAAGCCGTGGTGCATGCCATCTGGGCTGCGATCGAGGCCGACCACCTGGTGGAGATCACCATCGACGTCGAGCGGTTGACGGTGGAGGTGCCCGCCGCCGGCATCACCGCCTCGTTCCCCATGGATCCCCAGACACAGCACCGCTACCTCAACGGCCTCGACGACGTCGGCATCACGCTCGGCCACGCCGACGACATCACCGCCTTCGAAGCCGCTCGCCCCGCCTGGCTCCCCTGACCCTCCACACAACCCCGCTCTTACGTCAAGGCTGTCGGGCGCTGACCAGCGGCTGTGAGTTCGGTGGTTTGACACAAAGCGCGGTGCGGGGCTGGTAGACCACGCTGATGCGAATCGACCGGGAACTCGTGCGGCGAGTCGAGCACAGCGCGGCCGAGTTCTCCCGTCGCCAGGCACTCGCATACACGGTGCATGCCGCGCCGGCGGGCGCAGCGGCCGAGCCGTGCGACGGTGGCGCGCTGATCAGCTTCGGGCCGGGGCGCTACGTCAATCGGGCGATCGGGCTCGGCCTCGGCGGCACCGATGCCAACGAGGTGGTGAGCGCGCTCGGTCGCTTCTATGGCGGTCGAGGAATGGCACCGTCGCTGGAGCTCTCCCCGTGGGCCGATGAGACGCTGCTGTCGGCCCTCATCGCCGATGGCTACGTCCTCGAACGGTTTCGCAACCTCTACGCTCACGACCTCTCGAGCCTCGGCAGCGACCCCGATGTGGAGATCGTGACGGACGACGACACCACGGCCACGCAGCGGCAGGCGATCCTGTCGGGCGACGCAGCGCTCGGCAGCACCGCACGGCAAATCTCCGACGAGTACTGCATCACCGCTGCGGCCGTGGATGGCGCCCACGACTTCGTCGCGCTGGTTGACGGCACGCCGGCAGCGTGCGGTTCCCTCAACCTCGTCGACGGTGTCGGCTGGCTGGGCGGCGCCGCCACCACCGAGGCGCACCGCCGCGCTGGTCTGCAGACCGCGCTCCTCCACCATCGACTGCGGCTGGCCAGCGACCTGGGCTGCGCCATCGCCGCAGCCACCGCGCTCCCCGCCGGTCAGTCGGCGCGCAACCTCGAACGCCTCGGTTTCCAACTGCTGTACACGCAAGTGGTGCTCACTCGCTCTGGTCGGCCCGAATCCACAATCGGTGCAGGAACGAGCTGAACAACTCGCCGGCAGGCGTGGGCAGCCTCAGACGTGGAAGTCGGGCAGGTGCTTCAGCTTCGGGTTGTTGCTGAAGACCTCGATGGGCAGCGACGGATCGAGCCGCATGGCGCGCTGCAGGATGCGCACCTGGGTGTGCTGGTTGTACTCCGCAAGCGTGACGGCCCATCCGTCGCGGCCGGCGCGGGCGGTGCGGCCGCTGCGGTGCAGGTAGTCCTTCACGTCGCCGGCCGGCTCGTAGTGGATGACCGCGCCGATGTCGTCGACGTCGATGCCGCGAGCGGCCACGTCGGTGGCCACCAGCACCGCCAGGTCGCCGTCGGTGAAGCGCTTCAACGCACGCTCGCGCGCCGCCTGCGCGAGGTCGCCGTGAATGGCCGCGGCGCGCACGCCCAGCTCTTGCAGGTTGCGCTCGACACGGTCGCAGGTGCGCTTGGTCTGGCAGAAGACGATGGTCTTGGCCATGCCACTGGCGATGGACGCAACCACCTTGTCCTTGTCCATGTGGTGCACGGCCAGGAACAGGTGGTGCATGGTGCCCACCGTGTCGGTGGCGGCGTCGATGGCCACTTCGGCGGGGTCGTTCATGTAGCGGGCCACCAGGTGACCGACGTCGCCGTCGAGCGTGGCGGAGAACAGCATCGTCTGGTGCGGCGCGGTGACCTTGCGCATGATCCACTCGACCTGCGGCGTGAAGCCGTCGTCGGCCATGCGGTCGGCTTCGTCGAGCACCAGGATCTCGACTGCATCGAGCTGCAGCTCGTTCTCCTTCAACAGGTCGATGAGGCGCAGCGGTGTTGCCACCACGACATCGACACCGGCCTGCAGCGCGTCGATCTGCTGCTGCCGGGAGGCGCCGCCGTACACGGCGAGCACCGTGCGGCCGCAGGCGATTGCCACCGGGGCGAGCACTTCGGCCACTTGCAGCGCCAGCTCGCGGGTGGGCACCAGTACCAGAGCGGCCGGCCGACGAGGCTCGCCCTCCTTGGTGAGGCGGGCCAGCAGCGGCACACCGAAGGCGAGCGTCTTGCCGGAGCCGGTCTTGGCCCGACCACACACGTCGCGGCCAGTGAGGGCAACGGGGATGGCTTTGGTCTGGATGGCGAACGGGGTGGTGAACCCGGCAGCGGCGAGGCCGAAGTCGACGCTGGGCGGCACGCCGAGCTCGATGAATGCCGTGGGCACGTAATCGTCTTTGGAAAGGGTGAGCACCGGCGCAACAGCTGCGTTTCGGTACTCGGCGGGCCGGGGGGCAGGGCGGGAACGCCGCGGCGCGCGCTGAGGGCGGTTGTTGTCTGACATGTCGGACCACAGGGTACCTGGACGGTGCGATGCAGCAGTGGGACGGAGCGCCTGCGTACGAGATCTCATACGAGCGCGTGTGTCGGCGCGTCGACAACGCCCGCCACCGGCCGGATCGGCAACAATGTGCCGATGAAGGTTGCACTCACAGTCAACGACTTCCTCCGCCGTGCCCAAGAGGTGTACCCCGAGCGCGTGGCCGTGGTCGACGAACCCGACCAGCCGGCCGAGTCGTGGGGTGAGTACACCTACGCGGAGATGGCCGCCAAGGCTCGCGCGCAGGCCGCCGCGCTCGACCAGCTGGGCATCGCAATCGGAGAACGGGTGGCCATCGTCAGCCAGAACTCGGCACGCCTGCTCACCGCGCTGTTCGGGGTCAGCGGCTCCGGCCGAGTGCTGGTGCCGATCAACTTCCGCCTGGTCGCCGAAGAGGTGAAGTACATCGTGCAGCACAGCGGCGCCCGAGTGCTGATGATCGACCCTGAGCTGGAGGAAGGCCTGGCCGAGGTGGAGTGCGAGTTCAAGTTCGTCATCGGCAGCGCCACCGACGCGCCGGCCCAGCATGCCGAGCCGCAGCCGTGGACGTACGACGAGGACGCCACGGCCACCATCAACTACACCAGCGGCACCACCGCCCGCCCCAAGGGCGTGCAGCTCACCCATCGCAACATCTGGCTGAACGCCACCACGTTCGGTTGGCAGCTGGGCATCAACGACCGCGATGTCTACCTGCACACGTTGCCGCAGTTCCACTGCAACGGTTGGGGCGTGCTGTACGCAGTCACCGGCATGGGCGCGCAGCACATCATCCTGCGCAAGATCGACGGCACCGAGATCCTGCGCCGAGTGCAACAGCACGGCGTCACCGTGATGTGCGCAGCGCCCGCCGTCGCCAACGCCATCCTCGATGCCGCCGGCCACTGGGAAGGCCCGGTGCCGGGCCGCGACCGCGTGCGCATCGTGTGCGCCGGCGCTCCCCCGCCCACCAAGACGATCGAGCGCATCGAAACCGAACTGGGTTGGGAGTTCATCCAGATCTACGGTCTCACCGAGACGACGCCATTGCTCACCATGAACCGCAGCCGCGCGGAGTACGACCAGCTGTCACCGGCCGACCGCGCCACCAAGCTCAGCCGTGCCGGCGCACCGGCCATCGGCGTCGAGGTGCGCATCTCCCCCGACGGCGAGATCCTCGCCCGCGGCAACCACATCATGGGCGGCTACTGGGCGCAACCGGAAGCCACCGCCGACGCCATCCATGCAGCGAGCGACGCGCCCGACGGCCCCACCTGGTTCCACACGGGCGACGGTGGCATCATCGACGACGACTGGTACGTGACCATCAGCGACCGCAAGAAGGACGTCATCATCACCGGCGGCGAGAACGTGAGCAGCATCGAGGTGGAGGACTGCGGTGTTCAGCGCACCCCGCGGTGGCCGAGGCGGCGGTGATCGGCGTGCCCGACGAGAAGTGGGGCGAGACGGTGCTCGCCTTGTGGTGGTGGTCGCACCCGGCTCCACCATCACCGAAGCCGATGTCATCGCGCACACCCGCACCAAGCTGGCGCACTACAAGTGCCCGAAGGTCGTGGAGTTCCGCGAGTCGCTCGCACGGACGGCCACCGGCAAGCTGCAGAAGTTCAAGCTGCGCGAGCCGTACTGGGCCGACATGGATCGCAAGGTGCACTGACGAAGGCTGCTCCGGATCGGCCGGTTCGCCGGCGATCTCCGGCCGCGTTCCACTGAGTGACCAGTCCATCGCACTGACCGATGCATCAGCTTCGCTGTCTGCTCCATCAGTAAGTAGCAACCCTCGACGCAGCTGGTTATGGTCGCATCGCTTTGTGCCGGAGACACCGGCCGAAAGGAAGCGATCTCACCCCCACTACGTCTCGAAAGGGCGCAGCGATGAACAACCTGAGCACCAATGTCGATGCCAGCCAGTCCTACTTCAGCCAGAACGGTCGCAAGGGCATCTCGTACGACTGGCAGAGCCTGTACGCCGCGGCAGAAGCCGCGTCCATCGACTGCGAGCACGCTGCGCTCGCCCCCGCGCTGGCCGAGTGAGCCGCACCCCCTCGCGGGTGCTGGTGCTCGGTTGCGGTTCGGTTGCGCAGTGCACCGTTCCGCTGCTGCTGCGTGATCTCGAGATCGACCCCTCCAGGGTCACCATCGTCGACTTCGTCGACAACCGGGCGCGTGTCGCCTCATCGCTGTCGGCCGGCGTTCGTTACGAGCAGGATCGCCTCACCCCCGACAACCTCGACTCGTTCCTGTCGGCACGCGTGGGCGATGGCGACCTGCTGCTGGATCTGGCGTGGAACATCGACAACCCGACGGTGCTGCAATGGTGCCGCGACCATGGTGTTCGCTACCTGAACACCAGCGTCGAGGTGTGGGACCCGTACGACGACCTGCAGGCCACCTCGCCGCTGGATCGCACGCTGTACGTCCGCCACATGCAGCTGCGCCGGATGAAAGCCGGCTGGCCCGACAACAAGGGCGCCACCGCGGTGCTCGAGCACGGTGCGAACCCGGGCCTGGTCAGCCACTTCGCCAAGCAAGCGCTGGGCGAGATCGCCACCCGCATGCTCTCCGACGGGCTTGCCGGCTCCAACGCCGCCGCGTTCGAAGCCGCGCTGTCCGAGGCTCGCTACAACTCCTTGGCCATGCTCACCGGCACGAAGGTCATCCACATCGCGGAGCGCGACACGCAGATCTCCTCGGTGCCCAAGCGGCCCAACGAGTTCGTCAACACGTGGTCGGTCGACGGCTTGTACGAAGAAGGCATCGCCCCGGCCGAGATGGGCTGGGGCACACACGAGCGGCGCTTGCCCGCCAACGCCTTCGTGCACAGCGGCGAAGGCCCGTGCAACCAGATCTGCATCGCTCGCCCCGGCATCGAGACGTGGGTGCGCAGCTGGGTGCCCAGCGGCGAGATCCGCGGCATGGTGGTGCGCCACGGCGAGTCGTTCACGATGAGCGAGCACCTCACCGTCGACGACGGGCACGGCAACGCCGTCTACCGCCCCACCGTCCACTACGCCTACCACCCCAGCGACGCGGCCATCAACAGCGTGCTCGAGCTGCGCATGCGTGGCTGGGAGATGCAGCCCGAACAGCGCATCCTCAACGACGAGATCATCAGCGGCCGCGACGAGCTGGGTGTGCTGCTGATGGGCCATCCGTACAAGAGCTGGTGGTGTGGCTCGCTGCTCAGCATCGACGACGCCCGCGCAATCCTCCCGCACCAGAGCGCCACCACCATGCAGGTGGCCGGCAGCATCGTTGGCGCGGTGGCGTGGATGATCGCCAACCCCGACGAAGGCGTGTGCGTACCCGACGACCTGCCGTGGGAAGCCGTGCTCCGCGTTGCCCGTCGCTACTTGGGCGAGCTGCACTCAGGCCCATCGGACTGGGATCCGGTGAGCACGCGCCGCGACCTGTTCGCCAACTTCAGCAGCGAGGCCGACGAAGTCGACCACACCGACCCCTGGCAGTTCACCAACTTCCTCGTCGACTGAGTCAGTCGCAGCGGCCGCCGTTCCGACACGGGACCAGCTCAGGCCCACGTCTTTCGGACGCGGCCGCACGGTTCGGGTCGCGTCCGAAAGAGGTGGGCCGGTGCACAGCACTCCACCCTCCGGTTCCGTCCGCCCGCGGACGCGTGTGACCGGTCTGACGTTGACAACACGCCGTCGCGCCCGGCAGACTGGCGGGCGTGACTCGCACCCGTGGCCTCCTTCTGCTTATGTAGGGCAAGCGCCACGTACTTCGCGCTTGCCCGCACGCCCCAGCCGAACCGGCCGGGGCTTCTTGCTTTTTCACGCCACTTCTCCCCGCACCCACCTCCTCGAACGCACGCACAAGGAACCCAATGTCACCGCAACCGATCACACCCACACCGATGCCGTTCCACAAGTACGAACGAATCGTGCCCGTCGTGCTCCACGACCGCACCTGGCCCAACAAGGTGCACGAGGCCGCACCGCTGTGGTGCAGCGTCGACCTGCGCGACGGCAACCAGGCCCTCATCGACCCGATGGACCCGCAGCGCAAGCGGCGCATGTTCGACACGCTGGTGAAGATGGGCTTCAAGGAGATCGAGGTCGGCTTCCCCAGCGCCAGCCAGCCCGACTTCGACTTCGTGCGCCAGCTGATCGACGACGACCTGATCCCCGACGACGTCACCATCCAGGTGCTCACCCAGTGCCGTCAAGAGCTCATCGAGCGCACCTACGAGGCGATCGCCGGCGCCCGCCAGGCCATCGTCCACTTCTACAACTCCACCAACCCGCTGCAGCGCGAGGTGGTGTTCGGGCTGGACAAGGCCGGCATCACCGACATCGCGGTCAACGGCGCCAAGCTGTGCCGCAAGCTGGAGGAGACCATCCCCGAGACGTTCGTGCGCTACGAGTACTCGCCGGAGAGCTTCACGCTCACCGAGCCCGAGTATGCGGTGGAGGTGTGCCACGCGGTGATGGATGTCATCGAACCCACGCCCGAGCGGCCGCTCATCCTCAACCTGCCGGCCACCGTCGAGTGCTACACGCCCAACGTGTACGCCGACGTGATCGAGTGGTTCGGCCGCCACATCCGCAGTCGCTCCAGCGTGGTCATCAGCCTGCACCCGCACAACGACCGCGGCACCGCCACGGCTGCTGCCGAGATGGCGATGCTGGCCGGCGCCGATCGCGTGGAGGGCACGCTGTTCGGCAACGGCGAGCGCACGGGCAACGTCGACGTGGTCAACCTGGCCATCAACCTGATGGTCAACGGCGTCGACCCGCAACTCGACATCAGCGACATCGACGCGCTGCGGCGAGTGGCCGAGTACTGCAACCGGCTGCCCGTGGGCCCTCGCCACCCGTGGGTCGGCGACCTGGTGTACACGGCGTTCAGCGGCAGCCACCAAGACGCGATCAAGAAGGGCTTCGATGCCCTCGACGCCAAGGCGGCCGCCAACGGCGGGGAGTACCCGGTCTGGGGCGTGCCCTACCTGCCGCTCGACCCCAAGGATCTCGGCCGCACCTACGAAGCCGTCATCCGCGTCAACAGCCAGAGCGGCAAGGGTGGCGTGGCCTACGTGATGAAGGCCGAGCACGGCTTCGACCTGCCACGTCGCCTGCAGATCGAGTTCTCCAAGACCATCCAGCACATCACCGAGGACACCGGCACCGAGATCAGCCCCGTCATCATGTGGGACGCCTTTCAAGCCTCGTACCTGCCCACCGAGCCGCGGATGCGGCTCAACAGCCACGAGATGCGCAGTGACAGTGCCACGGGTACCACCACCATCACCGCCCAGCTCGTCATCGACGACACACCCGTCACGGTGTCGGGAGAAGGCAACGGGCCCATCGACGCCTTCGTGCGTGCGCTGCGCAACGGTGTGGGCGCGACGCTCGACGTCGTCGACTACGCCGAGCATGCGTTGGGTCAAGGCAGCGAAGCCAGGGCCGTCGCGTACATCGAGACGAAGAACGGCGATGGCCGTGTGCTCTGGGGAGTCGGCACCGACCCCAGCACCATCACCGCCGCCTTGCGCGCCGTGCTGCAGGCACACGAGCGACACCAGGCCTGACGGCCGCCACGACACGACCGGACTACGCTGCGAGCATGGCCCACGCTCGCCGCTACCGATGGCTGGTCATCGCGCTCGTGCTGCTCGCCGGCGCGGCCGCACTGCGCAAGCGACGCGCCGGGCAGGCGGCGGTCGCGGTACCGGCCGCTTCGTGGCCACCGCTGGTCGACACGGCTGCTCAGCCCACGCCTGCCGCTGTGCCCGAGCAGCAGGCGGCGGCCCGCTGGGTGCAGCCGGTCGACGGGGCGTGCCCCGAGGGCTACCCGGTGAAGGCCAACGACAACTCCGGCATCTACCACCTTCCCGGCGGACGTTTCTACGCTCGCACCGTGCCCGAGCGGTGCTACGCCGCTGCGGCCGACGCCGAAGCCGACGGCTACCGTCGGGCAAAGGCCTAGACATCACGCAACGCCCATCAGGGCCAGCACAAGGAGCACCGCCATGAAAGTGACCGTCGACTACGACATGTGTGCCAGCACCGGTGCGTGCATGCAGTTGTGCCCGGAAGTGTTCGAAGTGCGCAAGGACGGATACCTGTACGTGCTGCAAGACGAGCCGCCGGCCGAACTGGCCGACAAGGTGCGCATGGCCGCCGACATGTGCCCGACGGCAGCCATCTCCGTCACCGACTGATCGCCGGCGGCGCCGCTCTCGGCGAAGCTCAGCCCACCTGGCCGCGGTTGTTCGAGCCTGCGCGTGTTCACGAAACCGTCACTTGAGCTGGGGGTGCCGCGTGCCGATGAAGCGACAGTTTGCAGATGCCGACCGCCGAGCGCGCCACGCAACAAGTCGAGAGGGGTGCCACATGGAGCAACGAACTGCACTGGCTCTTGGGATGAGCACCGCCGTCAGTCTCGCGGTGGGCACGCTGGCCTTCGCGTCACTGGGTGGAGTCGACCTCTTCGGCTTCGGCGGCGCGACCAATCACGCGCCACCGGTGATCGTGACCATGGAACCGACTCCCGACGAATCCTTGGTTGCTGTCGACGCGTCCACCACCACGCTCCCCGGCACGGTTGCACCACCAGAGACGACCATTGCGGGCCGAGGCGGCGTCGGGACACCAGCACCCACCGGTGCCGGCCCCGGATCGCAGACGTCGCCCTCGGCCACCACCGGAGCCGCCGCCGTGCCCCCTGCCGCGGCATCGGGTGCCGTTGCGCCGGCCACCACCACCCCGGCAGCGACTGCCCCCGGCACCACCGCCACTCCGTCGGCCACCCCGGTGCCGGGCACGGCGGCGCCCGCCACCACCGCAGCGCCCGCCACCACCGCAGCGCCGGCGACCACGACACCGCGCACCACCGTCGCACCGACCACCACCGCCGCGCCGGGCACCACCCTGCCTGCCAACGCGAAGATCCCGTCCGACTGGCCGGCCGGCAAACCGATCCCGCCGATTCCTGCTGGCTGCAAGGAGCCACAGTTGGAGGACAACGGCGTCTGGAACTGCCAGCACTGATCGGCGCGCGGCACTGACTGCGGGGCCGAGTCGTCGGGTTCGACTCCGCTAGATTCGCAAGCGATGGCCTTCCACGAGCACCTTCGGCGAGCGTGGGCCTCGTCGCACTCGATGCTCTGCGTGGGCCTCGACCCCGATCCGGCTCGCTTTCCGGCGGCGGTCGGCAGCTCGGTGTTCGACTTCTGCATGGCCATCGTCGACGCCACGGCCGACGTGGTGTGTGCGTTCAAGCCGCAGATCGCGTACTTCGCAGCCACCGGCGCCGAGCGCGATCTGGAACGAATCTGCGCAGCCATCCGCGACCGCTACCCGAGCGTGCTGCTGGTGCTCGATGCCAAGCGTGGCGACATCGGCAGCACCGCCGAGCAGTACGCCCGCGAGGCGTTCGACCGGTATCGCGCACACGCCGTGACGGTGAACCCGTACCTGGGCACCGACTCGGTCGAGCCGTTCCTGCGCCACCCCGGCGGCGGGGTTTTCGTGCTCTGCCGCACCAGCAACCCGGGCAGCGGCGACTTCCAGAGCCTGATGGTCGACGGCGAGCCGTTGTACGCGCATGTCGCCCGCCGAGTGGCTCACGAGTGGAACGAGATCGGCGATTGCGGCCTGGTGGTGGGTGCCACCTACCCGGCCGAGCTCGCGGCCGTGCGGGCCATCGTCGGTGATCTGCCGCTGCTGGTGCCCGGCGTGGGCGCACAGGGCGGTGACGTGAGCGCCACCGTCGGGGCCGGCCGCGATGCGCAGGGCTTCGGCATGGTGATCAACTCGTCGCGAGCAGTGCTGTACGCGTCGAGCGGCGACGACTTCGCAGAGGCCGCTCGCGAAGTGGCGATCGCCACACGCGACGAGATCCGCACTCACGCTCCTCGGTAAGAGCGTTTGCGTCAAGAACTCACACTCACAGCCCTGGTAGCGGCCCGACGGACTTCACGTAAAACCCGGTGGGCGGGGCGGGGTCAGCCGGCGAGGGGGGTGACGCTGATGATGCCGGGGGCGGTGCGCAGCCGGGCGATCACGTCGGCAGGCACCTCCATGGTGGGTGCGATGAGCATCACGGCGGTGCCCGGCGTGGCGGCACGACCCACATCCATGTCGGCGATGTTGACACCCGCGTCGCCCAACAGCGTGCCGACCGTGCCGATGACACCCGGTCGATCGTCGTTCTTGACGACGAGCATGTGGTCCGCTGGTGGCACGTCGAAGTGGTGGTCGTCGATCATCACGATGCGCTGCTCGCTGCGCCGGCCGACGAGCGTGCCCGACAGGCTGTGCCCGGCGCCGCGGAGTGTGACCAGGTTGACGAAGTCGGCCGAGGTGGCGCAGTTGGTCTCGCGCAGCTCGACGCCCTTCTCCTTGGCCAACTGCGGCGCATTGACGTAGGTGACCTGTTCGTCGGTGATGGTGCCGAAGAAGCCCTTCATCGCCGCCAGGCTGATGATGCGGGTGTCGTAACCGGCGATGTCGCCTTCGGTGCACACCTCCAGCGAGTCGGGCAATGCGCCGACGAGCGACGCGAACAGCCGGCCCAAGCCCTCCGCCAGCGGAAGGAACGGACGCAGCGTCTCGTTGGCCTCGGCGGCGTCGACGTTGACGGCGAACGGCACGAAGTCGCCGGCCAGCGCCAGCTGCACCATGTCGGCGATGGTGTCGCCGGCCTTGTCCTGCGCCTCGCGGGTGCTGGCACCCAGGTGCGGTGTGACCACGATGGACGGCTGCTCGAAGAGCGGCGAGACGGTGGTGGGCTCGGTGACGAACACGTCGATGGCCGCACCGGCGATGATGCCGTCGCGCACGCAGTCGGCGAGCGCCTGCTCGTCGACGATGCCACCGCGCGCCACGTTGATGAGCCGCAGCGACGGCTTGGCCTTCAGCAGCAGGTCGCGGTTGATGAGACCGGTGGTCTCCTTGGTCTTGGGCAGGTGGATGGTGAGGAAGTCGGCCTCGGCCACCGCCTGATCGAGGGACACCAGCTCGGCGCCCATCTGGCGGGCACGCTCGGCGGATACGAACGGGTCGTACGCCACCAGGCGCATGCCGAACGCCTTTGCGCGATCGGCGACCAGCTTGCCGATGCGACCGAGGCCGACGACGGCGAGCGTCTTGTCGGCGAGCTCGACGCCCTCCCAGCGAGTGCGCTCCCAGCGACCGGCGATGAGCGCGGCATGAGCCTGCGGCACGTTGCGCGCCTGCGCCAGCAGCAACGCCATCGTGTGCTCGGCCGCGGAGATGATGTTGCTCTGCGGCGCATTGACCACCATCACCCCGCGGCGTGTGGCCTCGGGAACGTCGACGTTGTCGAGGCCGATGCCCGCGCGGCCGACCACCAGCAGTTCGCTGCCGGCCTCGAGCACTTCGGCGGTGACCTGCGTGGCGCTGCGAATGATGAGGGCCTGCGCGCCTCGCACGGCGGTGAGCAACTGGGAGAGGTCGAGCTGAACGACCACTTCGTGGCCGGCCGCACGGAGCCGATCAAGGCCACCTTCGGCGATCTCTTCCGTGACGAGGATGCGTGCCATTCGTTCATCGTTACCGGGCATCCGCGGCAAAGGGAAGCGGATTGAACGTTCTGTTCACGTCGCCGGACCGGCGTCACACGTGCGGGTGCGGCACCTTCGTACACTCGCGTCGATGCACTCGCAGCGCAACGAGACGGACCAGTGGTTCATCCGTCGTGGCCTCCCGCACCTCATCGAGCCCTACGGCACCGGGCCCGACGTGTGGAGCAGAGCATCCCCGGTGCTGCTGGTGGCGTACGTAGCCGGTGGCCTGCACGGGCTCGATCTGGCCGACTGGTCGCTCGCCCGCAACCTTGGCGCAGCTGCCGTGGTCGTCGCGCTGCTGTTCGCCACCTGGATGCTCACCAACCGGCTGCGGCATCGACCGCCACTGTCACGGCCCCGCGATCTGGGGCCGCCCGAGCTCGCCGCGTTCCTGATCGGCCCGGCGCTGCCGGCGCTGGTGTTCGAGCAATGGGGCGACGCGTTGCAGGCCGTCATCGAAGGCGCATCGGTCCTGGTCGTCATCTACGTCGCCACCAGTTACGGCGTCGTGCCACTGATGGGCTGGGCCGCATCGCAGACGTTCGCCCGGCTGGGCTCCGTGGGTCGAATGCTCACTCGGGCGTTGCCGCTGCTGTTGTTGTTCACCACCTTCCTGTTCATCAACGCCGAGGTCTGGCAGGTGGCCGGCACGCTGCAAGGCCCCGTGTACGTCGTCACGCTCGGGCTCTTCTTCGTGCTCGGCAGCGCCTTCGTGCTGTCGCGCATCCCCGCCTCGATCCGCATGGTGCACGCGTTCGACGAGTGGGAGGAGGTGGCGCGGCTGGTGCAGGGCACGCCCGCCGAAGGGCTCTCGCTGCCGACCGACGGCGACCCGCAGGAGATGGCACTGTCGATCCGCCAGCGTGTCAACATCGGTCTGGTCAGCGTGTTCAGCCAGGCCATCCTGGTGACGTTCGTGGCCGTGGTGCTCGCGTCGTTCTTCATGCTGTTCGGGCTGCTGGCGGTGCCGGAGGCCACCACCGCCTCGTGGACCCAGTTGGCCGACGTGCACGTCTACGCCCACTGGCACGTGGGTGGGCGCGTGCTCGTGCTCACCGAGCCGTTGCTGCGAGTCGCAGGCTTCCTGGGTGCGTTCACCGGGATGTACTTCACCGTGGTGCTGGGCACCGACGCCACCTACCGCGGCGAATTCGCCGAAGACTCCGGCCCACAGATCCGCCAAGCGCTGGCAGTGCGCCTCGCCTCGCGCCACGCCGCTCAGAGCGAGTAAGTTCCCGCGCGGCTCGGGTTCACCCCGGTCACCACTTCATGCAAGGAGCACACCTCGACATGTCCCACCAGTTCTTGTCCGACGATTGGATGGCCGCGGCCAAGGCCATTCGCGAGAAGTACGCCGACCAGGCAACCAAGGTCACCACCAGCATCCGCATGAACCAGGTGATCACCGACGTGCCGTTCGGTGAGGGCACCGTCAACCTGTTCATGGACACCTCCTCCGGTGATGTCGTCATGGAAGCGGGCGCGCTGGAAACGCCCGACCTGACGATGACCACCGACTGGGACACCGCTCGCAAGATCTTCGTCGAGCAGGATCAAGCTGCCGGGATGCAGGCGTTCATGGCCGGCAAGATCAAGGTGCAGGGCGACATGATGAAGATGATGGCCATGCAGACCTCGATGCCGCAGGACGACATCGCCAAGCAGATCGCCCGCGAGATCAAGGACATCACCAGCTGACCGCGCTACGTGCGTGGTGTGCTGCGCACGAACGTGGCCGCCACGCACCCGCCGGTCGCGACCACCGCACCCACGACGAACGCCAGGTGGAACGGAGCCAGGTTGGTCGGGGTCGCGGTGACGCTCACCGTGGCCAGCACTGCGCTGCCCATCACCGCCCCCAGTTGCGTCATCAGCTGCTGCATCGCGCCGGCCACACCGAGGTCGGCCTCGTCGACCGAG
Organism: Acidimicrobiaceae bacterium; assembly: GCA_016722025.1. Lineage (GTDB taxonomy): Bacteria > Actinomycetota > Acidimicrobiia > Acidimicrobiales > Ilumatobacteraceae > UBA668. The sequence goes on from JADKGZ010000001.1 coordinate 122,275, forward strand.
TTGGCCATCAGCGATGTCAGCGCCGGTGAGGCGATGCCCAACCCGATGCCCGAGCAGGCGGTGGCGAGCACGATGAACGCGTACGAGGAGTCGAGACCGACGGTGGCCCACAGCACCATCGACAGCACCACACCCAGCGCGCCCACCACACCCGCCACTCGCTCACCCACGCGCATGGTGGCCAGCGCCGCCAGCGGCGCGATCAGCGAGAACGCAAGCGGCCGGGAGATGACCAGATAGCCCTTGGTGGCATCGCTGAGCCCCAGCCCGCGCTGGCCCAACACCTGTGGGATCAGGATGAAGCCGCCCATGTACGCGAAGTTGGTGAGCATCTGGCTCAGCATCGGAAACGCGAAGTTGCGAGTGCGGAACCAGTGCAGCATCACCAGCGGCGCCGCAGTGCGCCGCTCGATCGTGACGAACAGGCGCAGCGCTGCCACGGCGATCACGAAGCACGCCAGCGTGGGCAGCGAGCTCCAACCCCACGCTCGCCCTTGGCTGATGCCGGCCAGCAGTGACGCGGCACCAACTCCGAGGGTGATGGAACCCGCCACGTCGAAGCGCACTCCCCGCAGCCGGTCGGTGCCGGGCAGCAACCACAGCGCCACCACGAAGCCGACGAAGCACATCGGCGCCTGCACGGCGAAGATGGCCCGCCAGCCCACTGCCGCCACCAGCGGGCCGCCGATGACCACGCCGATCACCGGCGCTCCAGCGCTGACGAAGCTCCAGTAGCTCAACGGCTTCACCCGTTCGCCCGGCTCGAACATGCGGTTGATGTACGCCATGGCCGACGGCCCGCAGGCAGACCCGGCGGTGGCCGACAGCGTGCGGAACACGATGAGGGTGGTCGCGTTCCAGGCGAGCGCGGAGGCGACGGCGAACACCCCGGCGAAGAACAGCCCGCCGACGAAGACCCGCTTGTGACCCCACAGGTCGCCGGCCTTGCCGAACGCCGGCCCGACCACACCGAACGCCAGCATCGGCCCGGTGATGGCCCAGGTGAGCACTGTGGTGGTGGTGTTCAACTCGCCGGCGATGCGGTCGAGCGACACCACCAGCAGGGTGATCGTGAAGCCGGTGGTGAACAACCCGCTGAGCACGACCCACAGCACGGCCCACCGGTGGTCGATGCCCACCTTGCGAGCGATGCGCCGCCGCAGGAGGATCGGCCACGGAATGATCCCCAGTTCGTCGACGCCACCGCTGTCGAACGACAGCGTGTGATCAGCTCGTTCGCGGACGTTCTCGCGGTGCGGCGGCCGCACCTTCACGGACGGGTGAGCGGGGCCAATGCATCGGCCAGCTCGTTCACCGTCCACTTCGAGTCGCGCTCCACGCCGGCGCCGCGCTGCCAGCTCTCCACCATCGTCACGGTGCCACCCTGCACCAGGAAGGTCTCGCCGGTGAACGCGCACTGCTCGGAAGCCAGGTACGCAACCAGCGGCGAGATGTTGGCGGGGTCCCACGGGTCGAAGGCGTGCTCCCTGGGCTTCATGATGTCGTCGAGCCCGGGGGTTGCCAGCGTGAGGCGCGTGCGGGCACCGGGAGCGATGGTGTTGCTCTTCACGTTGTAGCGCACGAGCTCTTTGGCGATGATCTGGCTGAACGTGGCGATGCCGGTCTTGGCGGCGCCGTAGTTGGCTTGGCCCGGATTGGAGAACAGGCCCGACGTGCTCGAGGTGTGAACGATGTTGCGCGGCTTGGTGATGCCTGCCTTGTGCTGCTCGCGCCAGTATGCAGCAGCCCAGCGGCTGGGAGCGAAGTGCCCTTTGAGGTGCACAGTGATCACGGCGTCCCACTCGTCTTCGGTCATGTTGACGAGCACACGGTCGCGCAGGATGCCGGCGTTGTTGACCAGGATGTCGAGGTCGCCGAACGTCTCTACGGCCTGGTTGACGAGGCGCTGCGCACCTTCCCAGTCGGCCACGTTGTCGCCGTTGACCACTGCTTCGCCACCCAGCGCCCGCACTTCCTCCACCACCTGCTGCGCCGGGGTGAGATCGGCTCCGCTGCCATCGTTGGCGCCACCGAGGTCGTTGACGACCACCTTCGCACCTTCCGATGCGAAGTACAGCGCGTGCTCGCGGCCGATGCCGCGACCGGCGCCGGTGATGATGGCAACGCGTCCGTCGAGAGAACCCATGACGTGAACCTCCTGATGTGGAATGGCCGAGCTGCCGAACGATAGTGACGCGGAGCCTCCGGCAGAGAACCGGTCGACCCCTCAGCGTGTTGTCAGGCGCACCTCGGCGCAGCGAGCAGGGGCTCAACCACCGGGAACGACGGTCACCACCGGCGCCGGGGTGGGGGCGAACGTGAGGTCGACCTTGGTACCGCGCAGGAACTGCTGTGCGTCGACGACCGGCGCTGCATTGACGGTGGCCGACTGGAACGCCTGAGTGGTGTCGCCGACCACGCTGCCGATGACGAAGCCGGCCCCCTGCAGTGCGGCCACGATGGTGTTGTAGTCGAGCCCGGCGAGCGCTGGCATCACGATGACGTCCTGCCCCTTGGACACCGCGACGGAGACCTGGGCGCCCCGCTCGACGGCGCTGCCGGCAGGGATGTCCTGGCGGATGACGGTGCCCGCAGGGACATTGACATCGAACTCGTCGGGCACGCGGAAGATGACCAGGCCGAGGTCTTGCAGCACCTTGGTCGCATCCTCGAAGGTGAGCCCGGCCAGCGCGGGCACCGAACGCGGGGCCGGCCCGGCGGAGAGCACCACCTGCACCGTCGTGCCCTTGGTGACGGTGGCGCCGACACCGAGCGTGGGTGCTGCCGGTACCGACCACGACAGCACGACACCCGGTACCACGACTTCGTCGAACTGCGGTTCGGCCTCGATGAGCACCAGACCGAGCTCGCCGACCTGAGCGGTGGCGTCGGCGAGCGTGAGGCCGACCAGCTCTGGCAGCGCCCGCGGTGCAGGGCCGGTGCTGACCACGAGCGTGATCTTCGAGCCGTTCTCGAGCGTGGTGCCCGCCGCCGGCTCGGAGCGGATGACCACGCCGGGTTCCACCGTCTCGCTGGCTTCCTCGATGATGGTGGCCTCGAACGGGCCCAGCTGGTTCAGTGCGGCGCCCTGCCGCAACCCTGCCAGCTCGGGAACGACGCTGGTCTCGGGCCGCGTGTTGTACCAGGCCAGCACACCGCCGCCGACCGCCATCACCACGAGCAGCGCCAGGAACCAACGCCGTGAGCCGCCGACCGCCGGCGCATGCTCGGGGAACTCGTCGGCGGGATCGAACACGTCGTCGACGCCGGGCTCGGCGGGCACGACGGGCGGCGGAACGACCGGCGGAACGACCGGCGCGGGTGCGGAGGTGGCCGGCGACTCGACGGGCGCGGATGCGGCCGGCGGTGCGACCAACAGCGGCGGCAGGGCCATCACCGGGGCGACCAGAGGGGCCGGCGCCGGCAACGACGACTGCGCCTCGGCCAACTCGGCCGCGGCAGCCACCGGCTCGGCGACCACGACCGGGGCGACCGCGGCCGCGGCAACCACCGGCTCGACCGGCACTGGGTCGGCCGACGCCGGCTCGGCCAGCTTCGGCTCGGCGGGCTGGTGCACCGTCGGCGCAACCAGCAGCGGCAGGGCTGTCGGCTCGACCGGCTCGACCACGACCGGCTCGACCACGACCGGCTCGACCGGGTCGACCACGACCGGGTCGACCACGACCGGCTCGACGACGGCGGGCTCGACCATGGCGGGCTCGACCACGACCGGCTCGACCACGGCTGGCTCTGGCGGGGGCGGCTGCTGCGCAACCGGGTCGGCAAGAGGCACCATCGGGCGGGCGAGCGGCCCGGTGGGCTCCTCGACCGGTTCCGACCCGCTGCCGTCGGGGCCGAACAGCGAGCCGGCCAGGATGGGCAGCGGTGCCGGCCGCGGCATCTTCTCGGCCGACTGCACCAACGCCCGACCGAACTCGGCGGCGGTGTAACGGTCGTGAGCGTCGGGTCGCCCGGCGCGCTCGAAGACCGCCGCCAGCTGGCCGAAGTCGGCAGACACCGGCATCAGCCGATCGACCCGGTTGGCCAACGTCGCCACCGTCGACTCACCCTCGAACGGCACCACCCCGGTGACGGCCTCGAGCAGCGAGAGGCACAGCGAGTACACGTCGCTCTTGGGCAGCACCGGTTGCCCTTGCGCTTCCTCGGGCGAGCTGTACTTGGCGCGGTCCATGCTGCGCACGGTGACATCGTCGACTGCATCGTGCAGCACCTGGGCGAGCCCGGCATCCACCAGCCGCAATCGACGATCGTCGCCGAAGACGAGCGTGGAAGGCCGCACGTCGGTGTGGACGAGGCCTCCCCGGTGCAATGCGTCGAGCGCCTTGCAGGCATCGAGGCCCACGACCAACGACTGCGACGGCGACAACAGACGACCGCGATCCAGCAGGTCGCGCAGGCTGCCACCCAGCAGGCGCTCGGTGGCCACGTACAACACGGTGCGATCGTTCCACTGGGCGCGCCCCCAGTCGTACAGCTCCGCGATGTTGGGGTGATGCAGCGCCGCGGCGACGGGCATCGTCGAATCGAACTGTCGCTGCAGCTCGGGCAGGTCGCTGAGATCCGGATGCACCAGCTTGAGCACCACCGCGCGCTGCAGCTGCTCGTCGAAGGACTCGAAGACCGCCGCCTCCAGGCTGCTGCCCAGGCGCGCACCGAGGCGGTAGCGCCCCGCGATCATTCGCGCCGAACTGTGCGAGTCGTTGACCACCATGGCGACCCCAGAACCTAGCTGCGCCCGGCCGCGACCACAGCGCGAGGGTGCGAATTCCGCATCGGCAAGCGAGACTGGCGTGGTGCGCATCCAGTTCCGGCGTCCGCAGCTCCCCTTGCTCGCGGCCAGCCTCGTCATTGCCATCTGCCTGGTCGCCATCGGGGTCGGGGTCTCCGTGGCCGTCACCGGTACCGGCCGCGAGGGCCTGCCCGACGCGATCGAACAGATCGATCCCACACGCTCCGCATCCCAGGTGCCGTCGCAAACGCAGGTCTTCGTCGACCTGCAGGTGGGCTTCACCGGTGTGCTCATCATCGACGGCCTGGAGCTGGAGACGATCAACTTGGATGAAGTGCGCGGCAACGCCAAGCCCGGGCAGGAGATCACGCTGCCGCCCACCACCATCTTCGAGCCGGGCAACGCGACGCTCACGTTCGATCCTTCGCCCGAGTCCACGATCAGCGAGTTCAGCCAAGGCGAGCACATCGTCAAGGTCATCTACTGGAAGCTCATCGAGGGCCGCGGCCGGGCCCGCTCGTACACGTGGAGCTTCACCGTCTTCTGACCTGCGCCACGACCCGGCGAGCGCCAAGTGGCGTGGTAGCCTGCGCCACATGGCATCTCCAGCCACAGCCTTCGGCTCCATCACCGAAACCGACGTCCGGCGCGGTGTGCCCGTCACGTCGGTCGCCGCCGCCGCAGCGGCGCTGCAGCTGCCGGTCGCCGAGGTGCTCGAGTGGCTCAGCATCTCTCCGCGCACGTGGGTACGCCGCAAGCAGCAGGGCGTGCTCGACGTGCTGGAAGGCGACCGCGTGGCACGGTTGCATCGGCTCGTTCGCCGGGCGCAGGCCATTCTGGGGGGCGTTGCCGAAGGGCGAACGTGGCTCACCACGCCGCAACATGCGCTGCACCGGCGCACTCCGCTGGCGGTGGCGGCCACCGAGGTCGGCGCCGACGCCGTCTTCCAGTTGCTCGGCCGCATCGAGCACGGCGTGTTCAGCTGAACGATGCACATCTGGCGGTTGGTCGCCGGCCGGCATGCCGCCACTGCGCTCAACGGCGAGGGTGCCGCCTTGTTCGGCGGCCGCTGGAACCCACCTGGGCGACGAATGGTGTACACGGCCGACTCGCTGGCGCTCGCCACCGTCGAGCTGTCGGTGCACATCACCGGCGGCCGTGTGCGGTACGTGGCGCTACAACTCGAACTGCCCGACCACCTGGTCGATGCCCTGGAGGTGTCGGGCCTGAAGCGATCCTGGCCGACCAGCGAGGCCAGCACTCGGCGAGTCGGTGAGGCCTGGCTCGACTCACGACGGTCGGTTGCTCTGTCGGTGCCCAGCGCGCTCGTCGACGCCCGCAGCGGCGAACGCAACGTGCTGCTCAATCCCCAGCATCCGGCAGCGGCCTCGTTGCGGGAGGTGCAGCGCTTCGACGTCGTGCTCGACGAGCGCCTCTGACGGCCGCACCCACGTCGGCTGCAGGCGGTTGACGGCGAGCGACGTTCAGACGGCCGGCAGCTCGCCGGTGGCCAGCAGATGCTCGAACCCGGCCAGGTCGAGGATGGGCACACCCAGGTCGTGCGCCTTGGCGAGCTTGCTGGCGCCCGGATCCGCGCCCACCACCAGTGCGAACGTCTTGGCACTGACGCTGCCCGGGCTCTTGCCTCCGCGATCCTTGATCGCGGCCTCGGCGCTTTCGCGCGTGTAGCCGTCGAGCGCGCCGGTGACGACGACTGCCTTGCCGGCCAGGTGCTGCGACAGCCGGCTGACCTCCACGAGACCGAACTCGACACCCGCCCGCTCGAGCTTGTCGACGAAGTCGCGATTGGCCGGTACCGCGAACCAGCGCACGATGGCGGCGGCGATGGTGGGGCCGACGCCGTCGGTGGTGGCGAGGTCGGCCTCCGATGCCGCCCGGATGGCGCCCAACGTGCCAAAGGCGCGGCTGAGCGCGTCGCTGGCCGCTGGGCCGAGCCCCTTGCACCCGAGGGCCGTGAGCACCTTCGGCAGCGGCCGCTGCTTGGAACCCTCGATGGCTGCGAGCAGGTTGTCGGCCTTGGTGTCGCCCCACTTGTCGAGCGTCAGCAGCTGCTCGCGAGTGAGCGAGTAGAGGTCGCCAGGGTCGCTGACGAGACCTGCGTCGCTCAGCTGCTGCACGGTGCTGTCGCCCAGACCCTCGATGTCCATCGCCCCGCGCGACGCGAAGTAGATGATGCGCTGGTCGCGCTGGAACGGGCACCCGGGCTCGACGCACCGCGTGTCGGCCTCGCCCTCCGCGCGCACCAGTTCGGTCTGCAGGGGGGCACGGGCACAGGCGAGGGAACACCCACGGCACGCTGCCCAGAGGGCGCAGCGACAGCACCGGGCCCACCACTTCGGGGATCACGTCGCCGGCCTTGCGCACCACCACCGTGTCGCCGGGGCGCACGTCCTTCGCCGCCACCTGGTCCTGGTTGTGCAGCGTGGCCATGCCCACCGTGGAGCCACCCACGAACACCGGCTCGAGCACGGCGAATGGCGTGGTGCGGCCGGTGCGGCCCACCGACACCTGGATGTCGCGCAGGATCGTGGTGCGCTCCTCGGGCGGGAACTTGAACGCGATCGCCCACCGCGGCGCGGGACGTGAAGCCGAGCACCTCGCGCTGCGCGAGCGAGTCGACCTTGACGACCACACCGTCGATCTCGTAGCCGAGCGTGTGGCGCTGCTGCTGCCAGTGAGTGCAGAACTCGATCACCTCGGAGAGGTCGTCGACGAGGCGGATCTCGGGGTTCACCGGGAAGCCCAGCTCGCGCAAGTACTCGAGCGTGGCATGGTGGGTCGCCAACTCGGGCCCGCCCTGCACCTCACCCAGTTGGTAGCTCCAGAACGCCAGGTCGCGGCCGGCGGTGACCGACGAGTCCTTCTGCCGCAAGCTGCCGGCACCTGCGTTGCGTGGGTTCACCGGCACCGGCTCGGGCTTGCGGCCGGCAGCGACGCGCACCTGGTTCTCGGCCTCCTTCGCAGCCTTCAGCCGTTCGAACGCGGCGAGCGGCAGGTACACCTCACCGCGCACCTCCAGCACTTCCGGAACCGGCGACTGCCGTTCCGGCGAGACCAGCAACTTGGGCACCACTTCGATGGTGGCCACGTTGGCGGTGACGTCTTCACCGACTGTGCCATCGCCACGGGTGGCCGCCTGTGCGAACCGGCCGCGCTCGTAACGCAGGCTCATGGCCAGCCCGTCGATCTTCAGCTCGCACACGAACTGCGCCGCCTCGCCACCGAGACCACGAGCCACACGGTCACCCCAGGCAGCCAGTTCGTCGCCGTCCATCGCATTGTCGAGGCTGGTCATCGGCACCCGGTGGGCCACCGGCGAGAACGCTGCGTTCAACGATCCGGCGCCCACTCGCTGCGTGGGCGACTCGGGGTCGACCAGCTCGGGGTGTTCAGCCTCCAGCCGGGCGACCTCGCGCACGAGCAGGTCGTAGTCGGCGTCGCTGATCTCGGGGCGTCGTCGTCGTAGTAGCGCTCGTCGTGGTGCGCGACGAGCGATCTCAGTTCGAGCAGGCGCTCGGCGGGCGTCATGCGCTCAGCGACGGTGAAGCGGCTGCTACTTGCGGCGCTTGGCGAGCGTGGTGATGCCACCCGCCAACGCGATTGCCGAGCCGACGAGGATGATCCACAGGCCCGGCCCTCGCGACGCCTCCACCCCGAACGCGTCGGCGAGGTCGATCACGTCGCCGACGTCGCCGATGTCGGCAAGTGCGGCGAGCAGTGCGAAGGACGCGAAGACGACCGCGAGAATGGCCACCGCCAGGATCTTCTTCGCCATCAGCTGCGCAACGCCGAAGCCGAGTGCAACGACGCCCAGGAACACGAACACCGGCCCGTCCTTGGTGTCACCTTCGTCGCCGGAGAAGCCGGTGAACTTCTGCCCGTCGATGGTGAACCAGTTCAAGAAGGAACCCAGGATGAGCAGCACGCCACCCACCACCAGCAGCGCCGAGCCGACAGTGACGGCAGGGCGCGGGGGCTTCTGCCCCGGCATCGCACTCATCGGCGCGTACCCAGGGATCAGTGCCGTAGCCGGGCTGCACGTAGCCCGGTTGTGCGTAACCGGCGGGCGGGGGCGGGGCGCCGGGCACACCGAACGGGGCCTGCGGCGGGCTCGCGGGTGGGGCCGGTGGGAAGCCGGCGGGCTGGTCGAAGTCGCTCATCCGGGCGAGCATAGATGGCCTGCGCCACCCCGGCTGACACCACTGCGCCCGCGCTATCGGCGGCGCTTGGCCAGGGTGGCGATGGCGCCACCGAGCCCCACCAGCGACCCCATCGCCAACACCGGCACACCCAAGCCCCACGACGACTCTGCGTCGAGGAGGTCGGCGAACTGCACGACGTCGGCGACGTCGCCCATCTCCGCCAAGGTGCCGATGACCGCGAACGATGCGCACACCACCGCCAGGATCGCCACCGCCAGCACCTTGCGAGCAGCGAGCTGAGCGATCCCGAAGCCGATGAGCAGCGCCGCCAGGAAGGCCATCGCCGGCCCCCCGTTCGACCCACCGTCGAGGCTGATCGGCTCGTCGGCGAAGCCGTTGAAGCGCTGCCCCGCGACGGTGACCCACGGCAGCAGCGACCCGATGACCAGCCCGACGCCACCGGCGATGAGCAGCATCGAACCGCCCTTCACCGCCGGTCGTGGCGGCTTCGCGGATGGCCCACCGCGCACGAGCGGATAGCCGGCGACGGAGTAGCCGGTGCCGATGGAGCCGGTGCCCGACGCTGCCTGGAACGGCGGCGCCGGCGGCAGCCCGAACGGGTTGACCGGCGCGGCCGGCGGCGTCGGGTGCCCGGGCGCCGGCGGCAGCGGCGCGTACGGCGGTTGCTCGAAGTCGCTCATCGCGAGGCAGCCTACGACGGCCTTTCGGGCTGCCGCGGATCGCGAGGACGGCTCAGGCGCCGAGCACCCACCGCGATGCCGTGGCCTGGTCGCGCACTCGGCGACCGACATCGGCCGCGAAGCGATGCACTCGTTCAGCAACCGCCGGCGTGTGCGATGCGAGGCCGCACTCCGGAGTGACGATGGCCTGCTGGCGCAACAGCACGGGGTCGACGCCGCGCTGCACGAGCTCGCACCACAGTGCGCACAGTTGCCGCCACGGGCGCTCGGCCGAGGTGAGGATGGGCCCGGTGGTGGGCACCACGCCCCACGCGATACCCGCCCTGCTCCATGAAGCGCATCAGGTAGCCCGCTGACTCCGCGATCTCCGGCCGCACCGGCAGTGAGAGGATGCGAGGCCCCGCGGCCAACTGCGAGGGGATGTCGGTGAGCCCGCAGACGTGCAGCCCAGACACGGCGGAGCCCTCCACCATTGCAAGGGCACCCGACACCAGGTCGATCGCCGTGTCGGGCGCGATGGGAAACCCGGGCTGCATCAGGTCGACCAGCGCTGGCTCTTCGATGAACACCAACTGCTGGCTCTGCGGCAGTGCCAGCGAGACTGCGTCGAGCAAGTGCTGCAAGCGTGCGCGAACGCACCGCACCGCCGACTCGAAGGCCTCGCTCATCGGCACCCCGGCGCGCATGAGCGCCAGACCGAAGCTGACCGGCCCCACGAACTGCCACTTCACCGGACCGACGAACTGCTGCTCGTGCGCAAGCTCCAGGAACGTGCGGAACCCGAGGAAGGCATCGTGATCGAGATCGGTGACGATGGGCGCGAGCGGGTCGACCAGTGTGGCATCGACGGCGATGCTGCCGTACTGGCCGACGGTGATGCCCTGCATGCCCACCATGGCCTGGGCCATCGAACCCTCGGCGGGCGAACGGCGCGGCAGCGTGGGAATGGCCGGCAGCTCCATGTTGCGCAGCACGAACGTGGCGGCGTCGACGGCATCACGATGAGGAAGCCCGCCGATGCCGGTGGCAATGCCGCTGGAGAGTTGCGTTCGGTGCACCGGTTGGGTTCCTTTCTCTTGGCGTTGCCGAGTCGTGCAGAAGGTCGAGCTGGAGTCGTGCTGGAGTCGTGCTGGGGTCGTGCGGGAAGTTCGTGCAGTCGATGGAGCCATCTCGTGTGTCACATCGTCCCACTAGGGTCGATGCTGCTTCGAAGCGTGGCGATCGATTGCAGATACGTTGGCCTGATGTGCCGCCGTTCGACAAATCAGTTGCGCCGACCGTGAGGGCTGCCGCCATGCCCCTCGGCGCGTTTCTCTGGATGCTGCGCGTACTATCGGTCCTCCTCGCCACGGCGATGGCAGTGGCAATCGGCGGTGCAACCGATGGTCGCTCGGCCGCGGCCGGTCCGCTCGCCACCGCCGCCTGGGGGCTGGTGGTGGCAGCGCTCGCCATCGCGTTGGTGGTGCCCAGCCCGCTCGGGCTCACGGTGCTGCGGCTACTGCTGCCGGCCACGGTGCCGGCGGCCGTGATCGCACTGTCGGCGGGCGCAGCGGCAACGGGGGGGGTCGCCGCTGCCGCGCTCGCAGCGTTGGCCACCGTGGTCGCCTTCTCCGCCGAGACGGCTGAAGCCCTCGTGCAAGGCTCGGCGTACGGCAGCGAGCAACGCCTGCCGCTGCGCGTACCGGCCGCGATGATGCTGCCGATGGCACTCACCTGGACGCTCTGGTGCGCGGCGACGCTGGGGGCGCTGGTGCTGCTGTGCGCCGGCCGATGGGCACCCGGCGCGCCGGTTGCCTTCGTCGCAGGCGCGTCGGGCTGGCTGCTCGCTCGCCGCTTCCACACCTTCTCCCGGCGCTGGCTGGTGGTGGTACCCGCCGGCGTGGTGGTGCACGACCATGTCGTGCTCGCCGAGACGCTGATGATGCAACGTACCAACATCGCCGTCGCCCGCCTCGCGCCGGCACAGACGGAGGCCGCCGATCTCACCGGCCCCGCCGCCGGCCATGTGGTGGAGATCGTGCTCCGCGAAATGGCACTGGCGGTGCTCGCACCCAACGCGGCCGAACCAAAGGGGAAGGCGCTGCACATCCAGTCGCTGCTGGTCGCTCCGTCGCGACCCGGCCGTGCGCTGCAACGCCTGTCGGCGGCACGCGTTCCCGTTGGCTGACGACGCTCTCGCCGCCAGCCCGGCCGTGCCGGCAATGCCTCAGCCGGCGATGCCGCCACCGAGCACGTAGGTGTCGGTGGGGTCGTACAGCACCACGCTCTGGCCGGGTGACACGCGTCGCTGCGGCTGTTGCCACCGCAGCTGCACGGTGTCGCCCACGCAGCTGGCAGTTGCCGGCGCCGTGGCGCCGTGGGCGCTGCTCTGCACCAGCACCTCGCCGGCGACGGGCTGGTGCGCCCATGACAACTGATGCACGACCAGCGAGTCGCACAGCAGCAGCGCTTCCTCGCCCACCGTCACCGTGGCCGAGGCGTGGTCGATGTCGACGACGTAGCGCTTGGGGCCACCGCCCGGCAGGCCGATGCCGCGCCGCTGACCCAGGGTGACCATCTCCAGCGCGTCGATGGCGCCCAGCTGGCTGCCGTCGACGGCGTCGACCACCGTTGCCGAGCGAAACGGGATGCGGCTGCCGAGAAACGCGGTGCGCCCGCCGTCGTGCGTGATGAAGCACACGTCCTGGCTGTCGGGCTTGGCCGCGGTGCGCAAACCCAGTTCGGTGGCACGCCGGCGAACCTCGGCCTTGGCGAGGTGCCCGATGGGGAACAGCGTGCGGGCCAGCTCACGCTGCGGCAGCATGTGCACCACGTAGCTCTGGTCCTTGGCCATGTCGGCACCGCGGGCGACGAAGCGGACGCCGCCGTGCTGGACGATGCGAGCATGATGCCCGGTGGCCACCGCGTCGAAGCCGAGCAGGTCGGCACGTTCGCTGAGCCGGTGGAACTTGAGGTGACGATTGCACTCGATGCACGGGTTGGGCGTCAGCCCCTGCTGGTGTGCGGCGACGTACGGCCCCACCACGTGCTCGTCGAAGTCGTCGGTGAAGTTGAACACCAGGTGGTCGATGCCCAGTTGCTGTGCGACACGGCGGGCATCGTCGACATCGGCCACCGAGCAGCAGCCGGTGTCGCTGCTGCCACCCCAGAGACGCATCGTGATGCCCACGACCTCGTGCCCGTCGCCCAGCAGTTCGGCGGCAGCCACCGAGGAATCGACCCCGCCGCTGAGAGCCATCAGCACCTTCATGATGCCTGCCTCGGCGCGCTGCGGCGCAGCTGATGCACTGCCTGCACCAGCACTTCCACGCCGCGGTCCACGTCGGCCGCAGTGGTGGTCGCGCCGAGCGTCAGCCGCACGGCACCCTGCGCCCGTTCGCGCGTCACGCCCATCGCCGCCAGCACGTGCGATGGCTCCATCGCGCCCGCAGCACAGGCGGATGCCGCGCTCGCGCACACACCCGACTCGTCGAGCAGGTAGAGCAGGGCCTCGTTCTCGATGCCGTCGATGCACAGATGCGCCGAGCCCGCGACCTTGTGAGCACGGGGCACCGTCTCGTGCACGCCGGGCAGCGCGGCGACGACGCGGTCGACCAGCTGGTCGCGCAGGGCTGCAAGGCGCGTGAGCTCGTGGGGGCGCCGAACATCGGTGAGGTGCAATGCGGCCGCCATCGCGACGATGCCCGCCACGTTGTGGGTGCCACTGCGTCGCTCGCGCTCTTGACCGCCACCGATGAGAGCAGGCTCGAAGTCGCTGCCGTCGCGCACCACCAGTGCGCCCACGCCCTTCGGCCCGCCGAACTTGTGGGCCGACAACGCGAGGAAGTCGACGTGAGGTGTGATCGTGCGCAGATCCAGCCAACACGCCGCCTGCACCGCATCGGTGTGCAGCACCGCCTGCGGAGCATGACGACGCACGACCCGGGCAACCCCTGCGATGTCGTTGATGGTGCCGACCTCGTTGTTGACCGTCATCACGCTGACCACCGAGACATCGGTGCTCTGCTCGAGCGCGCCGGCAAGTGCGTCGAGATCCGCTGCCCCGGTGACCGTGGTGGGCACGACGATGCCGCCGGCGCGGTGCACGCACTCGAGCACCGCATGGTGCTCGGCGGCAGGGCACACGGCGCGGCCCCCACGTCGCGCAAGCGTGCCCCTGATGGCCGTGTTGTCGGCTTCGGTGCCACCGCTCGTGAACACGACCTCACCAGGCCGGCAACCGACGACCTCGGCCATCAGCTCGCGGGCATCGTCGATGGCCTTGCGAGCCTCGCGAGCGAACCTGTGCGAGCCCGACGGATTGGCGAACTGCTCCGACAGGTACGGCATCATCGCCGCGACCGACTCCGGGTGCATGGGCGTGGTGGCCGCATGGTCGAGGTAGGTGTAGCCGGGCATGCGCACAGGCTACGAACACGAAGCCGGGTTGCCCTCTGCACGAGCAGCGACGGCTCAGCGGGCGGGCTGCCAGCCAGCGGGCCGCCCAGCACCAGGTTGCCAGGCGACCGGCTGGTAGTTGGGAAGTTGCGGCGCTGGTAACGGCTGATCACGCACAACAGGTACGACTCGGGGGTGCACCGCTGCACACCATCGTGGCGCAAGGCGGCCACACGGCCGGCGAGGTCGGTGGCCAACGAGAAGCGGGCGTCGGCAGAGAGCTCGCGATTGCGCATCAGGAACGAGCGGATCACCGTGTACTGCTCGTCGGTCATCGCAGTCGGGTCGATGGTGGCGGCAAACCCCTCCAACCCTGGCGGCACCGGAAACCACACGGCCGGTGGCAGGCAGGTGCGCTCCGGGTCGCGGATGACGATGGTGCCACTGATCAGATCGCCGACTCGTTGGTGGCGGGCGGTGCCGACGACGAACAGCATCCCGGTGACCCCGAGCGGCGGCAGGTAACGGTCGACGAGGCCACCCATCATCCGCAACAGCGCGTGCCGCAGCCGGATCGGGGCACCCTCGAGGGTGACCGCCCGCAGCCCCAGCGCCCGCTTGCCCACCGTGCGGCCGCGCATGAGGGTCTCGGAGAGCACCGGATACCCCATCACGACGGCGGCGAACACGACCGCGACCCCCATGTTGAACGACGAGCGGTGGCCGACCCGCCGATCTGCAGCATCAGCAGGCCGACGAAGATGCCGAACTGGACCGCGAAGTCGATGAGGCCGGCGAACACCGCGACGCCACGCCGGCGGTCTCCACCTCGAGCACCACCGCCTCGGGGTGACGATGCCGTCCATCGTCCAACTACCCTACGCAGGCAGTGGACATCGATGCGTTCGTCGCGACACATCAAGGCGCATGGTGGCGGCTGCAACAACTCACCGAACAGGCACGCAAGCTCACCCAGGTCTCTCCCGACGAACTGAACGAGATGGTGCACCTGTACCAGCGCAGCGGCTCCAACCTGGCGCATGCCCGCATCGAGTACGCGGCCGACTCGGCGTTGGTGAACCGGCTCACCCTCCTGGTCAGCGATGCGCACGGTGTGCTCTACGGCCAACGCGACACCGAGGTTCGGCGCGGCATCACTCAGTTCGCCACGGTCACGTTCCCGGCATCAATCTACGCGTTGCGCAAGTACATCCTGGTCGCCGCGCTGCTCACCTTCGTGCCCTGGGCGGTCTTCCAGATCTGGTTGTCCATCTCCCCCACTGCCTTCGACGTGGTCGCCCCCGCCGGTGCCGGCGAGCAGTACATCAACCAGGACTTCGAGGACTACTACTCGAACCAGCCGTCGCAGAACTTCGCGACCCAGGTGTTCTTCAACAACATCCGTGTGGGTTTCCTGGCCTTCGCCGCCGGTGTCCTGCTGTGCGTGGTCACCGCCGCGCTGCTCGCCTGGAACGGCGCCAACGGTGGCATGGCCGGTGGTTTGTTCACCCACGTGGGGCAAGCCGACAAGTTCTGGGGGCTGATACTCCCGCACGGCCTGCTCGAGCTGTCCGCCGTCGTGGTGGCGGGCGCGGCTGGGCTGCGCATCGGGTGGGCACTCATCTCCCCCGGCGACCGCCCGCGCGCTCACGCGCTCACCGACGAAGCTCGCCGCGCCGGCAGCGTGCTGGTGGGACTGGTCGTTGCGTTCCTGATGGCTGCCGTCGTGGAAGGCTTCGTCACCGGCCGCCCCTGGCCGACGGTGCTGCGAGTGGGCATCGGCATCGGTGTGTTCATGTTGTTCTGGGGCTGGACCATCGTCTACGCCATCCGGCTGCACCGGGAAGGCGCGTCGACTTCACCCCCGACGCCCCCTCTGTGACCGCAAGGCTCCAGTCCCGGCGCCGGTGTCGCCAATCGGGAACGATCCTTCCACAAGCCAGGGCCCGCTACAGCGGCCGATGCCTTGATCCGCCAGATACTTGTCGACCAGTTCGACCGCCAACTGGCCGGGCTCGGCATCGACCACCATCGCCCCTGCGGCGCGCAGGCGGGCCATCCGCGACGGCGCTGGTAGAGCCTGGTTGACCGCGGCGGCCTCGCGGTACGCCTCGCTGGCCCACCCATCGGTGCGTCGCCGCCGGCCGCCCACGCAGTCACCGCCGGGTCTTGCACCGCGGCCACCACAACCAGGTGGCGGCGAGTGATGGTGGGCAACGCAGGCAGCAGCGCCTGCTCGACGACCGCCTCGACCAGATCGGTGAGCACGATGAACAGCGACCGCCGGCGGAAGCGAGCCGTGGCGTCGTTGAAGGCCACCTGGTAGGCGCTCTCGCTGTAGTCGGGCTCGAGCATGTACATCGCCTCCGCTGCGCGACCCAACTGGCTCTTGCCGTTGGTGGGTACGAGGATGCTGCGGACCTGCCGGTCGAAGGCCAGCATGCCCACCCGATCTCCCAGGCGGGTACCCACCTGCACCATCGCCAGCACCGCATCCATCGCGTGCTCCACGCGTGGCACCCCACCCACGGTGCCGGCCATCACTCGGCCGTTGTCGAGCAGCAGCACGATGTTCTGGTTGCGCTCGGCCCGGTACTGCTTCACGATCGTGCGCTGCAGGCGTACCGTCGATGGCCAGTCGATGCGCCGGAACTCGTCGTCTGGTCGGTAGTCGCGCAGCTGGTCGAACTCGGTGCCACCGCCACTGGTGCGGATGCTGCGCAGGCCCACCTCCAGCACCCGCGGCACGATCACCCGTCGCTGCACCTCCTCCCGGCTGGGGTAGGCGGGCATCACCCTCAGGCCGCCGGGCACCCCGCGGGTGGACTGGCGGGCCACGAGGTGCAGCGGGCCCTGTACGCGCACCGTGACGTCGTGGAACGGGAACCGACCGCGCCGGCTGGGGCGCAGCGCCGCTGCGCGCAGCCGGGCCCCGCTGCGCAGGCTGGCCGTGACCTGGCGGCGCTCGGCACCCAGGCTGGGCCACAACGCGTCGGTGACCGTCACCCGGGCCGGACGGTGAGAGCGGTTCTCCACCAGCCACGTGAGCGGGAGCTGCTCGCCCAACGTGGTGGACTCGGCCACCTCACGGTGCACGTCGATCCGCTTCGGGGCGACACACAGGACGGCGTCGATCACGAGCGCGGCGACCAGGGCGGCCTCCACCACGAGCAGCGCGATCCAGCTACGGCCCGGCCAGGCGAACAGGGCCAGCCCGGACACGGCCGTGAGCGCGGCGAACCACGCCGTGGGCACCGGGAAGGCCGGCCGGCCCGCCCTCGCGCTCGCTGGATTCGTCACGTGGAGATCCGCCCAGTGCTCAGCGCGGCGTGGGGACGGTGGCGAGGAGGCCGTCGAGCACGGCGTCAGCGGTGGTGCCTTCCAGCTCCAGCTCGGGCCGCACCATCACACGGTGACGCAGACACGGCTTGGCGACGGCCTTCACCTCGTCGGGGGTGACGTACTGGCGGCCGCTCAGCCAGGCCCACGCCTTCGCCGCATGCAGCAGCCAGGTGGTGCCACGGGGCGACACACCGAGCTGCAGCGACGGCGACTCGCGCGACGCGCGGGCCAGGGCGACGATGTACTCCTCACCTTCGGTTCCACCCGGATCGCCCGGATCTCGGCCCGCCCGGCGGCGAGGTCGGCGGCACCGGCGACCGCGCGCACGCCGGACCCGCGCACGTCGTGCGGGTTCATGCCTGCATCGTGCCGGCCCACCATCGTCAGCTCCTGCTCGGCGGTGGGGTACCGCATCTGCAACTTGAACAGGAAGCGGTCCAGCTGCGCCTCGGGCAGCGGGTAGGTGCCCTCGTACTCGACCGGGTTCTGGGTGGCGATCACGAAGAACCCGGGTCCCAGCGGGAGGCGCTCGCCGTCGATGGTGACCTGCCGCTCCTCCATGGCCTCCAGCAGCGCGGCCTGCGTCTTGGGCGGCGTGCGGTTGATCTCGTCGGCGAGCAGCAGGTTGGTGAACACCGGCCCCTCACGGAACTGGAACGCCATCCCGCCACCAGGGCTCTGGGCCACCAGTTGCTGGCCGATCACGTCGCTGGGCATCAGGTCGGGGGTGAACTGCAGGCGGGTGAACCGCATGTCGAACGCGGCGGCCAGGCTCTTCGCGAGCAGGGTCTTGGCCACGCCGCCAACAACACATGGCCGTTCACCAGCAGGGCCGCGATGGCGCCGCTGAGCACGCCCTCCTGCCCCACCACCACCTTGCCCACCTCGTCGCGCACCGCGAGCACCGCCTGCAGGGCGACCGCTGGGATTGCTCATGGCTCCGATCAGCTCCTGCTCGTTCACGTTGCCCCTTCGGGGTCAGTTCACGATCTCTTGCAGCTCATTGCTGAGCAATCAACCCTGCCTGGTCCTCACGTCTCGGTGAGCACCGCGGCCACCTGGCCCGGCGGGCACCGGGGTGCGCGGCCACCGCCGCGTCGAGCGCAGCGATCGATGTGGTGGGCGGCAGGTGGAACTGCGTGCACAGCGAGCGGTGCAGGTTGCCGCGCAGCAGCCACGCTGCGCGTTCCGCGTGGTGCGCGCGCTGCATCAGGTTGCCGGTGGCCACCACCAGCTCGCTGCCCGCGACGGGCACCTGCTCGGGTTCGCGCACGGGCCGGCCCGGCCGAATCGCTCGCGCCAACGCGAACACGACGAAGGCGATGGCCAGCTGGGCCATGGCCATCCACACACCCGGGCGCACCAGGTCGGACAAGGTGTCCTCACCGGAGCCGATGTCGGCAGTGGTCTTCGCCGCCTCCGCGCCCAGCAGCACGTCGACCCGCGAACCGTCGGCGGGCGCCAAGAGCGCTGTGGCCAGCGGGCCGTTGTCGGCGTAGCGCAGCAGCGCGTTGGTGAACAGCTCGTTGTCGCCCAACTGCACGATCAGGCCTTCTCCGCGCTGATGCACCACGGCGAACGAACCGGACTCGTCACGAAAGCACGCTTGCGACGCGGTGTCGCGGAAGCGCACCCCCGTGCGCACGAACACACCACGCAGGTGAGCGAGCGCAGCGACGTCGCACCGGTCGAGCGGGATGTTGATCTGGCCGGCGAGCTCGTTGCCGTCGAACGCCGGCAGTTCGTCGGTGACGGTGGCGACAGGGCCGATGTCGCCGGCGAGCGAGCTGAGCGGGTCGGCCATCACCACCACCCCACCGGCCTCGACGAATGCGAGTAGGTCGCGGCGTTGACCGTCGTTCAGCCGATCCTGCAGCACCAACACTCGCTGGTCGCCGCCGGGGTCGGGCGCCGACCTCACCACGGCGACCTCCGCACCTTCGTGCTGCAACAGCACGACCAACCCGCGGGTGCCACTGCCAGCCTCGCTGCGTGGGTCGAACGGCTCGGGATCCGGCTGCGCGCGCACCAGCAACAGCATGCCGACGGCCGCAACGACCAGCAGCAGCGCAGTGAGACCGACCCGGCCGCCCGTACCACCGGCCTCGGCGACTCGCCGCGGGGTCACCGGCGCACCTCGGCGGTGGCGGCCAGGACGCGCTGCTCCAGCCATTGAAAGCGATCGTCGTCGGCAGCACCCACTTCATCGTCTCCGTACCACGCTGCGTCGAAGAGATCGGCCGCAGAGTCGAACTGTTCGCTCGCCGACGGCGTCACCCTGCGCAGCTGCGCGCGCTCCTCGCCGGTCGTGCGGCCGGGGATCTCGTCGATCAGTCCTCGTCGTGCCAGCTCACCCACCAGCGCCCGGTAGCGACAACGCAACGCATCGCGATAGCGGCCGGCACGGCGGTGCTCGTCGGCGTCGGATCGCCAGTTGGTGGGCTCGCGCGACCGATCGATTGCCACTGCGTCGCGCTCGACGATGTCGTCGTCTGCGGCCTCGTCGCTCACTTCGTCACGCCGTCTTCGACCACCACCTCTTGCCGTCGCAACCCACCGCACCAGCAGGTACAGCAGGGCGAGCACGGCAACGACCAACAGCACCCACAGCAGCATCGAGACGAAGCTGAGGTCGAACCCGCTGCCGTCACCCGACTTCGAGGGCGGTGGCTTCAGCGGCGAGCACACCGACGGGTTGCTGCTGACCAGCTTGCACGCTTCCTCTCGGACGGCATCAGGGTCTTGGTCGACGGGGCCGAGCGGGTCGCCCGTCGAGGCCAGCAGCCGCGCGACGATCACGGCCGACGCCCGAACGCACGGTCGGCAGCAACCACCAGGTCGAGACCCTCGGCATGCACTCTGATCTGCAAGTACAGCTGGGTGGTGGCAATGGCCGTGAAGGGGATGACGACCAGGAGGGCCAGCTGGGTGGTGACACCCTGCACCAACCACATGTACGACCCGAAGGTGACGAGCCCGGTGGCCTCCGCGAGCTGCGGCAGGAACGCGATGAACGAGAACAGCAGCACGGCCAGCACCGAGCACGCGACGACGAACCCGAACGCAGCACCGAAGCGCATGCGGGCCAGGCGCCAGGAGCGGGCGATGGCGGCGACCCCGAGGCCCTCGCCCATCATGACCGGGGTCACCAGCAGCACGCAGGTGCTCAGGGTGGCGGCGGTCGGCGGCAGGATCCAGACCAGCGCGACGAGGGTGGCGTCGTTCGCGTTGACCAGCCACAGCCCGAACAGCAGCGCCCACCAGTGGGTGATCACCCACGTGACGGCGAGCAACGGCAGACGACGCATCACCGGTCGCACGCACTCGCCGATGCCCGGGCTGCCCCCCATCTGGTAACGCACCAGGTAGACCGCCGTGTACGCGCCGATGAGGTGGGCGGTGAACGACTGCAGTGCAATGGCGAGGAACGCAAAACCCGACTCGGCACCGATGTAACCACGATCGCCGAGCACGCTGTCGAAGGTGTCGAACCGGTCGAACGCGAGCACCGCCAAGAGCACCCCGACACCGACCATCGGCACCATGAAGACGGCCGAGCCCACCAGTACGTCGCGTGCCCGCCGTTGCAGCACGTGCGCCGCACCGTCGATGGAGCCGAGGATCAGCCGCTCGGCACGACGCAAGCGCGGTGCCGGCCGGCCGGCCGCAGCCACCTGTGGGGCGCGCCTGGCGACCTGCCCGCCGTCCGCCTCGGATTCGATGCCCACCCACTGGCTCACTCCGCCATTCTGGCCGGATTCCCCACCCGCGGCGGGTGCGCCGCACTCAACGCGTTGGCGCCGGCGCGGTCGATGGCCCAAGATGGGGCCATGCGGGGCTACCACGACGCGAGCTACGGCGACTCGTTCGCCGACGTGTACGACCAGTGGTACCACGGCATCAGCGACGTGGCGTCCACCACGCGCACGCTCGCCCAGCTGGCAGGTGGTGGGCCGGTGCTGGAGCTCGGTGTGGGTACGGGTCGCCTGGCGCTGCCGCTGGCCGCCGAGGGCGTGGAGGTGCACGGCATCGACACCAGCGAACGGATGCTTCAGCAGTTGGCCGCCAAGGACGGCGCAGCGGCGGTGCACGCAACACTCGGCGACATGGTCGACGACATGCCGGCCGGTCGATTCGCCCTGGTGTTCATCGCCTACAACACGTTCTTCAACCTGCTCACGCACGATCGCCAACAAGCCTGCTTCCGGGCGGCAGCAACTCGCCTCGCCGATGGCGGCAGCTTCGTGGTCGAGGCCTTCGTTCCGAATCCACACCATGAGCCGGCATCCAGCATCACGGTCAGGCCGGTCACGGCCGACCGCGTCGTGCTCAGCGTCAGCACCTCCGACACCGCCGCCCAGCGCGCCGAAGGACAGTTCGTCGACATCACCGAGAGCGATGGCGTGCGGCTGCGCCCGTGGAGCATCCGATGGGCCACGCCCGAGCAGCTCGATGCCATGGCAGCGGCAGCCGGATTGACCCTCGCCGACCGCTGGGAGTCGTTCGACCGCATGCCGTTCGGCCCGCAGAGCGAACGGCACGTGTCGGTCTTTTGCAAGGGGACCCGCGCAAATTCGAGCTCCGTCCGCCCTTCGCCTCTTGACACGCCGTAGACTGACAGCGCTGTGAGCCAACTCCGTTTGAACCCGCTGACCGGGCGATGGGTCACGATCGTGGCAGATCGGGCCGAACGTCCTACCGACTTCGCACCGCGCAACGCGCAGGTCGAGTCGGATCCTGGTCGCCCCTGTCCGTTCTGCCCAGGCCACGAGGAAGCCACCTTGCCGGCGCTGGAGACTCTCGATGCCGGTGGGCACTGGCGCATGCGCGTCATCCCCAACCTCTACCCGGCCTTCGATGGCGACGAGCCGTTCGCCGTCCATCACCTCGGCCCGGTGCACGTCGAAGCAGAAGCCAGTGGCATCCACGAGGTGTTCGTGTTCACCCCGGTGCATGAAGGCGGCGCCCACCACATCTCCGACGACGATGCCGGCGACATGATGCTGATGCTGAAGCGTCGCCTGCAAGAGCACGCCGCGACCACCCACGTGCGCTACACGCAGGCCATCATCAACCACGGTCGCGAGGCCGGCGCTTCGTTGGCGCACCCTCATGGCCAGTTGCTGGGGCTGCCGTTCGTGCCCGGCGAGATCCTCGAGGAGCAGCGGGCGTTCACCCGTTTCGAAGGTGGCTGCATCCTGTGCGCCACCGTCGAGGCCGAGCTGGTCGATGGCAAGCGCGTGCTGTTCGCCACCGACGACGTGGTGTGCGTCAGCCCGTACTGGGCCGGCACTCCCTACGAGCTGCTCATCATCCCGCGCAGCCACGACCTGCACCTCACCGACAGCGACGACACCACGCTGCGGGCGGTTGGGGTTGCCATCCGCGACTCGCTGGTGGCGTTGCGCGACATCCACGGCGACATCTCGTACAACCTGGTGTTCCACACGGCGCCGCATCACTACAACGGCTCGTACCACTGGCACGTGCACCTGTTCCCGAAGCTGGTCACCACCGCCGGGTTCGAGCGCGGCACCGGCGTGATGATCAACATCGTGCCTCCGGAAACGGCCGCTGCGCAGCTGCGCAACGTCGCCGTCAAAGCCTGATCCACACCCGCCGGCCGATACCTCATGTCCGAGATCCGGGTCGCGATCGAGATCGACGCCGAACCGTCACGAGTGTGGGCCGTCGTCGAACCCGTGGAGCGTCACATCGACTGGATGCACGACGCGGTTGCGATCCGCTTCACCGGTTCGCAGACGCGCGGCGTCGGCACCGAGTTCCTGTGTGACACCAAAGTCGGCCCGATCAAGCTGGTCGACCGGATGGAGATCACCGAGTGGGTGCCGGGCGAGGTGATGGGCGTTCGCCACACCGGCCTGGTCACCGGCAGCGGCCGCTTCACGCTCGAACCGCTGGGCGCCGCGCCCGATCAACCCGCCCGGCGCACCCGCTTCGTGTGGCAGGAGACGCTCACCTTCCCGTGGTGGCTCGGTGGCCCCATCGGCGCCTTCATCGGCGGCAAGCTGGTGCTCAGGGCCATTTGGCAGCGCAACTTGCGCGGCCTGAAGCGCCTCGTCGAGCAGCCCGCCACCTGACGGGCTCAGGCCACCGCCCGAACGGCGGCGGTCGTTGCCGCTCCGATGACGATGACCGCGACGAGCGGCAGCTTGCGCCACGCAGCGATCGCTGCTGCGCCCACCCCCACCGCACGCGCATCGAGCTGCAGGTGCTGGCCGATGCTGAAGGTGTCCTTGACGACGATGGCTGCGATGAGCGCCGCAGGGATCAACACCAGGCAGCGATCCAGCACGGGCGGCATCTCGCGATCGCCGACCAGCACCAACCCGAGCACCTTGAAGGCGAACGCCGTGACGCCCAACGCGAACACGAACCCCCAGCTCATGGGCGCACCGCGGGCCCAGCTGGTGTGGGAACACCCACCAGGATGCCCAGCGCGGCACACAGGATGGGCACACCCACCGGCGTGAACGGGATCAGCGTGACGCACACGACTGCGCCGATGAGGGCCGACAAGGCCGGTCGTCGTTCGCGCAGCAGCGGCCACAGCATCGCCAAGAACGCCGCCGGCAACGCAGCATCGAGGCCGTAGACCTTCGGGTCGATCGCCGACCCCAGCAGTGCGCCGACCAGCGTGCCGATGTTCCAGAACAGGTACACGCTGAGCCCCGTGATCCAGAACGCGGCCACTCGGTGCGCTTCGTCGTCCTGAGCCGCTGCCATGGCGGTGGACTCGTCGATCGTGAGCTGCGCGGCGACCAACCGCGTGCCCAGGCGCCCCTTCAGGTGTGGTGCCATGGCCAGGCCGTAGACGCTGTTGCGCGCCGCCAAGAGCGCGGCACCGCCGAACGCGGAGGCCGCCGAGCCGCCGGCGCCGAGCACGCTGACCGCTGAGAACTGCGAGGCACCGGTGAACACCAACAGCGACATCACACACGTCTGCCCCACCGATGCGCCCGCCGACACGGAGGTGACCCCGAACGACACCGCGAACACACCGACCGCGAAGCCCAACGTGACGCACGCGGCGAACACCGCCCGCAGGCGTTCGTCGCGCCAGAGCTGGGAGACACCACCGGGGATCATGCTGTCGTTGGGGTCACGGCTGGGGTCACGGTTGGGGTCACCGCTGGGGTCACAGCCGGGGTCACGGCCGGGCGGCGCCGAGCCACAGCACCGCCAACGGCGAGAGGTCGATCACGGCCGACGCTGGTTGCCCCTGCCAGGAGACCTCGGTGGTGGCCGTGACGACGGCGGTGCCCGTGCGCAGGCCATCGAGGTCGTACCCCGCGAAGCCGCTGCCGCCGTAGTTGGGCGAGTCGGTGTCGAGCAGCACCTGCCACTCGCCCGCCCACGGCAACCCGATTCGGTACCCGCTGTGGGGCACCGGCGTGAAGTTGGCAACGGCGGCAACCGCCCTGCCACCGGCGAAACCCCAGCGGAGGAACGCGTACACCGAGTGCGCGGCATCATCGGCATCGAGCCACTGGAACCCGGTGGGCTCGTGGTCGCGTTCGAACAACGCCGGCCAGGACGCGACCACCCGGTTCAGCTCGGCCAGCAGATCACGGATGCCGCGATGCGGTGCGTGGTCGAGCAGGTGCCAGGGCAGCCCGGTGGATTCGTTCCACTCCGTGAAGGGCGCGATCTCGGCGCCCATGAACAGCAGCGGGGCACCGGGCTGGGCCCACATCCACGCGTACAGCGCGCGCAGGTTGGCGAAGCGCTGCCAGTCGTCGCCGGGCATCTTCGACAGCAGGCTGCCCTTGCCGTGCACCACCTCGTCGTGGCTGAGCGGCAGCACGAAGCGCTCGGCGAAGGCGTACAGCAGGCCGAAGGACAGCTCGCGGTGGTGGTAGCGACGATGCACCGAATCGTGCTCGAGGTAGCCGAGCGTGTCGTTCATCCAGCCCATGTTCCACTTGTGCGTGAAACCGAGGCCGCCGTGCGAGATGGGGTGCGTCACCTTCGGCCAGGCGGTGCTCTCCTCGGCGATCACCATCGCTGTCGGTGCTTCCTCGGCGACGACGGTGTTCAGCTCACGCAGGAAGGCGATCGCGTCGAGGTTCTCGCGTCCACCATTGCGATTCGGCACCCAACCACCGGCAGGTCGCGAATAGTCGAGGTACAGCATGCTGGCGACGGCATCGACGCGCAGCCCGTCGATGTGGAACTCGTGCAGCCAGTACAGCGCGTTGGCCACCAGGAAGTTGCGCACCTCGTTGCGGCCGTAGTTGAACACGTAGGTGCCCCAGTCGGGGTGCTCGCCCTGGCGTGGGTCGGCGTGCTCGTACAGCGCCGTGCCGTCGAAGCGGGCCAGGCTCCACTCGTCCTTCGGGAAGTGAGCCGGCACCCAATCGATGATGACGCCGATGCCCCGGCTGTGCAGGATGTCGACCATCGCGCGCAGCTCGTCGGGCGACCCGTAGCGCGCCGTCGGCGCGTAGTACCCGCTGACCTGGTACCCCCACGACCCGCCGAACGGGTGCTCGGCGACGGGCAGCAACTCGACGTGAGTGAAGCCGAGCGCAACGACGTGGTCGGCCAACTGCCGGCCGAACTCGACGTAGGAGTCGACACCCGACCGCCACGACCCGATGTGCGCCTCGTAGATGCGCAGCGGTGCACCCGGCTCGTGGCTGCGACCGTCCATCCACTCGCCGTCGTGCCACACGTAGTCGTCGGCGCCGGCGACCACGCTGGCGTTCGACGGCGGACATTCGCTCTGCCGCGCCATCGGGTCGGCCTTCAACACGTACGCGTGTGCCGCCGAGGTGACACCGAACTTGTAGCGCTGTCCGGCCGTCGCGGCAGGGCACACGACCGCCCAGATGCCGGATCTGCCCTGCGGTTGCAGCATCGTGCCCGACGCCCACTCGTTCCAGTCGCCCAGCACCTCCACCGACCGCGCATTGGGCGCCCACACCGCAAAGCGCACGCCACCCTCCGGGAGGGCCTGGGCCCCCAGCAGTTGCCACACCCGGCGGTGAGTTCCCTCGCCGAAGAGATGAAGGTCGAGATCCGAAAGCACCACACTGCGAGCGTACGGCACCAGCACAACTCGATGCAGGTTGCGCCACTGCTACGTTCGCAGCCGTGCGCGTTCTGATGCTGTCCTGGGAGTACCCGCCACTCGTCGTCGGTGGCATCGCGGCGCACGTCGACGGCCTCGCTCGGGCCATGCAACGTGCCGGGCACGAGGTCGTCGTGTGCAGCCTGCACCACCCCGACCAGCCCGACGACACCGTGGTCGACGGCGTGCGGGTGCTGCGCGCCGACCCTGCGCTGCCGTGGTTGCCCGACGACGACCTGGTGGCTCGCATGGCCTCTGCCAACCACCAGTTGGTGCAGCTGATCGCGAAGCTGGGGCCGTGGCGGCCCGAGGTGGTGCACGCACACGATTGGCTGGTCGCGTGGGCGGGCGACTCGCTCAAGACGTTGCTCGGTGTGCCGCTGGTGGCCACCATCCACGCCACCGAACGCGGGCGCCACGGCGGCCACCTGCCGCCAGGCCTGCCGGGCACCATCAACTCGGTCGAGTGGTGGCTCACGTACCAGGCGCGCGAGGTCATCGCCTGCTCGCGCGCTTCATGGCACGCGAGGTGGTGCACAGCTTCGAGCTGCCATCCTCGAAGGTGCACCTGGTACCCAACGGCATCGACACCCACCGCTGGCAGCTGCCGCCCGGCGCCGCTGAGGCCCGGCGCGAGCCACTGGTCGTCGCCTGGGGCCGCATCCAGTACGAGAAGGGCTTCCAGGTGCTCGCTCGGGCAGTCAGCGAGCTGCGTCAGCGAGTGCCCGGCATCCGTTGCGTCATCGCCGGCCGCGGCAGCTACCTGCCGGAGCTGCAGACGCAGATCGACATGGAGGGGGTGAGCGACATCGTGCAGCTCGCCGGCTTCGTGGCCGACGAGCAGCTCCACGAGATGCTGCAACGAGCCAGCTGCGTGGTCATCCCGTCGCTCTACGAGCCGTTCGGCATCGTCGCGCTCGAAGGCATGGCCGCCGGCGCACCCACCATCGCGGCTCGCACCGGTGGGCTCGCCGAGATCATCGAGGGCACCGATGCGGGCATGCTGTTCGAGCCGGGCAACCACCACGAGCTGGCCGAATGCATCGCCGATGTGCTGGCCGACCCCGCCGCCGCCGACTTGATGCGTGCCAACGCAGCAACGCTGCTGCGCAAGACATACACCTGGGATGCCGTCGCCACCGAGACGGTGCAGGTGTACCGCACGGCACTTTCCTACTGAGTTCCGTGCGCCAACAACTAACCTCTACCGGATGCGTGCAGTCCGAGAGTTCAACGTCGTCCCGGCAGTTCCAGCGGCATTGGCGCCGCTCTCGGAGTTGGCGTTCAACCTGCACTGGACCTGGGATCGCGAGACGCAGCAGCTGTTCGAGTCCCTCGACCCGGGCCTGTGGAAGTCCACTGGGCGCGATCCGCTCCGGCTGCTCGCGGCCATCAGCGCAGCCAGGTGGGCTGCGCTGGCAGGCAACCCCGACATCGTGTCCGCCACCAACGCCGCATCCGAGCGGTTGCGCGACGCCGTCGAGGCGCCACGCTGGTTCCAGGGTCGCCGCGACTCGCCATTGGGCCTGGTGGCGTACTTCTCCCCCGAGTTCGGCATCTCCGAGACGCTGCCGCAGTACTCCGGTGGCCTCGGCATCCTGGCCGGCGACCACCTGAAGGCGGCCTCCGACCTCGGGGTGCCGCTCACCGCCGTCGGGCTGCTGTACGCCGAGGGATACTTCCGCCAGCGCCTCAACGCCGACGGCGTGCAGGAGGAGCGCTACCCACCGCTGGATCCATTGGGCCTGGCGATGCACACCACCGATGTGCAGGTGACGCTCGAGATCGCCGGCGAGCAGGTGCGCATCAACGTGTGGAAGGTGCAGGTCGGCCGCGTGCCGCTGTACCTCCTCGACACCAACGTGGAGGGCAACAGCCCCGAGGCGGCGGCCATCACCAACCGCTTGTACGGCGGCGACACCGAGCACCGCCTGCGCCAGGAGATGGTGCTGGGCATCGGCGGCGTCCGCGTGTTACGGGCGCTGGGGCTGCAGCCGCAGGTGTTCCACACCAACGAGGGCCATGCAGGCTTCCTGTCGCTCGAGCGCATCCGCGAGCTCGTCGCGAGCGGGTTCACGTTCAGGGAGGCCGTCGAGTCCGTTCGCGCCGGCGGCGTGTTCACCACGCACACCCCTGTGCCGGCCGGCATCGACCGCTTCTCGCCCGAGCTGATGAAGAAGTACTTCGGCACCTTGGCCGCCTCGTACGGCGTCACCTTCGACGACCTGATGGCCATCGGCAGCCGCGACGACGAGAAGGACGGCAAGTTCAACATGGCGGTCATGGGCTTGCGCCTCGCCGGCCGCGCCAACGGTGTCGCTCAGCTGCACGGCGAGGTCAGTCGCGAGATGTTCGCCGGGCTGTGGCCCAACGTGCCGCAGGCGGAGGTGCCCATCGGGGCCATCACCAACGGCGTGCACGCACCCACATGGGTTGGCGACCACATCGCGCCACTGCTGGCGAAGAGCGTCGGCCCGGTGTGGGACGGCGCCGACGAAGCGTCGTGGAGCGGTGTCGGCAAGCTCGATCCGGCAGAGGTGTGGGCGGCACGCGCAAAGGGTCGGGCCGAGCTGGTCACGTTCGTGCGCGCTCGCCTGGGCGATGCGTTGCTCGACCCCAAGGCGCTCACCATCGGCTTCGCCCGGCGCTTCGCCACCTACAAGCGCGCCACGCTGCTGCTGTCGCAACCCGAGCGCTTGCGCAAGCTGCTGCTCGACCCCGACCGGCCGGTGCAGTTCGTCTTCGCCGGCAAGGCCCACCCCGCCGACCAGCCGGGCAAGGACATGATCCGCGACATCGAGCTGTTCGCCCGTCAACTC
Source organism: Acidimicrobiaceae bacterium (assembly GCA_016722025.1). Classification (GTDB taxonomy): domain Bacteria; phylum Actinomycetota; class Acidimicrobiia; order Acidimicrobiales; family Ilumatobacteraceae; genus UBA668. Next base: position 151,524 of record JADKGZ010000001.1, read on the forward strand.
GACGTGGGCCACCGCTTCATCTTCCTTCCCGACTACGACATGGCGGTCGCCCGCGTCATGTACCACGGGTGCGACGTGTGGCTCAACAACCCGCGCCGACCGCTCGAGGCCTGCGGCACCAGCGGCATGAAGGCCGCGCTCAACGGTGCCCTCAACTGCAGCATCCTCGATGGCTGGTGGGACGAATGCTTCGACGGCGAGAACGGCTGGGCCATCAACTCGGCCGACGACGACCCCGACACGGGGCGCCGCGACCAGCGTGAGGCCACCAGCCTGTTCGGGTTGCTGGAGCGCGAGATCATGCCGCTGTACTACGACCGCGGCAACGATGGTCTCCCGCACGGCTGGATCGGGAAGATGGCCCACAACTGGAAGTCGTTGGGGCCGTTCATCACGGCCGCCCGCATGGTGCGCGACTACACCACCGACCTGTACGAACCCGCTGCGGCGGGCTCGCGCTTGGCTGCCGCCGACGACGGCGCACCGGCCAAGCAGTTGGCGGCCTGGAAGCAGCGCGTGCGTACCGCATGGCCGGTGGTGCGAGTGGTCGAGGTGCACTCCGACACCACGCCGGCCAACGAAGGCGACCTCCGACACGTGCAGGCGCACGTGCAGATCGACGGCCTCGACGTGTCGGATCTGGCGGTGCAGGTACTGCACGGGGCGGTCGACTCCGAGGGCGAGTTCGTCGGTTCCCCGAACATCGTCAACCTCGGCTTCGTCGGCGACGGAGTGTTCGAGGCCACCTACGTGGTGGGCGAAGCCGGCCCCTACGGGCTCACCGTTCGCGCGGTGCCGGCACATCCACACCTGGTGTCGCCGGTCGAGCTGGGCCTCGTGGCCTGGGCAGGCTGACGCCGCCGTCTCCGCGAGCGGCGCTCAGCTGCCGGTGAACTGAGCCTTGCCCGGCCCATCGGCGAGGAAGCTGGCCACGCCGATCCTGCTGTCGGCCGTGTGGAACACCGCTTCGAAGAGGTCGACCTCCAACGCCAGGCCGGTCGCCAAGTCGGTGCTCGTGCCCTCGTCGACCGCGCGCTTCACGAGCGCCTGTGCCTGCAACGCCCCCTTGGCGACTTCCAGGGCCAGCGCGAGTGCCCGATCGTGCAACGCCTCGGGCGCCACCACTTCATCGGCGAGACCGATGCGCAGCGCTTCCTCGGCCTTGACCTGCCGCCCGGTGACCATCAGCTCCTTGGCGCGGCTGCGACCGACGGTGCGCGCGAGCCGCTGCGTGCCACCACCGCCGGGGATGATGCCCAGCAGCACCTCCGGCTGGCCGAACACCGCCTTCTCGCCGACGATGCGGTAGTCGCAGGCCAGTGCGAGCTCGCACCCTCCACCCAACGCATAGCCGCTGACAGCGGCGATCACGAACCGCGGAATGGCCGCGACCGCGTCGAGCGCGCGATGAAAGCCTTCACCGATGGCACGCCCCGCCTCGGGCCCGCCGAACTCGCTGATGTCGGCGCCGGCGGCGAACAACCGCTCGCCGCCGGTGACCACGACAGCGCCCGGAGGGTCGGCGGTGAGGCCGAGGGCGGCCTGGTGCAGGTCGGCCAGCAGCGCCTGCGACAGCGCGTTCACCTTCGGATTGTTGAGCGTGACCACGGCCACGCCATCGCCACGTCGCTCCACCAGCACCAGTTCACCCATGCCCGCACCCTAATGTTCGGGCGCGGTTCGAGCACGCAACCAGGCCGTCAGGCGCCGACGGTGCGCAGCATCTCGTCGGCGGCAGCCCACGGGTCGAGGGTGCGATCGAACACGGCGGCCTGCAGCTCGTTCCATCGATCGCCGGTGGCCAGCTCGCGTGCTCGCTGCTCGAGCCGCCGGGCGACGATCTCGCGCAGCTCCTCACGCAGGCGGAACTCGCGGCGACGCACCAGTTCGCCGCTGGCCTCGATGAACTCTCGGTGCGCCTGCACGGTGGCCCACAGCTCGGGCACGCCCCGCTTCTCGGTGGCCACCACGGGGATGATGGGCGGGCGCCACGCCTCGTGCGCGAGATCGCTGAGCTCGAGCATCTGCTCGAGGTCGCGGCGGGTTTCCTCCCACCCCTTGCGGTCGGCCTTGTTGATCACGAACACGTCGGCGATCTCCATCAGCCCGGCCTTGTTGGCCTGCACCGAATCGCCCCAGCCCGGGTTGACCACCACCACGGTGGTGTCGGCCTTGCCGGCGATCTCCACCTCCACCTGGCCCACGCCCACCGTCTCCACCAGGATCCAGTGGCGACCGATCGCATCGAGCAGGCGTACGGCCTCGGGCGTGGCCAGCGACAGGCCGCCGAGGTGGCCGCGAGTGGCCATCGAGCGGATGAACACGCCGGGGTCGGTGGCGTGGTCCTGCATGCGCACGCGATCCCCCAGGATGGCACCGCCGGTGAACGGTGACGATGGATCGATGGCCAGCACCGCCACCTCCTCGCCCAGCGAGCGCAGCAGGCCGATGACGGCCGAGGTGAGCGTGCTCTTGCCCGCGCCCGGCGCCCCGGTGAGCCCGACCGTGTACCCCTTGCCCGAGATCGGGTAGGACAATCTGCTCACTTCGCGCGCTTCCTCGCCACCGCGTTCCACCAGCGACAACAGGCGAGCCAGCGCGCCGCGATCGCCGCCGCCGGCGGCGAGGAACAGCTCGGGCACCGGCACCGACCGGCGGCTCATAGCTCGTCGGGTACGACGTTGATGACTTCCGTGACACCATCGATGCGGTCGCGCATGATGCGCTCGATGCCGGCCTTCAGGGTCTGACTGCTGGCCGGGCAGGTGCCACACGCGCCGATGAGGGTGACCGTGACGATGCCGGTGGCCTCATCGACGTCGCGTAGCACGATGTCGCCACCGTCGGCCTGCAGCGCAGGCCGGATCACTTCGATCGTTTCTTCCACTTGAGTGCGCATCGAGGAACTTTCACAACGGGCCGAACGACCATTGAATCACCACAAACCATAGGATTGCGCTTCATGAGAACAGTTCGTGCCCTTGCTTCCATTCCCGTTGCGCTCTTGCTGCTGGGGGCATGCGGCGACGACTCGTCATCATCCACCACCGAGTCACCCGCCACCGTCGCCACCACCACGGCCCCCGCCGACACCACTGCCGCCACCACTCCCGACACCGCAGCCTCCGGCGCCGGCACCACCGTGGTGCAGGTCACCACGCCGGAAACGGCCGTCGACGGCCCGGTGCAGATCGACGTGGTCGTCGGCGTCGACAGTGGCGAGGACCGGGTCGTGAAGGTGAAGGTGAGCGCCGACATCACGCTCAACATCACCAATCCCGACGCTGCCGACGAGTTCCACGTGCACGGCGTCGAGCTCGAGCAGTCGGTCGACGCCGGCGTGATGGCGACGTTCAACTTCACCCTCGACGAGGCCGGCACCTACGAAGTGGAGAGCCACGTCACCGACGACGTGCTGCTCATCATCGAAGTCTCGTGAACGCGCTGCTCGCCCATCAGGGCGGGTGGGACGAGATCCTGCTGGTGCTCGGCCCCATCCTGGTCATTGCAGCCCTGCTGCGGCTGGCCAAGGGGCGAGTGGAGCGCAGCGCGGCGAAGCACTCGTCGACGCCGCACAGCGACGACAGGCCTTAGCTCGCCGGCACTCGCTCGATGTCGGCACCCAGCGCAGCCAGCCTGCCCACCAGATCGTCGTAGCCACGATCGATGTGGTGGACGCCGGTGACCGTGGTGTCGCCCTCGGCGGCCAGCCCGGCCACGATGAGCGCCGCGCCGGCACGGATGTCGGGTGCTCGCACGGGGGCGCCGCTGAGGTGAGGGACACCGCGCACGACCGCGTGGTGGCCGTCGGCGCGGATGTCGGCGCCGAGGCGCTGCAGTTCCTCCACATAGCGGAAGCGGCCGGGGTACAGGTTCTCGGTGACGATGCCGACGCCGTCGGCCACCGACAGCATGGTGACGATCAGCGGCTTGTAGTCGGTGGCGATGCCGGGGTACGGCAGCGTGGCCACGTCGATGCTGCGCAGCCGGCCGTTGGCCCACACCGCCAAGCCGTCGCCGACGGTGGTGACGGTGAGCCCCATGTCGTGGAACCGGCGCAGCAGCATCTCCATGTGCTCGGCGCAGGCCCCGCGCAACGTCACTTCGCCGCCGCTGACCGCGACCGCGGCCAGGTACGTGGCCGCCTGGATGCGGTCGGCCACCACACGGTGGTCGGCGGCATGGAGATCGCCGGGCTGCACCCCGTGCACCACCAGCGTGGAGGAACCGATGCCTTCGATCTGTGCCCCCATGCTCACCAGGAAGTTGCACAGGTCGGAGAGCTCGGGCTCGCGCGCCGCGTTGTCGATGACCGTGGTGCCCTTGGCGTGCACGGCGGCGGTGAGGATGTTCTCGGTGGCCCCCACACTGGGGAAGTCGAGCGTGATGTCGGCGCCGTGCAGGCGTTCGGCGCGGGCCTCGACCACACCGTGCTGCAGTTCGAAGGTGGCGCCCATGGCCTCCAGCCCGCGCAGATGCATGTCGATGGGACGGCTCCCGAAGTCGTCGCCACCGGGCAGCGACAGCGACACCCGACCGAACCGGCCCAGCAGCGGGCCGAGCACGTTGATGCTGGCTCTGATGCGCTCGACCAGTTCGTAGGGCGCAACCGGCGAGATGTCGCCGTCGTTGACGAGTCGCAGGGTGCCGGCGCCGGCCCACTCGCTGCGCACACCGATGGCGGCGAGCAGCTCGGCCATGATGCCCACATCACCGATGTCGGGAACGTTGGTGAGCGTGGACGTGCCATCGGCCAGCAGCGTGGCCGCCATCAGCTTGAGCACCGAGTTCTTGGCACCGGGTATGACGACCTCGCCGTGCAACGGCCCGGCGCGCCGGATGAGGATTCGCTCTTCGTTCATGACGTGTTCAAGTATGCCTCGCCGGCCAGGGTGTGCGGCCGCCACAGATAGCCTCCGTTCGGTGCCGTGGCGACCCTTCACTCGTAAGCGGGGCCCGATCACGCAGGTGTGGCCGGCAGGGTCGCCCGCCGCGGTGCTGGCGCTACAGCCACGCACCGATGTGCTCGACGAACACGCCGAAGCCGACGGCTCGTTCTCCCAGTTCGTGGGCCCGTTCCGCCACTATCGACGCGAGGTCTTCACCGACGCCGACGGCTCGGTGACCGAAACCATCACCTATCGCCTCGACCTCCCGTGGTTCGGGTGGCTCTTCGCACGGCCACTGCGGAGCGCTCTGCGCGCTCGCCGGCCCGCCGGCACTCGTAACCCGTGGTGGGCGCCACCCGACCGCCTCGACGAACGGCAGGTGCGCACACTGGCGCTGCTGGCAGTGGCATCCAGCTCCGCCACCTTCGCGAACACGTTGTTCACCCAGACGGCCAACTTCGCTGCCGACAGCTTCGGCGTGTCCTCCGGCGGGCAGAGCATCGGTGGCGCCGTCGTGCGCCTGGGGGTGGTCATCGCCCTGCCGTTCGCGGTGCTCGCCGATCGCGTCGGTCGCCGCCGCACGATCATGCTGCTCGCCTGGCTCACGCCCCTGTTCTGCGCGCTGGGCGCACTGGCCCCCTCCTTCGGGCTGCTCGTCGTCTCCCAGACCGTTGCACGGCCACTGGGCATCGCGATGGCCCTGTTGGCGGCGGTGGCCGCCGCGGAAGACATGCCCCGCAACAGCCGCGCCTACGCCGTCAGCGTGCTGGCCATGGCCGCTGGGTTGGGCGGGTTCGTCGCCGTGACCGCACTCAAGCTGGCCGACCTCGGCGACGAGGGCTGGCGCTTCGTGTACCTGCTCTCGCTCGTGTGGCTGCCGGTCGCGGTCAGCCTCACACGGCACCTCACCGAGACTCGTCGCTTCGAGACGGTGCACCCGATCTCGCCGCGCATGAACCGCCGGCGGCTCGCGCTCATCGCCTCCGTCGCCTTCGCCGCCAACCTGTTCGTGGCACCTGCATCGTTCTTCCAGAACCGCTACCTCACCGACGTGCGCGGCTACAGCGGAGGCGACATCGCGCTCTTCACGGTGGCCACCGCCACGCCCGCCGGCATCGGCCTCATCCTCGGCGGGCAACTCGCCGATGCGATGGGTCGCCGCCGCCTCATCGCCATCTGCACACCGTTGTCCACCGCGTGCCTGGTCGGCGCGTTCTTGGTTGGCGGGCCGGCGATGTGGGCGTTCTCGTTCGTGGGCGGCTTCACTGCGGCGATGGCCTACCCCGCGTTCGCGGTCTACCGCGCCGAGCTGTTCCCCACCGGCAACCGTGGAACGGCCAACGGCCTGGTCACGGCCACCGCGTTGCTCAGCGGCAGTATCGGCATCCTGCTGGTGGGTCAGCTACGCGATCGGGGGGCCAGCTTCGGGTCGCTCATCGCCGCGCTCAGCGTGGGCCAACTGGTGGCGGCGTACATCGCCGTGCGGCACTACCCAGAGACCGCTCCAGGGCGGCGATGCGCTCGTCGCAGCCCTTCAGGTCGTGGCCCTTGCCCTCCAGCCACTCGTGGGTCACCGGGCCGGGGATCGTCGCCGTCCACCGCTGAGCTCGTCGGGGGTGCCGAATGCGTCCTTCGTGCCGGAGATGAACAGGCATGGCACCGTCAGCCGTGGGAAGTGCTCCACTCGCAAGCGATCGGGCTTGCCCGGCGGGTGCAGGGGGTAGCAGATCAGCACGAGGCCCTTCGCGGGCAATGGGTTCGCTTCGTCGCCGACCACCATGGAACAGATGCGGCCGCCCATCGACCGACCGCCCAGCACCAGCGTGTCGCCGGCAACCGCGAGCAGCGGAGCCGCCGCGTCACGCACTGTCTGCAGCAGCACCGGCGCACGATCGGGCGCCCGGCGCCCGGCTGTGCGGTAGGCGAAGTCGGCGCGAACGCACGGCGTGGGCGCGACTGCGGCCTCGATCGCGAGCAGGCTGGAGTGGGTGCTGGCCGAGCCGGCCCGGCGGTGGCGTCGTCGCCGCCATGGTCGGGGTGGGCCTCGCGCAACCGCGTGCGGAACAGGGCCATCACGTCCTTCTTGGTGACCTTGGCCGTGCCCATCGGGAAGCCGAGCAGGTCGAGCGCCCAGACTCGCGGGTCGGCGACACCGACCAGATCGGTGCGGCTGACCCCGGTGATGTCGGCCACGAACGACGGCCCGATGGGCCCCGCCAGCGCATCGCCCGGTGCAGCACCGGGGCCATCCCGGCGCGCATCCAACGCCAGCCGCTCGAGCGTAGATCGCGCCGAGCACCTGCGAGAGCGGGCGGCCCATCGAGTGCAGGTCGAACTCGACGTGGTCGGCGTCGCCGTTGAGCTGATGCACGCTGGTCGCGAGTCCGTGCCGATCGATCTGGTAGCGGTGCTGCAAGCGAGGCTGCACCACCCGCTCACCGCGCACCACCTGGTCGATCAAGCGGCCGATGTCGGGGTGCAGCTCCTCGTCGACATCGGGAAGATACGCGGCCACCACCGCCGCCAGCAGAACGCCACCCAGGCCTGGCGCCGGATCGGTGGGCAGCACCAGGTGCCCCAACGCAATGCGACGGGTGGGCGTGACCGGGCGGGTGTGCCAGAGCTGCAGTTCGGCGAGCAGCATGTCGTTCAGCAGCGCCGATGCTCAGATGTACGGGCGCAGCAGGTCGTACAGCTCTGCCGCGACCGCGACCGCGGCGTCGTGATCGGGTTCGTCGCCGTCCACGAGCGCATCGGCCAGTTCGTCGGCGAGCTCGCAGGTGCGCTGCCACAGTCGAATGTCGACGCCATAGGGCGGCCGGGTGGGCTCGGCCACTTCGGTGGCCTGCAGCAACTGCTCGAGACCATCGGCATCGAGCGGGTTCTTCTGCAAGCGCTGACCCGCCAGGAAGAAGGTGGTGAGCGTCTCGAACGGCAGCGCTGGTCGCTCGTCGTCGCCGTCGAGGTCGAAGTCGAGGTCGTCGCCGTGCGTGGCGAACTCGCCCTTCTCGATCATGTCCATCAGCGACTCGGCGATCGCCTCGTGCTCGGTGGTCACCAACAGCAGGTCGTCCTCCCACCGGTAAGGGATCTGTTGGCGAGTGAGGGCCCGGGTGATGGACTGACGGTCGCCCTCGGGCCAGTCGCCCAGGTCGTACTCCGTCGCAGCCACTCCGTCGGCGATGTCGATCGGCTGTGCCGACGGCGTGTCGTGCGCCGGCTCGGCCGTGTCGTCGTACACGATGCCCAGACGCTCCTCCACGCGAGTGATGGTGCTGTCGGCCAGCGCCTCGTGCGACTCGGGCACCACCAGCTCGCTGCCATCCCATGTGTGTGGGACCTCGGCCTCGGCAAGCTCGGCGGCGAGCTCTGCCTGCTGGTCGAACGACCAGCGACCGAGGTCGTACAGCACCCGCGTCGCATCGGGATCGTCGGGATTCCAGTCTTCGCTCACGACCGAGACGCTAGCGGCACGTAGCGAGCCAGGAACTCTTCAGCTCGGCGATACTCGTCGAGTTGGTTGGCCACCTGCCGAAAGCCATGGCCTTCGCCGGGGTACACGTGCAGCTGCACGTCGCCGCCTGCTGCTCGTACCCGGTGCGCGAACACCGGGCTCTGCCGCACCGGCACCACCAGGTCGTCGTCGCCGTGCAGCAGCAGCAGCGGCGTGCCGGCGAACCGATCGGCATGGAACGTGGGCGACCGCAGCCGGTGCAGCGGCAGGGTCTCGGGCAGCGCACCCACCAGCGTGCTGGTGTAGTGCCGCTCGAAGCGATGGCTGCGCTCGGCCAGCTCGGTGAGGTCGGTCACCGGGTAGAGCAGCACCGCGGCGGCGAAGCGACGCGGGTCGATCGCCACCGCCCCCAAGGCAGTGAACCCACCGGCCGAGCTGCCGAACACCACCGTGCGTGCGGCATGCCCAGCCCTGAGCGTGCGCCTGGCGGGTGACGGCGAGCGTGTCGGCGACGTCGAGCTCGCCCCACCGACCACGCAGCGCCTGCTGGTACGCGCGACCGTGGCCGGTGGAGCCACGGTGGTCGGGCACCAGGACGCTCCACCCGCGCGACAGCCAGAAGGCCAGGCGCGGCATGAACGTGACCTGCCACTGATCCGTCGGGCCGCCGTGCAGCCACACGATGAGCGCGCTCCGCGCCCGCCGGCGCGCCGAGCGGCGGGCGATACAACCGCGTGAGCCGCCATCGGCACCGGCAGTTCCACCCGCTCCGGCTCCACCAGATCGCCGACCTGCCACTCGTGCTGCGGCCCCACTGCAACCACCGTGCGCTGCCACGTGGCGGTGTCGTACACGACCACCTGGGTGGGTGTGCGGGCGCCGGAGCGCACGGCGGCCAGTCGCTGCCCACCCACGCGAGCTGGCCGTGCACCCCGCGGGCGATCTCGCGCACGTGCCCGTCGGCGGTTCACCACGCAGAGCCGACCGAAGCCGCCATCGTTGCGGGTGAACGCAACCTGCCGGTTGTCGGGCGAGACGACGAACGACTGCTGCCCCGGCCCCCAACTCGGCCCGGCATGCTCGAACGGTTCCTCGATCAGCGGCTGCTCGCCCACCCAGACGTTCAGCCATCCCGAATCGTCGCGAACGCACACGGTGTGCCGTCGGGCAGCGGGCGAGGCTGCTGCACCACCCGCGAGGTCGGGCTCGTCGTGCACGAGCCCATCGACACCGACACGCTGCACCCGGCTGCGATCCCACGGCATGTCGGGCACGTTCCAGGCCTGCCAGCGCACGCTCACTCCGTCGGCATCGACGAACGCGTCCATGCAGAAGTCGGCCGTACCGTCGTCCAGTCGCGTCGTGTGCCCACTCGCCACGTCGACCCGGTGCACCTCCTCGAGATCGAGGACGTAGACGATCGCGTCACCGTCAGCTGCAACGCACGGACTCGTGGCCACTCGATCCGGCCCGGGGGCGGTGAGCCGCGCGGCGGGCCGGCCCGTCGATCGTCTGGCGCCACAGGTTGCCGTCGGCGCCGATGAAACGACGGCGCCGCCATCGGGAGTGAACGCCCACGCCCCGCCGCCCAGCCCCCTGCCCGGGCGCAACGGCGGGGCACTGGCCACCCGTCGGCGCTGCCGTCGAACCGGTGCACCACCAGCCATGCCACACCTGCGGTCGACGCCGCAAAGGCCAGCATCGGCCGCCCTGAGCCAGGCGCGGCTCGGTGAGGTCGTGCCACCGACGCAACGCTCCGCTGGGATCGGCGACATGGCGGCACTCGAAGCTGCGGGCGCCGCCCTGCCGGACGTAATCCGCTGGACATGCCGCACCTGGCCTCCACGCCACCCGGAAGGAGGTGCCCCATGTTGCAGCGCTGCACCCCGCTCTGGGCCGTGGCGGCGCTCCGCTCGCCGGCGCCTGCACCCGCCAGCGTCCGCCGGCCCTGGCACGGCCGCCCCGGCTCCATCGCCGTCGTCGCGCCACCCAGCGCATCTCCCCATCACGTCGCGATCGCACCCGGCTTCGCCGGCCACGGCCATCCGCCGACGACCCACTGGTGCCTGTGCCGATCCATCGGTAACACCTCGCGCGGGGCGCGGTCTCGAGGCTCTTGAGGCCGCGCCCCTCGCCAACCACTACGGTGGGGTTCGATGATCGCCAACTCGCAGAAGCCTGATCGCAACCTCGCGCTCGAACTGGTGCGTGTCACCGAATCGGCCGCGCTCGCCGCCTCCCGATGGGTGGGCCGCGGCGACAAGAACGGCGCCGACGGCGCCGCCGTCGACGCCATGCGCACCGTGCTGTCCACCGTGCCGATGGACGGCATCGTCGTCATCGGCGAGGGCGAGAAGGACGAAGCGCCGATGCTGTTCAACGGCGAGCGCGTCGGCGACGGCACAGCCCCGCTCACCGATGTCGCCGTCGACCCGATCGACGGCACCACGCTCACCGCCTACGGCCGGGCCAACGCCATCGCCGTCATCGCCGTCAGCGAGCGGGGCACGATGTTCAACCCCGGGCCGTGCGTGTACATGCACAAGATCGCCGTCGGCCCCGAAGCCGTCGGCTGCATCGACATCACCGCCTCGCCCACCCAGAACCTGCGCTGGATCGCGAAGGCCAAGGGCGAGCAGGTGCGCGACCTCACCGCTGTCATCCTCGACCGCGATCGCCACAAAGACCTCATCGCGGAAGTGCGCTCCACCGGCGCCCGCGTGAAGTTGATCGGCGATGGCGACACCTTCGGCGCCATCGCCACCGGCTGGCCCGATGCGGGCGTCGACGTGCTCATCGGCATCGGCGGCACGCCCGAAGGCGTCATCTCCGCAGCTGCGTTGAAGGGCATGGGCGGCGAGATCCAGGGGCTGCTCGCTCCGCGCAACGATGCCGAGCGCGACGACGCCATCGCAGCGGGCTACGACCTGTCACGAGTGCTCACCACCGACGATCTCGTACAGGGTGACAACTGCTTCTTCGCCGCCACCGGCATCACCGACGGCGAGCTGATGCGCGGCGTGCGCTACGAGCACGGTGGCGCCACGCACCCAGAGCCTCGTGATGCGCTCGCGCAGCGGCACCGTGCGCATGATCGACGCCCGTCACCGCATCGACAAGCTCGCCAGCTTCGCCAGCGTCGAGTACTGACGCCGCGCTGCAGCACGCGGCTCAGCCGGCGAGCGAGGCCCCGCGGGGTGACCCCGGCCGCGGCGACCATGCCCTTGTAGAGCACGCCGGGCACGGACAACGCCTTGCCCTTGGCCACATCGTCGAGGCCGGCCTTGGCCACTTCGTCGGGCTCGAGCCAGGCGAACTTCGGGTACTGGGTGGCGTAGCTCTCGGTGCTGCTGACGCTCTGGAACTCGGTGCGGGTGAGGCCGGGGCACAGCGCCGTGACGTGCACGCCGGTGCCGCGCACTTCCTCGTGGAGGCTCTCGGTGAGGCTGGTGACGTATGCCTTGGTCGCGGCGTACACGGCCAGCTTCGGCGCCGGCTGGAAGCTGACCACGCTGCTCACGTTGAGCAGGTAGCCGCGCCCGCGCGGCACCATCACGCCAAGTGCGGCACGGCTGAGACGAGTGAGCGCGGCGACGTTGAGCTGCACCTCGGCATCGAGGCGATCCGGGTCGAGCTCGTGGAACTCGCCGGACGTGCCGAAGCCGGCGTTGTTGACCACCAGGTCGATGGGCGCGGCCTCGTGCTCGACGCGCGCGACCACTGCAGGCCAGCCCGGCGGCCGGCCGAGGTCGGCGACCAGCACCTCGATCGAGGGAAAGCGCTCGGCCAGCGCGTGCAAGCGGTCGCTGCGGCGGGCGACCACGACCGTGGGCACACCGGCCGCGCCGAGCAGCTCGGCCATTGCCTCGCCGATGCCGCTGGATGCACCGGTGACGAGTGCTGAGGTGAACGGAAAGGTTGAGTAGCCATGCCGCCAGGCTATGCCTGGCACCTCGACGGCCGCACGCGACGGCGAGGGTCAGTGTGAGCCCTGCGGGGTGCCGGCCAGGCCGCCGGAGGCCGACAGGCGGGCGTGTGCCCGACCGAGCGCGGAGACGGCCTCCGCGTCGTGTTCGCGACGCAGCAGTTCCTCGGCGGAGTCCTTGGCCCTCAGTGCGCGAGCGCGGTCGATGTGCTCGCCGAGCTCGGCGGTGTCGCTGAGGATGCTGACGGTGTTGCCGCTGACCTGCACGAAACCGCCGTGCACCGCCACGTCGAGCACCTGGCCATCGGCCAGCGTGATGCGCGTGTGGTTCTCCACCAACGCCCCCAGGAACGGGGCATGGCCGGGCAGGAAGGCGATCTCGCCACCACCCAGGGTGCGGGTGATGACCTGTGTGGCCTCGCCGGAGAAGATCACCTTCTCCGGCGACACCAGCTCGACCTGCATCGTGGCCATGATCAGGCAGTGCCTTCCTGGAGGGCCTTGGCCTTCGCCAGCACCTGCTCGACACCGCCGACGTTGAGGAACGCCTGCTCGGGAACTTCGTCGAGCTCACCGTTGACGATGGCCTCGAAGCTCTCCACGGTCTCGGCCACCGGCACGGTCTCGCCGGAGACGCCGGTGAACACCTCGGCCACGTAGAACGGCTGGCTGAGGAAGCGCTGCACCTTGCGGGCACGCGACACCGTGAGGCGGTCTTCTTCCGACAGCTCGTCGAGACCGAGGATGGCGATGATGTCCTGCAGCTCCTTGTAGCGCTGCAGGATCTCCTGCACGCGACGGGCCACCGAGTAGTGACGATCGCCCACGACCTCGGGCTGCAGGATGGTCGAGGTGGAGGCCAACGGGTCCACGGCCGGGTAGATGCCCAGGGAGGCGATCTGACGGCTGAGCTCGGTGGTGGCATCGAGGAAGGTGAAGGTGGTGAACGGGGCCGGGTCGGTGTAGTCGTCGGCGGGCACGTACACGGCCTGCAGCGAGGTGATCGACCGACCACGGGTGGAGGTGATGCGCTCCTGCAGCTGGCCCATCTCGTCGGCCAGGGTGGGCTGGTAGCCCACGGCCGACGGCATGCGACCCAGCAGGGTGGACACTTCGGAACCGGCCTGCACGAAGCGGAAGATGTTGTCGACGAACAGCAGCACGTCCTGGTTCTGCACGTCGCGGAAGTACTCGGCCATGGTGAGCGCCGAGAGGGCGACGCGCAGGCGCACGCCCGGCGGCTCGTCCATCTGGCCGAAGACGAGGGCTGCCTTCTCGAACACACCCGACTCGGTCATCTCGATCATCAAGTCGGTGCCCTCACGGGTGCGCTCGCCGACACCGGCGAACACCGACACACCACCGTGGTTCTGCGCCACGCGGCGGATCATCTCGGTGATGAGCACGGTCTTGCCGACGCCGGCACCACCGAACAAGCCGATCTTGCCACCGGCGACGTACGGGGTGAGCAGGTCGATGACCTTGATGCCGGTCTCGAACAGGCGCTTGCTCGGCTCGAGGGCAGCGAAGTCGGGGGCCGGACGGTGGATCTCCCACCGCTCGACATCGGCGAAGTCGGCGTTGTCGGCGTCGAGCACTTCGCCCCACACGTTCCACACATGGCCGAGGGTGCGGTCGCCCACGGGCACGCTGATGCCGCGCCCGGTGTCGCGCACCGAGGTGCCACGGGTGAGGCCGTCGGTGGGCTTCATGCACACGGCACGCACACGGCTGTTGCCCAGCTGCTGAGCAACCTCGGCCAGCACGGTCACGTCCTTGCCGTCGACGTTGACGGTGAACTCGAGCGCGTTGTTCAGCTCGGGCAGCGAGCCGGGCTGGAACTCGACGTCGATCACGGGGCCGGCGATGCCGACCACGCGGCCGTCTTTGCGATCTGTGTCAGTGATGGTCATGGCAGTAGCTCTTTCTTGCTTCAGTCGCCAGAGTGCTGGGTGGAGGAGACGGATGTTGCGTCGGTGAGCGGGCCCAGCTCGATGAGCTGCACCTGCCGTTGCGACTTGCCGCCCGAGAGGGCTTCGGCACCACTGACGATCTCCATGATCTCGGTGGTGATGCTGTCCTGGCGGGCGCGGTTCATGATGCGGCTGAGGTTCTTGATCAGTTCCTCGGCGTTGTCGGTGGCGCTCTTCATCGCTCTCTGGCGGAAGGCGTGCTCGCTGGCCGCTGCGTTGAGCAGGGCCGCATAGATGCGGGCCTCCACGTAGCGGGGCAGGAGGGTGTCGAGGATCGTGCCCGGATCGGGCTCGAACTCGTAGTCGCTGGGCGTGCCGGCCGCGTCGGGCGCCTTGCCGTCGCCGCCCGCCACGGTCTCGCGATCCAGTGGCACCAGCGGGCGCAGCACCACTTCCTGCGAGCCGGCGCTGATGAAGCGTGTGTAGACCAGCTCGACGCGATCGAACTCGCCGGCAACGTAGCGCGCCACCACGTCCTGGCCGATCTCGCGAGCGTGCGCATACGTGGGGCTGTCGCTGAAGCCGCCGTAGGCGGTGGCGATGTTGTAGCCGCGGAACTTGAAGTAGCCCTCGGCCTTGCGGCCGATGGTGACCAATGCGTAGTCCTTGCCGTCGAGCACGTCGGCCTTCACTTCGCCCTCGGCCGCACGCTGCACGCCCGAGTTGTAGCCGCCACACAGCCCACGGTCGGCGGTGATGACCACGTAGGCCGTGGTGCGCACTTCGCCGCGCGACTACAGCAGCGGCGACTGCGACGAACCACCGGCCGCGGCGAGATCCCTTCACCACCTCGGTGATCTGCTCGCTGTACGGCACGGCGGCGGCAACCCGCTGCTGGGCCTTGACGATGCGGGACGCAGCGATGAGTTCCATGGCGCGCGTGATCTTCTTCGTGGCCTGGACGCTGCGAATGCGTCCACGAAGAATGCGCTCCTGACCTCCGGCCATGATTACTCCGTTGCCAGGGTCTTGTTGCTGTGGGCTTCGCCGAGCTCGGCCGCATCGGTGGCCAGCACGTCGGCGGCCGCCTTGGCGGTGGCTGCACTGGCGGCGACGAACGTCTCCTTGAAGGCGGCGATGATGTCGGCCAGTTCGGCGGGCACGTCGGCCTTGGGGTTGCTGCGCATGCCGGCCAGCAGGCCGCCCTGGGTGCTGCGCACGTGCGCCAGCAGCTCGCCTTCGAAGCGGCGCACATCGGGCACGGGCAGGCTGTCGAGGTAGCCCTTGGTGCCGGCGAACACGACCACGACCTGCTCTTCGACGGGCATCGGGCTGTTGAGCGGCTGCTTCAGCAGCTCGACCAGGCGGTAGCCACGCTCGAGCTGAGCCTTGGAGATGGCGTCGAGCTCCGAGCCGAACGTGGCGAACGCCTCGAGCTCACGGAACTGGGCGAGATCCAGCTTCAGGGTGCCCGACACGCTCTTCATCGCTTTGATCTGCGCCGCGCCACCCACGCGGGACACCGAGATGCCCACGTCGACGGCCGGGCGCACACCCGACTTGAACAGGTTGTCCTGCAGGTACACCTGGCCGTCGGTGATCGAGATCACGTTGGTGGGGATGTACGCCGACACGTCGCCGGCCTTGGTCTCGATGACCGGCAGGGCCGTGAGCGACCCGGCGCCACGCTCGTCGGAGAGCTTGGCGGCACGCTCGAGCAGGCGGCTGTGCAGGTAGAACACGTCGCCGGGGTAGGCCTCGCGGCCCGGCGGGCGGCGCAGCAGCAGCGACACCTGGCGGTAGGCCTCGGCCTGCTTGGAGAGGTCGTCGTACACGATGAGGGCGTGCTCGCCGTTCTCCATCCAGTGCTGGCCCATGGCGCAGCCACCGTAGGGAGCGAGGTACTTGAAGGGCGCCGGGTCGGAGGCCGGAGCGGCCACGACGACGGTGTACTCCATTGCGCCGTACTGGCGCAGGGTCTCCACCGTCTGGGCGACCGTGGACCCCTTCTGGCCGATGGCGACGTAGATGCACTTCACGCCCAGGCCGCGCTGGTTGATGATCGCGTCGACGGCGACCGTGGTCTTGCCGGTCTTGCGGTCGCCGATGATCAGCTGGCGCTGGCCACGGCCGATGGGGGTCATCGCGTCGATCGACTTGATGCCGGTCTGCAGCGGCTCGTGCACGGGCTTGCGGCCCATGATGCCGGGCGCCTGGATCTCCACGCGGCGCTGGATGCCGCCGACGATGTCGCCCTTGCCGTCGATCGGCTGGCCGAGCGCGTTGACCACGCGACCGAGCATCGCGTCGCCCACCGGCACCGAGAGGATGCGGCCGGTGGCCTTCACGGTCTGGCCCTCTTCGATCTCGAAGCCTTCACCCAGCACCACGGCGCCGATGGATTCTTCGTCGAGGTTCAATGCCAGGCCGACGGTGCCATCCTCGAACTCGAGCAGCTCGTTGACGGCGCAGTCGGGCAGCCCGCTGATGCGGGCGATGCCGTCGCCCACCTGCGTGACGCGGCCAACGGTGCGGGCCTCGAGCGAGGGCTCGAAACCATCGAGGTTCTTCTTCAGCGCCGCTGCGATGTCGCCGGCGCTCAGTGTCAGTTCAGCCATGTTCTTCGTTGCTCCGATTTTGGCGTATGTCGTTCATTGTTGACAGCTACAGGCGGGACTTCAGCTGGTCGATGCGGGTACGGACGCTGCCGTCGATGACGGTGTCGCCCACGGTGGCCACGATGCCGCCCAGTACGGACGGATCGACCACGACTTTCAGGTTCACCTGTTTGCCGGTGGCGTTGACCAGTGCAGCTGCGAGGCGCGTCTGCTGGTCGGCGGTGAGTGCCACCGCGGTACGGACTTCGGCGACTTCCTGGTGCTTGGCCGAGCTGGCACGGGCCACCAGCAGATCGACGATTGCCGGCAGGTCACGAGTGCGACCCGACCCGACGACCATCGAGATCAGCTGGGTGGTGGTGCTGGTGGCCTTGCCGCCGAGGAGGTCTTCGATGATCGCCTGGCGCTTGGCCGGCGGGATCTGCTCGTCGGAGAGCGCGGTGCGCAGTGCATCGCTGCTCTCGAAGCTGCGGGCGAAGCGGAAGAGCTCGTCCTCCACCTCGTCGAGCGTGCCTTCGGCGCGGGCGATCTCGAACAGGCCACGTGCGTAGCCTTCGATGCGGTTGTCGCTCATGCGCTCGCTCCAACCTCCGGAGCCCGCCCCCCCCCGCGGGGGGGGGGGGGGGGGGTTGTCGCTCATGCGCTCGCTCCAACTCGTGCAATGAAGTTCTCGATCAGTTCTTGCTGGGTGGCGTCGTCGAGCGACCCGGTGACCACGTGGTCGACGGCGGCCGCCGAGAGGCGGGCGATCTCCGCACGCAGCTCGTCGCCCACGCGACCTTGGGCACTGGCGATGTCGGTGACGGCCTTGGCCTCCACATCGGCGACTTCGACGGCCAGGCGGGCCCGACCATCTTCCAGCACCGCTGCGGCTTGGGTCTCGGCGTCACTGAGCAGGCGAGCCCGCTCGGCGGCGATGTCGCCCTTGGCGGCACGGATGCCGGCGGCCTCGGTCGCTGCGGCCGACTTGTCGGCGGCGGCGGCATCGAGCTCTTTCTGGATCTTCTCGGTGCGAGCGGCGAAGCTCTTCTTGACGAGCGGGCCGCCGAACTTGAACAGCGCGTAGAAGATGATCAGCGAGGCGAGCCCGCCGTAGATGATCTCGGCAGTTTCGGGGAGCAACCAGTGGTGCGTGGTGACGTCGCCGTTCGAGTCGGTGACGATCTCCTCGCTCATCAGGCGGCCGGCGGTGGCGATGATGCCCAGAACGTTCATCGTGCCATCACCTCGCTGACGGCTCGATCGACGATGTCGGCGGCCGGGCGACGCCCGGTTGCCAGCTCGCCGGCGCGGCCGGCGACATCACTGACGGCCGCATGGATCTGATCGCGTGCTGCGGTGCGGACTGCATCGGCCTGTGCCACTGCCGCGGTGCGTCGCTCGGCGATGCCGGCGTTCACTTCGGCGAGCGTGGCCTGACGTTCCGCTTCCAGCGTCTGGCGAGCGGCATCGACCACCCGCGCAGCGTCGGCCTTGATCCCGGCCAGCTGCGCTTCGTAGTCGGCCACCTCGGCGCGAGCCGACGACCGCTCGGCGTCGGCCGTCTCGTGCGAGGAACGGATGCCCTCGTAGCGGGCGTCCATGCCCTTCTTCACCTTCGGGAAGAGCACGAACCGCATCAGCAGCGCGAACACGACGAACGAGCCCGCGCCCCACGCGAGCTCTTTCATTTCGGGAACGATGGGCCCCGGATCCTTGCTCACTGCGACCTCTGCTTCACCAGTACCGGCAGCAGAAACGAAGTGAACCGTGGACCCGTGCCAGTCAATGGCTTGGAGGTGTACGACGGCGGAATGCACGTCAGCTCCTTCGGATAGGACGGACAATTTCGAAACGGCTCAGAGACCGATGAGGATGAAGACCACGAAGCCGATGAGGGCGAGGGCTTCGGTGAAGGCGATGCCGAGGAACATGGTGGTACGCACCATGCCGGCGGCTTCGGGCTGACGGGCCATCGCCTCGACGGACTTGCCGACGAGGTAACCGATGCCGATGCCGGGGCCGATGGCGGCGAGGCCGTAGGCGAAACCGGCTGACGCAGCAGCGGATGCTGCCTTGTCGGCGTCGGCCTGCTGCTGGTCGAATGCGGCACCGATGAGGTGGCTGAATGCTTCCATTTTCTGCAATTCTCCTAGTGAGGTTCTGGGTAGTGGAGACGGGTTGAACGAGCGGACGGCTCAGTGTTCGGGATGTGCCGCCCCGCCGATGTAGACGGCGGTGAGGATGGTGAAGATGTATGCCTGCAGGAACGCCACCAGCACCTCGAAGGCGGTGAGGAAGACGAGCATGAAGAACGGCAGGATGGCCATCGGCTTGAGCAGGAACTGCTGCGTCTCGGCCGTGATCAGCGAGCTGGTGAGCAAGGCGAACGTGACCAGCAGGATGTGGCCGGCCAGCATGTTGGCGAAGAGTCGCACCGTCAGCGAGAACGGGCGCACGATGATGTTCGAGATGAACTCGATGACGCCCACCAGCGGCTTCAGCGCCACCGGCACACCTGGCGGCCAGATGGTGTTGGTGAGGTACTTGATGCCCTGGTGCTTCAAGCCGACGCCGTTGTAGATGACCCACACCAGCAACGCCAGGAACATCGGGATGGCCATGCGGGCGGTGGCCGGCATCTGCAGGAACGGGATGATGCCCGGCACGTTGCACAGGTAGATGAAGATGAACAGGCTGAGCAGGAACGGCGTCCAGCCCAGGCCGTCCTTGCCCATCGTCTGCATGACGATGCCGTTCTCGATGAACTCCACCGAGGTCTCGGCCAGGTTGCGCACGCCCTTGGGCGCTTCCAGCGGGTTCTTGCGACCGGCGAGGATGAAGATCACGGAGCCGATCACTGCGGCCGCGACCGCGATGAGGGCGATCTTGTTGAACGTGGAGAAAAGATCCTTCCAGCGCAAGATCGAGTTGATCTCTGGGAAGGAGAAGGCTTCGGCGATCACGACGTGTTCCTGTGGTTCGGTGGGGCAGGGGTTCGAATGAGGCAGTGCGAATGGATGAGTGGCAGGCGATTACTGGCGAGCGGGCTTCAGGCCGGGATGAGCAAGTGACAGCGCAACGTACTTCATCTCCCAGATCAGCAGACCGAGGTGCGTCACGATGATGGTCGTTCCGAGTGCCGGAAGTGAAATCCAACCGGTGTCCTTGACCAGAAACACCGCCAAGAAGATGAGCCCGAGGCGGATGAGGTAGCCGAACAGCACGGCACCCATCATGAGACCCAGGCTGATGCGAGCAGTGGTGGCAACCAGCGTGGCGGCAAGCGTGAAGTTGACCAGCACGATGGCGATCGCATACGCACTGCTTTAGGCGCCGTTCATGCCCCAGACGAAACCGCACACCACGATCATCAGCGGCGCCACGATGAGCCCACGGCGAACCATGTCCCTGGTGACACCGACCTCGGGCGCCGGGCCGGTGAGGCGGGTGGTGGCAACGAGCGCGTCGCTCATGCTGCCTGTCCGTCTGCTGTACGACCGTCTGCTGTACGACCGTCGGTCTTGTAGCGGGGCTGGCTCTGCATGGCGGCGGCGCGTTCGGCTTCGTGCACCTTCATCGTGGCGGTGTACTCGAAGTACATCTTGATGAACTGGCCCACGACACTGAAGACGACGAGGCCGATCGTGAACGCCGGACGGGTGCCCAGCCAACGATCGAGGCCGTACCCGATGCCCAGGAACACCAGCACCACCAGCGCGAAGTCCATGCCGCGGCCCAGCGTCTGGCCGGACTGCTGGTGCTCAGCGATCGTGCGCTGGTCGGGAAGGACTTTCAACGGGTGGAGGTTCCTCGGGATGCGCGCCGGACACGACGTTGTGACCAAGCTTGTGAACGCGCACACAATCTAGTCCGCGAACAGCCCCCCGGCGCAAACCCGGCGCAGAAGTGTGGGCATCACGACCGGCGGCGGCGGATCTGCGGGTGCAGGATCGTGTACAGCACGAGCCCCAGCATCGCCGCACCGATGGGGATGTAGCTGACGCCGCTGCCGGAGAACACCGGGTACAGCACGAACGCGGAGAGCAACGCAGTCCACGCCCACAGGATGAGCACGCTGCGCCGCTGGCCGTGGCCCATCTCCATCAGGCGGTGGTGCAGGTGCCCCTTGTCGGCCGACGCCACGCCCTGACGACGAGCGGCGCGGCGCACGATCGCGAACAGCGTGTCGAGGATGGGGACACCCAGGATGAACAGCGGGATCACCAACGGAGCCAGGAAGAAGTAGGTCTGTCCACCGACGCCCGGATTGGTGGGGTCGGCGCGGCCGCCCACGACGCTGGTGCTCACCGCCAAGAGCAACCCCAGCAGCAGCGCACCACCGTCGCCCATGAAGATGCGCGCCGGGTTGAAGTTGTGCGGCAGGAAGCCGATGCAGATGCCCACGGTGAGGATGGCGACGAGCGACCCGATGTTGGGCTGCGTGATCATGCCGGGGATGTCGCCGAGGCGTTGGCTGTACAGGAAGAACGCGCCGGCACCGATTGCCACGATGCCGGCGGCCAGCCCGTCGAGGCCGTCGATGAAGTTGATCGCGCTGGTCATCCCGAGCAGCCAGATGACCGTGATGAGCGGCACCCAGTCGTCGCTGAGGATGTACACGTCCATGAACGGCACGCGGAAGTAGAACATCGTGACGCCGTACCAGACCAGCACCACACCCGCCACGATGGTGCCCATCACCTTCGCCGGCGCGGAGATCTCGCGGACGTCGTCGATGAAGCCGACCACGAAGATGACCGTGGCCGCGAACAGCACGCCGCGCGGTTCGGTGAACTGCGCGAACAACGGATCGAACGTGTCCATCAACCGCGCTGCACCGAACGCCGCGACGAAGCCGATGAACATCGCGATGCCACCGACATCGGGGGTGGCAACGGTGTGCACGCGACGCTCGTCGGGCTCCACCACCCACCCCATCCGGCGAGCGACGCGGCCGACGATGGGCGTGGTGACGAACGTGACGACCGCCGCGATGGCGCCGATCACCAGGTAGGCGCCGGTGCCCGGCATCAGGTTCGCCGGCGTTGCGGGTCGTGCACGTCGAAGCCCTGCATCCCGAACCAGCCGGCGGCCACCAGGGCCAGCACGGCATAGATGGGCGCCGACGGCGACTGCGTGAGTGCGTGGCCCACCACCTCCGCCATCCAATCGAAGTAGGGCACCAACGGGATGTGCTTGACATCGCCGTTGGCCTTGAACCAGCTCACCACGAGGTGCCGGTTCACGTAGTACATCGCCAGCAGCAGCGAGACCAGGGTGATGGCCAGCGAGACCAGCGCGGCCGCGCGCCCCGGCCGGCGCATGCCACGGTGCACACCGAACGCGACAGCGACACCGAACGCCGGCAGCAGGTACGTCTGCATGGACGTGGTGCCGATGACCACCAGGTACCACACCACGCCGGCGAGCAGGCCCGCCGCCACCCAACGCCTCGGCGCAGCGAGGGGGGCGGGGTTGGTCAGCGACGTTGCTCACGAGCGGCAACTGTAGCGATCAGCTGTACGCAGGGAACTGCGCGCACAACGCCGCCACGTCGGCCTTCGCGGCGGCGACCGCAGCCGCGTCGGTGCGGTGCCGCAGGATGCGCGCGATCAGCTCGGCGATCTGCGCCATCTGCGGCTCTTTCATCCCCTGCGTGGTGACCGACGGCGTGCCGATGCGCACGCCACTGGTGACGAACGGGCTGCGCGGGTCGTTGGGGATGGTGTTCTTGTTGAGCGTGACACCGCCCAGGTCGAGCACGGCCTGTGCTTCCTTGCCCGTGAGATCGGCGTCGAAGGGGCGCAGGTCGACCACCATCATGTGGATGTCGGTGCCACCGCTGACCAGGCGGAAGCCCTGGGCACGAGTGCCTCGGCGAGCGCGCTGGCGTTCTTCACGATCTGCGCCGCGTAGTCCTTGAACTCGGGCTGCAGGGCCTCGCGGAACGCCACCGCCTTGCCGGCGATCACGTGCTCGAGCGGCCCGCCCTGCCAACCGGGGAACACGGCCTTGTCGATGGCCGTCGCGAGCGCTGCCGTGCTGAGGATGCAACCACCGCGCGGGCCGCGCAGCGTCTTGTGCGTGGTGAACGTGACGATGTCGGCGTAGGGCACCGGGTTGGGGTGCTCGCCGCCGGCGATGAGGCCGGCGATGTGGGCCGCGTCGAACAGGAACAGCGCACCCACCTCGTCGGCGATCGCCTTGAACGCCGCCGGGTCGATGCGCCGCGGGTAGCTGGTGGTGCCGGCCACGATCAGCTTCGGCCGGTGCTGAAGTGCGAGGTCGCGCACCTGATCCATGTCGATGCGTTCGTCGCCGGGGGTGACCTGGTAGGCGACGAAGTGGTACAGCTTGCCGCTGACGTTGACCGGCGAGCCGTGCGTGAGGTGACCCCCATGGTCGAGGCTGAGGCCCAGCACCGTGTCGCCCGGCTGCAGGATGGCCTGGTATGCGCACATGTTGGCGTTGGCGCCGCTGTGCGGCTGCACGTTGGCGTGGTCGGCGCCGAACAGCTGCTTCACGCGCTCGATGGCCAGGGCCTCGATCTCGTCGACGATCAGGTTGCCGCCGTAGTAGCGCTTGCCCGGATATCCCTCTGCGTACTTGTTGGTGAGGGCACTGCCCACGGCACGCATCACGGCCGGCGAGGTGAAGTTCTCGCTGGCGATCAGCTGCAGCCCGGTGCATTGCCGTTGCACCTCTGCATCGATGAGGTCGAAGACGACGGTGTCGGGCTTGGTATCGCTGGGGAAGGGCATGTCGTCAGTGCTCCGGCTGGTCGTGTTCGTGGTCGTTGGCTGCTTCGTGGTCGTTGGCTGCTTCGTGGTCGCTGGCTGCTTCGTCGCGCTCGATCTGCATCAGCTGCTCGACCCGACGGGCGTGGCGGCCGCCTTCGAAGGCGGTGGCGAGGAAGACGGCGAGGATCTCCTCGGCAAGGCCGGTGCCCACGACGCGACCGCCGATGCTGAGCACGTTGGCGTCGTTGTGCTGGCGAGCCATGCGAGCGGTGTACAGGTCGTTGCACAGCGCAGCGCGCACGCCGTGCACCTTGTTGGCCGCCAGCTGTTCGCCCTGGCCGCTGCCGCCGATCACGATGCCGAGGTCCGCATCGCCGTCGCGCACGGCTCGGCCGACGGCCGCGCAGATGGGCGGGTAGTCGCAGCTCTCGGTGCTGTGCGTGCCCAGGTCGTGCACCACGTGGCCGTGCTGCTGCAGCACGCCGACGAAGTGTTGCTTGAGGTCGAACCCGGCATGATCCGAGCCAATCGCGATCCGTGACATCGCTGCGAGTGTAGGTGGCGACCTCCTCCCCCACCCCACCAGGTCTGTGCGTCCGCGGGCACCGGTTCGCCGCGCGGGGCGGCCACTTCCTACCCTGGCACGATGTCGCTCGACCCTCGTACGCCCGTGCTCATCGGTGCCGGCCAGTTCATCCACCGTGCCACCGGCCTCGACGATGCCCTCGACCCCTCGGCCTTGATGTGCGAGGCAGTCCGCGCCGCGGCCACCGATGCCGGGCTGGCCGCGGTGCCCAACCCCGACTCCGTGCGAGTGGTCGGGCTGCTCAGCTGGAAGTACGGCGACCCGGCATGGGTGGTGGCGAACCAACTGGGCCTCACCCCACGCGAGACCGCGGCCACCACCATGGGCGGCAACAGCCCGCAGACGTTGGTGAACGGCACCGCGCTGGAGATCCAGCGCGGCGAGCTGGATCTGGCCATCCTGTGCGGCGGCGAGGCGTGGCGCACGCGCATGCGTGCCCGTAAGGCCGGCGACGAGCTGCACTGGCCCACTTCGCCCCCCGACCAGATGCCACGCCTGCTGGGCGAGGACCTGGCGATGAGCCACCCCGACGAGCGCGCCCGCCACATCGTGATGCCCGTGCAGGTGTACCCGATGTTCGAGACAGCGGTGCGCGCTGCGGCCGGGCGCACGGTGCAGCAGCAACAGGTGCTCAGCAGCGAGCTCTACGCGCGGTTCAGCGAGGTTGCCGCCGCCAACCCCTACGCCTGGCTCCGCGACGCGAAGACGGCGGAGGAGATCCGCACGCCGTCGGCCACCAACCGCATGATCGGCTACCCGTACACGAAGTACATGAACTCCAACAACGACGTCGACATGGGTGCCGCGCTGATCATGTGCAGCGCGGAGAAAGCGGCGACGCTGGGCGTGCCCCGCGAGCGTTGGGTGTTCCCGCACTCCGGCGCCGATTGCCACGAGCACACCTTCATCAGCAACCGCTGGAGCTTCGCCGAGACGCCGGCGATCGAGCTCGGCGGGCGCAGAGCACTCGAGCTGGCCGGAGTGGGCATCGACGACATCGAGATCGGTCGACCTGTACTCGTGCTTCCCGTCGGCAGTCCAACTGGGCGCGCAGAGCCTGGGTATCGACCTCGCTCGTCAGGTCACCCGCACCGGTGGCCTCGCCTTCGCCGGCGGCCCCTGGAACAACTACGTGATGCACGCCATCGCCACGGTCATGGCCGACCTGCGCGACCGCCCGGGAGCAAAGGGCCTGGTGTGGGCCAACGGCGGCTACGCCACGAAGCACTCGTTCGGCGTGTACTCCACCACTCCTCCGGTCGCGTTCCAGCACGCCCACCCGCAGGACGAGATCGACGCGATGCCTCGCCGCGAGCTGGCTGCACCGGCAGAGGCAGCGGGCAGCGCCACCATCGAGGCCTACACGGTGATGTTCACCCGCGACGGCGCACCCGAGACCGCACTGGCAGCCTGCCTGCTGGCCGACGGACGCCGAGCATGGGGCACCTCCTCCGACACCGTGCTGGCAACAGCCATGTGCGATGGCGAGTGGGTGGGTCGCACGGCGCACCTCGACCCCGAAGGTGTGCTCAGCACCTGAGCCGCGCCAGCGCGCTCGCCCAGCGGCGTCAGATCGCGTCGCCGACGCCGCTCGACGCGAGGTCGGGGCAGTGCGCCGCCAAGTAGGCATCGGTCGCCGGCACCTCCACCTCGTCGACCCGCAGGCTGGGGTCGTGGGCAAAGGGCGTGACCGCGACGTCGAAGCCCGTTGCTGCCTCGCCGACGATGGAAGCGAGCCGCTCGGTCGGCGCCTGCACCTCGATGACGGGGTTCTGCGGATCGCGAGCTCGTAGAGCGGCCAGCCACTGCGTGCCGAGCCGCCCGATGTCGTCGTCGGTCGCGCCTGCGGCGCGCAACGCTGCCAGCGCCTTGTCGGCGCGCCGACCGAACGGGCCGAGCAGGTCGTCGAGCACGGCCGACCGTTCTGCCGCGAGCTCACCGGGCCAACGGTCGGCGATGCCGGTGAGGGCCGCGACGACCGACGCCGCGGCCATCAGCTCCAGCGCGGCGATGTCGACACTGCGCAGTTCACCGAACGCGCCGGCGATGCCGATGGCCTGCACCGTGCCGCTGTACACCGCCCACGAGGAGCACCATGGGTCGTCGGCGTCGAGGCCCGGCACGCCGGTGGGCTCGGGAGCAGGCGTGGGCGCCGGCAGCGGAGTGCCGGGCTCCGTCACTGCCGAGGGCGTCGCAGCAACCGAGGTGGTCGCGTGTGTCGTGGACGTCATCGACGACGAGACTGCATCGTCGCTGCCGACCCCAGGGCTGCCCACCCCACTGCTGGCGGCCCCACTGCTGCCGCTGTCGTCGCTGCACGCCACGAGCAGCAACGCGCACCACGGAACAGCCAGCAGCCTGCGGGCCGGCGACCGTCGCCGGCCTGCGATCCTCCTCGACAGCGCAGCGCACAACACGCCGGCGAGCGTAACGGTGGCAAGCTCTGCGTATATGTCGCCCACCCCGCTGCCGATCATCCTCGATTGCGACCCCGGCCACGACGACGCCATCGCGATCGTCGTCGCCGCCCACCACACGAACCTGCTGGGCATCACCACCGTGGCCGGCAACGCCCCACTCGATGCCACCACGAGCAACGCCATCATCGTGCGCGACCTGCTGGGGCTGGAGTGCCCGGTGCACTCGGGAGCGAACCGACCGCTCACCCGACCCGCGCGGCATGCCGGCTACGTGCACGGCGAGAGCGGCATGGATGGCGCCGATCTGCCGCCACCCAGCGGCCCACCCGCCAGCCACGACGCGGTCGGCTACATCATCGAGGCGTGCCGCGCCCGGGAGGGCATCTGGCTGGTGCCCACCGGCCCGCTCACCAACATCGCCCTCGCGCTGCGCGCTGCACCCGACCTGGCGGGCCGTCTCGGCGGCATCTCGTTGATGGGTGGCGGCACGTTCGGCAACCGCACCGCCGCCGCCGAGTTCAACCTGTGGTGCGACCCGGAGGCTGCCGACATGGTCTTCACCTACGGTGGGCCGTTGATCATGTCGGGCCTCGATCTGACCCACCAGTTCCAAGCGCTGCCGCAACGCATCGAGGCGGTGCGCGCGCTGCCCGGTCACCTGGCCGCGGTGCTGGCCGACCTGTTCGACTTCTTCAGCAGCACCTACCGCGCGCGCCACCACCACATCGCCGGTGCGCCCGTGCACGACCCCTGCGCGGTGATGGCCCTCACTCACCCGCACCTCTTCACCCGCCGGCTTGCGCACGTGGAGATCGAGACGCGTGGACGGCTCACCGCCGGCATGACCGTCATCGACCAACGCGACTTGAAGGAGGTGCCCGACGCCAACTGCGACGTGCTCACCGGCATCGACGCGGACGCCGCGTGGGACGTGGTCGTCGCCGCAATCGCGAGCGGTGGTGCGCCCTCGGCGCTGCCCTGAGGAGCCGCTTCGACACCGCATCGACCTCGCTCCAACTAGGGGCCCGCACGACGCACGCACGTACGCTGCGGCATGCGTGCAGCCGTGATGCGTGACTGGCAACTGCGAGTCGACGACCTCCCCGACCCCACACCTGGCCCGGGCCAAGTGCTCACCAAGGTGCTCGCGTGCGGCATCTGCGGCAGCGACCTGCACATGCTGCGTCACGGCGAGGAGTCGCGCCGCCTCACCGACGAGCTGCTGGCCGACGCCGCGCCTGACCCGATGGGCGTGAAGATGTTCGAGCCCCAGGCCGACACGGTGATGGGGCACGAGTTCTGCTGCGAAGTGGTCGAGCTGGGGCCGGGCTGCAGCAACCTGCAGGTGGGCGACGTGATCGTCAGCCTGCCCGTGGCCTTCGACACCGAAGGCCTGCACGCCGTGGGCTACTCCAACCGCTACAACGGTGGCTACGCCGAACTGATGGTGCTCAACGAGCTCACCGGCATCAAGGTGCCGGCAGGCCTCCCGGCAGAGATGGCTGCGCTCACCGAGCCGCTGGCGGTCGGCGTGCACGCAGTGGCCAAGAGCCGCATCGCCGGCGGCGACAGCGCCATCGTGCTGGGCGCCGGCCCGGTGGGCCTGGCGTGCGTGGCCGAGCTGCGCATGCGCGGCATCGGCCCCATCGTGGTGGCCGACTTCTCGGCCAAGCGACGCGATCTGGCGGCGCAGCTCGGTGCCGACGTGGTGGTCGACCCGCGCGACACACCGGCCATCGAGGCGTGGCGCAAGATCGACGGCGTGCGCCCGCTGGTCATCTTCGAGGCAGTGGGTGTGCCCGGCATGATCGAACAGGCGATGCGCATGGCGCCCAAGGACGCTCGCATCCTGGTGGTGGGCGCGTGCATGCAGGAGGACCGCATCCACCCGATGCTGGGCATCGGCCGCGAACTGAGCATCCAGTTCGCGCTGGCGTACGACCCGATGGAGTTCGCCGCCGCGTTGCAGGCCATCGCCGACGGCAAGATCGACCTGTCGCCGTGGCTCACCGGCACCGTCGGCGTGGAGGGCGTGCCGCAGGCCTTCGCCGACCTCGCCGACCCCGAGCACCACGCCAAGATCCTCGTCGTCCCCACCTTTACGTAAAGTCTGTCGAGCGCTGACCTGGTGCTGTGAACACCGGGTCTTGACACAAAGCGGAGCAGCACCGATGAGCGACACGTTTCCACGGCAGTACGCACGAACGCAACGACTCACACTGGGTGATCCGCGCACCATCACCGTGGCGGCCGACGGGCAACGGGTGCTCTTCGCCCGCAGCCGCGCCGGCGACGACCCGGTGAACTGCTTGTGGGTGCTCGACATCGCCACGGGCGAGGAGCGGCTGGTCGCCGACCCCCTGCACCTGCTGGATGCTGCCGACGACGAGCACCTTCCGATCGAGGAGCGGCTGCGACGCGAACGAATGCGAGAAGGCGCCGGCGGCATCACCTCCTACGCCACCGATGCCGCCAGCACGGTCGCTGCGTTCGCGCTCGGCGGGCACCTGTTCGTGGCAGGGTTGCTGTCGGGCCAGGCGCGCGAGTTGGTCGTCGACGGCCCCGTCTTCGACCCCCGCCCCGACCCGGTGGCCACTTGCGTCGCCTACGTCTGCGGACGCACGCTGCGCATCGCCGAGCTCGATGGCAGCAGCTGGGAGCTGGCCGGCGACGAGCACCCCGACATCAGCTGGGGAAGCGCCGACTTCATCGCCGCCGAAGAGATGGGCCGCTACCGCGGTTACTGGTGGAGCCCCGACGGCGCCGCAATCGCAGCAACCCGTGCCGACATCGGCCCGGTGCAGCGTTGGTACATCAGCGACCCGGCAAACCCCGACCAGCAGGCGAACGAGGTGGCGTATCCTGCCGCCGGCACCCCCAACGCCGACGTCACGCTGCACGTGCTGGCGCTCGATGGCGGCAGCACCGAAGTGGTCTGGGATCGCGACACCTACCCGTACCTCGCCGACGTGCAGTGGGCAGACTCCCAGCGACTGCTGCTCACTGTTCAGTCGCGCGACCAGCGCTCGCTGATGGTGCTCGCAGCCGACCCCCGTCACGGTGGCACGGAACCGATCTTCGCCGACGGCGACACCGCCTGGGTGGAGCTCGTGCCAGGCACGCCGGAAGTGCTCGACGACGGCCAACTGGTGATGACGGCCGATCGCGACGGTGCCCGCCGGCTGATGGTCGACGGCAACGCAGTGACACCCATCGACCTGCAGGTGCGCGCCGTCGTCACCGCCCAGGACGACGAGGTCTACTTCCTCGCCAACCCCATCGCCGACGCCACCGTGCAACATGTCTGGCGGTGGCGCACCGACGGCACGCTCGCTGCGCTCACCGACGAGCCCGGCGTGCACACCGCCGCCATCGGAGGCAGCACCGTCGTGTTGCGCACAGCAGTGCTCGACGAGCCGGGCGCAACCACGCAGGTGGTGGACGGGCCCACCATCAGCACCTTTGCGCAGCAGCCGCTGGTCACCCCCAACCTGTCGTTGCACCGCTACGGCGACAAGGCGCTGGCGACGGCAGTGCTGCTGCCTTCATACCGCACCGCCGGCGACGACGGCCCTCTGCTGCCCGTGCTGCTCGACCCCTACGGCGGGCCGCACGCGCAGCGCGTGCTGCGCTCGCACAACGCGTACCTCACCTCGCAGTGGTTCGCCGACCAAGGGTTCGCGGTCGTCGTCATCGACGGGCGAGGTACGCCGGGCCGTGGGAGCGAGTGGGAACGGTCGGTGCAGCGGGATCTGGCCACAGGCCCACTCGACGATCAAGTGGCAGCGCTCGCAGCCGCGGCGCAGGAACATCCGCTCGATCTCACACGAGTGGCCATCCGCGGGTGGAGCTTCGGCGGTTACCTCGCGGCGCTTGCCGTTCTGCGCCGGCCCGATGTGTTCCATGCGGCCATCGCCGGTGCGCCGGTCACCGAGTGGCGGCTGTACGACACGCACTACACCGAGCGCTACTTGGGTGATCCCAGCAGCGATGCGACCGCGTACGCCGCCAACTCGCTGCTGCCGCTCGCCGGCGAGCTCTCCCGCCCGTTGCTGCTCGTGCACGGTCTCGCCGATGACAACGTGGTGGCGGCTCATACGCTGCAACTGTCGAGTGCACTGCTCTCCGCCGGCAAGCCACACGAGGTGCTGCCGCTCGTGGGGGTCACGCACATGACCCCTCAGGAGGTGGTCGCGGAGAACCTGCTGCTGCATCAGCTCGACTTCCTCCAACGGTCGTTGGGCCTGCGCGACGCCCACTAGGTTCGGCAGTGATGAAACAGCGTCTGAAAGATCTGTACAGCCACGTCTCGGTGCACGCGACCGCCAACCGCGAGCACGAGGCGGCTGTGGAGCTGCTGTTGCTGGTGATGATGGCCGACCGTCACATCTCCACCGATGAGGTGGAGACCATCCGCAGCATCAGCGACGACTCCGGTTGGGAAACCGACACGTTCTCCTTCGATCAGTACATCGGACCCGCATCGGCCAAGGTTCGTGCCGCACTGGCCGAGCACGCCGTCGATGCGCTGCTCGACGACATCGACGCTCGCGTCGCCAGCACGGTGCTGCGCTCGGCCCTGTTCAGCGCTGCGCGCGAGGTGGCCGGCGCCGACCACGAGCTCGACGCCGACGAGGAGAGCCTGCTGGGTCAGATCGCCGCCCGCTTCGACTGAACCGGCGCTCGCCGTGCCTGGCGCTCAGTAGTCGCCACCGATGCCGATGTACACGTGACCGCCACACGTGGCCTCGCCGTACTCGTCGAGCAGCGGGCTGGCTGCAGGCAGCGAGCCCGCGATCACCATGCCGAGGGCCAGCGAGTGACCGCCGATGCGATCGATGCGGGCATCCTCGGTGTCCCAGCTGATGCCATCGGACGTCGATGCATGCAGCGCGACCAGGAACTGCGACCCGGCACCACCGTCGCACCGCACGCCGGAGACCTGACTGACGGAGCCGGCAACCGGGACGACGAACGCGACGCCGGCGCCGTTGTCGAATCGGAAGATGCAACCGTCGGCGCCGACGCCGAACACGCCGAGGTTGTACCCGGAAGCGTTGCTGCCGACGATGGCGAGCAACTCGTCGCGGTTGGTGCCCTCGGGCGCACCCAGCGAGAAGTCGACGTCGACGCTGTCGAGCAGTGCCGCAAATCCCACACCCAAGTCGCCCAACGCCCAGGTGGACGATTCGCCGCCGGTGACCTCGGTACGCACGAACCAGTCGGCGCCGCTGCCGTTGGGCTCGCCCCACGACACGCCGGCATCATCGACGCCATCTCCGTTCCAGTCGCCGACGACGGGCGTGACCTGCACGGCGCCGCCGCTGGGGCTGCTGGTGCCGGCACACGCTGCGGGCGGTGGCGCCACCGTCGGTGCGACGGTGATCGGCGCGACGGTGGTGGCGGGCGGGGCGGTGGTCTCGACGATGGTGGTCTCGACGACGCTGGTCGCGACGGCGGTTGATGAGGTGGGCACGGTGGTGCTCGTGGAGTCGCCGCCGATGCTGGTGGTGCTGGCGTTCGACGATGCCGACGACTGTGTCACGTCGGCGCCGGAGATCGACTTCGAGTCGCTGCACGCTGTGGCGAGGAGGCCGAAGGCTGCGAACGATGCGACTGCGACAGCGGCGCGGCCGGTCGATGAGCGGACGGGGCGGGTGCGATGCGACATGACGTGCTCCTTGTGGTGGGACCGTACTTGCCCCTGAAGAGCAGCGACAGCCCCGCGTCTGTCACCTTTTGCGAGCAATCGCGATTCTGTCGTGCCCGGCGAGATCGGGCCTCACTTCCACGTCGGCGAGGCCGGCGGCCTGCAGCACGTCGACGACCGCAGCGGCCTGGCCGCTGCCGATCTCCACGACCAACCACCCACCCGATCGCAACCACTCGGCGGAGCCGGCCGCGAGGGTGCTCACGTGGGCCAGGCCGTTGTCGTCGGCGAACAGCGCGATGGAGGGCTCCCAGGCACGAACCGCCTCCTGCACTCGCTCGTCGTCGTGAGCGATGTAGGGAGGGTTCGAGACCACGACCGCCAACTGGCCACGCAACGTGGGCGGCAGCGCCACGAACCACGAACCATGCCCGAATCGCACTGCGGTACCGGCCATGCCCAGCCCGGCGGTGTTGGCACGGGCAACGTCGAGCGCCTCGGCGGACACATCGGTGAGCCACACCTCCGCGAGCCCCCGCGGCAGCTCGGTCGCCAGTGACAGGCCGATCGCCCCGCTGCCGGTGCCGAGATCGGCCAATTGCAGCGGCCGGTCGGCATGCTCCAGCGCTGCCTGCCGGGCGCAACCGAGCGCCACTTCCACCACCAGTTCGGTCTCGGGGCGCGGGATCAGGACTCGCTGATCCACCAACAGATCGAGTCGTCGGAACGACCAGTGGCCCAGCACGTACTGCAGTGGCTCGCCCTGGCGCACACGGGCGAGCATGCTGTCGAGATGAGCGACGCAACGCTCGGTCGCGGGCTGCGCCACCACCTCCAGGAACTCGGGGCCGAAGGCACCACTGGCCTCCTCGCACAACCAGCGCGCCTGCGGTCTGCCGGTGACCAACGACGTCTCGTCCCACAGCGTGCGCCAGGTCAGCGTGCCAGTTGCAGGCGCGGGGTCGGTGGTCATCGGCTCAGGCTTGCCCGGCCAGTTGACGTGCCCGTTCCTCGGCCGTGAGGGCGTCGACGGTCTCGTCGAGGTCGCCGGCCAATACATCCTGCAGGCGATAGATGGTGAACCCGATGCGATGGTCGGTGAGGCGGTTCTCCTTGAAGTTGTAGGTGCGGATCTTCTCGCCGCGCCCGCCACCACCCACTTGCGACCTGCGTTCGGCGGAGGCCGCCGCGTTGTGCTCCTCCTCGGCCAGCTTCAGCAGCCGCGCACGCAGCACCACCATCGCGCGGGCCCGGTTCTGGATCTGGCTGCGCTCGTCCTGCATCGTGACCACCACCCCCGTGGGTTTGTGCGTGATGCGCACGGCCGAGTCGGTGGTGTTCACGCTCTGGCCGCCGGCCCCGCTGCTGCGGTAGACATCGACCTCGAGATCTCTCTCGTCGATCTGCACCTCCACCTCCTCGGCTTCGGGCAGCACGAGCACCGTCGCGGACGACGTGTGGATGCGGCCCTGGCTCTCGGTGATCGGTACCCGCTGCACACGATGCGTGCCACCTTCGAACTTCAGCCGGCTCCACGCCGTATCACCGTTGATGAGCATCGTGACCTGATTGACGCCACCCAGGTCGCTGTCGTCGTGGTTGAGCACCTCCACCGACCAGCCCTTGGCGGCGGCGAACGCTCGATACATGTCGTACAGGTCGCGAGCGAAGAGGTTCGCTTCCTCGCCGCCTTCCGCGCCGCGGATCTCCATGATGACCGCCCGCCCGTCGTTGGGGTCCTTGGGCAGCATCAGCAGCCGCAGCTCCTCCTCGAGATCGGCGAGCTCAGCCTCCGTGGTCGCGAGCTCGTCCTTCAACGATTCGCGTTCGTCGTCGGTGGCCATGGTGAGCAGCTCGCGCGCGGCCTCGGCGTCGGCCGTTCGGGCGTGATACCGGCGTACGCAATCGACCACCGGCGTCAGGTCCTTGTAGCGCCGCGTGACGTCGCGCATGCGCGACTGGTCGTTGACGATGTCGGGGTCGGACAAGCTCGCCTCCAGCGAGACGAACTCGTCTTCCACGGACTGCAATCGATCGAACACCGGTGTACGAGGCTACGGCCTCAGCCCACCGCGACGACGGTGATCGGAGGGGATACCAGCCCGGCGAGACGGTGCTGGATGTCGAGCGCATCGCGAGCGGGCAGCACCACCAGGCACTCGTTCGTGCCCAGCGCGGCACGAGCATCGACTGCGAACGGCACCACGTCGATGTCGACGCCACTGCTGCACACGACGGCCACGACCCGACCGTCGATCGTGGCAGTCGCCACGCACGGCACTGCGTCCTTCACGTTGGCCCGCGGCACGGGAGGGGCGGCTTCGGCCACCGACGAGGCGGCGATCAGGTGTGGTTGCGCGACCAGGCGAGCACGCAGCGATCGCTCCTGCGCCAACATGTTGAGCGGATGCCGCGGCGCGCCAGGACGACGGTGTGCGCCGACGGAGCGCACCACGTCGGCCAACGCCTCGGCGGTGGGCCGGTTGCCGTGCAGCATCAGGAACGCTTCACGGTCGTGCGCACCGACGCCAACCTCCAGGCGCACCTCATCGGTGTGGGGGTCGGTGACCACACGGCAGACCTCGAGCCCGTCGACTTCGCCCACCAGCACGCCGTGCTCCACCACGGGCAGCGCCCCGCCTGCGGAGACCGTGGCTGCGAACGCCTGGTGCTCGGCCGGCAGCGCAGGTGCCACCGGTAACGGCTCTGGCAGCGCCGGCAGCAGCGTGCGCCCCTCGATGTGCCAGACGGCGACAGGGAAGGTGAACGCGGCGGCGCGCCGCGCCAGCAGCCCGGTGCCGTGTTCGGCCAGCACGTGCAGTTCGACGGCATTGCGGCGCACGGCCCAGCCCAACGCAGCGCCCAGGCCGCGCTCGGGTTGTTCGTCGAGCAGCACCCACGCCGCGCCATCCAGGAGCAACGCCGCGCCGGCGCCGAACTCGCCGGCCTGCTCGGCAGCGACGTCGGCGGGCGCACCCAAGTGGTCGCGAACCAGCGCGCGCAACTTGAGCGCATTGAGTTGCGGGCGGCGTGACTGCTCGTTCATCGCCGCCACGATACGGCCCCGGCGGACCAGCGCTTCGGGCGGACGACGACGGATCAGGCCGTGAAGAAGCCGACCACATCCACCAAGACGTCGGTGTTGCCCTGCCCGCAGGCCACCATGATCTTGCCGTCGGCAGCGACTCGTGCGATCACGCTGTTGGCTCGCACCGCGCCACCGGCCAGGTTGAGGTTCGACGCATTCGGCATCGCAGTTCCGCTGGGGTAGACGGTGAGGTAGGTGTCCTGTGAGGGTGCCACTGCCGTGAGGTTGATCTGCACCGCGGCGATGCCGGTGGCCGGCAAACCGTTGGCACCTGCAATCACCACCGCCAGCGGCGCAGCACCCACCCGAGCTCTTGCGGCACCGACGCCGGTACGTGTGTCGACGATGCGGCGAGGTGCCACCGGCAGGTAGCGACCGCCGTCGCCGGCCGTGAAGTAACCGGCGACGTCGACCAGCACGTGCGCGTTGCCGGCATCGTTGCGTATGCGCAACTTGCCATCGGCGCCCAACTTGGCGATGACCAGGTTGGCGGCCGTCTGGCCCGAGCCCACGTTGACCGACGACGTGTACGGCTGGCCTTCGCCGTTGGGCCACACCGTGAGATAGGTGTTGCTGCTGGCACCCACGGCGGTCACGTTGAGCACCGCCGCTGCACACCCGGCAGGAACACCACCACGACCGGTGATCTGCAGGTCGAACTCGGTGCCGGGCCCGAAGGCACCGGTTCGGCCGCCGGTGCCGGTACGAGTGTCGAGCAAGCGGCTGGGCACCAGCGAGGTGAGCGCCGTGGTGTCGGTGGTGGCCTCGCGGAAGTAGCCCACGAGGTCGGCGACCGCATGTGTCGCGCCCGCACTGTTGAACAGGCTGATCGCGCCGTTGGCGCCGACGCCGATGACGGCTAGGTTGGGCACCGCCGCTTGCGCGACCACGTTCACGTTCGACGTGGCCGGCATGCGCTCGCCCGATCGCCACGCGGTGATGAACGTGTCGGCCGTGGCACCCGCACCAGTCAGGTTGACGACCACGGCCGCGGCGTCGGCGGGCACGCCGGCGATGCCGCGCACCGGCAGGCTCCAGGTCTCCCCCGCGCCCAACGCACCCTTGTGCCCACCCGTGGTGCCGCGCGTATCGAGGATGCGCACGGGGCTCATCGGCACGAACCCGGTGGGTGCCCCCGGCGGCGGGAAGGTGGGGGCGTCGCCCGCGGGGCCACCGTTGAACACGTCGAACTGCTCGTACTCGCCACCCAGCACGGTGCTCGCGCCACCGCCCAGCCAACGGTCGAGCACCGTCGCGTACAGCGAACGGAAGTCGACGCTGAAGTCCATCCGGTCCCATCGGCCCAACCCCTGCAGGCTGGGTTGCTCGCCGAAGAGCCCACCCTTCACCGACGGACCGATGATGAAGTGGTTGTTGGTGGTGCCGTGGTCTGTACCACTGGAGTCGTTGGCCCAGCTGGTACGACCGAACTCGCTGTAGGTCATGATGGTGACGCGCGAGCGGAAGCTGGGGTCGAGGGTGGCGAAGAACGACTGCAGCGCGCGATCGAAGTCGGTGAGCAGACCGGGCAGCTCCTGCGGCTCGCTCGAGTGGTTGTCGAACCCGTCGTAGCCGGTGTCGAGCACGCGCATGCCCAGGTTCGCGTTGATCAACCTGGCGATCACGGTGAGCTTCTTCTCCAGCCGGCCGTTCGGCAGCGACTGCTCGAACACGGGGGCCACCTGCTGGCCCACGTCGATGACACCCTTCACCGTCTTGGCGATCGTGTCGTGCCACGCACCTCGCCCAGCCGGGGTGCCGGCCAGGGAACGCATCGCGTCGTACATCCACAGCTGATGCTCGTTGGTGCTGCCACCGAACCCGACGCCCCACTGTGGAATGGCGATGCCCCGCTTGTTGTCGCCGATGAGGTGCAGCGGCAGGCCCTGGCCGACAGTGGCTGCCCGGAACGGGTCGTCGCCGCCGAGGCCGTCGAGCCAACGACCCACCCAGCCGTTGTTGAGGCCGCCGCCGACCTTGCCATGCATCCACAACGCCATCGAGCTGAAGTGGCTGAGGTCGGGGTTCGCGTAGCCGACACCCTGCACGATGGCCACCTGGCCGGCGTCGTAGAGCGACTTCAAGTACGGCAGGTTCGGGTGCAAGCCCACCTGGCCGTTGATCGGTAACACCTGCGCAGCCGGAATGGCGACATCGCCGTGCTGCTCGTAGTACAGGCTGTTCGAGTGGGGCACCACCACGTTGAGGCCGTCGCTGCCACCGAACTGGCCGATGAGCACCAGGATGCCTTCGTTGGGGCCTACAGGGGTGGTGGCCCACGCCTCGCGCAAACGTCCCGGCAACAGGTCGGCCGCCAGCACTTCGCCGAGGCCACCGAACAGTGCGCCGGCGCCCACGCCCCAGCCCATCATCTGCAGGAACCGTCGCCGATCCATGCCGGCAGCGTCGATGTTGTCGCGCGCGGTCAGCAGCCGCAGGGCATCGGCGGTGGAGATATCGGGGTCGATCATCGCTCGTCGTCCTTCAGGCCACGTGGAATTCGGGGGTCATCATCATCATCGTGAGCAGGTTGGTGCTCTCCCACCAACCGACGTACGACTCCTCCTGGCGTTGCACGTTGACGAAGCCGAGGAGCGCGTTGCGACTGGCCGTGCTGAGCGAGACGCCGAACATCGCGGCGACGAAGTCGACGGCCTGCTCCGGCGTGCGACCTTTGCCCACCGCGTTGCCGTCGTCCTGGCGCATTCGCGAGGCGACGTCGCTCGCGAACTCCGCTCGCGAGCCGAACACACTGGTGTTCACCCAGTACCCGTTGGTCTTCCAGCCCGGACACGTCGGGAGGTGCGAACGGCACCTGCCCCATGCCCTCCACGTACCACTGCGGGTTCAGGGGCTGCGCGGTAGCCGGTGAAGTGGAACAGGTTGACGATGTACTCCACCGGGCTGCGCACCAAGCCCCTGCATCGCGGTGGTGCTGTAGAACTCGTCGCGCATCAGCATCGCCTTCACCCACGGCTTGATCGCGAAGTCGTTGTTGTACAGCACCTGGGCCAGCTCGTCGACCAACGCCTTCGACGGGTTCTGGTACGCGAAGTGCTCCCACAGCTTCTTGGAGAGGAACTTGCAGGCCACCAGCTTCTTGGCGGTGTTCTCCTGCAGCACGTAGTTGACGATGTCGGGGCCGTCCCAGTTGCGGCTCTGGCCCATGAACGACTTGGCCTCGGCGTCGTGCTCGCCCGCGTAGAACTTGTACTGGTAGGTCTTCCAGTCGATGCTGTGCCCTGTCCACGCACGGGCGGCGGCAGTGACGTCGTCCTCGGTGTAGTTGGGCACCCCGTTCTGATCGACCACGCCCAGCGTGAACAGCTCCAACAGCTCGCGAGCGAAGTTCTGGTTGGGCGACGACTTCACGTTGTCGAGGTTGTCGAGGTAGAAGAGCATCGCCGGCTGGATCGACATGGCTTGCGTCATCTCGCGGAAGTTGCCGAACGCCGAGTCGCGGAACAGCCGGTTCTGCGCCATCATCGCCTCCGCGCTGTTCACCTTCTCCCAGCTGCTGCAGAAGTGGCCATGCCAGAAGAACGCCATCCGCTCCTGCATCGGCTTGGGCGAGTCGACCATGCGATCGAGCCACCACTGCACGGCGAAGACCCACTGGTTGTAGCCCTCACCGTCGATGTCGTGCTCGATGTAGGCGGGAATGGCCACCGGAGTGGTGACGTTGAGCACGTCGTTCACTGCCATCTCGCGGGTGACAGACCCACCCGACAACGCATTCATCCGAGCGGGCCGAGCCACGTACTCCGTACGACGGAGCAGGTGGGCGAGTTGCACCGAATCCACGTGGACGACTCCTCACAGTGTTCGAACGGCAGCCGTTCGGTTCATCAGGTTGTTATCGCCCGCATGGTGAGGCGACTGAAGCCTCACCCACCGCACACTTCGTCTCGTTTTCGGCAGGAAGCGGCATTGAGTGGTCAAAACGACCACCACCCGGCCACATCGGGCCGGGTGGTTGGTTGAAAGTCGGTGGGTTGCAGGCGCCGGAGCGCCGGGGGTCACTTGCCCTTGCGCTCGCCGTAGCGCTTGTTGAAGCGCTCGACGCGGCCACCGGTGTCGACCAGCTTCTGCTTGCCGGTGAAGAACGGGTGGCATTCGTTGCAGAGCTCGAGTGTCAGGTCGGTACCGCGCGTGGAGCGCGTGGTGAACGTGTTGCCGCAGGAGCAGCGAACGGTGACATCGGTGTACTTGGGGTGGATCTCGGTCTTCATGGCATTCTCCGAAAGAAGTAGGCGGCTGAGTGTATCGGCGGATTCTGCGGCGGCACCTCCGAATTGGGCGACCGCGATCACGCGGCCACTCGCTCGCCGACGACCGGTTCGCTCCCGGCGGCGCCGCGACCGTCCAGCCCCTGCCGCCCGGCGATCGCCACTGCGATGAGCGCCACCCCCACCACCAGCAGACCCCACCGCACACCAGCGATCGCGAGCAGCGGCGCCGCCATCAGCAGACCGATCGGCCGACCTGCCATCCCGAGCGCCCCAACGACCGAGAAGACTCGACCCTGCATCGATGGCTCGACGATGTCTTGGAAGCGGGTCGGCAGGATCGTGTTGGCCACCCCGACTCCCATTCCGGCCAGCACGAACGCCGCACCTGCCCACCACGCCCACGGCACGGCGCCGGCGGCTCCGACCGCAGCGCCCACGCCGAGCAGCGCAACCAGCGCGGCGCGCGGGCGACGCGCCACCTTGGGCGCCATCAGGAAGCCGGCCACGATCCCGGCCGGAATCGCCGCCTCCAGCAGACCGAACCCCTGACCACCGAGGTCCAGTTGGTCGACAGCGAGCCCGACGATCAGGACCGTCAGCGGTGCCACGCACAAGTTGAGGCCAGCGGCGACCACGACCAGGTCGCGCACGCGTCGGTTCGTGCGCACCACCCGCCAGCCTGCTGCGAACGAGCCGTCATCGTCGCTCGCGCTCGCGCGCTCGGGCATCGGGATGATGCTCGCCGCAACCATCAGGAACGACACCAGGAAGCTCGCGGCGTCGAACCAGAACGCCAGCGACAAGCCGGAGAACCCGATCAACAGACCGCCCAGCGCCGGCCCGGCGATCCCGGAAAGCGCACCGCTGACCCCGAGCATCGAGTTCGCCTGCAGCCGTCGCTCGGCTGGCACCAGCACACTGACCGACGCCATCAGCGCAGGGTCGAACACCGCACCCGCCACCGCGGCAACCGCGGCAACCACCACAACCAGAGGCGTGCTCATCCACCCCGCCCACAGCGCGATGGCCACGGTCCCACTGGTCACGACGCGCACCCCGTCGGCAACGAGCATCAGCCGGCGCCGAGGGAACCGATCCACCATCCAGCCCGCCAACGGCGCCGCCGCCAGCGTCGGCAGCACACTCGCCAACGCCACCACGACCACGATCAGGTTCGAACCAGTGGCCAGACGAGCCCACCACAACAACGCCACACGGTGCACGCCATCGCCAAGAGTGGAGACGATCTGGCCACCCAGGACCCGCAGGAAATCTCGCTGTTCACGCATGCGTGACATCATCGGAGTACTCTGATTCGAATGCTAGAGCCTCTCTCGAATCAGCCCGTCGTGATTCGCGATCATCTCGGCGTCGACCTGCTCCTGAACCTCAACGCGATCAGCCGCCTCTCGCCGTTCATGCACACCGAGCACACGCTCGGCTCGGCGGCGAAGGCGGCGGCCGTGCCCGCCAGTTCGCTCGCCTACTGGGTGCAGCGCTTTCTCACCGCCAGACTGCTGGAGACCACTCGGGTGGTGCCCCGCGCCGGAAAGCCGATCCCTCACTACCGGGCGATCAGCAGCGAGTTCCACATCCCGTTCGACGCAATGCCACCGGGCAGGCGCGACGAGTTCCTGCTACGCGGCCGGAAGTTTGCGTTCGAGCAGTTCATCGCCGCGTCCAACGCAGCGGCTGCCTCGGCGTTTGCCGAGACGGGCCTGCGGATCTTCGCTTCACCGGAGCGTGGCGTGGAGCTCACCGTCATCGAGCCGTCGAGCGACATCGCCGACCACCGTGCGGACC
The DNA here is from genome assembly GCA_016722025.1 of Acidimicrobiaceae bacterium. Lineage (GTDB taxonomy): Bacteria > Actinomycetota > Acidimicrobiia > Acidimicrobiales > Ilumatobacteraceae > UBA668. The sequence goes on from JADKGZ010000001.1 coordinate 192,824, forward strand.
GCACCACCGAGTGGTGGGGCGCGTGCAATCTCACCGAGGCAGAGGCCGCCGAGCTCCAGCAGGCGTTGAAGGGCTTGCAGGAACGATTCGGCCGGGACCACACCCGAACCACGGGCGTGAGGAACCGACCGACTACGCCTGCTTGCCGATCTCGTTGAGGAACTCGTCGTTGGTCTTGAAGGTCTTCAAACGGTCCATCAGCAGTTCCAGCCCGGGGGCGCCGTTGCCGTCGGCGGCCAGGCCGCTGAGCACCCGGCGCAGCTTCCACACCTGCTGCAGCTGCTTGCGGTCGAACAGCAGCTCCTCGTGGCGGGTGCTGCTGGCATCGACGTCGATCGCCGGGTAGATGCGCCGCTCGGCGAGTCGACGATCGAGGCGCAGCTCCATGTTGCCGGTGCCCTTGAACTCCTCGAAGATCGCTTCGTCCATGCGGCTGTTGGTCTCCACCAGCGCGGTGGCGAGGATGGTGAGCGAGCCACCTTCCTCACAGTTGCGAGCGGCGCCGAAGAACCGCTTCGGCGGGTACAGCGCGCCGGCGTCGATGCCACCGGAGAGGATGCGGCCGCTGGGCGGCGCAGCCAGGTTGTAGGCACGGCTGAGTCGCGTGATGCCATCGAGGATGATGACCACGTCGTGGCCTTCCTCGACCAAGCGCTTGGCCTTCTCGAGTGCCAGCTCGGCGACGTGCGTGTGCTCTTCACTGGGCCGGTCGAAGGTGCTGGAGATGACCTCACCTTTGACGGTGCGACGCATGTCGGTGACCTCTTCGGGCCGCTCGTCGATGAGCAGCACGATGAGCTTCACTTCCGGGTTGTGACGCTCGATCGCAGTCGCGATCTCCTTCATGATGGTGGTCTTGCCGGCCTTGGGCGGCGACACGATGATGCCGCGCTGCCCCTTGCCGATGGGCGACACCAGTTCGATGATGCGCACCGTCATGTTGTGCGGGTCGTTCTGCGTGGAGAGCACGAGCTTCTGATCGGGGAACAGCGCGGTGAGGTCTTCGAAGCGGCGACGGTTCTTCGCCAGCTCGGGGTCCTTGTCGTTGACGGTGTGGATCTCCAGCAGCGCCGGGTTCTTCTCGTTGCGGCCGGCCGGGCGGCTGAGGCCGGTGACGTGGTCGCCTTTGCGCAACCCGTACTGGCGGGTGAGCTTCACCGGGATGTAGGCATCGTCGCGCGAGGCGAGGTAGCCGTTGACGCGGAGGAAGCCGTAGCCCTCTTCGCGCAGGTCGAGGTAGCCGGCAACCTGCACCGGCTCGAGGCTGAACTGGTCGCTGCCCTCGCTGCGCTCACCACGATCCTGGCGATCCTGGCGATCCGGGCGCGGCGCGCGATCGTTGCGCTCGGGCCGGTCGTTGCGCTCGCGCGGCTCCTGCCGTTCGCCGGGCTGCGTGCCGTCGCCGGGCTGCGTGCCGTCGCCGGTGCGGTTCTTGTTGCGGCGCCGCCGGCGGCGGCGGGCATTGCGGCTCTCACCATCGCCGTCGCCGTCGCCGTCGGGGTGCCGGTCACCGTCACCGTCGTCGTCGCCGTCACCACCGTCGTCGTCGCCGGCGTCGTCGTCGCCGGCGTCGTCATGAGCGACAGCGTGACCGGCGTCGACCGGGTTCGCTGCTGCGCGGGCGGCGGGCTGTGCCACCTCGCCCTTGTCGACCAGCTCGGCCTCCCAGTCGGGCAACGGCTCACCATCAGGCCCCGCCGGGGCCTCGCCGGCACCCTGCGACGCTGCCGACGGCTCGGCAGCGGCCGCTGGGCCGACTCCCGTCGTCTCCAGGATCTTGCTGATCAGCGTCGCCTTGGCGGCGCGAGCGTTGGTCTTGATGCCCAACGCCTGGGCGATTGCAAGGAGCTGATCCTTGTCCTTCGATTCGAGCATTGATTGCTCGAGTGCTTCCGCGGCCACTGGCCACCTGCTTTCTGGGAGGAGAAGAGGCTCGGCCGAGATCCAGCGGAAGTGCTGAGATTCACCGGCGGCCCCACCACCTGGAGATGCGAGACACCCAGCGCCGTCAGTGCTCGGGCGAAGGCACGAGCACCGGTTGCAGCGGGGACGTTCGGGAACCCGAACGGCAGCACTGTAGCGACAGCCGGTCGCGAGCCACAACGCGGACGGTCCCGAGGCCGAGCACCGCAACGGTGTGGCAGTGCCCGACACCGGGAGACTGCAGCGCCGACGGGCTCAGCGGACCGGCCGGCACAGCAGGTGGCTGATGCCGCTGGCCAGCAACTGACCGGCGTCGTTCCAGACGTGCTGCTGACTGGCCACGAGGCCATCGCCGGAGTGAGGCGAGACACCGTGCAACAGGTACCACCCCGGCTGGGCGGCCAGGCGATGGAACTCGCACGACACGTCGATGCTGGGTGCGACGAAGGTGTCCTGCAGGTGGGCTCGCGAGACGGCCGGCCAGCCGCCGAGGTCGACGAGCAGCAGCAGCCGGCTTGCCTCCAACCACGGATCGCTGACCGCCGACGTGGGGTCGAAGCGCAGCCAGTTCTCGTAGATCGGGGGCTGCTCGCCGCGATTGAGCCAGTCGCTGATCCAATCCGTGGGCCGCTGCTCGAAGTTGTCCCAGAAGCGATACGGGCTCTGGTTCTCCAGGCCGTCGGCGGCGAGCCGTTGCTGGATCGTGGGCAGTTCCTGCCACGGCGGCACATCGGGCGGCTCGCCGTGCGCGTGCCGCAATCCGCCGAGCCCCTCGTCCACCGCCCAGACCATCGCTTGCAGCACCACTCGGCCGGCTTGCTCGATGCGCACGGCAACGCTGCTGGCCACCTTGGTGGCTCGCAGCGTGGTGGGCACCACGGTGACCGGCTCGTCGAAGTTGGCAACGCCCAAGAAGTGCACGGTGACGTTGGCGGGCCGGGCGCGGCCGCAGTGCGCACCCGCCGCCCGCAGGGCCAGTGCGCCCATGTAGCCGCCGTTGGGCCCCCAGATCTCCCAGTCGCGATGCAGCATCCGCGAGAACGAGCCGTCGGCGTTGGCCGTCAGCTCCGTCTCGACCGCGAAGTCCCCCATGCATCGCGACCCTACGCCGCCGCGCACTGCCCCTCGGCGCGCGATCCGCGATGCGTGCGGGCGCAACTGGGGCGCCCCGGACGCCGACGTACGGTTCTGTGAAACCCCAGTTGCGCCCGCACGCTTCTCGGAGGGCCGATCGAGCAGCGCTGCCGGAGTCGACAGAGCGGGATCGGAAGAGCGGGGTTCAGCGGAACGTGGTGGACACGAACTGCTTGATCGCGGCGAGGTCGTGCGGCAGCACCGTGCACTGCTCGGGCAGTTCGAACAGGTCGGCCAGGTGCGGTGGCAACGGCGGCCGCACACCGGTGGCCCGCTCGACCGCGTCGGGGAACTTCGCCGGGTGGGCGGTGGCCAGCGTGACCGTAGTGCCGTGCAGGGTGCCGGCAGCACGCAGCTTGGCGACGGCGCCGACGCCCACCGCGGTGTGCGGGTCGAGCAGCATGCCCGATTCGCCGTAGGTACGCGAGATGACGCCCAGCGTCTCGGTGTCGTCGAGCCGCGCTGCCTGGAAGCGGCCCTCGATGAACTCGGCGCGCTGGTCGGTCTCCACGCTGAGGCGGCCACTGGTGCGGAAGCGCTGCAGCTGCTCGGCGGTGAGACCACCGTCGCGGCCGTTCATCTCGAACAGCAGGCGCTCGAAGTTGCTCGACACCTGGATGTCCATGCTGGGGCTGAGCGATGGCACCACGGCAGCTGCGCTCATGTCGTTGCGATTGAAGAAGCGCTCGAGGATGTCGTTGGCGTTCGCGGCAACGACCAGTTGGTCGATCGGCGCGCCCATCCGGCGGGCGATCCAGCCACTGAACACGTTGCCGAAGTTGCCACTGGGAACGCACACGTTGATGGGGCCGGCCAAAAGGTCGGTGGCGGTGATGTAGTAGACGATCTGCGCCATCACCCGCGCCCAGTTGATGCTGTTGACGGCGCTGAGCTGCATGCGCGCACGGAACTCCGCGTCGTTGAACATGGCCTTCACCATGTCTTGGCAATCGTCGAACGTGCCCTCGACCGCAACCACCCGCACGTTGGGTGAGCTCACTGTCGTCATCTGCCGGCGCTGCACGTCGCTGGTACGACCGTGCGGGTAGAGGATGACGATGTCGACGTTGGCGCAGTCCTTGACGCCGTCGATCGCTGCCGACCCGGTGTCGCCACTGGTGGCACCGACGATGGTGACCCGCTGGCCGCGCTCGCGCAGCACTTCGTCGAACAGCCGGCCGACCAGCTGCAGCGCCACGTCCTTGAACGCGAGAGTGGGGCCATGGAACAGCTCCTGCACGAAGTGCTCGTGGTGCAGCTGCACCAGCGGCACCACCGCCGGGTGCGAGAAGGTGGCATACGCCTCGTCGCACAACCGCTGCACGGTGGCAGCAGGCAGCTCGTCGCCGATGAACAGCTGGACGATCTGTGCCGCCCGTTGCGCATAGGTGGCCCCGGGCGCTCGCGGCGGCAACGCCGGCCACTGCGCCGGCACGTACAGCCCACCGTCGGTGGCCAGCCCGGCCAGCAGTGCATCGGTGAAGCCGAGTTCGGGCGCGGCGCCCCGCGTGGACACGTAGCGCACGTCGTTGGGCATCGCGTCAGCCGCCGATCACTCGCAACAGCCCGCCGATGTTGCGCACCACATCCAGCTCGCGCAGCTCGCGCACCGTGGCCTGCACCGCTGCCTCGCGCGCGACGTGAGTGATGAACACCAGTCGCGCATCGGGGGCATTGCCCTCCTGCTCGGCGGCGCGAATGCTCACATCGTGGCGGGCGAACACCCCGGTGACAGCGTGCAGCACGCCCGGCTTGTCGGCGACCTCGAGGCTGAGCAGGTACTCGGCGGAGGTCTCGTCGATGGGCAAGATGGCGGCGCGACCGAACGTGCCGAGTGCGCCATGCGTGCCGTTGGTGAGGTTGACGGCGGCATCGATGATGTCGCCGAGCACTGCGCTGGCGGTGGGCGAGCCGCCGGCGCCGCGGCCGTAGAACATCAGCGAGCCCACCGCAGCGCCCTCCACGAACACCGCGTTGTAGCTCTCGCGCACGCTGGCCAAGGGGTGGGTGAGCGGCACCATCGTGGGGTGCACGCGCACGCCGATGGCGCCACTGGCGTCGGCCTCGGCGATGCCGAGCAGCTTCACCACGTACCCGAGACGTTTCGCCATCGCGATGTCGGCGGCGGTGATGCGGCTGATGCCCTCGTGGTACACGTCGCCGGCCACCACCCGAGCGCCGAACGCGATGGTGGCCATGATGGCCGCCTTGGCGCCGGCGTCGTAGCCCTCCACGTCGGCGGTTGGATCGCGCTCGGCGAAGCCGAACGCCTGTGCCTCCGCGAGTGCCACCGAGTAGTCGGCGCCCTCCTCGGTCATCTTGGTGAGGATGAAGTTGGTGGTGCCGTTGATGATGCCCATCGCGCGTGATGGGTTCGCCGCGCAAGCTCTCCCGCAAAGCCCGCACGATGGGGATGCCGCCGGCGACCGCCGCTTCGAACAACAGGTCGACGCCGGCCTCGTCGGCCGCCGCAAACAGCTCGGTGCCCACGTTGGCGAGCAGTTCCTTGTTGCCGGTGACCACCGGCTTGCCGTTGCGCAGCGCGGTGGTGATGTACTCGCGAGCGGGCTCGATGCCACCGATCAGTTCGACGATGACGTCGATGGTGGGGTCGTTCACCACCACCATCGCGTCGCGAGTGAGCACGCCCTCGGGCAGCGCCACCTCGCGCTCCTTGCTGAGGTTGCGCACCGCCACCGACACGATCTCCAACCGAACGCCGGTGCGGGCCTCGATGGCCGCCTGCTGCTGCGACACGAGGGACACGAGCGGGGCGCCGACGTTGCCGCAACCCAGGACACCGATTCTGATGAGCTTCACGGCGAGCAGGTTACGAGTTGGGCGACGATCAGCGGCAACGGTTTGCCGCAGGGCACGCGCGCAGGTTCAGGAGCAGCGGCGGCGTGCCACGAGTGACGCGGCGATGCCCGCTGCCACCAGGGCGCTGCCGATGACCAACCCGCCGGTGGACGACGAACCGGTCTGCGGCAGGAACGGAGCAGCTGACTGCGACCGCTCAGGTGGGCCCAGCACCGCGACTTCGGGCGCATCGCACGCAACCTGCACCGCCACCGTCGACTCGACGCCGTTGACCGACACCGGCACCACCAACATGCCATCGGCCAGATCGGTGAAGGTGATGGCGCCAACCGAGGCGGCCGCCACCGAGATCGACGACACCGACCCGCCCGACGACACCGACCCGCCCGCCGGCGAGATGACGAACATGGCCGGCTGCGACGGCTGCTCGTTGACCAGCGTGAGATCGAGCACACCGTTGAAGTTGGGGTCGCACTGCACATCGGACAGCACGTACGCGGTGCCGTCCTCGGCGTGCGCCGAGGGCATCGAGAACAGCACGGTCGCGGCGAACGCAACCGTCCCCAGTGCCCACCGCGCCCTGTGCTGTTCTCGCTGCCTCATGAGTTCGTACGCTATTCCTCAAGAAACGTCACCGAAAGGGGTCGAATCGAAATGAGTCATATGGCCTACGAACACCACGCGTGAAGTTCGAACGCACTGAGCAGCGAGCTGCGCGCGGCTAGCGCGACCGCTGGTTTTCCACGCCCGCGACCACGTCGTCGAAGTGCGCTCGCGACAGCACGGCACCTTCGCGGCGCACCTGCTGCGGATCGATCTCCAGCAGCCGCTCGAGCTTGGCGTAGCTGGGTCGCCCTTCACGATCCCACGAGCCGGTGCCCACCGGCACCTGCGCTTCGTTGTCGTGCTGCTTGGAGGTGAGCGGCACGCCCACCAGGTTGCTGCCACGACGACCGATGATGACCACCGGCCGGTCCTTGCCCTGCGTGGGATCTTCCTCGTACGGCACCCAGGTCCACACCACCTCACCGGGGTCGGGGTCGCCATCGAGACACGGCGAGTACTCGAACACCACCCGCTGCGCCCGGATGTCGCGTGCCGGCGGCTCGCCCGAACGGGCAGCGGGCGGTGCGGCAGGCGTGCGCGATCGACCGGGTGCGGCCGCCGGGCCGCGCGTGCGAAACAGGTCGAAGAACTGAGAGATCAGCCCACGTCGCATTGCACCAGGTCCTCGTAGGTCTCGCGCCGCACCACCAGCCGGGCGGCGCCATCGCGGACGAACACCACCGGCGGCCTCGTGAGCTTGTTGTAGTTGCTGGCCATGCTGTGGCCGTACGCGCCGGTGACGGGCGTGGCCAGCAGGTCGTTCACGCGCACGTCCTGCGGCAGGCCGGCATCGAAGATGAGCACGTCGCCGCTCTCGCAGTGCTTGCCCACCAGACGTGCGCGCTCGGGCCGCGGCGCAAGGACGGCTCGCGCCAGGAAGGCCTCGTACCCGCTGCCGTACAGCACCGGCCGCGGGTTGTCGCTCATGCCACCATCGACGCTGACGTAGGTGCGCACGCCCGGAATGTGCTTGACGGTACCCACCGTGTACAGGGTGATTGCTGCACCGGCGACGATGCTGCGGCCGGGCTCGACGCAGACGTTGCTGCGCACGCCGAGCGCCTGGCAGGCATCGAGCAGCACGTTGCCCCACTGCGAGATGCTGGGTGCCTCCTCGCCCTGCACGTACGGCACGCCCAGGCCACCGCCGAGCACCAGCTCTGGCAGATCGAGTGGCATGGCGAACGCCGCCATCACTTCCGCGGCCTTCGCGAAGTTGCCGGCTTCGAACACGTTGCTGCCGATGTGGCAGTGCACGCCCTCCAGCTGCACGCTGAGCGAGCGACGCATGCGGTCGACGGCCTTGTGCGCATCGCCGTTACCCAGGTTGAAGCCGAACTTGCTGTCGTCCTGGCCGGTGGCGATGAACTCGTGCGTGTGCGCGTGCACCCCGGGTGTGATGCGAGCCAGCACCTTCGGCGCCGGCAGGCCTTCCGCGTGCAGCGAATCGAGACGGTCGAGCTCGTCGAAGCTGTCGACCACGATGTGCCGCACACCTTCGGTGATGGCCATGCGCAGCTCGGCGAGGCTCTTGTTGTTGCCGTGGAACGCAAGGGCGTTGGCCGGCACGCCGGCGCGGAGCGCAACGTACAGCTCGCCGCCGCTGGCAACGTCGAGGTGCATGCCCTCCTCGTACGCGAGCCGGGCCATCGCGGTGCACAGGAACGCCTTGGTTGCGTAGTAGGCGCGGCCGGGGCCGAACGCAGCGACGGCTTCCGCGCAGCGAGCACGCAGGTGTGCCTCGTCGTAGATGAAGAGGGGCGTGCCGAACCGACCTGCCAGCTCGCCCACATCGCAGCCGCCGATGGCCAGCGAACCGTCGGCCTGCACGGTGGCCGTGTCGGGCAACAGGTGCAGTGGAACAGGTTTCACATGCGCTCCGGCGCCTCGATGCCCAACAGGGCCAAGCCCTGCTGCAGCACGCGAGCAGTGAGGTCGCACAGCGCAAGGCGGCTGTCGCGAGTGGCCTCGTAGCCCTCCTTCAGCACGGGGCAAGCCTCGTAGAAGGCAGTGAACGCCTGGGCCAGGTCGAACAAGTACGTGCACAGGCGGTGCGGGCTGAACTTGTCGAGCGTGTCGTGCACGACGGTGTCGAACTGCAGCAGCTGCAACCCGAGCGCGCGCTCCTGCGGCTCGGAGAGCGTGGGCATCGTGGCGCGCACCGACGCCCGCTCGACGCCGGCACGGCGGAAGATGCTGCAGATGCGGGCGTGTGCGTACTGCAGGTACGGCGCGGTGTTGCCGTCGAAGGCGAGCATGCGGGCCCAGTCGAAGACGTAGTCCTTGATGCGGTCGCTGCTGAGCTCGGCGTACTTCAGGGCGCCGATGCCGATGTTGTGACCCAGCACTGCCTGCTCGGCCGCCGGCAGCTCGGGACTGCGCTCGGCCACCGCAGCCCTGCCGCGGTCGATGGCCTCGTCGATGAGCTCGATGAAGGTGACCGGATCGCCGCTGCGACTCTTCAGCATCTTGCGATCGTCGCCCAGCACGTTGCCGAAGTTGACGTGCACGGCTCGTGCCGGCGGCACCAGCCAACCGGCCATCTCGGCCACCTTCCACACCATCGCGAGGTGCTGCGACTGTGGGGTGCCGACGACGTAGACGAGCAGTGTCGCGTGCAGCCGCTCGACACGATCGATGACGCACGCAAGGTCGCTCGTGGCGTAGTTGAACCCACCGCTGCGAGCTTGCACGATGAGCGGCAACGGCTCGCCCTCACGGTTGGTGTAGCCGGGCACCCACACCACCTTGGCGCCCTCGCTCTCGGCGAGCAGGCCCGCAGCGTGAAGCCGCTCGAGCACGGCCGGCATCGACGGCTGGTACATCGACTCGCCGGCGAGGTCGTCGTCGGTGAGCAGCACGCCCAGCTTCCGGTACGCCTCGTTGAAGTGCTTCGTGCTCTGGTGCACCAGCGCGAGCCACAGGTTGGTGGTCTCGAGGTGGTCGCGAGACTGCAGCTTCACGACGCGGTCGCGGGCGCGAGCCTTGAACTCGTCGCTCTCGTCGAACTTGGTGCGGGCTTCCCTGTAGAACACGTTGAGGTCGGCGACCTCCAGGTCGTCGACACCGTCGACCCCCGCGACATCGACACTCGCGACATCGACGAGGTGCTCGATGAGCATGCCGAACGGTGTGCCCCAGTCGCCGATGTGGTTCTCGCGGATGACCTCGTGACCCATGAACTCGAGCAGGCGCACCAGGCTGTCGCCGATGACCGTGGTGCGCAGGTGGCCGGCGTGCATCTCCTTGGCCACGTTGGGCGCCGAGTAGTCGACCACCGCGCGCTCGGGTGATTCGGCGGAGCGAACGCCGAGACGATCGGTCGCCGCCGCGTCGACCAGTTGAGCAGCCAGGAACTGCGGAGTGAACGTGAGGTTGATGAACCCCGGGCCGGCGACCTCGACGTGGCTGCACACGGCGTCGAGCAGGCCGGTGGCGACCACGGCCTCGGCCACCTCGCGCGGGTTCCGGCCCAACTGCTTGGCCAGCGCAAGGGCACCGTTGGCCTGAGCATCGGCACGATCACTGGGGCGCACCACCGGGTCGATGCCGGCAGCAGGCATGCCGGTCACAGCGGCGAAGGCCTCGCGCAGCGTGGCGGCAATGGTGTACAGAGGATCGGCCATGGTCTCGACGATGGTACCGGCCGAGCCCCTGCGCGGCCCGGTTCGTTCCCGCATGGCACTGGTGCCGGGCATGGGCGGCGACGCCACCCGGTCAGGTGGTGGCAAGCAGCCAGCCGGGCTCACCGATGGCGAACAACACGCCCGGCCGCATCGCGCGCAGCACGCCGACGAGGTCGTCGTGAGCGAGCGAGACACAACCGGAGGTTGCCTTCGAGGCGCCGTTCGCGTCGAAGGAGAACCGGTGCAGGAAGATGGCCGACGCGTACGGCACCTCACCGGGCGCGTCGCCACTCACGTTCGGTTCCATGTTGGCGCCGATCAAGGCGGCATGCTCGTAGGCGCCGCTCACCGCCGGCAGGTACTCGTCGGCGGGCCCGGGGCAGTCACCGGCGGTGCGGTACACGAGGTGCCCGTAGTCCGGATGGTTGGCGGTGGCGCCGAAACAATCGCCGGTGCGCACGCGTCGGTATCGGCCGGCGCCCACGCCGGGGTCGGCCGCGTTGCCGAAGAAGCTGAACTGCTGACCGTCCCAGGCCGTCATCAGGCCCAGCGGGAACACGCCGGCCGGCGTCGTGCCGTCGCCGCTGCGTCGCTGCGCCAGCGGCCGCACGCCGCTTTCGCCGAGGCGGGCGGTCATCGCCCGCCCGCAGACCCAGCCCAGCGGGCTCAGGTCGGCCAGCTGCAGTGTGCCGCTGGTGGCACCGGGCGAGGCTGCCAGCACCACGACCACCTGCGAGACGCCGGGATGCTGCAGCGCGATGTCGAACGCAACCTGCTGGCATGTCGTCGCGGGCTGCGGCCCGGTGGCGCGCTGCGCCGGCGCCGACGCGGCGGCAACGCCGGTTGCGCCACCTGCCACGACTCGCGCGGGTGTGGTGGCCGACGGTCGCGATGTGATCGCGCAGACCGAGACGGTCGCGGCGGCAACGACGAGCGCGGCGGCGGAGAACCTGGCGACGGTGGTGCGGAAAGCGCGCATGGTGATCAGACCGAGTCCTTGGTGCCCACCGGCGGACCCTACCGGCAGGCGCGTCAGCCGTTGGCGCGCCACCACTCGACGAGGTGGGCGGCCGCGGCGAGGTAGAGCCCGGCGAACCCTCGGTCGTCGGCCGCGGCGTGCAGGCAGGCCAGCGTGTACTTCACAAGGTGCGCGTCCTCGTGCAGCGCAGCGGCCGTGGCCACCTCGCCGGCACTGGCCGGCGCCGCAACCGGGTGGATGCGCTCGGGAAGTGCGGTGGTGCCGTGCGCGAGCCGGAAGCCGAGGGCGAACGTGCTCGCCACTGCCAGCGCGGTGCGGGCCTGCACCCCGGCCCCGGCAAGGCCGAGCACGGCCTGCGGCATGGTGAGCGCGTGGCTCCACCCGTACGGCGCCTGCGACGGGTCGTCGTGCAGCATGCTCCAGGCCGCGATGCGCGTCAAGGTGCGCAGTGCCGCCGGCACGTCGTAGCGGTGTGCCAGCACCGGGCCCAACAGCAGATCGGCCATCCCCGGCTGCTGCGCCTGCGACATCAGCGGGTGGATGAAGTCGCTGCCCGGTCGGCCGAGCCGGGGCGCTGCGCGCAGCGCGTCGTACAGCCCACCGGCGTCTCCGTTGCCGACGATCGATCGGTACCAGTCGATCTGCCACGCAGGTTGCGCCGCCAACGAGCGCAACGGCCCGCGCAGCAGTGTGCGAGGCAGCGACGGGTCGCGCAGCAGCAGCGCCATGGCAATCGGTGCATGACCCGCTGCGGCCAGCGATGGCACCAGCGCCTCACCGACCAGACCGACCACCTCCGCCGCGCTCCACTGCGGAAGCCATGCCGACGCCATCGAGTCGACCAGGTGCTGATCGCCCGCCGCGACCGCCGCAACGAGCGCGGCCGCGTTCGGCGGGCCAGGTGGCAGTGGCGGCGGCACAGCGACCGGATCGCCGGCTGCCTCGTACTGCTCGACGAGCCACTCGATCATCGCCAGCGCAGCATCGCGGCGATCCGGTGGCACGAACGCCAACAGCTGCACCCGAGCCATCAGCTCCAGCGGCGCGTGCAACACGAACGAGTCGGCGGGAGCAGCCTTCGGCACCGAAAGGGCAGCGGACGCAGCGCCGATGAGGCGGCTGACGCCGACGACTGGTCGTTGAGTGAAGGAGGTCGTGGAGGGGGAGGACATGACGGCTACTCTCCACCTTCAAGTTCTGTTGATGTCAACCGAAAACCCGGAGCAACCACCATGGCCCGCAAGCAGATCCCCACCGCCCTCCCGAAGGTGCTCACCATCGGGCAGTTGGCCACTCGCGGTGGAATCGCAGCGAGCGCGCTGCGTTTCTACGAGAGCCAGGGGCTGCTGGAGTCGAGCCGGGTCGACCACAACCAGCGCCGCTACGACCGCGACGCGCTGCGCCGAGTGGCGTTCATCCGCGCCGCGCAACGAGTGGGCCTGAGCCTGGACGAGATCAAGCAGGCGCTCGACAGCCTGCCCGAGGGCCGCACGCCCACCGCCGCCGACTGGGAGAGCCTGGCCGGCGGGTGGCAGGCCCAGATCGCCGAGCGCATCCGGCTGCTCGAGCGCTTGCGCGACGACCTCGGCTCGTGCATCGGCTGCGGCTGCCTCAGCCTCGAGAACTGCGCGCTCTACAACCCCGACGACGCCGCCTACCTGCTGGGCCATGGCGCGCAGTACTTGAAGGGCCGCACACCCGCCGACGCCGGCGTGGAGCTGTGAGGCAGTAGCGCAACCCCCGCCGTCGCGCGAGCCCACGTCGCCGCGGGTGCGTCTTTGGTCGCTATCGTGGTTGCGTCTCGTCGTCTCCACGACGGAACCCCCGCCCTCGTAGCTCAGGGGATAGAGCGTCGGCCTCCGGAGCCGGATGCGCAAGTTCGAATCTTGCCGAGGGCGCCATTGGGTTTCTGTTGTGATCAGGGCATATGTCCTGATCACAGCGGTGGTCAGTTCACAGCTGTGCCGGGCTGTTCGCCACTTCTACCCGCCAGTGGTGGGAGGAGATTCGTCTGGCGGGTCTCACCGAGTGGAAACTTCGGCGACTGATGGAACTTGTGGCCTTGCGACAAGCGGTCGGGCCCGCGAAGGTGGCGGCGTCACGTGAGGCCGTGACCGTTTGGCGTCGTCGGCACCGGTGCCAGGGTTATGGGCGAGCAGCATTGGGTGCCCTGAACGCCACGGTCGGGTCGGGGTCAGCACACTGGCGGCCTCCTGTGGGACGATTCGGTGATGCGAGTGTTGGGTGCGTGTTCTCTCGGCGGCGCTGGTCACCTCGAACCACTGCGACCACTTCTCGATGCTGCTCAGCGTCGGGGTGCGGACACGTTGGTTGCGGGTCCGCCGGCTATCGCTTCGATGGTTGAGCAGATGGGCTTCCGGGTTGCGGTCTGCGGCGAGCCGCCCGAGGATGTTGTCGGGCCGATTCGTGAACGTTTGCCGACGGCGCCTGCCGCTGAGGCCTCGGTGCTGGGCAACCGTGAGCTGTTTGGTCGACTGGCGACAGCGGCCATGCTGCCTGGTCTGGAGCGCATCGTGGCGGGGTGGGGCCCTGACCTTGTTGTGCGAGACCCGTGTGAGTACGCCTCGGCGGTGATCGGGCATCGTGAGCACATCGCCATGGCGCAGGTGGCGATCGGCCTTGCCGATGTCGAGTGGGGATCGATCGAGGTGGCCTCTGCGGCGCTCGAAGTCCACCGTTCGGGCCTGACCGACGAAGTCAGACTGACGCCGTACGTGACCCGGTTCCCCGCCTCGCTCGACTCGTCACCGTTTCCTGACACGCGCCGTTACCGCGAGACCCCCGGGCATCCAATGCCCCTTCCGGATTGGTGGGACGGATCCACTGCTCCATTGCTCTATGTGAGCTTCGGAACGGTCCTGGGCCACATGTCGATGGCTGCGACGGCCTATCGAGTCGCGCTCGCCGCTGTCGGCGAACTCGACGCACGGGTGCTCCTCACCGTCGGTCGCCGATTCGACCTCGACCAGCTCGACGCGATCCCGCACAACGTCCACGTAGAACCCTGGGTCAACCAGCCCGACGTGCTGGCTGAGGCCGACGTCGTCGTTTGTCACGGCGGTTCGGGCACAACCTTCGGTGCGTTGGCCGCCGGCGTGCCGCTGGTGATCGCTCCGATGTTCGCCGACCAATTCGCCAACGGCGCCAAAGTGGCTGCCTCTGGCGCAGGTGTAACCCTGGGCTCCGGCGCTACCGGTGGCCTCCGGCGCCCGCTGAGCTGGGCCGACGGCAGTCCCCTGGCTCAGGCGATCGAGACTGTGCGGCGCGACCGCTCCTATCGCCTGGCAGCACATCAGATCGCAACCGAGATGGCTTCCGCCCCCACCATCGATGAACTCCTGATGGACTTGCTGGCTCAATAGAACGAACCACGCACGGTCTCTGGGTGGAGCGCGGTTGGTGCGTCATCGGGTTGCTCGTCCTCGACGTTGAATGGGTCACTCAGCTCTCCGTGGACCCGTCGGATCGGCGTCAGGGGCTGGGAAGCGCGCTGCTCGAGCGGGCAAAGGAGCGGTCACCCGATGGGCTGGATCTGTGGACGTTCGAGCTGCACGTCGGTTCACAACCGCCCGGCACGTCGAGGTGTCGACCGGTCGACAGCGCCTATGTGGTGCTCGACGGCGGTTGCTGTTCGTCGCCGAAGGAGAGCCCGCAATCGTCGACGGCGTACTGGACGATGGCGGGCGTGAGGGTGTGTGAGGTGTCGATGGCGAGCTGCGTGCCCTGTGGTGTGCTGAACACGATGTTGAGGTTGAAGTCGACGGTGCTGAGGTAGCGGACGTACTCGTCATAGGCGGTCTTGTAAGCCGCGACGTCGCCGGCGATGGCGGCGGGCGCCGCGGTGTTGGCCTGCTCGAACCAGCCTGCCGCTTCGGTGAAGGTCGCCTTGGTCTCCGTCGGGCTCGAGTCGTCGGTCGGGGAAAGCAGGACGATCAGGTGGGCCATCGCCTCGCAGAACCCGCCTTCGGTGGGGTTCGCGGCGGTCCCGGTTGCTGCAGTGGCGGCAGCGGTGTTGGTGCCGGCGTTCTCGTTGTCGCCACACGCGCCAGTCGTGGCGCACAGCACGACCGACACGACGACGAGACGCAGGCGCGGTCTCACGTGGGGATCGCTCGCGAGTGGCGTTGGGCGAGGCGGGCGATGCCGAGCAGCACGCCGGTTCCGGTGGCCACGAAGGCGACCAGGAGGGCGAGCATCATGACCTCCCATGCCTCGACTCCGAAGCCGGCGCCGACGATGACTGCGACGATGATGCACGGGCCGGCGAGCACGAGCTTCCACCAGCCGTCCGTCGAGAGCTTGGCGCCGATCGGCCCGGACCGTTTCCAGGCAACGGCAGCGATCGTGCCGGCGACGACGGCGATACACAAGCCGATGACGACGATCGCGATGTTGCTGCCCCCGAGTATTGCAAACAGCAGCCCGCCGGCGGCGAGTGCGGTGAAGAGCAGCGGGATGAGGTGGGTCGATGGTCGGTTCATGCGTGCCTCCAAGTGTTGGGTCGGGATCGTGATGGCGAGGTCGAGAGTGCAGCGGGCACCGACCAGCCATGCCGGTTCGTCGCTGCACTGCTCGCGTAGGAGCTGCACCATGTCGGTGCCGTACTCGTCGCGGAACTCGCGCGGGTAGAGGCGCAGCAGCGAGCGGTAGACGCGCACCGTCGCCCGGTCCCCGTTCATGCCGGTGCCCCACCGGCCAGGTGACCGGCTACCCGGTGCACCAGCGTTTGCAAGCGGGCGAGCTCGGCAAGTGCCACCGCCCGGCCATTGGGGGTCAGTTCGTAGTAGCGGCGGCGCTCGGTGTCGGTGTGGGCGGCGCGGTCGGTCGTCTCGATGATGAGACCGTCGTCGACGAGCCGGTTCAGCGTCCCGTACAGGGTGCCCGGGCCCATCTTCACTGCACCGTCGCTGAGTTCGCCCACCCGTCGCATCAATGCGTAGCCGTGGAGCTCACCTTCGAGAAGGGCGAGCACGATGTGGAGCGAGGCGGCCGGGAGCGGCTTCGAAGTGCGCTTCATAGTCGAAGTATGATATACCGATTTCCGATAGTCAAGGGCTTGCCGGGTAGGTGGACCAGCGGACCAATCGCAGCCGCCTGCGGCACCCAACCCAACCCAACCCATCGCGCAGACTGGCGGGCAGACCCGACCCAGGCTGGTGTCAGCGGGCGTCGCGGACCGCGCGCTCGACTGCCTCGGCAGCGAGACGCGCAGCGCGCTCGATGGGGATCTCGAGGACATCGAGGAACTCGAAGAGAGCCGAGGAGGACACAACGAGCAGCGTCGTGTCCACGATGTCGTCGACACGTTCATCGTCGAGCCCCGGTGTCTCGCGGAGCAGAAGGGCACGGGTGACGTCGCGAAAGAACGGAATGCGGGCGCGGCGGATCGCCGCCCCGCTCGGGCTCGTGTGTTGCGCGCGGATCAGAGCCTCTTGGTCGAGTAGTGCTCGCCACGCTTCTTCGAGCCATGCGTGGAGGTCGATCAGGTCGAACTCGGCGGCGGGCAGGTTCGATGCGGCAACTCGGTCGCCGACCGCTGCGACTGCGTCGACGACGTGCTGTCGCGAGGGGAAGTAGCGATAGAGCGTCCGCAACGAGACTCCCGACGCGGCTGCCACTTCGGGCATCGTGAAGTCACACGTTCCGCTGGCGCCGACAAGATCGACGACGGCGTCAAGGATTCGGACGCGAGTCCGTTCAGCGTTCTCGGCGCGGATGCTGCGAGGCGGCAACGGCGGTGCAAGCTCAGGCGGTCGGGTAGTCACGGCGCGAGTCTACTTGACATTGTCATGTCATCTTGGCATAGTCGTGCCATGTTAGAAGTACACGTCGACGTCACCATCCGACGACCGCTTGAGGAGGTGCTGGCACAGTTCGGCGATGTCGGTGATCACGAACGCAACGGCCATCACCGTGGCGTGAGCTTCCACGTGTTGTCCGAAACCTCGCAGTCGTGTTCGTACTCCCAAGTGTCCCGCGTCGGGCCTGTACGACTCCGACAGCATTTCGAACTCGACAAGAGCGTTCCGGCCCATCAGGTGAACGCGTTGATCTCTGGTCCGTTCTCACCCGGCTCGATCAAGTTCGACATCGTTGCCGACGGTGACAATGGAGCCAACGTCACCGCGACGTTGTGCTCGACTCGACCAGGGCTGACCCAGCTGGCGGCGCCGCTACTGCGGCGTTCGTTGGCACGTGCCCTCACCCGCAGCCTCGAGGAGGACCGCGACGATCTGGAGTCCGGACGATATGCGTCGAGACTCGGAGCTACATGACGGGTCGCACGTGGTGACGCCCTACGACACCCTCGGCGTTGCTCGCGACGCATCCGATACGGAACTCCGGTCCGCCTACCGCACTCGGGCGAGGCAGCTCCACCCCGACCTCCGGAGAGACCGAACACCGACGGAACGCGCCGACGACGAACGCGCAATGCAGTGCCTCAACGCAGCGTGGCATGTGCTCCGCGAGCCCGATCGCCGGCACCGCTACGACCAATCGCTCGACGAGCTCCGAGCCGACGGTCACCACGTCGAGCCCGCCACCGACAACCCGCCAGCGCACGTCGACGAACCAACCGGGCCAGCCCGCGTTCGCCCCATCATGGCCCTCCTCGGCGCCTTGCTGGCCTGCACGATCGGCACCGCGTTCGTCCTCCTCCACGAGACATCGAGCCAAACTCCGAGCGAGGGAGTCGGCGCCGTCACCGCCGGCGACTGCGTCACCGTCCGCGGCGGCCACATCAGCGAGATCGTCCCGTGCGACTCACCTAATGACGGCCAAGTCATGTCAGAGATCCCCCGCAGCCAAACCTGCGCCACAACACAGCGACTCGTCGACGGCCGAATTGGCGGATCAACCTTCTTCTGCTTGGACACCACCGGCCGCCCATGAAGCGAGACCGGGCACACCACACCACGGACAAGATGGCTCCGTCACCGCATCAGCCTCAACGGGACACACCTCGCCATGACCGGACGCCGATCGGGCCGAGGTAGTCGGTCGCCGCCTCGTGGAGGAGCATCGCTTCCCGTTCCGCATACTCCGGAAGTTCGTTCGTTTCGATACCGCCGACATCGAGGCGCGGATCGAAGCCCGCTGCGTCGAGCCGGCGTCGTCACTCGTTGGGCGGGGCACACCAGCCGTCAACCGTCGGTGGGCAGGGTGGCGTTCGGCGGGCGGGCGCCGCCCAGGTCTGGCGTCACGTCGCTGTAGTCGCCCATCGGGTCGGCCGCTTGTGCAGCAGCTTCGGCGACGGCTTGGTCGACCACGTCACTGAGGTTGGCCCACGAGATCTGGCCGGCCACTTGACGGGCCTGCGCTTCTGCGAACATGGCCTCGGCGGTGTCCCAATCGGGGGTCGAGCCCACCGACAGCACCATGTTCACCACGTTCACCTGGCCGGCGACGGCCACCGCCAGATAGCCGTCGATCATCGACGTCCACTGCTGGAGCGAGAGGGTGAGATCGGCATCTCCGGTCTGCGACATGGCGACGAACCCGTCCGATTCGTCGGAGATGATGATCACCAGATCGCCCGCGGGGTCGTCGACCAGCCACGTCGCCGAACTGCTGGTGGTCCACGGATGCAGCACACGCGCAGTCTCCACGTGGAGGGGGTCGTGACACACGGACTGGTTGCGGCACTTGTGAATCCACTCCATCCCGTCGGGCAACGTCGCGTCATCGAGCGACTGCAGGCAGAACTCGACGTTGCCGGTCGCCGCCGAGAACCCAGCCGCCACCGCCGACTCCACCCAATCGTCGTCTGCGGAGCACGCGCCGGAGAGGTAGTTCAGCTGCACGCCGTGGGCTTCGATCGCCGCTCGTTGGCGCACGAGCTCGCGGACTCGCGCCTCGCCGGTGAGGCCCTCCGTGGACTGGTCGCCGGAGTGCTGCGAGATGTTGTGACCGATCGCCGTCATCTCCTCGATGAACATGCTGCCCCAGCGGTCGACCGCCTGCACGAACGTCGTCGAGAGCTCGAAGTTGAGGATCACGTCGTACGCGACGGCAAGGTCGGAGAGCCGCTCGAGCACCGCCAGGTGGGCGTCGAACTCGCTCTGATCTCTCGCTTCGTCGTTGTACCCCTCGACGTGGATGGTGAGGGCCAACTGCAGGATGTCGGTGCCTGCGCTCTGCGCACCGGGCGGCTCGGCCGATGGCGTCGGCGCAGCGGTTGCAGCCGGTTCGCCGGGCTGGTCGCCGAGGGGCGGCTCGCACGCAGATGCGGAGCACCCCGCCAGAGCGAGCGTGGCGGAGAAGCGGAGGGCGTTGATGAGGCGTGTCATGCGGTGGAGACTCGACCGAAGGGATTGTGAAACTGTGATCACACGGTAAGAACGCGGTGAGAGCCGGCGAAGCACTCGACCACCAGCGTCGACGTGACACAGTTGCGAGGTGAGCAAGGGCAGCTGGACCAACCTGGTGCCGGCCATCGGGCAGATCCGCACGTACCAGCGGGGCTGGTTGAGCAAGGACATCGCCGCCGGGCTGGTGATCACCGGCCTGCTCGCACCGGCGGGCATGGCGTACGCGTCGGCGGCCGGGCTCCCACCGGTCACGGGGCTCTACGCCACCATCGTGCCGCTCATCGCCTACGCCATCTTCGGGCCGTCACGCATCATGGTGCTCGGCCCCGCCTCGTCGCTCACCCCCCTGCTGGTCGCAGCCATCCTGCCGCTCGCCACCGCCAACTCCGACGAGGCGGTCGCCATCGCCGGTGCGCTGTCGGTGCTCGCCGGCGTCATCTGCATCGGCGCCGGGCTCGCTCGCTTCGGTTTCATCTCCGAGCTGCTCTCCGCGCCGGTGCGCTACGGCTACCTGCACGGCATCGCAGTCACGATCATCGTCTCGCAGGCGGCGAAGCTGGGGGGCTTCTCGGTGAAGGGCGAGTCGCTGTTCAGCCAGCTCGGCCAGCTGTTCGACGGTCTCCGTGACGGGTTGCTCAATGGTTGGGCCCTCGTTGTCGGTCTCGGCTCGGTGGTGCTGATCGTGGTGCTGCGCTGGCTTTCGCGCAGCATTCCGGCCACGCTCGTCGTCGTCGTGGTCGGCATCGCTGCGGCACTGCTGTTCCACTTGGGCGGACGAGACGTCCCACTGGTGGGCGACCTCCCGCAGGGCCTTCCGTCGCCTGCACTGCCGGATGTCGATTGGCACACCGCCCGCACTCTCGTGGCCGCAGCGGTCGGCATCGCGTTCGTCTCGTTCGCAGACACCAGTGTGCTCTCACGCACGATGGCGCTGCGCCGTCACGAGGTTGTCGACGCGAATCACGAACTGGTGGCACTCGGGATCGCCAACGTCGCCTCCGGCCTCTTCCACGGCTTTCCCATCAGCGCCAGCAACTCGCGAACTCCAGTCGCCGAATCGGCAGGGTCGCGCACGCAGCTCACCGGCGTGGTCGCTGCAGTCACGCTGCTCGTCATCGCCATCGCCTTTCCTGCCACCTTCCGCCACCTTCCCGAAGCATCGCTCGCCGCGATCGTGATCGCAGCCGCGATCTCGCTGATCGATCTGCCCGCGATGGCTCGGCTCTACCGGGTTCGGCGCAGCGAGTTCGCGCTGGCAATGGTGGCCTGGCTCTCCGTCGCCGTGCTCGGCCCGGTCAACGGTGTCGCAGTCGCGGTCGCGCTCTCCATCCTCAACTTCCTACGACTCGCGTGGAAGCCGCACACCGCGGAACTGGTGCGGGTCGACGGCCTGAAGGGCTATCACGACCGAGCGCGACACCCCGAGGGGCGCATCGTGCCCGGCCTCCTGCTGTACCGGTTCGACGCGCCGCTGTTCTTCGCCAACGCTCACTTCTTCACCGAGGACGTGCAGCGCCGAATCGCAGCGCAGTCGGCACCGGTGAAGTGCCTCATCATCACCGCCGAGCCGATCACCGACATCGACACCACCGCCGCCGATGTGCTGAACGAACTGGTCGACGACCTCGACTCGCGCGGCATCGAAATGCGCTTCGCCGAGCTGAAGGGCACTGTCCACGACCGTCTCGATCGCTACCAGGTGTTCGACCGGGGCACGCCCAACCACTCGGCGCGCACCATCGGCGAGGCGGTGAAGCAGTACCTCACCGACTTCCCGATCGAGTGGTTGGATTGGGAGGATCGTTGAGCGGCGCACCGACAGGAACGCAGCACGCCACGACAGCGGTGCCATGCCCTGAGTTATCGTGCCGGCCGGCGGAAGAGGGAGCGGTTCGTGTCCACTGACAACACTCGTGGCTGTGCCCGCCGGCGATGACCGAGCTCGCTCGCCTTCTCATCGTCTCCGGCCTCGTCAGCGGCACCCAACCCTCCACGATCATGGGCTTGCTCGTGGTCATGAACGGTGCGACGCCGAGAAGGAACGGCTGGGCCTTCGTGCTCGGCCTGTTCACGGTGGAGACGCTGCTGCTCGTCGTTGCCAGCGTCGTCCTCGGCGGCACCATCGAACCGGTGTCCATTCCCGGCCGGCTGATCGCTGCGGCGCGGATCGTCGCCGGTCTCGCGCTGCTCACCTACGGCCTCTGGTTGCGGCGTCCCTCGACCAAGCCGTCATCGGATGTGCCACCGGCGTTCGAGCGACTGAAGGAGCTCTCGCCGACGAAGTCGTTCGTCGCGGCGTTCCTGATGGCCGACTACGTCGGGCCGGTGCTCGGCTCCATCGCCATCGCAACCTCGTCGGTGGGGTTCGGCGGCCGGCTGGTGGCCATCGGGCTCTACACGTTGCTCGCAGCAGGCATTCCGCTGGCCGTCATGCTGTCGGTCACCCACTCGCCCACCGCCCAGCGGAAGCTGGCCGACACCACGGGTTGGGTGATGCGCCACCGGCGCCCGCTCGCCTCCTGGCTGTCCATCGTGGTCGGCACGATCCTCGCCATCGACGGCGCCGTCGTCGTGCTGTCGGTCTGAGCCGGCGACGAGCACGAACGCCAGTGTTGCGCAGGTCGCCCGGTAGGGTCTCGGCCGTGAAGCGACGCCTCGCCCTGTCCCTCGGCGCCCTCGTGGCCGCCCTGTCGTTCTCCTCGTGCAGTTCGGTCGATCACGGCGAAGTGGTCGCCGAGGTCAACGGCCGGCAACTGAGCCGCGATCAGTTGGCCTCGCTCACCGAGGGCAAGACCGACGGTGCCACCGTTCGCTCTGCGCTCACGCAGTGGGTGCGGGTGGTGTCGCTGTCCGACGAGGTCGGCGACATCTCCACGCCCGAAGAGCTGCTCACCGAGGGCAACCTCGTGCTCGCAGCCATGATCCCGCAGGTCAGCGCCGCCCCCCGAGCCGAGTTCGAGAAGGGCCTCGCCGGTGGCCCGTACCTGTGCCTGGCCGCCATCACCCTCGGCACCGAGGTGCCGGCGGCGCAGGTGATGGCCGAGCTGGAGGCCGGCCTGCCGTTCGCCGACGCAGCGGTGCAGTACTCCACCAACCAGACACTGGCGCAGTCCGGCGGCGTGGTGTACGACTCGGAGGGCAACTCCTGCCTCGACTCGGCGTCGTTCGACATCGCCTTCCCGCAGATCCGAGGGGTGCTGGCCGACGCCGGCGCCACCGTCGGGCAGCCGGTCGTGGTCACCGACGCCAGCGGCGATCTGGTGCTGCTGCTGCGTGCGTTCGACGACCTGACGCTCGACGAGCAGCGCCTCATCACGCAGAACGAGCTGGGCGAAGCACTGCTCGCCGAGGCCCAGCGCGCCGACATCAGCATCAGCCCGCGCATGGGTGAGTGGAACCAGGAGCAGGCGCAGGTCGTGCCGTTGGGCGACGGGTGACCACGCCGCGCATCGTCATCGTCGGTCTCGGGCCCGCGGGGCCCGAGTACGTCACCGAGCACACTCGGGCCGAGATCGCGCGGGTGGCTCATCGCTACCTGCGCACCGACCGCCACCCTTCGGCGTCGCTCGTACCCGACGCCGACACCTTCGACGACGTGTACGAGGCCGCCGACACGTTCGCCGACGTGTACGCCGAGATCGCCGACCGCTTGGCCGCCGCTGCACAGCTCCACGGTGAGGTGCTCTACGCGGTGCCGGGTTCGCCGCTGATCCTCGAGCGCACCGTGCGCGCGCTGCGCACCGACCAACGCATCGAGTGCACCATCCATCCGGCGATGTCGTTCCTCGACATCGCCTACGCGCGGCTGGGCATCGACCCCGTGGAGGCCAATGTCACCTTGGTCGACGGCCACGAGTTCGCCATTGCCGCGGCGGGCATGGCAGGGCCGCTGCTGGTTGCGCACACGCACGCCAACTGGGTGCTCAGCGACATCAAGCTGGCCGTCGAGAACGCCACCGGCGACGAACCGGTCGTCATCCTGCAACGGCTGGGTTCACCCGACGAACGCATCACGCACACCACATGGGCAGAGCTGGACCGCACCGTCGAGGCCGATCATCTCACCAGCATCTACATCCCGCACCTGGCTGCGCCGGTGGGCAGCGAGCTCGTCCGCTTCCACCAGCTGGCGCGCACGCTGCGCGAGCAGTGCCCGTGGGATCAGGAGCAGACGCACCAGTCGCTCGTGCGCTACCTGCTCGAAGAGACCTACGAGGTGGTCGACGCGCTGCACGCGCTCGACCCCGAAGACCCCTCTACCGACGACGCACTCATCGAGGAGCTCGGCGATCTGCTGTACCAGATCGAGTTCCACGCCACCATCGCCGAGCAGGAGGGTCGCTTCACGATGGCCGACGTCGCACAGGGAGTGCACGACAAGCTGGTCCGCCGCCACCCTCACGTGTTCGGCGACGTCGTCGCCGACGACACCCACACGGTGCTCGCCAACTGGGATCTCATCAAGCAGCAGGAGAAGGGGCGCACCTCGGTCTTCGAGGGCGTGCCCCACTCGCTCCCGTCGCTCAGCTATGCCGACGCGGTGCAACGCAAGGCTGCCAAGGTGGGCTTCGACTGGCCCGACGTGGATGGCGCCTGGCCCAAGATCGAGGAAGAGGCCGCCGAAGTGCGCGCCGCCGTCCACGCCGCCGACACCGCAGCGGTGCGCGACGAACTGGGCGATCTGCTGTTCGCAGTGGTCAACGTGGCCCGCCACCTGGGCGTCGAGCCCGAGGCAGCGCTCCGAGCCGCAACGCTGAAGTTCCGCCGACGCTTCGAGCAGGTGGAGGTGCTGGCTCGCGAGCGCGGTCTGGTGCTGCAGACTGCCGGCCTCGAGGCGCTCGACACGCTGTGGGCCGAGGTCAAGACCGGCGAGTGATCAGGCGTAGGGCCGCAGGAAGTCGGGCAAGTCGTTCGACTCGTCGCGACCCATGTGGCGGCCGATGCATGCTCGGTCGAACGACGACAGGGCCAGGTACAGCGCCAGCACCTGCACACCCATGACAGCCATGTTCACCAGCCCGAGCACCTGGATGAACGACTCGCCGATGGCATTCACGAAGAACTGGGAGAGCACGTTGACCGCCAGCATCGCCCACGGCACGACGATCACCACCGTCCACCCCTGAGTCGAGGCTCCGATCGCCCTCGCCGTCTTGCGGTACGCACTGAGCGTTGCGAAGTAGGCCACGATCGGCACCACCCCCAACCCGATCGCGAGGAGGAACCTGCCGGTTTCCTCCCGGCTGAACATGTTGCGCCCGCGGGTCACGGCGCCGACGCCGACGATGCCGGCCGCCATCAGCAACAAGGCGGTCGGCGCGAACCACGGCGAGACGCCGTAGCGAGCCCTCTTGCGGGCGTTCAGCGCGGCGGCAACGGTCCACCACAGCCAACCGAGCACCGAGCAGACGCCGATCGCCACCAAGGCCGCAACCACCACCGATCGTCCGTGCTCGTCGAGCAGCCAGCTCCTGCCGTCGATCACGAGATGACCCTGCCGCTGCAAGACGAAACCCATCACCGGACCTCCGAGGCCGGCCAGCAGTGCAGCGATCACCATCAGGCGCGGCAGCATGGTGTGGTGCATCGTGTCGTCCAGGCCCGATGCCGGGTCTCCGTACACGGGATCGCGGCGCGGCGCTTGCGCTCGCACGGGCGCCACGTAGGGCTCCGGCTCGTCGACGCCCGCCACCGCGGCCAGCTCCGCCAGTTCCGCCAGCCGGTTCGCGTGTGCGGCCGGGTCCCAGACCAGCTTCTGTTCCACCGCGCCGATCGGCGAGTGCTGCTCGTGGTGCTGCTGCAGCTCGCCATCGGCGGGCGACGAGCGGGTCAGCGATGCAACCGTACGGTACGTCTCTTCCGCCTCAGGACTGCTCATGCAGCTGTGATCGGCAAGGAACCGTCAACACTTGACCGAAATGCTGGTTGCGCGTTCTGTCGCAGTCGGTCGCAGTCGGTACCGTGGAGCACATGAGCGACATCGTCAGCGTCATCGGCCGTGAAGTCCTCGACTCGCGTGGCAACCCCACCGTCGAGGTGGAAGTCATCCTCGACAGCGGGGCCAGCGGCCGCGCCGCGGTGCCCTCCGGGGCGTCCACCGGCGAGCACGAAGCAGTCGAGCTGCGCGACGGCGGTGCTCGCTATGGCGGCAAGGGCGTGGCGACCGCCGTTGGCCACGTCAACGGCGAGATCGCCGATCTGCTCGAAGGCATCGAGGTGTTCGAGCAGCGCTACATCGACACCGAGCTCATCGCGCTCGACGGCACCGACAACAAGGGCCGCCTGGGGGCCAACGCCATCCTCGGCGCCAGCCTGGCGGTCGCTCGCGCCGCCGCCGACGACCTGCAGTTGCCGCTCTACCGCTACCTCGGCGGCCCCAACGCCCACGTGCTGCCGGTGCCGATGATGAACGTGGTCAACGGCGGTGTCCACGCCGACAACAGCATCGACATGCAGGAGTTCATGATCATGCCCGTCGGCGCGCCCAGCTTCCACGAGGCGTTGCGCTGGGGCACCGAGACCTACCACATGCTCAAGAGCGTGCTGCACGACCGCGGCCTGTCCACCGCTGTCGGCGACGAAGGCGGCTTCGCCCCCAACCTGGCCAGCAACGAAGACGCGCTGAAGATCCTCGTCGAAGCCATCGAGAAGGCCGGCTACGCCCCGGGCACCGACATCGCCATCGCGATGGACCCTGCGATGAGCGAGCTCTTCCGCGACGGCGCGTACCACCTGGCCGGCGAAGGCAAGGTGCTCGCTCCCGACGAGATGGTGGCCTACTTCGCCCGCCTGGTCGACACCTACCCCATCGTCAGCCTGGAAGACGGCATGGCCGAGAACGACTGGGAGGGCTGGGCGGCGCTCACCACCGCCATCGGCAGCAAGGTGCAGTTGGTCGGCGACGACCTGTTCGTCACCAACGTCACCCGCTTGCGCACCGGCATCGAGCGCAGCATCGCCAACAGCATCCTCATCAAGGTCAACCAGATCGGCACGCTCAGCGAGACGCTCGACACCGTGGATCTGGCCACGCGCAACGGCTACACCAGCGTCATGAGCCACCGCAGCGGCGAGACCGAGGACGCACCATCGCCGACCTCGCCGTCGCCACCAACTGCGGCCAGATCAAGACCGGCGCCCCCGCCCGCAGCGACCGCGTGGCCAAGTACAACCAGCTCCTGCGCATCGAGGAGCAGCTCGGCGAATCCGCGGCGTTCCGCGGTCGCGGCGCCCTCAGCCGGGCCTGACAGCAGGAATCGGGTCGGCCGGCGTGTGCGGGTGACGCCGTTCCGCGCGGCTCGGCTGCGAGACTGTCGGCGATGAGTTCCAGCGGTCACAAGACGTCTGCGATCCCGCGTCCACCCGACGCGACCCGGTCACGCACGCGCCCCATCGACCGCACCAGCGAGGGCACGTTGGCCGACTTCACCCGCCCCATCGCGCGCGAGAAGCAACTGGTGAAAGGGCGCGCGAAGCGCGGCATCATCGCGCTCGCTGCCATGGTCATCACCGCCTCGCTCGTGGCAGCCCTCTTCGTGTTGCCGGTGAAGGCATGGCTGCGCCAGGCCGACGACATCGCGGGCAAGGACAAAGAGCTGACGGCACTCGACCAGGCCAACGCCGAGCTCGCCGACGAGGTGAGCCGGTTGCAGACCCCGGAAGGCATCGAAGAGGCCGCCCGCGAGGAGATCGGCTACGTGCAACGCGGCGAGATCCGGCTGACGATGCTGCCCGCTCCTGCGGCACCGATCACCATGCCCAGCGGTTGGCCCTACGACACCGTCGCTCAGATCGTTGCCGTGCGCACCACCCAGGCTGCAACTCCCTGACCGCGTCGAGTGCGCTGATCCGGCCTCTGCGTTCGGCCACCCGCCTCGGTGCGTCTAGTGTCGGCTCGACGTCGTCTCAACGAACATCTGGGGGTTTTGCGCGTGGCTGGCAGCATTCTGGGCAATCGGGTACTTCGTAAGGAAGACCCGAGGTTTCTCACCACCGGCGGGGTCTACGTCGACGACCTGCTCACCGAGCCGATGCTCGTCGGCGCCGCGCACGTCACGTACGTGCGCTCCACCGTTGCCCACGGCCTCATCAACTCGGTCGACACCACCGATGCGCTGGCGATGCCCGGCGTCATCGCCATCTACACCGCCGCCGATCTCGAGTTGCAGCAGGTGGCGTCGCCCTTCAACCCGATGGTCACCCGCGGGCTGCTGGCCATCGACAAGGTGCGCTTCGTGGGCGAGCCGGTCGCGATCGTGGTCACCGAGCTCAGCTCGCAGGGCGAGGACGCAGCCGAGCAGGTGATCATCGACTACGACGTACTGCCCGCGTTGGTCGACATCGAGGAGGCCATGACCAGCACCACCCTGCTCTACGAGGGCGCCGGCAGCAACGTGGTGTTCGACACGTCGTTCCTCGGCATGCCTGCCATCAGCGGCCCCGACTTCTTCGCCGACTGCGAAGTGGTGGTGAAGGGTCGCTTCATCAACCAGCGCGTGGCTGCGTGCCCGCTGGAGGTTCGCGGCTCTGCGGTCGCATGGGGCGACGACGGCAGGTTGCACCAGTGGCTCAGCACCCAGGGCGCGCAGAGCGCCCGCACCACCATCGCCACCGCCAACGGTGTCGACCCTGCGCTCGTGCAGGTCATCACCCCCGATGTGGGGGGCGGCTTCGGCGCCAAGATCAGCTGCTACCCCGAGGAGGCGCTGCTGGGTGTCGTCGCGACGAAGGCCGGCCGCGCGTTGCGCTGGCGCGAGACCCGCAGCGAGAACATGATGGCCATGGGTCATGGCCGCGGTCAGGTGCAGTACGTCACCATCGGCGGCAGCCGCGACGGCAAGATCACGCACTACCAGCTGCACTTCATCCAGGACGCCGGCGGCTTCGCCGAGATCGGCACCATCCTCCCCGCGTTCTTCGGTCGGCCGATGGCCAGTGCGGTGTATGCCATTCCCAACATCGAGTGCCAGTCCACCGCCGTGGTCACCAACACGGTGTTCACCACCCCGTATCGCGGCGCCGGCCGGCCCGAGGCCACCGCTGCAGCGGAACGCTCGCTCGACCTGTGGGCGCTGGAGCTGGGGCTCGACCCGGTGGAGGCACGGCGCATCAACCTGATCCCGAAGTTCCTCGAGCCGCACACCACCGCCATCGGCCAGACCTACGACGTCGGCGACTACGAAACTGCACTCGACAAGGCGCTCGCCGCGGCGGGCTACGACGAGTTGCGCGCCGAGCAGGCCCGCCGCCGCGCCGCCGGCGACGTGGTGCAGTTGGGCATCGGCGTGAGCACCTACGTGGAGATCACCGGCGGCGTCGAGCCCTTCGGCGAGCACGCCAAGATCGTCGTGCTCGACAACGGGCGAGCCAACGTGTACACCGGCACCTCGCCGCACGGTCAGGGCCACGTCACGTCGTGGAGCATGCTCGCTCACGAGCAGACCGGCATTCCCATGGACCAGATCGACGTCATCTGGGGCGACACGGATCTCGTGCCCGAGGGCGCCGGCACGATGGGCTCACGCTCGCTGCAGCATGGCGGCACCGCGGTGTGGAACGCCGCCATCGAACTGGTGGAGAAGGCCCGCAAGCTGGCCGCCAAGCTGATGGAAGCCGATGAAGCCGACGTCGTGCTCGACAAGGACAGTGGGTCGTTCCACGTCTCGGGCACCCCGTCGATCACCAAGAGCTGGGCCGACCTCGCAGTGGCCGCGCACACCGACGAGGAGCTGCCCGAGGGTCTGCAGCACGCGCTGTTCTTCCAGGGCGCGGCCAGCTTCCCGTTCGGCTCGCATGTTGCGGTGGTCGAGGTCGACACCGAGACCGGCAAGGTGCGTCTGGTGCGCCAGGTGGCCTGCGACGACGCCGGCAAGGTGTTGAACCCGATGCTGCTGGAAGGGCAGATCCACGGTGGCATCGCACAGGGCGCCGCGCAGGCGTTGATGGAGGAGGTGCGCTACGACAGCGACGGCAACCCCGTCACCTCCAACCTCGCCGACTACGCCTTCATCTCCGCCGCCGAGCTGCCCAGCTTCGAAGTCGTGCACATGGAGACTCCCACGCACCTCAACCCACTGGGCGCCAAGGGCATCGGCGAGAGCGGCACCATCGGCAGCACCCCTGCGGTGCAATCCGCCGTCATCGACGCCGTCAGCCATCTCGGCGTGCGCCACATCGACATGCCCTGCACCGCCGAGAAGGTGTGGCGGGCCATCAACGCCGTCACCAGCTGACGCCTCTCCAGCCCCACGCCGCTTTTCCGTACACGCTGTCGGGGGTCTACCTGCAGCTGTGAACACGCAGGTTCGACACAAAGCCGAGGACGCACGAACAAGCGAATCGCTCGCGTCAATCGAGATCAGATGGTGAATCGCTTGCGCTAGGGTTCAACCATGATCGATCGACAGCATCTGGCCGACTCACAGCACGCCGAGGAGCAGCGCTTCGTCGAGTTGCACCCTCGGTCGGCGCAGATGGCCGCCGACGCGCGCACCAACCTGCTCGGCGGCGTGCCGATGGCATGGATGACCCGCTGGCCGGGCGCCTTTCCGCTCTTCTTCGACGAGGCTCACGGCGCCCGCTTCACCGATGTCGACGGCCACGAGTACGTCGACTTCTGCCTCGGCGACACCGGTGCGATGACCGGCCATGCGCTGCCGCAAGTGGCCGACGCGCTGTACCACCAAGCCTCCCGCGGCATCACCACGATGCTGCCCAACGCCGACGCAGCGTGGGTGGGCGGCGAGCTGGCGCGCCGCTTCGGCCTGCCGGTGTGGCAGATGGCGATGACCGCCACCGACGCGAACCGCTTCGTGCTGCGCTTCGCCCGCTTCCTCACCGGCCGCTCGAAGGTGCTGGTCTTCGACTGGTGCTACCACGGCAGCGTCGACGAAACGCTGGTCACTCTCGACGAACGTGGCCTGGCGGTGCCGCGGCAGGGCAACATCGGGCCGCAGGTGCACCCCGAGCAGACCACGGTGGTGGTGCCGTTCAACGACATCCCTGCTCTGGAGGCGGCGCTCGCGACCGGCGAGATCGCGTGCGTGCTGGCCGAGCCGGCGCTCACCAACATCGGCATCGTGCTCCCCCAGCCGGGCTTCCACACCGCGCTGCGCGACCTCACCCGCCGCTACGGCACGTTGCTGGCCATCGACGAGACGCACACCATCTGCGTCGGCCCTGGCGGCGCCACCGCAGCGTGGGGCCTGCAGCCCGACTTCTTCGTCATCGGCAAGACCATCGGCGGCGGGATGCCTGCCGCCGCATATGGCTGCACCGCCGAGATCGCAGCACGGCTCAACGAGCTGCTGCTCGACAAGAGCGTCGACACCAGCGGCGTGGGCGGAACGCTCACCGGCAACGCACTGGCGTTGGCCGCAGTGAAGGCCACGCTGTCAACCACGCTGCTCGACGCCGACTTCGCGCACATGATCCCCCTTGCCGGCAAGTGGACCGACGGCGTGCAGGCCGCCATCGACGCCTTCGGTCTGCCGTGGAACGTGCAGCAGTTGGGTGCCCGCGCCGAGTACTGGTTCTGTCCGCCGCCGGGCGACGGCGCCACCGCAGCCGCGGCCGTCGACCACCAGCTCGATGCGTTCATGCACCTCTGGGCCATCAACCGCGGTGTGCTGCTGACGCCGTTCCACAACATGGCCCTGATGTCGCCACACCACACGCTCGCGGATGTGCAGCTGCATGACCGGGTGTTCCATGATGCCGTGGAACACTTGACCCGATGAGCATCTTCCAGAGCCTGGATGGCCAGGTGGCGCTGGTCACCGGCGCGGGCAACAGCCTGGGCATCGGCTTCGCGGTCGCGAAGGCGCTGGCCGCCGACGGTGCCGCCGTCGTGCTCACGTCCACCACCGAGCGCATTCACGAACGCGTCGCCGAGCTCGACGCGCTCGGAGGCAACGCCATCGGTGTGGTCGCCGACCTCATGCAGCCGGGCGCCGCCGACCGAGTGGTGGCCACTGCGCTGGGCGTGGCAGACCGGCTCGACATCTGCGTCAACAACGCCGGGATGATCGCCGTCGGGTCGGCGGCGACCGACGCCGACATCGAGCACACCACCGACGCGTCGTGGCACGACGGCATCGAGCGCAACCTCACCACCTGCTTCGCCGTCACTCGGGCGGTGGTCGCGGTGATGCGTCGCTCCGGCTACGGACGGGTGGTCAACATCTCCAGCACGTCGGGCCCGGTGCAGGTGTTCCACGGCGACGTCGCCTACCACGCGGCGAAGGCCGGCATGGTGGGCTTCACTCGCGCTGTCGCGCTCGAGACCGCAGGGCACGGCATCACCGTCAATGCCGTCGCTCCCGGCTGGATCGCCAGCGGCTCCCAGCTGCAGTTCGAGCAGGTCGCGGGCGCGCTCACCCCCATCGGTCGCAGCGGTACACCCGACGAGATCGCCGCCGCAGTTCGCTTCCTGGCCGATCGCTCGGCCAGTTACATCACCGGGCAGCTGGTGGTGGTCGATGGCGGCAACTCGCTGCCGGAAGATCGCAGCTGGCGGCCATGAGCACCGCCAACGCTCGTGTCGCGCTGGTCACCGGCGCGGCCGGCGGCATCGGTGATGCTGTCACGCAACGCTTCCTCAGCGGCGGCTGGCACGTGGCCGCGGCCGACGTGCGCCCTGTTGCCTCCGGGCAGGGGCTGCTCGGCATCGCAGCCGATCTCAGCGACGTGGCCGGGTGTCGGGCCGCGGTGCACCAAGCGGTCGCGTGGGGCGGCCAGCTCGACGCAGTGGTCAACGCCGCGGGCGTGTGGACCGAGGGCGCCGCCGCCGACACCACGGAAGCCGAGTGGGATCGCGTGATGGGTGTGAACCTGAAGGGTCTGTACTTCGTCACCTCGGCCGCCATTCCGCACCTGGCCACCTCGCGCGGCTGTGTCGTCAACCTGTCCAGCGACGCCGGCATCCAGGGCAACGCCGGTGCTGCCGTGTACTGCGCGTCGAAGGGTGGCGTCAGCATCCTCACGAAGGCACTGGCGCTCGAGTTGGCGCCCCACGGCATCCGCGTCAACGCCGTCTGCCCCGGAGACGTCGACTCACCGATGCTGCGCGGCCAGGCGGCGGCATACGGTGCAGCGCAGCCCCAGGCCTACCTCGATCGGCTGCTCGCCGGCTACCCGCAGGGCGCGCAGGCGCGCTTCATCCAACCGGCGGAGATCGCGGAACTGATCTGGTTCCTGGTGCAACCGGCTGCCGCGCCCATCACCGGTGCCAACATCTCCGCCGACTTCGGCCTCTCCGCAGGCATCTTCTGAGCCTCCTCGGAAGTGCCAGGATGGCGGAGCGATGAGCACACAGATACCTCTCGACGACATCGACCGCCACCTCATCGATGCGCTGCAGCGCGACGGGCGCGCCACCTACGCCGACCTCGCCGAGCTGGTGGGCCTCTCCCCCGCAGCCACCCGCCTGCGCGTGCAACGGCTGCTCGATGCCGGTGTGGTGCAAGTGGTGGGCGTCACCGATCCGCTGGCGCTCGGCTATCCGGTGATGGCCGCGCTCGGTGTTCGAGTGGAACGCAACGTGCGCGCCGTCGCCGATCGCATCGCCGACATCAAGGGCGTCATCTACGTGGTGTTCACGTCCGGCTCGTTCGACCTGCTGGTGGAGGTGCTGTGCGAAGACTCCGCGCGCCTGCTGCAGGTGATCGACGACGAGATCCGGTCCATCGACGACGTGCGCACGGTGGAGAGCTTCACCTACTTCGGCATCCACACGCATCGATTCGTCTGGGGCACACGCTGACGAGTGACGCGGTTGGCCGGGTTGCAGAATTCTGTTCGGCATGCCTAACATCTCCGCATGAGCGCAGCGTTCCTCATCACCCTCCGCGAAGGACTCGAGATCGCCATCGTGCTGGCCATCCTGGTCGGGTACCTGGTCAAGACCAATCGGCGCGATCAGCTCCGGGCCGTCTGGCTCGGCGCCGGCGTCGCCGTCGTCGTCTGCCTCATCGCGGGCCTCATCGTCAATGCCCTCACCGACGGCCTCACCGGTAAGGCCGAGCAAGCGGTGGAGGGCACGTTGGCCCTCAGCGCGGCGCTGGTGCTCACGTACATGATCCTGTGGATGCGCCGCAACGCACGCAGCATGGGTGGGCACCTGCGCTCGCAGGTCGACGGCGCGCAGACCGCTGGTGCTCTTGCGGTGGTCGCCTTCGTCGGCGTCGCCCGCGAAGGTTTCGAGACGGTGCTGTTCCTGCTGGGCGCCGAGACCGGCGGCTCGTCGGGCGCCCAGGTGGTGCTGGGTGGCCTGCTCGGCCTGACTGTCAGCGCCGTGGTGGGCGTGCTCATCTACCTCGGCGGCGCACGCATCAACCTGCAGAAGTTCTTCCGCTACACCGGCATCGTGCTCATCTTGTTCGCAGCAGGCCTGGTGGGCAAAGCCGTCCACGAGTTCCGCGAACTGCTGGGCTTCGAGAACGGGTGGCTGATCGACCCGATGTGGACCGTCACATCCGGCGTGTTCGCCAGCGGCGCGGTGCACGACTTCCTCAAGGGGTTGTTCGGGTGGTCACCGTCTCCGGAACGGATACGTGTCATCGCCTACTTCGCATACGCGGTACCGGTGATGTGGCTGTTCCTGCGCCCCGCGCCCGCACCAACGACTCCTCCGGTCGACACGGTGCCCCTGAACGACACGGTGCCCCTGAACGACACGGTGCCATTGAACGACACGGTCGCCACCGGCTGATCGATCGACCAGCGCGACAGCACTCTGCGCGCGCCAAGTCACTCAAGCCTCCGTCAAGAACGGCCGATGAATGACGTGGTGGGTGAACAGATCGACTTCGCGGCGCTTGTCCAAAACATTCCTGACTCGTTGGTCGTTGTCGACTCCGCGATCAACCTCGTGTTCGTCAACCAAGCCGGCGTCGAACTGCTCGGGTGGAAGGCCGAGGACTGGCACGGCCGGAGCCTGCTCGAGCTCGTCCACCCCGACGACGTCGCAGTCATGGTGTCGTCCGCCACCACGGTCTTGGGCAAGAGCCACGGCACGCCGGTGGAGGTTCGTGTGCGCTGCGCCGACGACTCGTGGCGCCGGGTGGAGATCGTGGGGCGCGACGCCTTCGACCACCCCGGCGTGCGAGGCCTGGTCATCATGGTCCGCGACATCACCCAACGACGCATGTGGGAAGTCGCTGCCGGTGATACAGCCGTCTTCCAACAACTGGTGCAGCATGGCTCGTCGATCACCCTGCTGCTCGACGACGCGGGGCGCATCAGCAGTGTGAACGCCGCCTTCACGCGCCTGCTCGGGCACGACCCTTCGCTGACCGTCGACCACTGCCTGGTGGAGTTCTGCGCGCCGGGCAGCGCTGCCGACCTGGAGACCGCCGTCGAGCTCGCGCGCAGCTCCGGGTCGGTCACCAGTTGTGAAGTCGCAATGCGCAACAGCGACCCGACCGTGCCACCGCGACCCATCCGATTCGAGATCGTGAACCTGCTCGACGACCCCGTCATCGGTGGCTTCGTCGTTACCGGCCACGATGTCAGTGATCTCCACCGCGCCCGGCGCTCGTTGGAGCACCTGGCCCGACACGACGCACTCACGGGTTTGGCCAACCGATCGGTGCTGATCGAGCAACTCGAGCAGATCATCGCGACTCGACAACCGACCGCAGCCGTGTTCATCGACCTCGACCGGTTCAAGCCGGTCAACGATCTGTTCGGCCACGAGGCCGGCGACGAGTTGCTCTGCGAGGTGAGCGAGCGCCTTCGGCGCGTCGTCAGGCAGGGTGACCTGGTGGCACGAGTGGGCGGCGACGAGTTCGTGGTGCTCGCCGTCGGTGTCGACGACCTGGCGACCGGTCAGGCGTTCTGCGACCGCATCGATGCCAGCCTGGCCGAGCCCTATCTGCTGGCCGACGGACCGGTGCGGTTGACCGCCAGCGTCGGGCTGGCGCTGCGTGACGCCGAGTCCACCGTCACCGGCCTGCTCGCCGATGCCGACCTCGCCATGTACGAAGCCAAGGCCGAGCGGCGCGGCGAGCCACTGGGCCGCGATCCCCACCGCCAACGAACCGCCAACGAACGGCGCAAGTTGGCCGACGACCTGGCGGTCGGACTGCACGCCGGCGAGGTGGTCGCCTACCTGCAGCCGCTGGTCGAGCTGGCCTCCAACCGCACCGTCGAGGTGGAAGCGCTGGCCAGGTGGAACCATCCGACTCTCGACACGCTGGGACCGATGGCGTTCCTCGACCTCGCCGAGGACGCCGGGCTCGATCTGCAGTTGGGCGACGCCGTGCTGCGCAGTGCCTGCCAGGCGTTGCAGGGTCTGCCGCAGCCGCTGCGACTGGGCATCAACCTCTCCGTCGCACAGCTCACCGACCGCGGCCTCGCAGCTCGTATCGCCGGCATCCTGCGCGAGTACTCACTGCCGCCCGAACGACTGGTCGTCGAGATCACCGAGCGTGACACGCTGGCACGGCGAGCCGGCGTCGGGCGAGCAGCGCCCGAGCGCACGCTGACGGAGCTGCGCGAGATGGGCGCCTCATTGGCGCTCGACGACTTCGGAACCGGCTACTCGTCGCTGACGCACATTCGTCGCTACACGCTCAACTCGGTGAAGATCGATCGCACCTTCGTTGCCGGTGTGTGCACTCATCCCGAGGACCGCGCGGTGGTTGCAGCAGTCGTCGGAATGGCCGGCGCTCTCGGCCTGCAGGTGGTTGCCGAAGGCGTGGAGACCGACGAGCAGTACGACACCCTGCGCGAGTTGGGCTGCACGATGGCGCAGGGCTTCCTGATCGCGCATCCGATGACCGCAGCCGAGATGCGCGACTGGATGGAGACCCGCGGTGACGACTGGCGACATCCGGTGGCGAGCCTCGCTCGACGGTCGCAGTGACGTTCACGTCGCAGTGACGTTCAGGTCGCCGGCGGCTTCGCCTTCAGCACCGCGGCGGCCAGTGCCGTCGCGATCGGCACGGAGGCGACCAGACCGATGCTGCCGACCAGGGTCCGAACGATCTCCACTGCCACCTGCTCGCTCATGGCGGTGGTGGCGATCGACTGACGCACTTGGCTGAACAGGAGCAGCAGCGGCAACGCCGCGCCGGCGTACGCGAGGAACAAGGTGTTGACGGTGGACGAGATGTGGTCGCGACCGATCACCAGCGCCGAGCGATACAGGTCGTTGAAGGTTGCAGCGGGATTCGCGCGATGCAGCTCGCCCACTGCCGACACCTGGGTGACCGTCACGTCGTCGAGCACGCCCAACGACCCGATCACGACACCCGCCAGCAGCAGGCCACGAGGGTCGAGGTGCACCCCCAACGTGTCGAGCAGGAGTGCATTCTCGTCGCTGAGGCCGGTGAGCGAGGTGAGCTCGATGAACGCCCACGCCAGCACGCCCGTGAGGGCCAGCGCGGCCAGCGTGCTGAGCAGTGCGACGTTGGTGGCCGAGCCGAGGCCGTGGGCGAGGTAGAGCGATGCGAACGCGATCACCGACGCCCCGACGATCGCCACCAGCACCGGGTTCGAGCCGGCCAACAGCGCCGGCAGCACGAAGGTGACCAGCACGGCGATGCTGATTGCCAGGCCGGCCAACGCCCCGAGGCCGCGCCAGCGGCCGAGCGCGACCACGGTGACGACGAAGAGCACGACCAGCACCCACATCGCGCTCGAGCGCTCGTAGTCGGCGAAGTTGTAGACGGTGGACCCGTCCGCGAGTCGGGTTGACACGAGCACCAGCTCATCGCCGACCTCGGGCACCTTGCCGCGGGTGGAGGTGATGCCCTGCTCGAGGATGACCTGCTCGCCGTCGTCGCTCCCGCCGACCAGCTGCACGGTGAGCTTCCTGCACTCGACGAGGTCTTCGACCGCGGTGCCGGTGCATGGCTCGATCGCCACCGCGACCACGTAACCGTTGACACGCTGGTCGGCCGGCGAGGTGGAGTCGGACGTGCCGGCCGGCCACAACGCGACGACGCCCACGATGGCCAGCACCGCCCACGTTGCCACCGCGATCCACAGCGACCGCTCGATGCGGGCCGTGGGCTGCCACGACGGCGCATCGTGAGGAGGATGGCTGTGGCCGACGCCCATGCACTGCAACCTATGCCGTGACAGCTCGCCACCCCCGGCACCGCGTCGCGTGCTTCAGTCGTCGTCGGGCTTCAGTGCGGTGACCTCGATCTCGATCTTCATCGCGGGTGAGGCCAGACCCACGACCATCATCGTGGCTGCCGGGAGGGCCGCAGCGAAGTACTCACGCAGCACCGGCCAGCACGGCTCGAAGTCGGCTGCATCCGGGAGGAGGTAGTGCACGCGCACCACGTCGGCCGCGCAGGATCCGGCGCGGCTCAGGGCCTCGTCGATGTTGGCGAGCGTCTGGCGGGCTTGTTGCACCACGTCGTCGCTGATGGTCATCGTGGTGTAGTCGTAGCCGGTGGTGCCGGCCACGAACACCCACCTACCGTCGACGACCGCGCGGGAGTACCCGATCTGCTCCTCGAAGACGCTGCCCTGGCTGATCCGTGTGCGAGTCATGGGCGAAGTCTGGCGCTCGGCGCCACCGCGCCGCGCACGCAGGGCAGGATCGACCCGGCGCTGGGCAACGCGGTGTGCGCCGGTTCACCTCTTTCAGACGCTGGCCGTCCTCGTCACGGTGTGTCACCGGCGGGACGTCGGACCCCAGGAAGCGCTCGATGAGACCGACGACCTCCTGTAGGTGCTCCATCGGCAGTCCGTGTGAAGCTCCCGGCACGATCGCGAGCTGGGCCTCGGGCAACCCGGCGAAGAACGCGGCGGTCAGTTCCGGCTCGATGCCGAACAGGTGGAATCCCTTCGCGGCGACGACGCCGAAGTGGTCGGGGCCGTCAGGCGAGCGCTCGGCGTACGCCGCCGCCATCAGCGCGACGGGGCCGCCGATGTGCTCGATGAACGCGATCGTCTCGTTGTCGCCGGTCGCTCGACGCTGTCCGCTCTACGCTGGCTGCTGTGCCTGCAGTCAGCAGTGGAGAGCAGCGTTCCCGGATACTCCTGAGCAGTCTCATCGGCCGTGTCCGTGAGGGCCGAACGATCTCGGATCTGCTCGCCCCGGGCGCCGATGTCGACCTCGTCACGGCCACTCTGCGCCCGCTGGCCGTCGACCACGCCGTCATCGACTCGATCGCCGGGAATCACAGACGAATCGACGCCGTCGTCACCACCGGCGATGTCCATGCTCGTGTCGTGTTCGCTCACGACGCCGCTGGGCTGCTCACGTGGCTCCAGGCGTATCTGAGACCCGACCGGTTCGACGGAGTCTCTGGAGGTCGGGTCATCGTCATCAACGGTGCGTCTGGTGCTGGCAAGTCGACGCTCATGCGGGCACTGCAATCTGTCGCCACCTTCCCATTGGTCGTGCTCGACGAGCCCGAGCAGATCGGGACGGTCCAACCGCCTTACCTGATCTGGCGCGACTGTGCGCCATCGCTGCACCGCGGCTACCTGGCGGCCATCGGCACGCTCGCACGTGAAGGCAACCATGTCGCGTTGTCGGCCGCAGGACACCCGCACCATGAGATCGCCGACGCGTTCAACGGTACCCGTATGGTCACCGTCGGCCTGAGATGTGCCTTCGAAGCACTTCTGGACCGTGAACGGCGAACTGGCCGATGGGCTGGCATCGCCGCGGAATCGCTCGGCGTTCACGACGGCTGGACCTACGACCTCGAGTTCGACACCACCAATTGCCCGGATCCCCTCGAGCTGGCTCAGCGCGTCCTCGATCTGATCGAGCCCTAGCGCCGGCCGCTCCAGCGCCACCTTGCATCGGGTCGAGTGCCATCGCGCAGCGCCAGACACCTCCCGCGCTGCCGATGGATGAGTGCGGGAGCCACCTGCGACCTCAACTCGGGAACTCTGTCACACCCTTTTGGCACGATGCAGACATGGCCCTCAGCACCGATACCACTCAGGCCCCCGAGCAGCTGGCGCTGCTGTCGCCGGGCGATGTCCCTCTCCAGTTCCGTCTCGACTCGCGCACCCGGCTCACCGGGCTCGCGCACATCGCCGCCATCAAGGCGCAGCTGGCCGCGAAAGCCGCCGAGCGGCAGCCCATCGGCAGTCCGGCGCCCGCTCGTCGGGCTGCCTGACCAGCGCCGCCCACACGCGTGGCCGCCTCAGCCGGCCGATGGCGCCAACGCAGTCACCGCGTCCCAGTGCTTCAGCTCCGGGTCGAGCGGCAAGATTGCCAGCGAGGTCGTCGTCACACCGTTGTCGAAGTAGCGCTGAATGGTGGCTCGGCAGTGCTCGGGCGAGCCGTGCACGATCAGCTGGTCGACCACCTCGTCGGGAATCGCCGCCAGTGCCGCTTTGCGGTCGCCGGCCTTCCACGCATCCCACATGCCCTGCAGCGCCGGGCCGCGACCCAGCCACTCCTGGAAGGCCGCGTACACGGGCACGTTCATGTAGGCCGCAATCGCAAACCTGGCACCGGCACGCACCACGTCGGCGTTCTCGCTGGGGCAGCAGAAGATGCGCGCGACGATCTCCTTCTCCACCCCGCCGGCGGCGTCGTGCACCACCTTGGCCACCTGCGGCACGTCGTCGGCGCCCAACCAGTTGATGATGGCACCGTCGCCCTCGCGAGCTGCCAGGCGCAGCATTCCTTCACGCAGACCCGCAACAAGGATCGGCGGCGTGTGCTCGGGGCGCACGCCCAGGCGGAAGCCGTTCACCTCGAACGTGTCGTAGCTCTTCGCCACCTTCTCGCCGCTCAACGCGTCGCGCAGGAAGCGCACCACGTCGCGCACCTTCTTGTACGGCTCCACGAAGGGCACGCCGTTCCAGCGCTCGACGATCACGTTGCTGCTGCTGCCGATGCCGATCGCGAACCGGCCGGGGGCCGCGTCGGCCAGCGACGCAACGCTCTGCGCGAAGCAGGCCGGCGAGCGCGTGTACGCAGGGATGATCGCGGTGCCCAGGCGCAGTCGCGGCTCCCAGGCGGCGGCGAGGGCCAGCGGCGTGAAGCCGTCGGCGCCATCGCTCTCGGCCGACCAGATGTCGGTGTAGCCCATGTCGGCCAGCTCGCCGAGCTTCTCGCGGTGGCTGTGCAGCGGGCCGGGCAACGGCACCGTCATCCCAGGTCGAATCGGCATGGTCATCGTCGGTTCCCCTTCATCTCGTCGACGCTCGTGTCGCGAACGCTCAACTCTTCCAGAAGCGCACGATGCAGCTCTGGCTGGCGGTGGCCAGCAGCGTGCCGTCCTCCGCGAACATGTGCACCAGGCCATGGCCGAAGCCGCGCTCCACCGCGTGCACGCGAATGTCGAGCAGCACCCACTCGGTGGGCACCAGGTGCACCACCCGCAAGGTGTTGTCCAGGCTGTTGCCGCCACCGCGCACGCCGAGGGCCTGGCCCACGCCCATCGGCACGAAGTCGCCCAGCACCGCCAGCGCAGTTGCGTCCACGGCCTCCAGCACGTCGGGAATGCGGGCCCACATCAGCACCTGGCCGTCGCCCTGCTCGCCATCCATCTCCTCGAACGGGCGACCCTTCACCATCCGCTGCTCGAGCCGATCGTGAATGGTGCCGTCGGCCGGCATGCGATGCCGGCGTACGACGCCCTCGTTCGGGCCCGGCACGTCGGGCATCCGCTCCCACTGCCCACGCTGGTCCATCGGCCGGTCGCCGAGCGCCGCGTTGACGGTGAGGATCTCGCGGTTCCCCACATGGCACACGGCGCGAGCCTGGGTGATCTGGTGGCCCTCCACCGCGATCGTGACGTCGACATCGAGGAACTCGCCCGGCTTGGCGTACGACAGGTACTGCGCGGTGGCCCACACCACCTCGCGCCCGCTGGTTCCCTCCATCGCCGAGATCGCTGCGCCCAGGCCGCACCCACCGAAGAGGAAGCCGCCGGTGGTGGCGAGCGAGGGAGCCACCTCCATCGACCAGCGAAACGGGTTGTGGCTCTGCTGCAGGCCGAGGAACGAACGACTGTCCATGGAGGTGCGACTCTACGCGGGCCGGCACCGAACTCCGCGAGCGGGGGCCCCGCACCTGGTTCGCTCGTCATCGCGCCTTGCAATCGCAGCGCCGACTGGGCACGCTGTCGGCTGATGAAGTGGCCGACATGGCAACAGGGGGCTGCGACCGCTGTCGTGTGCGCACTCGTGGTGCTCGTCCCGCGGGTGTTGCGACCCTCCCGCGCTCGATCCGCGTTGAGCACAACCGCGCAGGAGCTCAGTCTGCTCGCCGGGCTGTACTCCATCTGGCGTCTGGCGAGACTGCTGCCGCTGGCAACGACGGGCGGTGCCAGCGACCGAGCACGCCAGATCGACCGGCTGCAGCACTGGCTGCACCTGCCGACCGAGTTGTCGCTCCAGCACCTCGTACTGCGCCACGAGTCGCTCGGCCGATTCCTGAACTACTACTACGCCATCGCTCACGTGCCGGCGCTGATCGCCTTTCTCGTCTGGATGTTCGCCTTCCATCGCAGCGCGTACTCACGATGGAGAAATGCGTTGGCCATGGTCACGGGCATGTGCCTCGTCATCCGCTTCGTGCGCGTCGCGCCGCCGCGGTTGCTGCCCGACCTCGGCTACGTGGATCTGTCCTCGCGCTTCGGCATGTCGGTCTACGGGCCTGTCGGCACCGGCGTGTCGGACCAGTTCGCGGCAATGCCCTCGATCCACGTCGCTTGGGCTGCGGTGGTGTCGTTCGGCATCGTGGCTGCCGGCACCAGCCGCTGGCGCTGGTTGTTCCTCCTCCACGTCATCGTGACGTCACTCGCCGTCTCGGCGACCGGCCACCACTGGTGGCTCGACGGCATCGTGGCCGTCATGCTGCTCGGCCTCGCGCTGCAGATCGACACCCGCGTCCGCCGGTTCGCCGCTGGGCGTCGCGCGCCGCCGCTCGGCGAGCCGAATGCCGCTCTCACGTCCACGTCAGGAACGCTCGAGCTCGGCGTCGGCGGTGCGCGAAGCGACAACTAGCATCTCGTGCACGATGACGATGGAGCCGACACGCGCGCAGAGAGTTGGTGGAGATGGCTGACCAGGTGCCGACGAGCGAAGCGCCGGTGTCGAACACGGTCAGATCCGCACGTCAGAGCACTCCCCCACCCGGTGTGGCACTGTGCCTGTCCGGTGGCGGCTACCGGGCCATGCTCTTCCACCTCGGAGGACTGATCCGCCTCAACCAGCTGGGGCTGCTGCGTGGATTGGCCCGCGTGTCGAGCGTTTCGGGTGGTTCCATCACCGCAGCGGTGCTCGGGCTGCACTGGTCATCGCTCACCTGGGACGACCACGACCGGTCGCCGGATCTCGACGCGCTCGTGATCCGGCCGATCTTCGACTTCGGCGGGTGCAGCATCGACATGCAGTGCATCCTGAAGGGGCTGCTCACACCCGGCAGGTCGGTTGGGCACTACGTCGCTCGCGAGTACGACCGCCACCTGTTCCACGGCGCAACGCTGCAGGACCTGCCCGACCACCAGCATGCCCCGACGTTCGTGATCAACTCCACCAACGTGCAGACCGGCAAGCTGGTTCGGTTCAGTCGCGACTACATGGCCGACTACACGCTGGGGATGTGGCGTTCGCCGACCATCACCATGGCAGATGCCGTGACCGCCTCGTCCGCGTTCCCGCCGTTCTTCTCACCACACCGCCTCGCGCCGTCGGGCACCTACACCGAAGGCGGGGTACCGCCGCTGCACGGCAAGGAGTTCCGCAAGCGGCTCGCGCTCAGCGATGGCGGTGTGTACGACAACCTCGGCCTGCAGACAGCACTGTCCGCCTGCGACACCGTGCTCGTGTCCGATGGAGGCGCAGCCATGGCCGCCCAGGTGCGGCAACCTTCGGATTGGCTGCGCCACACCCTGCGCATCACCGAGGTCATCGACTCGCAGGTCCGCGATCTGCGCAAGCGCGAGCTCATCGCGGACTACAAGGGCGGCGTTCGCAGGGGCACCTACTGGTCGATCGTCTCCGACACCGACAGCTACGGGCTCCCCGCCCCCCTCACGTTCGATCACGAACCCGCCGACTACCCCGCCAACGTGCCCACGCGCCTCACCGGGCTCAGCGAGCGCACACGACGCGACCTCGTTCGCTGGGGGTACATCATCTGCGACACCGCGCTGCGCACCTGGGTGGTGCCGGGCACCCCGAAGCCTCCGCCCGGCGACGTGCCCAACTGACGACGGCGACCGCGGCAGCGTCACACTTCGTGAAACCGCAGCCGAGGGCGCAGCTCAGCGGCGCCGCGCAGCGCGGCTCGCGCGCGGTCGAGCTCGGTGCCGCTGCTCTCGGCGGGGAACTTGGCGACCGCGTCGGCCAGCAGTGAACGCGCCGCCTCGGTGTCGCCGCGCCGGCAGAGCAGCTCGATCATCGGCTGGATGGCGCGCAGCTCGAGGCTGGCCGCCGACTGTGCGCGGGCGAGGTCGATCGCGGCCGAGGCGCGCTGCTCGGCCGCGTGCAGCTCCGTGGCACGAACCTCGTCGTCGTCGGCTGCATCGGCAAG
The DNA here is from genome assembly GCA_016722025.1 of Acidimicrobiaceae bacterium. Lineage (GTDB taxonomy): Bacteria > Actinomycetota > Acidimicrobiia > Acidimicrobiales > Ilumatobacteraceae > UBA668. The sequence goes on from JADKGZ010000001.1 coordinate 236,720, forward strand.
GCCGAGGTGCGCGAGTGCGGCCGAGCGATGCAGCTCGACGGTGTAGAAGTGCTGCCCGGTGCCGTCGGCCATCGCCTCGCCGAAGGCGACGTAGCCGGCAGCTTCGCCGAACTGCCCGTCCTTCGCGTACATCTCCGCCACGACCGCCATGCACCCAGGGGCCCCGATGCCGGTGCCCAGCGCGGCGAGGATGCCGATGCCGCTGACCACCATGTCGAAGCTCTCCGGATGGCCGCGCTCGGCCATGGCCCACGCCAGCGTGTAGCGAGAGAGGCCCTCGAGCGGGGCAAAGCCGTGCCGCTCGGCGATCGACTTCGCGGCCAGAGCCCAGCGTTCGACCCGTTCAGGATCGATGAGCATGATGCCCAGCATGCTGAGGTATGCCTGCGCGTAGGCCTGCTGATACACGTCGGGCTGCCGCTTTGCGTGCTCGACGCACCGATCGGCCATGGCGGCAGCCTCGTGCGGCCTGCCCAACGCCCACAGCCCGACGGCGCCGTAGGTCATCGCGATCACGCCGCTCTCGATGCCCATCGCGAAGCGTTGCTCGACCGGCGCCTCCGGGTCGTACAGCTCCATGGCCCGCGCGCTGTGCTCCCACAGCTCGGTGTAGCGACCGGTCCAGAACCTCACCTGGCTGAGCGCCCGATGGGCGAGCACTTCGGGGTGCGGCTGACCCGCCTCCCTGGCGTGATCGAGCAGCACGGTGGCGACCCGAGCGGCATCGTCGAACCGGGCTGCGCTGAGGTGGTGCTGCGCGAGACCGTGCAGCGCCTCCGCATACGGATCGCCCTTCTCGCCGGACTGCTCGCACAGCGCAACCGTCCGCATGTACACCTCGCCGACCGCGGGTGCGGAGAACGCGTGCATCAGCCCCATCACGGCTGCCAGCTCCAACTGCAGCGCGATCTCGTGACCATCGCGCTCGGCGCCCGCCGGCAGCGTGTGGATCAGTGTGATCGAGTGGCGGTAGCGCCCCGCCGCTTCCTCCAGCGCTGCGCTGCGGCGTGCCGATCGGGCGGCCGCGACGTACTGCTCGACTGCGCCGAGCACATCGCCGGCGTGCTCGAGGTGATGCCCGATCACCTCCGGGCGCCCTTCCGGCATGTCGCCGAAGTCGCGGCGCAACACCTCGGCGATGCGCCGGTGCTCGGCCTGCCGGCGCCGGCGCAGCATGGACTCGCGAGCGGCATCTTGCAGCAGCGCGTGCCGGAACAGGTACACCGACCGGGCACCGACCCCGCGGCGGTCGACGAAGCGACCATCGACCAGTTGGCCCAGGATCGCGTCGAGCCCGTCGATCTGCGGGAGGACCGCGCCGAGCAGCGCGGCAGAGAACTCTCTGCCGATCAACGACGCCACCTGCACGACTTCCTTCGCGGGGCCCAGCCGATCGAGCCGTGCGTTCAGCAGATCGACGAGCGTGTCGGGAATCTCGGCGCCCGCCAGGTTGCCGCCCTCCAGGCTGTGCACCAGTTCCTCGGCGAACAGCGGCACACCGTCGCTGCGCTGAGCGATGTGCGCCCGCTGCAGCTCGGTGAGCTCCGTGCCCTCGGCCAGGCGGTCGACCAACTGGTTGACCTCCTCGAACGACAGCGGTTCGACATCGATCACCGTGACCTCGTCGGGCCACGAGATCTCGAAGGATGGGCGCGCGGTGCCGATGAGGAGCAGTGGGTGACCTGCAGCACGCTGGATGACGAGGTTGAGCACCTCGAGCGTCGATGGGTCGTACCAGTGGAGGTCCTCCGCGACCATCACGGTGGGCAGCGTGTCGGCGATGGCCAGCCACCACTCGCACACGGCGTCGATGGTGAGGCGCCGCCGCTCCTCGGCGCTCATCGAGGTGTCGGTGGGCTGCACCAGATCGAGGAAGGCGGCGAGCAGCTCGACCGTTGCCTCGTCGGTGATGCCGACCGCGGCGAGCGATGCTGCCAGCACGGGGGCGGCGTCGGGGCCGGGGGCGATCTCGAGGATCTCGTAGATGGCCTGGATGATCGGGTGGAACGCCGTCTGGCTCATGACCGACGAACCGTTGATCTGGAACCACGCGTGCCGAGTGTCGGTGAGCTGCTGGCGCAGCGCGTGGTGCGCCCTGCTCTTGCCGATGCCGGCGTCGCCGCGCAGCACGACCGTGCAACCACTGCCGCCGGCGGTCGCGTGCCAGTGCTGCTCGAGCGCCTGCAGCAGGCCACCGCGGCCGACGAGCGGGCTCATGGCGTGCGTGGACACCGCGAAGCGGCTCTGGCCCGGCCGCAACCGCACCACTTCGAACAGCTCGACGGGGTGGTCGATGCCCTTCAGGTCGCGCGGGCCGAGCGGGCGGAGGTCGACGACGCCCTGGATGCGACGAGCCGTCACGTCGGACACCGCCACACCGTCGACCGGTGCCGCCGACTCGATGCGCGCGGCCTGGTTGAGCGCCTCGCCCGTTGCGAGCCGACCCTCGTTGAGGTCGGAGCCCACTTCGCCGAGCACGACGTTTCCGGTGTGCACGCCGATGCGCATCTGGAACTGGTGGTCGAAGTGCGGCAGGAGCTCGGCGATCTGCCTGTTGAGGTGTGGCAGTTCAGCGATCAGCGCCAGGCCGGCGGAGACCGCGCGCAGCGGGTCGTCCTCGTTGGCGATCGGGTAGCCGAAGTACACCAGGCCACCGTCGCCCATGGTGGCCTGCGGCGTGCCCCCGAAGTTGCGCACCACGTCGGCGCACCGGCGCTGGTAGGCGTGCATGGCGATCTGCAGGTCTTCGGCGTCGACCTGGGTGGACAGCGCCGTGGAGCCGACCATGTCGTAGAACATCGCCGTCATCTGCCGGCGCTCACCCGCGCTGGCGGCGGGCGAGAGCGCCCGCGAACCGGCCGGCGCCTGACGCGCCCCGCACGCCCGACAGAACGCATCGTCGGCTTCGACCGGGGCGTTGCAGGCTGCGCAGATCATCGGACGGTGAAGTGTCGGTCGACGAGGTGGCGTGCGTAGCGCATGACGAGCTCGACCAGTTCGAAGCTGAGGATGCCGTGGCAGTAGTAGGTGTGATGCTGACCCTGCAGGGTCTCCACTTGGTCGTACCAACCGATCTCGCCCTGGAACCCGGCCATGTCGGGAATGCTCACCCGCGGGAAGTACGACGGCCAGTCGGCGGAGCACTGCCACTGCCCGAACACCGAATCCGGATGGCCGGCGGTGGAGATGTTGGAGACCTCCTCCAGCCGAGCACGGACCTGCTGCAGGCTCGGGTTGCCGTGGAGCGGCGCGTAGTACAGGTTGAGCTCGCTCTCCTTCCACTGCTTGCCGAAGATGTACGGCGTGCCGTTCTCGTGCGGGTACGCGCCCGAGTCGCCGGCGGCCGGCTGCAGGGTGTTGACCACCCACCACGGGTAGTTGCTCACGGTGGCGGTGTTGACCGAATAGTGGTTGACGAGGATGGTGTCGCCACCGAACAGCGCCTTCTCGGCCTCGGTCGCATCGAGGAAGCCGAGCGCGGTGTCGGGAGGGATGGCCACCACCAGGCGATCGAACAGGCGCTGCTGCTCGACTCCGCCGTGCGTGGTGGTGACCTGCACGCCGTCGGCCGAACGCACGACCGAGGTGGTCTCGGTGAGGTACTCCACCTGCAACTCATCGGCGACCTTCTTCCACGCGTTGCCGAAGCCGTTGGTGAACCGCTTCGGCCACCGCTGTGGCACGTTGAGCCCGGTGAGCAGCATCGAGATGAACCGCCGGGCGTTGATGTAGCGCAACGCGTGCGGCGTGGCGATCTCGTCGAGCGTGCCGAACCCCATGGCGGTGATGGGGATCATGAACAGCTTCTGCAGCGGCTTCATCCGCTTGGCCGCCAGCCAGGTGGCGAACGGCACCATCAGTTCGGTGTGCGCGCCCACCCCCACGTAGCCGGGTGCCGCCACCAGCTTCCGGTACTTGAACTGCGCCCACAGGTAGCGCGCCGCCGCCGCGAGGAAGGCCGGCATCGAGTGACCGCTCTTCAACGTCTTCTGCACCGACTTGATGGTCTTCGTGTGCACGTCGAGCGACATCTGGTTCTGGAACGCCTTGTCGGCGACGAAGGTGAGGTCGAGCTCTTTGGCCAGTGCGCGCACCTCGCGGTAGTCCTTGGTGACGTAGTTGGCACCGACGTCGAACCAACGACCTTCGAACTTGACCGAGCGACACATGCCGCCCGCACGTTCGATGCGCTCGAGCACGGTGACCGCGTGGCCCTGCGCGGTGAGCAAGCGGGCCATGGCCAGCCCGCCCGGACCGGCACCGATGACGCAGACGCGAAGCGAGACAGGAGGCGACGTCATGTGGCGGCTCCGGGAGTGGTGGCGCTCGGCGCGAACGCACCGTGCAGGCCGAACGGGATGCGGTGAGGTGCTCGCGCGCGAGCGATCTCGGTGAACGACACTGCGTCGAGCACCACCAGGTACGAGGCAGGCTCGGCACCATTCACGTCGAGCACCACGGTGACGACCGCGCCGTCGTCCTCGGCGGTGGCACCGGGCCGCGGCACGAACACCGGCTCGCTGGGAAACGTACCCGGCGGGGCCCAGTGGACGTAGTTGGCGTCGCGGTCGGGGTTGTGGGTGTCGATCTTGATCAACCGATCGTAGAACCGACCGGGCGCATCGAAGCTGTAGCCGTACACGTATCGGTACGGCTGCATGCTGCGCCGGTCGTTGAACCGGGGCATCTCGATGACGCCGTCGCTGATCACGTCTGGGCCCATCACCGGGCCACCGTCGAGCGGCACGCGGAACCGGCGCAGTTGCGAGGGTGGGAACTGCCCGCCATCGGGGCCGAGCAGCGTGTCGAGGCGACATCGATCGATGGCCGCTGCGTCGTCGTAGGCGGCAAGATCGAACACGAGCTGGCCGTCTTCCTCGTAGGTGTTGGCGAAGTGGAACGCGAACATTGCCGGCAGGTCGAACCTACGGACGACCCGGCCGGTCTCGCGGTCGATGAGGTAGGACGTGGTGGGTTGCTCGCCATGCCACGTGAACGTGCGGATGAACGGCCGCCCGAGGAACGCGTTGACGAACAGCTGCCACGTGTTGCACCGCAGCGGAAAGGCAGTGAGCACTGCGTACCGCTCGCTGACCCCGAAGCTGTGCATCCATGACGGGTGCCGGTCCTTGACGGTCGCGAAACGCGTGCGCCGGCGCGTGTTGCCGTCGACGTACCACAGGTGATATCGGCCGAACACCGGAACGCCCATCGTGCTGAAGCTGTACACGCGGTCGCGGTTCGGGTCGGGCACCATGTGGCTGCACGTCCAGATGGAGAACATGCGGTCCTTGAACTCGAACAGCCCCTTCGTGGACAGATCGTCGATGTCGATGCCGATCTGGGTGGGCGTCTCACCGACGGCCACCCAGTCGGAGCCGAACCGGGCGACGGTGATGAAGTCGTTGTTGCCGAACTGCAGCGGAAAGTCGAGTGTCGCCGTCAGCTTCTGCCACAACGATCGCTTCGGGTCGGTGTCGAACTGCGCGTAGTCGTTGCGTCCGGTGCGGTTGGCCGACGTGCGGTTGCGGCTGTCGAGCCAGCGGTTGCGATAGTGCACGGCGCCGTCGCGGATGGAGAACCGGTGCAGCATCGCCAGACCGTCGAACCAGTGGTTGAAGCGACCGGTTTCGGGCAGCGTCCACTGGGCGGGCCCGTTGCGCACCAATGCACCGCTGACCCACGGCGGGATGACGCCGTGCACGTCGAGTTGCACGTCGGATTCCGCGAACTGGTCGCTGAAGCCCGCCTGCAGTGCTGATGCGACGATCGGATCGGTCATGTGGCCCTCGCGACGAAGTGGGTGCGTACCAGGCATTCGGAGTACTCGACGATCGGCTCGATGAGCTCGAATGCCATGATGCCGCCGTTGTAGAACGTGCGGTTGGTGCCCTGCATGGCTTCGACGCGCCGGTACCAACCGTTGGCGAAGTCGCTCACCTGCACCTGCGGGAAGTAGGGGAAGTTGTTCCACGTCTCGTGGTGATCGGGCAGGTGGATGGACACCTCGGCGGCGAGCTGCCGCACGCCCGCGTGTACCGCCGGTTCGATGCCGGCACCCGGGTCGGTGACCGGTGTGTAGAACGTGACGAGCGGGTTGTCCTTGAACTGCTGGGTGATGATCGTGGGCCGGGCGCTGGAGCGTTCCGGGGCAGGGGTGACGTTGACCAGCCGCGTCTTCAGCTCGAACGCATGCGACGGAGCCATCGCGTACGTGGTGACGCAGAACGGGTTGAGCGTGATCCGTTCGAACAGCTCGATCTCCTGTGCCGACAGGTCGAGGAACTCTCCTGTGGTCGACAGTTGGAGCGGGCAGCACAGCACCAACCAGTCGAACTCGAGCGTGCGTTGCTCGAGCACCACGTTGCCGTCGATCTCGGTGGGGAACTGCGCCACCACGGTGACACCGTCGGCACCGCGCTGCACGCTGGTGATGTGCACTCCGGTTCGCACGTCGAGTGGCTCGGCCACGCGCGCCCAGAACCGCTGGAAGCCGTCGACGAACCGTCGCGGCCAGCGGTGGAACGGCATCGAGCCGTAGATCATCAGATCGAGCACGCTGCCCACCCGCATGTAGGTGAGCGCGTACGGCGCCGGGATCACGTCGAGCGGGCCGTAGCCCATGAGCGTGATGGGGATCTCGAACAGCGCGCGCAGTGAGGTGAGGCCCTGCTGGTCGAGCCACTGGCCGAAGGACTGCAGGAGGTCGGGATGTTCGTCGGTGACGGCGAAGCCGCTCGACGGCAGTTCGCGGCCGAGCCGCCAGCGCTTCCACAGGTAGCGCACGCTGTCGTACCCGAAGCGCGGCAACGAGGTGTTGCGACGCGCGGTACGGAGGATGGACTGGTACTTCCCGGTGGTGGTGTCGTAGAAGCTTGCGTTCGCCTCGATGTACATCTCGGCGCGCACCTCCTTCGCCATCTTGCGGATGCGGCGGTACGACGACGTGACGTAGTTGGCCCCGAGGTCGAACGCTCGCCCCTGGAACTCGTAGGTGAGGCAGAGACCCCCGATCTGAGGGAGCTTCTCCAACACCGTCACGTTGGTGAAGCCTTCGCGGTGCAGCCGGTAGGCGGTCGCCAATCCGGCGGGGCCGGCGCCGACCACGCAGATGCGGTCGTGCTTCGTCATCGTGTTCGTCGTCATCCGGTCGATCCCCCACGGCTCGGCGCCGAGGGCCATGCTCGCACAAATCGGTGTCGTCGTTGCCAACCCGGCGGCGGTCGCCCAGACGCTCGGGGAACGGATGCTCGACGCCGCCGCACTACCCTCGACGGCATGGGGAACACACCGTGGCAGGGCGATGCCTGCTCTCTCGTCGAAGAGTTTCGTGCCGGCCGGCGCACACCGTTGGAAGAGCTGCAGGCTACGTACGCGGCCATCGACGCCAGCTCGCTGAACGCGTTCTGCTACCTGCCGCGCGAGCAGGCCGAGGCCGCTGCTCGCGCTGCCGATGTGAGCAAGCCGTTCGGTGGCGTGCCGATCGGTGTGAAGGAGCTCGACCAGGTGGAAGGGTGGCCCGACACGCACGCGTCGGTGCCGCTCAAGGATCATGTCGCGGGCTACACGGGCACGATGGTGCAGCGCATGCGCGACGATGGCGGTGCGGTGCTGATGGGGCTCACCACCGCCAGCGAGTTCGGTGGTGTCAACGTCACGCGCACCAAGCTGCACGGCACCACGCACAGCCCTTGGCAACACGGCAAGACGCCGGGCGGCAGCAGCGGCGGCACCGCTGCAGCCGTGTCGGGTGGGCTGGTCACGTTGGGCACCGCCGACGACGGTGGCGGCAGCATCCGCATTCCCGCCGGGTTCACCGGCCTCGTCGGTCTGAAGGCCACGTTCGGGCGCATCCCCCTCGGGCCGATGGCGCAGTACGGCAACCTCACCGTCACCATCGGGTGCATCTCGCGTTCCGTGCGCGACACCGCACGCTGGTTCGACGTCACCAACGGCTTCGATGCTCGCGACCCGCTGAGCCTTCCTCGCGAAACCGGTTGGGAGGCCGGCCTCGGCACGCACCTGGCCGCGCTGCGTGGCGCGCGAGTGGCGTTCGCCCCCAACTGGGGCACGGCCACCGTCTCGCCCGTGATGTGGGAGCTGCTCGAGGAAGCGGGCGTGGCGCTGGTTGCCGACTGCGGCATGCGGCGCGTCGACGGCATCGACACCACCCTGCCGCGCATGGGGTCGGCCTGGGCGCTCAGTGGCAACATCGCCATCGAGGCCCAACTCGCCGACGTGTGGCCGCAGTGCGCCGACCAGCTCACCCCCGAGATCCGCTTCGGCATGGAGCAGGCGGTCGGCAAGTACGACTCGGCCGCCCGCGCCAAGATCGAGCGCCGCCGCGTGGAGCTGAACGAGGCGATGGCCCGCATCTTCGACCCGGTCGATGGTGTCGACTACATCATCACGGCCAGCAATCCCGACGTGGCGTTCGACGCCGACGGCCCGTTGCCGGGCGTCTTCGGCGGTCTCGAGGCGGGGCCGGGCAACAACGGCCGGCTCACGTTCGCCGCCAACCTGCACGGCAACCCCGCCATCTCCATCCCCGCGGGTTCGGTCGACGGCCTGCCCATCGGGCTGCAGGTGATCGGCAGGCACTACACCGAGCAGTTGCTGCTCGACCTCGCGCTCACCGCCGAGCGCAACCGCCCGTGGCCACTGGTGGCACCGGGCTCGCCGGTGTGACGGTTGCGGCGGGCGCCGGCGCCCGCACCCCGTTCAGCGCCGAGCAGCGGCTGCTCGCCACGGGCTTGGTACTGGCCGTCATGCTGGTCGCGTTCGAGGTCACGTCGGTGATCACTGCGTTGCCCACCATCACCGACCAGTTGGGCGGCGACTCGCTGTACGGCGTGTCGCTGTCGGTCTACACCCTCGCCAACCTGGTGGCGCTCGTGGCGGCCGGCGAGATGGCCGACCGCCGCGGCCCGGCACTGCCGTTCGCGCTGTGCATCGTGACGCTGGTGATCGGGCTCGTCGTGGCGGCGATGGCGCCGTCGATGGCTTGGATCGTTGTCGGTCGCGCGCTGCAGGGCGCCGGAGCAGGCGGCTTCTCGCCCATCGCGTACATGCTCGTCAAGCGGGCGTTTCCGCAGGATCGGCAGGCGATGATGTACGCCTACCTGTCGGCGGGTTGGGTGCTGCCCAGCCTGTTCGCTCCGCTCCTGGCCGGGTGGGTCACCGATGCGTTCGGGTGGGAGTGGGTGTTCCTCGGGCTGGTGCCGTTCGCTCTCGCTGTCGGCGCCCTGGCCGTACGACCGATGCTGCGCTACGGCCCGTTGCCGTTCGATCGGGTGGGCAGCAAGATCCCCGCTGCCGTCGTGGCCGCCATCGGCGTCGGCATGCTGGTGACCGGGCTGCAGTTCGCGAACCCGTTCCTCGCCGTCACCACCTCGCTCGTCGGCCTGGCACTCTCCATCCCGTCGCTGCGACGTCTGCTTCCGGCAGGCATCCTCACCGCGCAACGCGGGCTGCCAGCGATCATCGCCTGTCGCATCATCGCCACGGCCGCGTTCCTCGGCGCCGACAGCTTCATCCCGCTCGCCGCCGACCGCACGCACGGCTCGAGCCCGCTGGTGCAGGGCTTCGTGATCATCGGCGCCGCGTTGGCATGGACCGCCGGGCAATGGATCCGGGCGCGGCGGCCACCGGTGCGCACCGCCCCGGCGATGCGCACCGGCTTCCTGCTGCTGGGGCTCGGGCTGGTGCTGGTGGTGCCAGTGCTGTGGGAGTGGTGGCCGTTGTGGGCCACGTTCGTCGGCTGGTCGGTGGGCGGCCTGGGCATGGGCTTGCTCTACAACCCGGCCACCGTGGCCGCCATGTCGTATGCCGTCGATGGGCGCGAGGGTGAGGTGAGCAGCCAGGTGACGTTGGCCGACGCCGTCGGCTTCTCGCTGATGGGCGGAGTCGGTGGCGCCACCGTCGCCATCGCAGACCGCTCGACGTGGTCGCTCACCGCCGCGCTCGGCACCAACTTCGCCCTGGCCATCGGCCTCTCCGCGCTGGGCGTGCTCGCCTGCCGCCGAGTCGAATCCGCCCGCTGATCCTGCCTCCCGAGACCCGTTGGTCAGGTAGGGGTGTCGCTAGTGATCTGGCCGGCGCGCAAGACGATGGTGCGAGTGCGGCGCACGTTGGTGAGCAGCGAGCGATCGTGGGTGACCAGCAGCACCGTGCCGCCGAACGTCTCCACCGCCTGCTCGAGTTGCTCGATCGCCGGCAGGTCGAGATGGTTGGTGGGCTCGTCGAGCACCAGGCAGTTCGAGCCCTTCGCCATCAGCAGGGCCAGCACCAGCCGGGTGCGTTCGCCCGGCGACAGCGACTCGGCGGGCCGGTTGACGTGCTCGGCGCCGATGCCGAACTTGGCCAGCAGCGTACGCGCCTCGGGCACGAGCATGCCCGTGACGGCCATGAACGCGGCCAGCACGGTGGGCTGGTCGGTGAGCTGCTGACGTGCCTGCTCGAGCCGGCCGACCACCACGCCGGGGCCACGCCACTGCTGGCCGGAGGTGAGTGGGATCTCACCGAGCAGGGCGCCCAGCAGGGTGGACTTGCCGCTGCCGTTGGGGCCTTCGATGACGATGCGCTCGCCGTAGCCCACCTGCAGATCGACAGGGCCGAGCGTGAACGAGTCGCGCTGCACGACCGCCTGCTGCAACCGGCCGACCACGTCGCCACTGCGCTCGACCTCGGCCAACTGCATGCGCAACTGCCACGCCTCGCGCGGCTCCTCGACCACATCCAGGCGCTCCATCATCTTGTCGGTGCGTGCCGCCTTGCCGGCCAGCTGCTCGCTCTGGTTGATCTTGAACGCCTTGATGTTCTTGTCGTTGTCGCTCGGCTTCTTCTTCGCCTTCGACAGGCCCTGCGTGGCCCACTCGCGCTCGCGCTGCGCACGGCCGGCGAGCGACGACCGTTTCGCGTCGTACTCGTCGTACGCCTGCCATGCCTGCTGGCGGGCAACCTCGCGCTCGTGGAGGTAGACCTGCCAGCCGCCCGCGTAGCGGGTGGCCCGATGCGTGAACTCGTCGATCTCGACGACGTGCGTGATGGTGCGCTCCAGGAACGTGCGGTCGTGGCTGACGATCACGCACCCGGCAGCGAGGCCGGTGACGAACTTCTCCAGCCGGGCGAGCCCGTCGAGGTCGAGGTCGTTGGTGGGCTCGTCGAGCAGGAACACGTCGAAGCGGGCGAGGAACAATGCCGCCAACCCGACACGTGCGGCCTCGCCGCCGCTGAGCACGGGCAGTCGTTCGTCGAGCAGGCGTTCGGGCAGCCCGAGGTCGGCCCACACCTCGGCGATGCGCGAGTCGAAGTCGGCCGCACCGAGCGCCAGCCAGCGATCGAGCGCGTCGCTGTACGCATCGCCGGCTTCGGGGTCGCCGGCCGCCATCGCCGCGGTGGTCGCATCGAGCGCCGCCGACGCGGCGGCCACACCGGTGCGCCGCTCGAGGTGCTCGCGCACGGTCTCGTCAGCGCGTTCCGGCTCCTGGGGCAGGTAGCCGACGTTGCCGTTGGCGGGCGCCAAGGTGACCAGGCCGCGGTCGGGCTGCAGCTGGCCGGCAATGATGCGCAGCAGCGTCGACTTGCCGACGCCGTTGGGGCCGACGAGCCCGATGCGCTGGCCGGGGTCGACGGCGAGGTCGACGCCTTCGAGGATGTGTCGTGCGCCCAACGCGAGCGACAGGTCGCGGGCGTGCAGTGCAGCAGTCACCGACGGATCATCTCAGCCACCGGTGATGGCGCGGCCGACGATTTCGCGCATGATCTCGCTGGTGCCGCCGTAGATGGTCTGGATGCGGCTGTCGGCCCAGGCGCGGGCGATGGGGTACTCCAGCATGTAGCCGTAGCCGCCGTGCAGTTGCAAGCAGCGGTCGACCACCTTGTTCTGCAGCTCCGTGGTCCAGAACTTGGCGGCCGCCGCCTGCTCGGCCGACAGCTGCCCGGCGCAGTGCAGCTCCACGCAGCGGTCGACGTACACCTGGCCGATCTGCACCTCCGTGCTCAGCTCGGCGAGCAGGAACTTGTTGTGCTGGAACTGCCCCACCGGCTGCCCGAACGCCTTGCGTTCCCTGGTGTACGCCAGCGTCTGGTCGAGCGCGGCCTGGCACACGGCGAGCGCTCCCACGGCCATGCCCAGCCGCTCTTGAGCCAGGTTGAGCATCAGGGAGTAGAAGCCCTTGCCCTCCTCGCCCAGCAGGTTGGCCACCGGCACTTCCACATCGGTGAAGAACAGCTCGGCCGTGTCCTGCGCGTGCATGCCCAGCTTGTCGAGGTTGCGACCGCGCTCGAAGCCGTTCATGCCGCGCTCGAGCACGATCAGGCTGATGCCGCGGTGCTTGGCCTCGGAGTCCGTCTTGACGGCCACGATCACCGCATCGCTGTTGATGCCATTGGTGATGAACGTCTTGCTGCCGTTGACCAAGTAGGTGTCGCCGTGACGCACGGCGGTGGTGCGGATGTTCGCCAGGTCGCTCCCCGTGTTCGGTTCGGTCATCGCGATCGCACCGATGCGTTCGCCGCTCACCATGCCCGGCAGCCAGCGCGCCTTCTGCTCGTCGTTGCAGAGGCCGATGAAGTACGGCAGCACGATGTCGTTGTGCAGTGTGAAGCCGTTGGCGCTGCCGATGACGCCGGTGTAGCTGACCTCCTCCTGCATCACCGCCGCGAAGCGGTAGTCGTCGGTGCCACCACCGCCGTACTGCTCGGGCACGGTGAGCCCGAGGAAACCGTGCGAGCCGGCGGCCAGCCACAGCTCGCGAGGTGTGATGCCATCGCGCTCGTACTGCTCGTGGTGCGGCACGACCTCGTTGTCGAGCCATGATCGGAACGCGCTGCGGAACTGTTCGTGTTCGTCGGCGTAGAGGGTGCGGGCGATGTCGCGCATGAGCGAACGTTAGGCGGCAGGGCCTGCCGATCCCCTAGCGCCAGCCGCTGACGCCCGAGGGGCCGATGCGTGATGGCGACTGCCATGGCAGGGGAAACCTCGTGGGTCACCTCTTTCGGACGCGGCAACAACGCCGAAGAACGCGTCCGAAAGAAGTGACCCGACGAAGGTGACCGCCCGCCGACGCCGGCGGACCCGCGGCGAGAACGTCCGCGGCGATGGCCGGGCAGTTCAACCGCCGGGCCGTTCAGCCGCCGGGAAGGGTCTGCTGCAGGGTGAGCACGGGGGCGAACAGGTCGCCCAGCTCCTCGACCCGGGCCAGCACCTCGCGCCACGTGAAGCGCAGCTCGGGGCCGCCTTCGGCGCAGGCCTGCACCTCTGACCAGGTCACCGGCGTGCTGCACGTGGGCTCGGGCCGGGCGCGCATGGAGTACACGCCGATCGTGGTCTTGAAACGAGCGTTCTGGCTCCAGTCGACGAAGATCTTGCCCGGGCGCACCGCCTTCGCCATCGTGGTGGTCACCCGCTCGCGGTGCTGACGCTCGAGCACCTGGCCCACCGCGAGTGCGAAGTCGGCGGCCTGCTGGTGCGTGCACGGCGTGTTCAGCGGCACGTACAGCTGCAAACCCTTCGAGCCCGATGTCTTGGCGAACCCTTGCAGGTTCACCGCCGCGAGCACCTCGTGCACGAGCATCGCGATCTCGCAGCACTCCTTCATCGCGGCCGGGGCGCCGGGGTCGAAGTCGAAGACGACGGCGCGCGGCGACTCGAGATCGGCCGACAGTGCCATCGGCACGTGCAGCTCCAACCCGGCCACGTTGGCGGCCCACACCAGCCCTGCGGCTTCGTCCATGCGGCAGTAGGCAACGTCGCCGTTGCGGTCGCCCGGCCCGATGGCAGTGCCCAGCCACGGGGGCCGGTGCTTGGGGCAGCGCTTCTCGAAGAAGCCTTCCTTCTCCACCCCGTCGGGGAAGCGCTTCAGCGTGATGCAGCGGCCGGTGAGGTGCGGCACCATCACCGGCGCGATGCGCGCGTAGTACTCGATCACCTCGCCCTTGGTGGTGCCGGTGGCCGGGTACAGCACCTTGTCGAGGTTGCTCAGGCTCAGCTCGCGCTCGCCCACCTGCACGGTGGTGCGGGCACTCATCGCGCTGCGCCCGCGGCCGACGGGTTCACGCCGACTTGCGCACGCGCTTGGGCTTGGCCGGCGCGTCGATGGCGGTGACCACTCCGTCGGGGCTGCCCGCAGGATGGCGCTTGCGGGCATCCTTGGCGGCCTTCACGCTGGCCTCCAGCGCCGCCATCAGGTCGATCACCTGCGGCGCCGCGGCAGCGGCCGCGGGCGCCTCGAACTGCTCGCCGGCAGCCTTGCGTTCGATGAGGTCGAGCACCTGCTCGCGGTAGTTGTCGCGGTACTTCTTCGGCTCGAAGGCGGCCGACAACGACTCGACGAGCGCTTCCGCCATCAGCACCTCTTTGTCACTCACCTGCACGTCGGCGAGCGCGTCGAGCTCGTCGACCGCGCTCATCGGCACCACTTCGTCGGCGAACACCATCGTGCTCATCATCAGCTTGCCGTCGACCGCGCGCAGCGCAGCCACATACTGCTTGTTGCGCATCACGAAGCGGCCGATGGCCACCTTGCCGGCCTGCTCCATCGCCCGCGCCAGCAGCGCGCACGGCGGGCGTCTTGTCGGGCGCAACGATGTACTGCGAGTCGAAGTAGACGGGGTCGATCTCGCTGAGGTCGACGAACTCCTCCAGCTCGATGCTCTTCGTGACCGACGGCATGAACGGCTCGAGCTCGTCGGGGTCGACTACGACGTAACGACCCTTGCTGATCTCGTAGCCCTTGACGATGTGCTCGTCGGGTACGTCGTCGCCGGTGTCGGCCGAGACCTTCTTCAGCTTGATGCGGCTCATCGACCGATCGTCGAGCTGGTTGAACGACACGCTCTTCTTGCTCACCCCGTTGTACAGCTTGATGGGGATGGCAACGAGGCCGAAACTGATCGTTCCGCTCCAGATGGGTCTCGGCATGAGCGCAAGTCTGCCTGAGAATTGGTCGATTGACCAGGGGGTGCGGTCAGCCGGCGAGGATGGCCCGCGCCACCAGATCGGTACCGAAGGCGGTGAGGATGGCCAGGTAGAGCAAGCCGGTGGCCGCCATCACCGCCGAGTAGTAGCGCTCCTTGAGCGCCGCCTTGGTGACGACCACCAGCACCATCGTGGTGATCGCGCAGGCCGCCCAGAACCAACCGAGCTGGCCACCCCAGCCGTCGTTGACCGAGCCCGACCACACCGAGAACATGCCGATCGGCAGCAACAACGCGATGATCTCCACCGGCCACACGAAGCCCAACGCCCGCACCAGATCATTGAGGTGACGGCGCGGCAGGCCCGGCTGCACCAGGTACCAGTGGCCCAGCAGCATCGCATCGGTGACAGAACCCAGGAACGCAGCGCCCGCGAAGGTGCGCAGCAGCGACACGAACAGATTGCCCCCGGCATCGTACGACGCGGCCACCAGACCGGGGATGGCCAGCAACGGCGCCATCAGGTCCAGCACCGGCGGGAACTCGTGCCCGCCATGCCGCTGGGCGACGCCGCGCTCGATGCCGGTCATCGCGGCCACTCGCTCGCTGCGCCGATCGTGCTCGTCGGTCTGACCCGACACGCCGGCCTTGCGGCGCACCACCGACACCAGCAACGCAACGAAGGCAGCGGTTGCGACCGCAATCGAAGAGGCCTCACGCACCGGCACCACGCCGAACTGGAACCCGGCCGCAGCAGCGGCAACGGCGAGCAGCAGGTAGGTACCGCGCAACAGCCAGCCGTAGCCAACCCCCACCACCCGCCGGCGAGTGGTGAACCACAGGAAGAACAACCCGCCGGCCGCCCACTGCAGCAGCACCGTGGCGGCATCGACTCGAATCACGCCCCGCAGGCTAGGGAGACTTGGTTGATCTTCGCCAAACCTTCGGTGCGCGAGCGTCGTGTCAGTACGCTCCTCGGCGATGTCTCGCCGTCGCCTGCCCGTTCTCGCACTCTCTGCGCTGCTGCTCACCGGCTGCTTCACCGGCCCACGGCCTTACTTCAGCGACGATCCGTTCCCCACCGGCACGATGACGGGCGACCCGGCCATCGACGCCGTGCTGGAGAAGTTCGATGCAGTCACGTCCGGCCCAGCCACGGCCGCGTACAGCGTGCTCACCAAGTTCGGCAACACCACCACCCAGGCTGTCGCCATCCTCGATGCCGGCAGCCGCAGCATCACCATCGGCAACGTCCGCTACGTGCAGACCCCCGGCGCCTCGCTCACCTGCACCGCCGATGACCAATCGGCACCCTGCGTCGAGGGTCTCGACGCCACGCGGGTCAGCGACATCGGCATCACCATCGACTTCTACGCTCAGGACACAGCCACGCGACTGCGCCGAGACGCCACCGCCACCATCGCGCCCACCACCGCGCACGACGAGACCATCGCCGAGCAGCCGGCCACCTGCGTCGACCTTCCCCTCGCCGGCGGTGTGGCGGTGTACTGCGTGCTCGACAACGGCCTCCTCGCCCGGCTCGACGACGGCGATGTGGCAGTGAACCTCATCCTCTACGGCGCCTCCGCCGATGCCGGCCAACTGGTGGCAGTCACACCCTGACGCAGCCGCGTCCGCTAGCGCACCGACACGGTGTGCGTGTCGCTACCGCTGCGCAGGATGCGGCCGGGCCTGGCGGGCAGCAGCTCACCGTGCTCCACGCAGGGCACACCGTTCACCACCACGTGGTGCACTCCGATGGCTTCACCGTAGACACGACCCGCGCCGCCGGGCAGGTCGAACTTCATCGCCACCGGGCCGGGGCCGACGGTGGCCGGGTCGAACACCTGCAGATCGGCGCAGAACCCTGGCGCAATGCGACCGCGCTCGTGCAGGCCGTACAGCTCGGCCGGGGCGCCGGTGAGGAGGTGCACGGCCTCCTCCAACGGCAGCAACTGGTGCTCGCGCACCGCTCGGGCCAGCAGCGTGGTGCTGTAGCTGAAGCTGTCGATCATGTCGAGGTGGGCGCCGGCATCGCTGGCGCCGACGATGGCGCGGTGGTCGCGCCACACCTCCACCCGCCGCTTCCACGTGGCGTCGTCCTGCCCGCGATCCTGGTTGGCGATGACCGTACGCAGGTCGTCGGCGATCACCAGGTCGCACAGCACGTCCCACGGCTCGCGACCCAACTGCAGCGCCACCTCACCGATGATGCGGCCTTCGTAGGGCTTCCACTGCGAGCTGAACGTCTCCAGGATGCGGTAGCCACCCCAGTTGGCAATGGAGCGAGTTGCGCCTTCGGTGGACTGGGCCAAGCGGTTCCACTCGGCACGGGCGGCGGGGTCGCGCAGCTGGCGCAGCTTCTCGTGCACCGGCAAGGCCATTAGGCTGTCCCAGCCGTGGAGGATGTCGAGGATGAAGCCGCTGGTGAAGTTGAGCCGCAGCCGGAACGTGTCGGGCAGCGTCAGCGCCAGCACCCTGCCTCCCTCGGCAGCAGCGAGGTCGTAGCCGGCGAGCTGGTGCTGCACGAGCTCCCAGTTCTGCGCGTACACCTGCAGCAGGTTCCAGTTCAGCGGTCGGTTGGCCGCCGCGCTCATCGCCCCCATCAGCCGGAACGTGTCGTCGGCGAACTCGCCGACCGCAGGAATGAACTCCAGCTGGGTGCCGGGGAACTCGCTGACGACGGCGCACAGCGCGAGCAGCTCCTCGCGACTCGCGCAGCGCGATGGCACCGGGTGGCCGAGGTGGTCGTTGTGGCTCGGCGACCAGGTGCTGCTGAAGCCCATGCCACCAGCTGCCAGGCCGGCGCGCAGCAGTTGCTGCATCTGCTTCACTTCATCCGCCGTCGCGTGGCGCTCGGTGGCTGCGTCGTGCATGACCACTCGGCGCAGTGCCGAGTGACCGACGAGGAAGCCGGCGTTGGGCATCAGCGTGCCGTCGAGCCGGTCGAGGTACTCGGCGCTGGTGTGCCAATCCCACGGCACGCCCTGCTGCAGGCTCTCCAGCGGCATGCCCTCCACCCGCGCGAGCATCCGCATCAGGTAGTCGGCGTCGTCGGGGCGCACGGGGCCGCCCTCGACCCCGACGAGCGGCGCAATCGTGAACCCGCAGTTACCGCCCATCACCGTGGTCACACCGTGCAGCGGCGAAGGGCTCAGCGTGGTGTCCCAGAACGCCTGCGCGTCGTAGTGCGTGTGGATGTCGATGAAGCCGGGCGCGACGACGAGATCCGTGGCGTCGATCGTGCGCGCCGCGGCCTCGGGCACCTCGCCCACGGCGACGACGCGGCCGCCGCGCACACCCACGTCGCCACGCCGGGCGGCCGCACCCGTGCCGTCGACGATCGAGCCACCGGAGATCTTCAGATCGAGCATGCCGCGAGCTTCGCGCGCACTCGCCGGCGCGGGGCTACGGGAGCGTTCAGCCCAGCGTGACCAGCGCGTGGTCGGCGAAGTTCATGCTCAACGGCCCCTGCTCGGTGGCGACCACGATGTCTTCCAGGCGCATGCCCCACCTGCCCGGCAGGTAGATGCCGGGCTCGACGCTGAACGCGTGCCCGGGCGCGATGGGCAACGCGTTGCCCTCCACCATGTACGGGTCCTCGTGTGCCTCCATGCCGATGCCGTGGCCGGTGCGGTGGATGAAGTGGTCGCCGTAGCCGGCAGCCGCGATGACTCGGCGCGAGGCGCGATCCACGTCTTGGCACGCTGCACCCACCACACCAGCAGCGACGCCGGCGGCCTGCGCCTCGTGCAGCACGGCGTACGCTTCCGCGATCTCGGCTGCCGGCTCACCCAACGCCACGCAACGGGTGATGTCGCTGCAGTAGCCGTCCTTGGTGCCGCCGAAGTCGCACAGCACGATGTCTCCCTCGCGGATGACGCGTTCGCCCGGATGATGATGGGGTGACGCCGCGTTCTCGCCCGCAGCGACGATGGCGAAGTTCACCACGTCGTGCCCTTCGGCGATGAGACGAGCCGAGATGTCGGCGCTGACCGCCGCTTCGGTGCGCCCCAGCAGCGGGATGTCGCCGGCGTGCAACTGCGCAGCCACGCGATCGGCGGCGGCACCGGCCGCCTGCAGCGCCGCGATCTCGGCGGCGTCCTTGCACATCCGCAGGTCGTTCATCACGGTGGTGCTGCGCACGTATGTGGTGCCGTCGGTGGGCCAGTGACCCAGCAGCTCGACCAGGAAGCGCGCCCACATCGTGTCGCCCACCGCTGCCACTCGCGGCCGGCCGACGAGCTGGGCAACGATGGCGACCGGGTCTTCCAGCTCACCCCACGCCCGCAGCGTGAACACGTCGGGGTGCTCGGCGACTCGCGGGGCCTCCAGGCGCGGGATCACCAGCGTGGCATCACCGTCGCGAGGTACCACCAGCATCGTCAGCCGCTCCAACGGCATCGCCTCGTAACCGGTGAGGTACGGCAGATCGCTGCCCACGGACACCAGCAGGGCATCCACGCCGGCCCGCTGCATGCTGGCCCGAGCGCGCTGGACGCGATCGAGGAAGACGGATGATGACGGATCGGAACGCATACGACCAGTCTGGCGCGCCAACGGCGCAGCGGCGAGGCCTATGATCGCAACGTGCGCGCTCGCTTGATGGGACTCGTGGGAATGGTTGCAGTGGTGGCAGCGGCGTGCGGGGCCACCGACCCCGGTGTCAGCGCCACTCAATCGCGTCTCAGCGACGGCGACGGCCAGCTGTTCCCCACCGACACCACCGTGGCCGGCGACGACCCGGCACCGGTGGAGCCCACCTACGACATCATCCCCGGCGTGGTCGACTTCGGCGCCGACAAGCCCGCGCAGCCGTACGACGGTTTCCTCACGGCGGCGTTCGGCGACATCCAAGCGTTCTGGAACGACGCGTTCGTCGAGTCGTACGGCGCCACGTTCGAGCCGCTGTCGGGCGGCATCTACGCCGCCTACCCCACTCGCCAGGAGGCGATCCCGGGGTGTGGCACGCCCACAGGGTCCACCTATGAGGATGTCGCCAGCCTCGGCGCCTTCTACTGCATCGAAGGCGACTTCATGGCCTACGACGACGACTCGCTGCTGCCGTCGCTGGTCAACGATCTCGGCAAGGAAGCAGTGGCCGTGGTGCTCGCTCACGAGTTCGGCCACGCCGTGCAGGCTCGCGCCCAGGAGTGGGACCAGCCGGGGGTGTTGAAGGAACAGCAGGCCGACTGCTTCGCCGGCGCATGGAGCGCACACGTGGCCAGCGGCGGCAGCGACCTCATCGTGTTCGACGACGCCGACGTTCGTTCCGGCCTGGTGGCGATGATCAACGTGCGCGACCCGATCGAAGGCGACGGCCTGGCCGACCCGCAGGCACACGGCACCGGTTTCGATCGAGTGGGCGCTTTCCAGGACGGCTTCGAAGGCGGGGTGCTGCGCTGCAAGACGTTCTTCACCGAGGACCGCATCAGCGCGATGGTCAACATCCTGTTCGACCGCGAAGATCCCAACGCCGGCAACCTGCCGCTCATCGACGCCAACCCCGACCCCGACCTCGGCCCCAGCGACATCGTCACCCTCATTCCCGCCAGCCTCGAGTTCTTCTGGACCGATCTGGCAGCCGCCAACGGCGTGCCGTTCACGCCCCCCACGTTGCAGGCCTACAGCACTGCCGGGCCGTTCCCCTCGTGCGCAGGCGTCGACGAGCAGCAGTACCCGCGCAACGTGCTCTTCTGCGCTGCCGACAACGTCATCTACTGGGACCAGGACTTCGCGCTCGAGCTGTCGCAGGATCTGCTCACCGGCGACATGTCGGTGGGCTACCTGTTCTCCAACGCGTTCAGCGATGCCATCCAGACCGCGCTGCGCAGCCAGAAGACCGGCGAGCCGCGAGCGCTGTTCAACGACTGCCTCACCGGTGCGTGGGTCGCATACATCGTGCCGCCGATCCCAGAGACGCGCGAAGACACGCTGCAACTCTCGGCCGGCGATCTCGATGAAGCGGTCATCACGGCCATCGCTCGCAGCGATGCCAGCTCCGACACCAACGTCAGCGGCAGCGCCTTCGAGAAGATCGATGCGTTCCGCACCGGGGTGCTCGGCGGCCTCAACGTCTGCCGCGAAGCCATCGGCTGACCGCGGCCCGCAAGGGCGAGTGCTGCGCCTCGCAGCAGCACGGGTGTGTTCATCTCGCGGCACGGAAACGCCGGTTGGCACCCCCCGCAACCACAGTTGTCGTGACCGTCGTGGGACAACCCCGCCTCAGCTGTCGGACGCCGCCGCGGCCACCGGGACTGTCAGGGCACGGTGGCGGTGGTGCTGGCCACCGTGGTGCTGGTGGTGGCCGGCGCGGTGCTGGTGGGTGGTGGTGCTCGGCGCCTTGGTGGTGGTCGGTGCGGCGACTGTGGTGGTGGGGGCCACCGTGGTGGTGGTGGTCGAACTGGTGGTGGTGGTGTAGCTGGGGTCGGGCCGGTTGAAGCTGGGCAGCATGTCGTTCTTCGACTGGTTCTCCGGCTCCTTCTTGCCGTCCCACACCCAGACCTGATCGCCGTTCTCCACCAGCGCGGGGAACACCGTGCTGAGGAACTTGGGAATGCGGATGCAGCCGTGCGACGCCGGCTCGAGCGGCACGTTCTCGGCGCCGTGGATGGCGATGCCGTAGTTGAAGTAGACGGGGTCGTACATGCCGCCGAGCGGGCCGACCCGCTTGCCCTCGTAGCGGCGGGTGAACTTGAACACGCCGCCAGGGGTCTTCGACTCGGCGCAGATGCCCTTCTTCTCCGGCTCGGGCAGCGCACGGCCCTGGTCGTCGGTGTCGATGGTGACTTCCTCACAGAACGTCTTCGGCGTGCCATCGGGGTTCACCTGGCCCGAGGAGATGTGCGTGATGAACTCGGCGACGTTGCTCTTGAAGACCACCAGCACCTGCTTGTCGAGGTACACCTCCACGTGCGTGGTGGTGCTGTTGGTGCGACTGGGTTGGATGCTGATGTTGTCCTGCATCGTCTGCCACATCTCGTTGGTGAGCACCCCGGTGGCGCTGGCCGACGGCACGTTGAGCACCAGCTTCTCGAACGCCCACAGGGCCTGCTGCGTGCCGCTGCCGAACTGACCGTCGATGGGGCCCGGCTGGAAGCCGAGATCGAACAGGCGCTGCTGCATGGCCTTCACATCGTCGCCGTACATCCCCTTGCTCAACGACGAGGTGAGTTGCGACTTCACCGCGGCCGGGTCGGTGACGATGACCAACGGCGGCAACGTGCTGCCCGGCACGGTGAGCGCCGACCCGTCGGCCGCCACCACCGGCCCGCTGGCGGTGGTGGGCGAACCAGCAGCCTGCTGGTCGTCGCCGGAGAAGCCGACGAAGACCACCACGGCCAGCACAGCGCCCGCGGCAATGACAGGCATCCAGCGCCCGATGGGCGAAGGAGGCTGCGGCTGCTGGGGGCGACGGCGCGGTGGCTGAGCGGGGGGCCTACGGGTGTTCACAACTACTCCGGGGGGATCGGACAGCTCGAATCTACCAACCCGAACCACCCGGCTGTCGTCGGGGTGACGCCAGGCTCACGGCCGGTTCGGGTTACGCAGCAGGGTCGACGACTGGCCTGAGGCCGCGCAGTTCCTTGCGCAGCGCAAACATCTCACGCAGGATGGTCTTGATCACGCCCAGCGAGGCGAGCGTGCTCTCGCCTCTGGTGCGCGGGAAGTAGTCGACACCGAACTGGATGACGTCGAAGCCCAGCTTCTTGGTGCGGATGATCAGCTCGGCATCGATGAACGAACCCTCGCTCTTCAACGTGATGTGCTCGAAGATGCGAGTGCGGCACAGCTTGAAGGCGAAGTTGATGTCGCGCAGGCGCACACCGAACAGCTGCCGGATGAGCACGTTGTAGAAGAAGGTGTAGACCGCCCTGCTGCTGCCCTCACCCGTGCGGTCGTGGCGAAACGCACTGACCACATCGGCGTCGTAGTAGCGCAGCAGGCGCACCGCACGCCCCACCTCGGCCATGTCGAACGGCAGGTCGGCGTCGCTGTACAGCACCAGGTCGCCGGTGGCCGCGGCGAACCCGGTCTTGATCGAACCACCCAGCTTGCGGTTGACCGGGTGGTGCACCACTCGCACACGCGGGTCGGCGGCGGCCAACGCATCGGCCATCTGCGGCGTGTCGTCGGTGCTGGCATCGTCGACCACGATGAGCTCGTAATCGAGGATCTCGCCCTTGCCGATGAGCAGCTCGCACTCCTCCTTGGCGTAGCCGACGGCGCGCTCGATGTAGGCCGCCTCGTTCCACATCGGAAAGAAGATGCTGAGCTTGCGGAACGGCTCGCCTGTCACGGGGCGCAAGGCTAGCGGCTGCCGCTGCGCCGAGTGCTGCAAGTGGTTCCGACGCGCCCGCTACCCTCTGGCGCTGATGGAGCCGATCGCCGAAACCCCGCCGACCACGGTGCTGGCCACCGAGTCGCTCCAGTCCGCCACCCCACTGCCCGCCCCACCTCCGGCGCCGGTCCCGGCCGATGCGCCCAAGTCGGCGGC
Source organism: Acidimicrobiaceae bacterium (assembly GCA_016722025.1). Classification (GTDB taxonomy): domain Bacteria; phylum Actinomycetota; class Acidimicrobiia; order Acidimicrobiales; family Ilumatobacteraceae; genus UBA668. Next base: position 260,136 of record JADKGZ010000001.1, read on the forward strand.
ACAGGCCGGGCAGCTCACGGCCGGCTGGAGCACGGTGTTCTGGATCGGCTGGATGCTGATCGCTGCTTCGTTCGCGGCCATCTGGTACAGCTCACGACTGGTCGGTCTGTCCACCTGGTGGTTGGGCCCGGCCACCGAGCCGCAGCTCATCCTGGTCAACCTGCTGCCGTTCACTGTGCCGCTGGCGCTGTGCGTGGCCGGCTTCCGAGCCCAACGACGGCTGCCCTGGTGGGGCATCGGCGGTGCAGCGTTCGTGGCTGCCATCGCCTTCTTCGACATCGACCGCGTGCCCGGCTACGCCGCCATCGAGTTCGGCCTCGCCGCCGCCGGCCTGCTCATCTCGGTGGCCAGCTTCGCCGGGCTCTTCCGCAACCCGTAGCAACCCCTCGCACGCACGGCCAAGGAGTCGCCCACCGAAGTCGGTAGCGTCGATCGGCGATGTCCAAGGTGCTCACCTCCCTCCCCGTCGGCGAACGCGTCGGTATCGCGTTCAGCGGCGGTCTCGACACATCAGCCGCCGTCGCGTGGATGCGCGAAAAGGGCGCCGTGCCCTACTGCTACACCGCCGACCTGGGCCAACAGGACGAGAGCGACCTGCCCGGCGTGCCCGATCGCGCCAAGGAGTACGGTGCCGAGGCGGCCCGCATCATCGACTGCCGCACCGAGCTGGTGCACGAGGGTCTGGTGGCGCTGCAGTGCGGTGCGTTCCACATCACCACTGCCGGCAAGACCTACTTCAACACCACCCCGCTGGGCCGAGCCGTCACCGGCACCCTGTTGGTCACCGCCATGCATGCCGACGGCGTCGACATCTGGGGCGACGGCAGCACCTACAAGGGCAACGACATCGAGCGCTTCTACCGCTACGGGCTGATGGTGAACCCGGCGCTGCGCATCTACAAGCCATGGCTCGACCACGACTTCGTCACCGAGCTGGGCGGCCGCGCCGAGATGAGCGAGTTCCTCATCCAGCGCAAGCTGCCATACCGCGCCAGCAAGGAGAAGGCGTACAGCACCGACGCCAACATCTGGGGCGCCACTCACGAAGCCAAGCTGCTGGAAGAGCTGGGCACCTCGATGGACATCGTCGACCCCATCATGGGCGTCGCCCACTATCGCGACGACGTCGCCATCGCACCCGAGGTCGTCACCGTCCGCTTCCACGAGGGCTGGCCGGTGGCCATCAACGGCGAGGAGTTCGCGTCGCAGGTCGCGCTGGTCGAGGCCGCCAACACCATCGGCGGCCGCCACGGCCTGGGCATGTGCGACCAGATCGAGAACCGCATCATCGAAGCCAAGAGCCGCGGCATCTACGAGGCCCCGGGCCTGGCGCTGCTGCACATCGCGTACGAGCGGCTCATCACCGGCATCCACAACGAGAACACCATCGAGAACTACCGCACCATGGGCCGCCGCCTGGGCCGCCTGCTGTACGAGGGCCGCTGGTTCGACCCGCAGAGCCTGATGCTGCGTGAGCCGCTCATGCGCTGGCTGGGCGCCGCCATCACCGGCGAGGTCACCGTGCGTCTGCGCCGCGGCGACGACTACACCATCCTCGACACCACCAGCCCCAACCTCACCTACCACCCCGAGCGGCTGAGCATGGAGAAGGTGGAGGACCAGGCGTTCGGCCCACTCGACCGCATCGGCCAGCTCACCATGCGCAACCTCGACATCGACGACAGCCGCGCCAAGCTCGACGTCTACCGCAACGCCGGCACGCTCAGCAGCGGCAGCCTCACCGCTCTCGAAGGCGGCACGGAGTAGCAGTCGCCGAGTCTCGAATCCTGCAAGTGCTCGTCTGTGTCACAACACAGACGAGGGTTCCTTCCGTGCCGTTGCACAGACAGCCGAGGCGTAGCAGATCGGGTCAGAGCGGGTCACAGGCGGTCGATGAGGGCTGCCAGCAGCTGAGCTCGCGCGACCATGGAGTCGACGAGCACGAACTCGTGGTCGGCGTGGGCGCCACCGCCGACTGCGCCCAGGCCGTCGAGCGTGGGCACGCCGCGAGCAGCAGTGAAGTTGCCGTCGCTGCCACCACCGACGCCGACGCCACGCACCTCGCCCAGGCCCGCTGCCGCGGCAGCCGCCACGGCCACGGGGAAGAGCGTCGCCGAGGCGGTTGCCGGCATCGGCGGACGGTTGATGCCACCGAGCACCTCGATGGTGGCGCCGGGCACGGAAGTGACCAGCGAGGCGAACAGGCCTTCCAACCGCTCCTTCTCGCCCGGCTGCTCGACGCGCACGTCGACCTTCACCCGCGCCTCGGCGGGCACCACGTTGTCGACCGTGCCGGCCACGGCGACCGTGGGCGTGACGGTGGTGGCCGTACTCAGGTCGCCGAACGTGGCGATGTGGGTGATCAGCTCGGCGGCGGCCACCAACGCATTGACACCCTTCTCCGGCTCCAGCCCGGCATGCGATGCCTTGCCGTGCACCACCACTTCGAACGTGCCGGTGCCCTTGCGGGCGATCTTCACGGCTCCCCCATCGGCGCTGGGCTCGCACACCAGCACGCTGCCGCAGGCGATGGCGCGAGCCTCGATGAGGTCGCGACTGGTGAGGCTGCCCACCTCCTCGTCACTGGTGATGAGCAACTCGACACCGCTGCGGTCGGCGAGCGACGCCACCGCGTGCAGCGCCTGCACGATGCCTGCCTTCATGTCGAACACACCCGGCCCCATGGCCCGCCCATCGACGATCGCGAACGGTCGAGCAGCGCACGAGCCCGCCGGGAACACCGTGTCGTGATGACCGACGATGAGCACCTTCGGAGTGCCGCCACCGCTCCAATGCACATGCGGCCCTGCCGGCCCGTCGATGATGGCGGGCGCGGAACCGAGGCGCCGCGCGACCACGCTGGCCAACGTGCTGGCCGACGCCGTGAGCAGCGGCACGTCGAGTGACGGCGATTCGGTGTTGACGAGCAGTTCCAGGTCGGCGAGCATCGCCTGCAGATCGATCACTTCCTCATTCTGGCTGCCCGGATCGGGTACGCCGCGCGCGTGCATGGAATACTCCGCCGATGAACCCTCGTCGCTCCGCCGCCGCGCTCGCCGCCCTCATGTTGCTCGTCGCGTGCAGCAGCGACGCTGACAAGGGGGCCGACACCACCACGCAAACCCCCGCCACCGCGCCCACCGACACCACCGTCGCAACCGACAGCACCGTGCCGACACTGGCACCGGCCACGTTCGCGCTGATGCCCGGCACCGAACAGGTCGCCGTGCTGCAGGCCGAGCCCGGGGCGGCCCTGTCGGTGCGCACCGTCGCCGGCGACCTCGTCGCCTCGGGCACCGTCGACTCGCAAGGGGCGCTGCTGTTCCGCAACCTGACGCCCGGCGAGTACGTGGTGCAGAGCGGCACTGAGAGCTCCGACACGTTCCAGGTGGCCGACCCATCCGACGTGCCCCCGCAGGCGCTGTACGACGACCAAGCGCTGCTGCCGGCAGGCGGTTTCGGATACATCACCGTGCGCGACGGCACCACGCTGAGCGCCAACGTCATCCTGCCCGGCCCGGCTGACGCCGGCCCCTACCCCACCGTCGTCGAGTACAGCGGCTACCAGCCCAGCGACCCCGACAGCGCACAGCTGGCGGCGCTGTACACCACCCAGGGCTTCGCCTACGTGGGCGTCAACATGCGCGGTACCGGTTGCAGCGGCGGCTCGTTCCGGTTCTTCGAGACCGTGCAGTCGCTCGACGGCTACGACGTCGTCGAAGCCGTCGCCGCCCAGCCGTGGGTGATGGACAACGAGGTCGGCATGGTAGGCATCAGCTACCCGGGCATCAGCCAGCTGTTCGTCGCTGCCACGCAGCCTCCGAGCCTGAACAGCATCACGCCGCTGTCGGTGCTCGACGACAGCTTCCGCAGCACGCTGTACCCGGGCGGCATCCTCAACACCGGCTTCGCCGTCGACTGGACGCAGCAGCGAGTCGACAACGGCAAGCCCTACGGCCAAGAGTGGACGAGGGTTCGCGCCGACGGCGGCGACAAGGTGTGCGCCGACAACCAGTTGCTGCGCCTGCAGAACCCCGACCTGGTCGCCGAGATCGACGAGAACCCGTACTACGCCAACCCCCTGGGCGATTCGCTGGCGCCGATCACGTTCGTCGACCGGATCGAGGTGCCCATCTTCATCGCCGGCGCCTGGCAGGACGAGCAGACCGGCGGCCACTTCGCCAACATGCTGGCCTCGTTCACCTCCTCGCCGCACGTGTTCGCGACGCTCACCAACGGGTTGCACACCGAGTCGCTGAGCCCACCCGTGGCCGGCCGCTACATGGAGTTCCTGCAGCTGTACGTGGGCAAGCAGGTGCCCGACCTCACGGCCGGCGCCGCCCTTGCCAGTGCCCTCGGCGGCGCGCTCTGGGGCGTCAGCACGTTCGCTCCCCTGGAGAGCCGGTTCACGGGCATGACCTACGCGAACGCCTTGGCCGCGTTCGAGGCCGAGCCACCGGTGCGGGTGCACTTCGAGCAGGGCGGCAATGCGGCGTATTCGCCCGGCACCCCCGAGCCCAACTTCATTGCCGAGTTCGATGCCTGGCCGATCCCCGAGGCACAGGCAACGAGCTGGGTGCTCGCCGGCGGCGGGCAGCTGCTGGCGCAGGGCGAGGCCGGTGCCGCCACCGACGCCGACACCTCCAGCTACACCGCCGACCCGGCGGCGCTGCCCGCCACGTTCTACGACGGCACCGACCAGGGCGGCGGCAACGGTGTCTGGCGTGCCGACGTGCAGTACGACTGGCGGCCGATGCCCGATCTCACCGGCGTTGGCTTCATCACCTCGCCGTTTCTCACCGACAGGGTCGTCGCCGGTTCCGGCTCGGTCGACCTGTGGGTGCAGGCAGATGCGGCCGACACCGACCTGGAGGTCACGATCAGCGAGGTTCGTGGCGACGGCACGGAGATCTACGTGCAGAGCGGCTGGCTGCGCGCCAGCCAGCGGGCGCTCGACGAGGCCGCCAGCAGCGAGCTGCACCCGGTGCACACGCACGCCAAGGACGATGCCGCCGACCTCCCCGCCGACCAGTTCGTGCCCGTTCGCATCGGCCTGTTCCCCTTCGCCCATCCGTTCCGGGCCGGCAGCAGGATCCGGCTCACGATCGACGCCCCCGGCAACAGTCGAGCCATCTGGGAGTTCCGCACCGTCAGCAACGGCGAGACCGTCACGATCGCTCACGACGCAGAGCACCCCTCGAGGATCGTGCTGCCCGTCGTGCCGGTGACCGTCGACGCTCCGATGCCGCCGGCGTGCGACTCGCTGCGCGGGCAGCCGTGCCGCACGTACGTGCCCGCATCGAATGGCGGCTGAGGCTCACAGCAAACTCACAGCAAGTGCAGCGCACTCTGCCAGGTCGATCGTCGATGCTGATGACATGACCACGTTGGAAGCACCCGCCTCGCCCGCAGCATGGGCCCCACCCGAGTCCGACCCAACGGCAGACCCGACGGCAGACCCGAAGGCGCCGACCATGCGGCTGGCGCCGGCGAGCCGAGTGGCCCGCTTCCTCCATGGTCGGCCCGACGACCCCGTCTGGGTGCGGCCCGCGCTGATCGGGCTGCTGGCGGCCACGGGCGTGCTGTACATCTGGGGGCTCGGCGCCTCCGGTTGGGCCAACGACTTCTACTCGGCAGCAGTGCAGGCCGGCACCCGGAGCTGGAAGGCGTTCTTCTTCGGCTCCAGCGACTCGGCCAACTTCATCACCGTCGACAAGCCACCCGCCTCGCTGTGGGTGATGGAGCTCTCCGCGCGCATCTTCGGTGTCAACTCCTGGAGCATCCTGGTGCCGCAAGCGCTGGAAGGCGTCGCCGCAGTCGGGTTGCTGTACGCCACCATCCGGCGCTGGTTCGGCCCTGCGGCCGGCCTGCTCGCCGGCGCGGTGATGGCGCTCACCCCGGTGGCCGTGCTGATGTTCCGCTTCAACAACCCCGATGCACTGCTGGTGCTGCTGATGGTCGCTGCCGCTTACACCACCACACGGGCGATCGAGGACGGGAAGACGAAGTGGTTGGTGTGGGCCGGCGTCTTCATCGGCTTCGGGTTCCTCACCAAGATGCTGCAGGCCTTCACCGTCGTGCCGGCGCTCGCACTCGCCTACTTGATCGCCGGCCCCCCTCAGTTGGGCAAGCGCATCTGGCAGCTGCTGCTGGGTGGCGCGGCGATGATCGCTGCAGCCGGGTGGTGGGTGGCCATCGTCGAGCTGTGGCCTGCCGGCAGCCGGCCGTACATCGGTGGCAGCACCGACAACAGCGTGCTCGACCTGGTGTTCGGTTACAACGGATTCGGGCGCCTCACCGGCAACGAGACCGGCAGCGTCGTCGGTGGCGGCGGCCCGGGCCAAGCGGGTGCGTGGGGCCCCACCGGGTGGACCCGCCTGTTCAACGACTCATGGGGCGGTCAGGCATCGTGGCTGATCCCCGCCGCACTGCTGTTCGCCATCGCCGGGCTCGTGCTCGCCGGTGTGCGCAACCGCCACGATCGGCTGCGTGCGGCCGTCATCATCTGGGGTGGCTGGCTGTTCGTCACCGGTGCCGTCTTCAGCCTCGGCGAAGGCATCATCCACGAGTACTACGCGGTCGCGCTGGCACCGGCCATCGGCGCGCTCATCGGCATCGGCTCAACGGTGCTGTGGGCGATGCGTCAACAGTGGTGGGCGCGAGCGGTGCTGGCAGCCGCGGTCGCCGTGAGCGGCTGGTGGGCCACCGTGCTCCTCGGCCGCACGCCCGACTGGAACGCGTGGCTGCGCCTCCTGGTGGTGGCCGCTGCAGTGGTGGCCGTTGCCGGGCTGCTGATCGGCCGTCGGGCCGGCGCATGGGCGTTGGGCGCGGCGGCGATCGCAACACTCGCGGGGCCCACCGCGTACAGCGTCGCCACCGCCTCCTCCCCCGCCGGCGGCGCGATCCCGACCGCCGGCCCCACCGGTCAGAGCGGCTTCGGCCCCGGCCGCGGCGGCATCCCCGGCGGTGGCATGCCCGGCGGTGGCATGCCCGGCGGTGGCATGCCCGGCGGTGGCATCCCCGGTGGCATCCCCGGCGGCGTGCCCGGTGGCCAGAACCAGAACGGCCAGACGCCAACGGCCATCCCCGGCAACGGACAGCGACCGACGATGCCGGGCGGCGGCGGGGGCGGCAACTTCCTCGATGCCGGCACGCCCAGTGCCGACGTGGTGCAGTTCTTGGAGGACGGCAAGAGCGGCTACACCTACGCACTCGCCACCATCGGCGCCAACAGCGCCGCCGGCTATCAACTGGCCACCGGCGATCCGGTGATGGCGATCGGCGGCTTCAACGGCACCGACCAGTGGCCCACGCTCGAGGGCTTCCAGCAGATGGTGGCCGACGGCGAGATCCACTACTTCGTCGCCGGCGGCGGCTTCCCCGGTGGCGGCGCCGGGGGAAGTGCCACGACCAGCACGTCCACTCAGATCAGCAGCTGGGTGCAGGCCAACTTCGCCACGGTCACGGTCGACGGCACGTCGTTCTACGACCTCAGCCAACCCACCGGCTGAGCCGGGCGAGGTCGTTCGGGACCGAACGGTGAATGCAAAGGATGCGACGTAGCGACCATTGAACTCACCGTTCGTGACCGAACGACCCTCCCTGTGGCAGAGGGTGATCGGCACAGCACCTACCGCGTGGTCGAATGGAGGGATGAACCGTCGCGACGAGTTGGCTGCGTTCCTCCGCGCTCGCCGTGAGGCACTACGGCCGTCCGACGTCGGGCTGCCACCGGGCCGCGGCCGGCGCACTCCCGGCCTGCGCCGCGAGGAGATCGCGCTCCTTGCCGGAGTCTCTGTCACCTGGTACACCTGGCTCGAGCAGGGCCGGCCGATCAACGCGTCGGTCGACGTGTTGGAGGCGCTGGCCCGCAGCCTGCGCCTCGACGACGCCGAGCGGCACCACCTGCTCGCGCTCGCCACTCGCGTCGCCGGCGATCCGGTCCCCGATGTGGAGGATGCCCCCGACGCCCTCGTGCGGCTCATCGCCTCGATGGATCCGGCGCCGGCCTACGTGCTCGGCCCACGGTGGGAGTTCCTCGCGTGGAATCGCGCACAATCGCACCTCTACCCGATGATCGACCGGCTCGAACCCGACGAACGCAACTTGGTGTGGGTCTTCTTCGCCGAGCCGACGGCCCGCGAGCTGGTGGTCGACTGGCCCGACCAGGCGCGACGGATACTGGCCGAGTTCCGCGCCGGCACGGCCGGGCTGCGAGCCGACCCGAAGGTGCTTTCGCTCGTCGAGCGGCTGCGCAACGCAAGCCCCGAGTTCGCCGAGTGGTGGGCACAGCTCGACGTCGCCCAGTTCCAGACTCGCGTTCGCCGCTATCACCACCCGCGCGCTGGCGAGTTGGCGTTCGAGTACCAGCAGCTCACGCCCAGCGAGTGGCCCGGCCTGCGTGTGGTGTGCCAGCTCCCCCTCCCCGGCGACGACAGCGCCGAACGCCTCGCCGCCTGGCGCTCCTTCGCCTGAGAGCGGCGGCCGTCCGACATACCCGTCAGACGGGTACCACGCAGAACTCGTTGCCCTCGGGATCGAGCATGGTGATCCAGAAGATGCCGAACTGATCCACCCGCCGCACACGCTGCGCACCGAGCGCGGTCAGCCGATCTGCTGCCGCCGCCACGTCCACCACGTGAAGGTCGAGGTGCAGGCGGTTCTTGGCGCTCTTGGGCTCATCGACGCGCTGCAACAGCATCTTCGGGCCTTTGCCTGCGGGATCGACCAGTGCCCGGTACTGCCCGACGCTGTCGCGATGCTCGTAGCCGAGCGCAGCGCACCAGAACGCCGTCTGCAGCTCGAGGTCGGCCACGTCAAGGGTGAGCACCAGGTAGGGCTCGACATCGGCAGTCACGTTCCGAACGGTAGCCTCGTCGAGCCATGGACGTGACCGCCGAGAGCCTGCAGCGACGCACGTTCGCCATCATCAGCCATCCCGACGCGGGCAAGACCACGCTCACCGAGAAGTTCCTGCTGTACTCCGGCGCCGTGCAGGTGGCCGGTGCGGTGCACGCTCGCGAGGGCCGCCGCAGCGCCCGCAGCGACTGGATGGAGCTCGAGCAGCAGCGCGGCATCTCCATCAGCTCCACCGTGCTGCAGTTCCCCTACGTCGTCCATGGTGGCGTCGAGTACACGATGAACCTGCTCGACACGCCGGGCCACCGCGACTTCAGCGAAGACACCTACCGCGTGCTGTCCGCCGTCGACGCAGTGGTGATGGTGCTCGACGCGGCGAAGGGCATCGAGGCGCAGACGCTCAAGCTGTTCCAGGTGTGCCGCTCACGCAACCTGCCGGTCATCACGTTCCTCAACAAGTACGACCGGCCCGGTCGCGACCCGCTCGAGCTGCTCGACGAGATCGAGCAGCAGATCACGCTGCGGCCCACACCCGTCACGTGGCCGGTGGGCAGCGGCGACGAGTTCAGCGGGCTCATCAACCGTCGTACCCAGCGCTACACGGCCTACACCCGCACGGCTCGCGGTGCCTCGGAGGCGCTCGAGGTCGAGTCCGACATCCAGTCCGCCTTCGCCGCTGCCGACACCGGTACCCGCCGGGTGTGGAAGACCGCGATGGACGAAATCGGCCTGCTCGACGCCGTCGGCGCCGATCTCGACCTGCCATCGTTCCTCGCCGGCGAGTCCACACCCCTGTTCATCGGCTCGGCGCTCACCAACTTCGGCGTGCGCAAGCTGCTCGACGCGGTGGTCGAGTTCGCTCCCCCGCCGTCCGCCCGTGTCGACCGCGACGGGGCACCGCGTGCGCTGGAATCGCCGTTCAGCGCATTCGTCTTCAAGGTGCAGGCCAACATGGATCCGTCGCACCGCGACCGCATCGCGTTCGCCCGCATCTGCTCCGGGCACTTCGAGCGCGGCATGTCGGTCACCAACGCGCGCACAGGCCGCGACATGACCACCAAGTACGCCACCACCGCGTTCGGCCCCGACCGGGAGACCGTCGACGATGCCTACCCCGGCGACGTCGTCGGCCTGGTCAACGCCACCGGCGTGCTGTTGGGCGACACGCTCTACGAGGCCGGCGCTGCCGGTTCCGCGGTCTCGTACCCGCCAATCCCCCGCTTCGCCCCCGAGGTGTTCGCCCGCGCCCGGCCGCTCGACAACGCCAAGTTCAAGCAGTTCCGCAAGGGCCTCGAACAGCTCGACGAGGAGGGCGTGGTGCAGGTGCTGCGCGACCCCGACATGGGCGACGTGGAGAACGTGCTCGCCGCCGTCGGCCAGCTGCAGTTCGAGGTGTTCGCCTATCGCCTGGGCAGCGAGTTCGGAGCGCCCACCGAGATCGTCTCCGCGCCGTACCAGGCCATCCGTCTCACCGACAAGCAGTCGGCCGACCGTCTGCGCCAGATCGGCGGCATCCGCATCCTCACTCGCGGCGATGGCGAGCTGGTGGCGCTGTTCGAGAACCGCTACCGCCTGCAGCGCTTGATGAGCGACGAGCCCGAGCTCACCCTCGAACCCATCATCGCCGACGCCACCGTCCTGTAATCGCCCCACCCCCGGTTTGTGTCGAACCCGGCGGCTCACAGCCCCAGCTCAGCGCCCGACAGCCTTGACGTAGAACGGATCGTGCGGGTGGTCAGGGGAGGGCGAGGGCGGTGGCGAGCAGCTGCCGCTCGGCGGTGCCCAAGGGGATCTCCGACACCCGTGCCAGGGCAGCGGAGCTCATCTTCTTGGCGGTCTTGCGGATGACATCGACGAGGTGATCGTGGTCGAGCTGAGCGGCAATGGCCGCGAGCTGGGTCTCGATGAACACCAAGCAGGCAGCATCCTCCACCGCCTGCGCTCCGGGGTCGGTGGCCAGGTGATCGCGGCGCACCAGTTGCTGCACGCGCTCGATGGCAGCCGCGTCGAAGCCGACGGTCGCCAGCAGCTCGCCGACGTCGCGACCGTGACGCTGGCGTTGGTCGCGCTTCCACCGCAGGTAACCGGCCTTGCCCGGCTCGTACTGCGTGCGGGGCAGCGCCCACCGACGCAGGTGATGAGCCCTCGCTGCCAGCAGCAGCTCGGGTTCGGCCGCAGGATGCATCGCGGCCACCCACTGCGCTGCCAGCTGCCCGTGCGCCAGCGCGAGCGGCTGCTCGACACCGCGTACCACCACCATCGTGGGGTCTGCTGCGTTCGCCTGGTCGATGGCGGCGACCGCGGCGTTGAAGCGCTCGGTGCTCAGACCGCACACTCCGAGTCGCCGACCTCGGCCACGAACGGACCGGTCTCGCCGTAGTCGACGTAGAAGTCGGGGGCCTCGGTCGGCGATGGGAACACGCCGAGATCCTGCAGCCCTGCTGCGACCACCGTCGCGCCGCCCACACGGTCCATCCACGAGCGGAACGCTTCGCCGGCGGTGCGCTCGTCGTTGAATCGGCGAATGACGCGAGCGGCGGCTTTCGGTGCCGCCTTGGCCGGCAGGCGCAGCGCCTTCTCGCCGAAGTGGATCTGCTCCTGGCCGACGTAGCCACCGAGCAGCATCTGATAGCCCGGGGCGGCCTGGCCATGCGCACGCCGCTCGGCACCGAAGAACCCGATGTCGGCGGCATGGTGCTGGCCGCAGGAGTTGGTGCAGCCGGAGATGTTGATGCGCACGCCGCCGACCTCGGCCAGGCCCTCGGCCTCCAGCTCCTCACCGATCGCGGCGGCCAAACCTCGCGACTGCGTGACCGCGATGTTGCAGGTGTCGCTGCCGGGGCATGCCACCACATCGCGTGCCAGCTCGGCGCCCGGCCGAGCCATGCCGATTGCCTCCAAGCGCTCGAACAGCACCGGCAGTTGCGCCTCGGTGAGGCCGCGGAAGACGACGTTCTGGCGATTGGAGAGCCGCACGTCGGCGCCGAGCTCGCGCTGGATGGAGGCGAGTGCACGGAACTGTGCCGAGGTGACGTCGCCGAGTGCCGCGTACGCGACAGCCGACACGGAACCGTTGGCCGCACCACGGACGACGCCGGTGGCAACCCAGCGACCGTAGGGATCGCGTGGCGTCAGTTGCACCGCGACGCCCTGGCCGACCGCAGTTGCATCGATGGTGCTGCTGCGCCCGGCGGGGGCATCACCCACCTTCTGCACGATCTCGGGAATGCCCCCCGGCCACGACGACGACGCCGGCAACGTGTGGCGCACCTTCAGCACCCGCCGGCGCACCTCGTCGATGCCGAGCGTGTCGACCACCCACTTGAGGCGGGCGCGCAGCTTGTTGTCGCGGTTGCCGGTCTGCTCGAACACGCGCAGCACGGCTTCGACGGTGGGCAGCAGGTCTTCGCGAGTGGTGAACTCCTCCAACGCCTGCGCCGGGTGCGGCGTGGCGCCGAGGCCGCCGGCGATGTAGACGCGAAAGCCGGCTTCCACCGAGCCGTCGGCCAGCGTGCGGGTGACGGCCACCACGCCGGCGTCATTGAACATCGCCTGCCCGCAGTCGGTGCTGCAGCCGCTGAAGTTGATCTTGAACTTGCGCGGCAGGCGCTGGCCCAGCGGGTTGCGCACGAAGTGCTCGAACGCAGCCTCCGCCCAGGGGGTGACATCGAGGTGCTCGTGGGGGCATGCACCGGCGAGGTGACACGCCATCACGTTGCGCACGGTGTCGCCGCAGGCCTCACGGCTGGTGAGGCCGACTGCGCCGAGCAGTCGCATCACCTCCGGCACGCGAGTGAGCTCCACGTAGTGCACCTGCACGTTCTGGCGAGTGGTGATGTGGCCCCACCCGCGCGAGAACTCGTCGGCGATGTGGCCCATCAGGTCGAGCTGCTCGGGCGTGATGGTGCCCGCCGGCAGCTTGATGCGCACCATCTGGTTGGTACCGCCCTGACGCTGGCCATAGACGCCGTTGTTCAGCCGCATGACGCGGAACACGTCCTCGCCGATCTCGCCGGCGAGGTACTGCGCGATGGCCCGCTCGAAGCGCTCGATGTCGCGGTGCTGCTCGGCATCCAGATCGCGAGGTGCGGCGATGATCGGGGTAACACCCACGGCGGGCCTCCAGGCAGTCAACGGCAGGACATGAACGGCAGAATCGATTGGTCGGTCGAAATACGACTAACCCAATCAACAATAGAGGGTATCGACGCCGGAGCCAACCAGCGGATGGAGTTCAGCGGCCGGGATCCTCGCCGATCTCGCGCAGCGCATCGTGCAGCGCGCCCCGCAGGCGACGCGCCATGTCGGGCGTGAAGTGCCCCACCATGCCGGTGCCGGGGCGGCCGACCTCCTCGATGGTGAGCACGACGCGCGGCTCGGCATCGTCGTAGTCATCGCTGATGGCGGCTGCCCACGACAGGCGGCCGGCGTCGTCGGCGCCTTCGGGCAGGTCGTCCTCGGTGAACGGGTAGTCGTCGATCGATCGTCGCATGTTCGCTCCTTCAGGCCAGGGTGACGTGCACGGCCAACGGCCCGCGGAACTCGAAACCGCTCAACTCGACGGGGCGGGTGAGCTCGATGTGCCGGAACCGGTCGAGCAAGCGTTCGACGGCCAGACGAACCTGCTGGCGGCCCAACCACTCACCGAGGCAGCGATGCTCGCCGATCGCGAAGGCGAGGTGGGCGCCCTCTCGACGATCCAGCGAGAACACGTCGGGTTGCGACCACCGCCGCGGATCGCGGTTCGCCGCGCTGAGGCAGGCGGCAACCAGCGAACCGGCCGGCACGTCCACGCCGGCCAACGACACATCGTGCACGGCCTGCCGGGTCGCCGTGCCCACCGGCGAGACCCACCGGAACGTCTCCTCGATCACCTTGCGCAGCACCGCACCATCGGCGCGGACCGCAGCCATCACCGCCGGCTGGGTGAGCAGCACCCACATCACCAGCGCCACGCCATCGCGCGGTTCGTTGATACCGCCCGAGACCATCAGCCGGATGTTGCTGACGATCTCGTCGCGAGTGAACCCACGCTGCACGTACTCGCTCAGCTCCCCGCGGGCGAGCGCAGCATCGATCGCATCGGCCAGCTCGGCGTTGGCGGTGGCCGCGAGTTGGGCCCGCTGCGGGTCGTTCTCGAAGTTGGCGATGCCCGCGCACACACCGCGGTTCCACACCGCCAGGTCGTGCCAGTCGACCGACCACCCGAGCGCCGCTGCGAGCGCCAGGTTGGCAAGCGGCTCGGCGTAGGCGGTCATCAGCTCCACCTCACCGCCCGGCGAAGCGTGGTGGGGGAACTGATCGATGAGCTCGTCGAACAGCGCCGGCAGACCATTGCGAACGACGGGCAGCGCGGTGGACGCCACGAACGGCGGGCGCATGCCGTCGGCCAAACGGTCGTGCGCGGCACCGTCGAGGGTGAGCATGTTCTCGCCCAGGCAGTCGCGCAGCCAGGACGGCTCGGTGTTGCTGCGGAACAGGTCGGGGTGCTCGCACACCTGCACCACGTCGTCCCAACGGGTGACCAGCCACATGCCCAGGCTGGGCACGAACGCGACCGGCTCGTGCTGCTGCAGCTCGGCGAACACCGGGTACGGGTCGCGTTCGAGCAGCTCCAGGTTGATGTCGGCCGCACGCACGGCGGGGGTCACGCGCGACGCCTCACACCACGCAGTGGCCTCCGGCCCGCCATGCGCCGGTACATCACCACCAGGAGCATGACCACCGACACCGCGAGAGCAGCGATGACAGCGACCGCACCCTGCCTCGAGATCGGGTAGTGCACCAGCAGGCGCAGCATCGCCGCCGTGCTGACCACCCACGCGACGATGGCGAAGCGGGCGGTGACATCTTCCAACTGGGTGAGCTCGTGATCGCGGCTGACGGCGGTCTGGCCGGCGCCCTCGGTTCGCAGCAGCGACTCGAGCCACCGAACCGGCGACGACACCACGATCAGGACAGTGGGCGCCCAGATGGCCATCACGCCGGCGATCCACCGTTCGTCGGGCACCGAGACACGGGTCTGCCCGTTGACCGCGGCGGCGCACCCGAACGTGGCGACAGCAGTGACCACGATGACGAGCAGCGCCTTCACGTAGCGCAGCACGATCACCTGCAGGCGCAGCATGTGGCGCACGATGCCGTATTCGATCTTGGCGACTTCCTCCACCAGCGTGCGGCGCCGAGCGGCAGCCAGTTCGAAGAGTGCCTCGGCGCGTGCCCGGTCGGCTTCGGTTGCGGTGTCGTCGACGAGGCCCGGATAGGCAGCGAGCTGCTTGTCGATGCGGGCACGGGCGCGATCGTTGCCGGGCACCAACAGGCCAACGGTGGCGGGGGCGCGGTGCACCGCCTCGTAGGCGGCATTGGTGGCTTCGTCGAACTCGTCGATGGGCATGCGCAGCCCGGTGAGCGTGAAGCGCGGCGTGAACACCTCGCCATCGGCGTGCACGACGTGATTGGCATGGAAGTAGAAGCGAGTGAGCTCGATGACCACCAACCACAGCACCACCAGCGCCAGCACGATCGACAACGCGACTGCGATCATCAGCAAACCTCGCGACCACGACACCGGGCCGGCCAGCAGCGCACGCAGCACCTGCAGCACGGCATCGCGTTCCAATGCCGGCAACAGCACCAGGATGCCAGCACCGGAGAGCAGCGCGGTGGCCACGCGGTGCATGGTTGACAGGCGCACTTCGCAACGCTGCAGGAAGCCGCGCATCGCCGCTCGTTCATCGGCGTTGGCGGCAGCAGCGGCACCCTCGACCGGATCACTCATGCCGGACCGGGCCTCGCACCACGAAGAACATGCTCGGCACGCTAGTACCTGCGCTCCACATTGAACCGTGTGGCCCTGCACGGCGAGACTGGCCGGATGAGTGCTTCTGACGATTCCCAGCTGGCCCGCGTCACGGCCGCCATCGACACCCTGCTGGCCGATCACCCGCCGGCCACCACCGACGACCGCGAGTTTCGCGGCCGCCGCTACGACGCCGGGCTGGCGTGGGTGCACTTCCCCGAGCACTTCGGTGGCCTCGGCGTTCGGCCCGACCTGAACCGGCTCGTCGAGGAGCGTTGCCGCAAGGCCGGCGCGAAGGCCACAGATGCGAGCACGTTCTTCATGGCGCTCGCCGGCCCCACCATCGTCACGCACGGCAGCGACGAGCAGAAGCAGCGCTTCCTGCGCCCGATGTTCACGGGTGAGGAGAAGTGGTGCCAGCTGTTCAGCGAGCCGGGCGCGGGCAGCGACTTCGCCGGCCTGTCCACGAAGGCCGTGCGCGACGGCGACGAATGGATCGTCAACGGCCAGAAGGTGTGGAACACGTTGGCCCACCTGGGTGACTGGGGCATGCTCGTCACCCGCACCGATCCGGAGGCGCCGAAGCACAAGGGCATGACCTACTTCGCGCTCGACATGCGGTTGCCCGGTGTGGAGGTGCGTCCGCTGCGCCAGATCACCGGCGAGGCCGAGTTCAACGAGGTCTACATGACCGACGCGCGCGTGCCCGACGATTGCCGCATCGGCGCGGTCGGCGAAGGCTGGCGGGCGGCGCTGACAACGCTGATGAACGAACGCACGGCCATCGGCTCCGGCAGCGGGGGCGGCAAGCGCAAGGGCCCCATCGACGAGGCCATCCGCCTGTTCAAGCTGTTGCCCACCGAGCAGCAGACGGGCGCCAAGCGCGACCACCTGATGCAGCTGTACTGCACCTCCGAGGTCAGCCTGCTCACCAATGCACGCGGCGCCGCCAAGGCCAAGGCCGGCAACCCGGGGCCGGAGGGTTCGATCGCGAAGCTGGCGCTCAGCAACTTCAACAAGGTGTGCACCGAGTTCTGCATGGAGCTGCTGGGCGCCGACGCGATGGTCGGCTACGACTTCACGTTCCGCCGCCCGGAGAACCTGTCGGTCGACGGAATGGACCACGGCATTCGCCACAGCTTCCTGCGCGCTCGCGCCAACAGCATCGAAGGCGGCACCACCGAGATCATGAAGAACATCCTCGGCGAGCAGATGCTGGGCCTGCCCGGCGAGCCCAGGGTCGACAAGGACGTGGCCTGGAGCAAGGTGCCGCGCAGCTGACGCCGGCACGGCGGGCAGCGAACGCACATGACGGCATCCCGCAGGACCGGGCCATCCGAGGTGAACCGAGTCAGCGGGTGATCCAGGGCGTGACCACGAGGCCGACCACGCGCAGGCGGATCGGGCTGCTGGGCACCGCGACGCGGAAGCGACCGAACTCGTCGGCGACCACTTCGATGGGGTCGCCGTCTTCCACCTCCACCAGCAGCTGGGCGTCGGTGGGTGGGCTCAGCTGGCCCACGATGATCGGTGCGCCGGCGTGCAGCTCGAGGTCGATGGAGACGTGGTCGTTGACGAAGCTGAGCAGGCGTGCCTCGGCTTCCGGAGCACGCATCGCCACCAGCTCGCCCGCCGAGGCGGAGTCGAACGCGAGCGCTGCCAGCTCCTCGGAGAGCAGATCCATGTCGATCGCCGCATACGCGGCGTCGAGCGCAGCGTCGGGAATGGGCTCGTAGGCGTCGAGCGTCTCGGCCAGCAACTGGGCAAGCCGATCGTCGTTCATGTGGTGCATTCGGTCGTTCATCTCACTCAGTTCCGCCGTTCAGGAAGGGGGCCAGCTCCGGGCTCGTGCGCAACCGCTGCAAGCAGCGCGCCCGGGTGGGGCCGATGGAGCCGTGGGGCAGGTTGAGCACCCGGCTGATCTCGTCGTAACCGATCGGAGGGTCGGCGGAGAGCATGCGCATCAGCGCCTGATGCTCGGGCGAGAGGCTGCTGAACGCGGCGTACAGTGCGGTGCGCAGCTCGTCGCTCTCCAGCCCCTCACCATGGTCGCCGTGGTCCACCGTGCGCAGGGGCAGCTCGGCCATGGGCACCAGCTTGGAGCGCCGCCGCGACACCGTGTTCGCTTCGTTGCGAGCCGTGGTTGCCACCCACCCGGGCAGCTTCTCCGGCTCGCGTACAGTGGCCAACCGCTCGTGCAGGCGGAAGAAGGTGCTCGCAAACGCATCGTTGCGGTCCTCCTCGGAAAGGTCGTAGCTGTAGATGACCTTCCACGCGACACCCTTCAAGCGGTTGACAAGATCGCGCCAGGCCCGCTGGTCGCGCTCCAACGCCCGAGCCACGAGGGCGGGCAGATCGGAGGAGGACTGGTGGCGGGGGTCCACTGTCGTCAGCCTAGGCACGCATCACAGAGACGGCCACAGCGAGCTGGATACACGAATCCTCCGGGCGGACGCGGGTTTCGCTAGTTCTCCCGCGCAGCAACGCAGGTGAACGACGCCGCGGCGGCGACGAGGTCGACGCGTTCCTCTGCGATGGCCTGTCGCACACAGCTGCCCAGCGCGACATCGGGAGCCTGGCCACGCCGCATTGCCGAGTGGATCGCCACAGCAACATCGGCTGCCGCGGCGTCGGCCACTGGCATCAACGGAGCGACCAACGTGCGCACACCCAGCGCCATCAGCACGGCCGAGGTGCCCAACAGCTCATCGCCGGGCAGCACACCGCTGCGACCGGCACTGCATGCCGTGAGCACCACCGTGGCGGGCACCGCCTCCAGCTCTTCGAGCTCGTGCACGTGCAACGGGCCGTCGTGCAGGTGCAGCGTGGAGAACATCGGGTTGTCCATTCGAAAAGTGCCGTGAGCAGCGACGTGCACGAGCGTCGACCGACCCATCGCCTCCAGCACCGCGGCGACCGTTGCATCCCTGCCGGCCAGCACCTGTGCTCTCGGGTAGAGGCGACGGAGTGCGGTCACCTCCGCGGCTGCGTGATGAAGATGCGGCCCGGCAACGACGAGGACCCGAGCGGGGCGGGGCGCGCCGGCGGCACGCGACCACCACGCCGCGCTGGGAGCGACGACGAGGCCGTGACCCTGCTCGGCAGCCGGCAGTGCACCCCAGAACACATCGTGCAGCGCGCCCGTCGGCACCACCGTCATCGGGCCGGGGGCACAGCGGCGCATCACCGGCCCGAGCACGCAGGCCGCCAGCTCGTTGCGGGCGAGCTCGAATGCCTGCAGTGCCCGCAGCGGGCTGCCCGCACCGGTCGACATGCGCCGCAACGAGAAGGCGAGATGGTCGTTGGCCGCCGCCACCTGCGCCGCGGAACCGATCTCCACCAGGCGGGTCGTGCCCGCATGGCAGACGACAGCGAGGAGCGCTCCGTCGACCTCGAGGTACTCGACGAGCGTCCTGTCACCGAGGACGCGCAGCAGATCAGCGGTGCGAAACGCCGTCGAGCCGGATGAGCCGCCCGAACGTTGACGGTTCGCGCGGCCCACGTCGCGTTCCAGGCCGGCCACCTCAGCTGCGAGCGCGGCAACTCGCTCGGGCTGCTGCGGGAGCGCCTCGATCAGTTCGGCCCGAGCACGCCGAAGCGAGCTCAGCAAGTCGGGTGGCAGATGGCGCTCCGTCGCTTCTCCGGGCGCACCCATTGCGCCGCCACGCCAGCGTTCGCACCACTCCAAGACGCTGGACGGGCGGCGTTGCTCGCACGCAAGGCGCAGGCCGAGCGCAGCAAGTGGCGAGCCCAGACGACCGGCGGTCGCGCGTAGCTCCACCGCGCCGAGCGAGGCGCGATACTCGTCCACCGACCGCAGCCCGGCAGCGAGCGCCCGCAACGCACCTCTGCGATCGCCATCCGCAAGATCGAGCAGCGCGGCAGCGTGCCACGCTTCGGCACGTACTCGAGCGACGGGGTGAGTGCGGGCATCGGAGGCGGCTGACAGCGCGCTGCGAGCGATGTCGAAGCGACCAGCGACGAGCGCCAGTCGCCCGATCAGCACTCGCACCTCGGTCGCTTCGCCGGTCCAGCGGTACCGCTCCATCTGGTCGGCGGCGCGACGCAGCCGGACGAACTGTCGCAGCACACCGGAACGGGCGGCGCCGTCGGCCTGTGCCATCGACGTGATCAGCCAGTAGTTGGCAAAGGCGGCCCACGCGCCACGCCCCGCTTCGGTGAAGAGCGCCACCGCTTCCTGCGCAGCGGCCGCTGCACCCGTTGCGTCGCCGGCGAGCAGCCGCGCTCGCGCAGCCATGATCAACGCTTCGGCCAGTTGTGCGACGTTGCCGCCGGACCGGGTGGATGCGACGACGCCTGCCGCGAGTCGCTCGGCCTCGTCGGCGAGGCCGGCCTCCAACAACACCGCGCACTCGTCGATGTCGAGGTCGCCGAGGTATCGCCCCGCCGACCCGAGCGTCGCATACTGGGCGCGCGCGTCGGCAAAGCCGCGCAACGCTGCGGGCACGTCGCCCAGCCGCCCGTGCAGGTAACCCAGGTTGTGCGCCGCGCCGGCGGCGAGGAGGTGCTGGCCGAGCTGCACCGCCATCTCCTGCGACCGGGTGAAGTCGGCGAGCGCCTCGTCGAACCGTCCGAGCTGCACGAGCGCGACGCCGCGGTTGGAGTAGAGCCGCGTCGCTGCGATCTCGTCACCGGCCGCCAGCAGCAAGGGCAGGCCCGCGTCGTACGCCGCGATGGCTTCTTCGCGGTCGCCGGCCGAGGCCAGCACGAAGCCGCGCTGCATGCGCAGTCGGCCGAGCGGCCCTGCGCGCAGCATCGGCTCGGCCAGTGCCAGCTGATCGAGCGCAGCGGCGTTGTCGCCTCTCGCCGACAGGCACACCGACCAGCTGATGCGCACTTCGGCGGCGAGATCGAACTGTTCTGTATCCACGGCGAGCGCGACGGCATCTGTGTAGAGAGTGAGCGCTGCATCGATCGCCCCACCGTCGTGCGCAAGCCGACCGAGACCCCACCACGCGATCACCCTCGCGGTCGGGCCCGCGGATCGCGATCGCACGACTGCCGCCAGCAGCCGCTGGGCGGCCGGCGGGTCGGCCTGCACCATGTCGAAGCCGGTTCGCGCGCGGTGCTCCTGGTCACGTGTCAGCCGGACAATGCCCCCGGCGCCGTCTGTCATGCTGTGCACACCCCATCGATCGATCCACTGCCACCGTAAACGATCGATCTCGGCTCGCACCCCCAATCGCCCTCACGCTTCGCCTCAGGAGTCCGCACATGTCCGAGCTGCCCGTACCGAATCCTTCCGATCAGCCGCCGACTGGCGTTGACCCGAGCGTCGAGCCCGATTCCGCCCGTTGGCGCAGATCCATCCGAGTGAGCGGGTCGGGTGGTGGCTTCGTGTATCGCGTCGGCGAGCTGATCGTCGACACCGATGCGACCGACCTCGTCGCTCGGCTGGTGGGCCAGCCGGGGCTCGAGGGCACCACCATCGACGGCTCGTCGCTGACGTTGTTGACCGGCATCCCCGGTGAGCTCGGCGTCGCTGCTGCGGTGCGGGCCCGCGGCTTTCGGGCACAACCCAACCACGTCGTGTTCGCTGCTGCCGGAGTGCACGCCAACCCAGCCATGCACGCCAACCCAGCCATGCACGCCAACCCAGCCATGCACGCCAACCCAGCCATGCACGCCAACCCAGCCATGCACGCCAACCCAGCCATGCACGCCAACCCAGCCATGCACGCCAACCCAGCCATGCACGCCAACCCAGCCATGCACGCCAACCCGGCCATGCACGCCAACCTCGTGCTGCTCGCGAACCTGCTGGCCCTGGCGAACCCGGCGATGCATGCCAACTCGGGTGTCGGGTCGTGCAGCTGTGGCTGCGGTTGCACACCCACCCGAGGGTGCGGCGTCGCCGAGACCGCCTCTGCCGACCTCGCCGCACCTCCCACACTCAGCTCGGTGGAGTGGACGCCCGAGGAGCCCGAGCTGTGGCGTGGCAGACAGTACAGCCGGCCGGCAGTCGACTCTCACGTGCTCGTCCTCGACACCGGGCTGGCACCCGACGCCATCGGCGGCAAGATCAGCGGCGTGCACGCGCGCAGCAAGGAAGCCTGGGGCCCGACGAAGAAGAAGCTGCCACCGCCGAAACCCGACACCGACAACCGCGACCCGCACGACGCCAACAACGACGATTGGCTGGATCCCGTCGCCGGGCACGGCACGTTCATCGCCGGCATCATCGCCCGCCTTGCGCCCGGTGCCGAGGTGGCGGTGGGCAAGGTTCTCGAGAACACGGGCGAAGGCGACGACGCCGACATCGCGTTCCGCATCAACGCGGTCATCCAAGCGGGCCAACGGCCCGACATCCTGGTGCTCAGCTGCTCCTGCTACTCCGAGAACGACAACGCGCCACTCGGCCTCGCCTCCGCCGTCGCTCGCATCCAGGCGCTGGGCACCGTCGTCGTCGCGGCAGCAGGCAACGACGGGTCGTGCCGCGTGACGTGGCCGGCAGCCTTGCCGGGTGTCATCTCGGTCGGGGCGCTCGGCCCCGACGGACCCGCCGAGTTCAGCAACTGGGGGTCGTGGGTGAAGGCTTGCGCCCCGGGAGTCGACGTGGTCGGCAGCTTCTACAACGGCGTCGACGAACACGACGACGAGAACCCGAAGTCCTCCGACTTCCAGGGTTGGGCGAGGTGGAGCGGCACCTCGTTCGCGGCCCCCATCGTCGCCGCCGCCATCGCCCGCGAGCAGTCGCTGTACGGCATCTCGGCGGTGGAGGCCGCCGATCGCGTCGTGCACGATCGCCGGCTGTATCGCATTCCGGGAATGGGCACCGTCGTCAACGTGCACTGAACGAACGCTCGCATCCTCGCGAGATGCAATCGAGCGGGTCAGCAGCGTTGCCTTCAGATACCGTCTCGGGTCGTCCCCACCCTGCGAGAGAACTGATGAGCGACACGCCCTCCCCCGCGAATGCCCCTGATACGCCTGCTGCTGCGAACTTCGTGCGCGACCTCGTGCGCGCCGACAACCAGCAGGGCACGTTCGGCGGGCGCGTGCAGACACGGTTCCCACCCGAGCCAAACGGGTACCTGCACATCGGCCATGCGAAGGCCATCTGTGTCGACTTCGGCATCGCAGAGGAGTTCGGTGGGGTGTGCAAGCTGCGCTTCGACGACACCAACCCGGTCACCGAAGAGACCGAGTACGTGGATGCCATCGCGGACGACGTGCGCTGGCTGGGCTTCGAGCCCGGCGAGCCCCTGTACGCCAGCGACTACTTCGAGCAGCTGTACCTGTGGGCCGAGCACCTCATCATCACCGGCTTCGCCTACGTCGACGACCAGGACAGCGACACCATCTCCGTGCAGCGCGGCGGGTACGGCAAGCCGGGCATCGAGAGCCCGCACCGCAACCGCAGCGTCGACGAGAACCTGGCGCTGTTCCGCCGCATGCGCTCGGGCGAGCTGCCCGACGGCTCGCACGTGTTGCGCGCCAAGGCCGACATGCAGCACGACAACATGCAGCTGCGCGACCCGATCATGTATCGCATCCGCCACGAGCACCACCACCGCACCGGCGATCAGTGGGTGCTCTACCCCACCTACGACTGGGCGCACGGGCAGAGCGATGCCATCGAAGGTGTCACCCACTCCCTCTGTTCGCTCGAGTTCGACAGCCACCGCGCGCTGTACGACTGGTATCTCGAACACCTGCCGTTGCCCGGCGACCAGCCGCGCCAGACCGAGTTCGCCCGCCTCGAGCTCACGTACACCGTCACGTCCAAGCGCAAGCTGCGGCAACTGATCGACGACGGCGTGGTGGAAGGCTGGGACGATCCTCGCCTGCCCACCTTGCGAGCGCTGCGCCGCCGCGGCTACCCGGTGTCGGCGATTCGCAACTTCTGTGAGTTCATCGGCGTCGCCAAGACCAACAGCCGCCACGAGATCGAACTGCTCGAGTGGTTCATCCGCAACGAGCTCAACCGCACGGCCCTTCGCCGGATGGCCGTGCTGCAGCCGATCAAGCTGGTCGTCAGCAACTGGCCGCAGGGCCACGTTGAGCGGATCGAGTTGGTCAACAATCCGGAGAACCCCGCCGACGGTGTCCGCACGGTGGAGTTCAACGGCGAAGTGTGGATCGAGGACGACGACTTCAAGGCCGAGCCGCCGCCGAAGTACTTCCGCCTCACGCCCGGCAGCGAAGTGCGCTTACGTGGCGCGTTCTTCGTGAAGTGCACCGGCTTCACCACCGACGCCGACGGCAACGTCACCGAGGTGCAATGCACCTACGACCCTGCCACCCGCGGCGGCAACGCCCCCGACGGGCGCAAGGTGAAGGCCACCATCCACTGGGTCAGCACCGCCCACGCAGTGCCGGTGCAGGCTGCGCTCTACGAGCGCCTGTTCGCGGCGGAGGTGCCCGGCGAGCGCACCGGCGACCCGTTCGACGACATCCGCCCCAACTCCAAGGTGGTGCGCGCCGGTGTCGCCGAGGCCGCGCTCGGCGAGGTGGCCCCCGGCCAGGTGGTGCAGTTCGAGCGCCTCGGCTACTTCGCCAAGGACCCAGCCGGCGACAACCTGTTCCACCGCACCGTCGGTCTCAAGGACGAGTGGGCCAACGTCCAGAAGCGCACCAAATAGCCCCCAGCCCACCCACCTTCGCGGTCAGTCGTCGAGGGGGAGGAAGTGGTCGCTGGTGGTGTCGCGCCGAGCGGTGAACCAGCGGCGACAGCCGCTCTCGTGGAACCACCGCTCGAGTGTGACGCCTTCGATGTTGTCCTGCATCCAGGCGTAGTCCACGTTGCGCGCATCAGGATCAGTGATCGTCGCCGGCGTGACGGGGAAGACGCTGCCGTAGCGGAACTCCTCGAACGGCCGCGAGCCACAGTGGGGGCATTCGATCCACAGCATCGCCTACCTCGTTCCTGCCGAGCTGGGGTCGGCCATGGCCAACTCGTTGGCGAAGCGGTCGAGACCGAAGGGCGCGATCAGCGGTGAGGGTGTGCCGGTGGCGATGAGCGCCGCCAGTTGCTCGCCGGCGGCGGGGATGGCTTTGAAGCCCCACGTGCCCCAGCCGGTGGACAGCATGAACCCGTCGACGCCCGTGTGCCCGATGATGGGTGAGAAGTCGGTGCTCACATCGCACACGCCCGCCCACGAGCGCAGGATGCGCAGCTTCGAAAGGAAGGGGAACATGATCGTGGCCTTCGCCGAGCACGCCTGCAGGTAGGCGTAGCTGGTGGCGGTGCGATAGCTGGCCTGACGGTCGTACTCGGCGCCGATCAGCATCTGGCCACGCGGCGTCTGACTGACGTAGAACACGAGGTCGTTGGAGGAGACGATGGGCGCGAACTCCTGCGCGTACGCATTGGTGACGAACGCCTGCAACGCGTGCGTGCGTATGGGGAGGCGCACGCCCGCCCATCCGGCGACCGTGCTGACGTGACCACCCACGGCCGAGAGCACGATGCCCGCTGAGATGGTGCCGTTGGGTGTGTGCACGCCCGTGACACGATCGCCGTCCTTCACCAGGCCGATGACGGGCGTGTGCTGGAAGATGTGCACACCGTTGCGCAGCGCGCCCTGGGCGTAGGTCCACACCACCCGGTCGTGGCGAGCGGTGGCGCCCTCATGGTGGTAGCTGGCCCCGTGCACCGGGTAGCGGCCGCCACCGGAGAGGTCGATCTGCGGGCAGCGGGCCTTGATCTCATCGGGCAGGATGTAGTCGGTGTGCGCACCGCATGCTTGGTTCATCAGGGCACGCGTCCGTTCGGTGCGAGCGGCGGTGACCGAATGGGCAAGCCAGATCTGGCCCTTGGTGCTGTGCATGATCCAGGAGCCGGTCTCGGCCTCGAGGCCCTGATACAGCTCGAGGCTGTGCTGATAGAAGCGCACCGATTCCGGGATGCCGTAGTTGCTGCGAATGATGGTGGTGTTGCGACCCGAGTTACCAGAGCCGATGTAGTTGGCATCGAGCACGCACACGTTGGTGATGCCGTGCCGCGCAGCGAGGTAGTAGGCGGTGCTGAGGCCATGGCCGCCGCCGCCGATGATGACCACGTCGTACGCAGGCTTCGGCTCGCAGGTCTGCCACGGCAGATCGAGCAGCGTCTCGACGAACTCGTTCATACCAGCCGCTCCTGCAGTTCGTGACGAGCAGCGCAGGCCACCAGCAGCTGCGTCGAACCGTCGGCCAACAGCACCAGCTTGGCCGGCACACCAGCGATCTGACCCTGGGCGAGCGAAGGGCGAGTGGTGGGCAGCGCCCACTCGATGTGCTGCTCGGCGAGTGCGCCGAGATCGTGCACCGTTGCGATCGAGAAGCCGAGCTCGGGCGTGACGATCGCCCACGGATCGCCGGGAACCGAAGGCTCCTCGCTTCCGATGAGGAACACATCGTCGGGTGAGATGCGCACGACCTGCGACCCCTGCGGCCACGGCGCCGCATCGAGAGCAGCCGGCGACGCAATGATGCGCCAGCCGGAGAGGTGGTCGAAGAAGTCAGAGACGAGCACGGGCACCCTCCGGGTCGTAGAAGGGCACTGGGCTGACATGGGCCTCGCGCCCGTCGATCTCCACCACATCTGCGTGCGGTGCTCGCTTCTGCCAGCCCATCAGGACCGCGTGGCCGAACAACGGTGAGTTCCAGCTGCTGGTGACATGGCCGATCACATCGTCGGCGGCACCACCCACAGGGCGGATGACACTGCCCTCCAACGGCGCCGGGCCTTCCATGGTGAAGCCGAACAGACGCCGCTCGTCGGGCAACCTCGCCGTACGGACGAGCGCCTCGCGCCCGATGAACGCCGGCTTGTCGAGCTTGACCGCCCAGTCCATGTTCACCCGCCGCGGAGAGGTGTCGAGCTCGGTGTCCTGCCCGACGAGGATGTGACCCTTCTCGCAGCGCAACCCGAACAACGCCTGCAGCCCGTGTGGCCGAACGCCCAGCGGTTGGCCGAGGTGCATCAGCGCCTGCCACAGCTCGACCGAACGGTCGATCTGGTGATGCAGCTCGAAGCTGGCCTCACCGGTGAACGACAGCCGCATCACGTGGCACGGCACGCCGGCCACAGCCAGGCGGCGGTGCTGCAGGAACTTCGGGCGCTCCTCGTCGGCGACGCCGGCGCGGCGCAGCAGTTCACCGGCGAGTGGCCCGGTGACGTTGATGGCGCCGTGCGACACCGTGCGGTCGAGCACGTGCACCTTCAGGCCCCACGTTTCGACCCAGTCGCGCACCCACATCTCGGCCGTGCTGGCGCCACCGGAGGTGAACGTGAGCGTGAAGCGATCGTCGGCGTCGCGCAGGATCATGCCGTCGTCGAGGATGTGGCCTCGCTCGGTGAGGTTGATCACGTAGCGAGCGCGGCCCACCTTGATGTCGTGCACGTGGTTGGGGTACAGCCGCTCGAGCGCCTCCACCACGTCGGGGCCACTGACGATCATCTTGCCCAGCGTGCTCACGTCGCCCAGCGACACGGCCTCGCGCACCGCCCAGTACTCGGCCACCGGATCGCCGTAGTGCCACGGCCGGTACCAACCGCCGAACTTGTCGAGCGTGGCCCCCAACGCCACGTGCTCGGCATGCAGCGGCGTGCGACGGAACGTGTCGATGTGGTACCCGGCCGCGGCCTCGCCGAGCGTGAGTTGGCGAGCGGCTGGGCGGGCGGTGAACGGCTGCGGCTCGGAGCCACTGCGCTCGGCGACGAAGGCCCGCAGGTGTGGCATGCACACGCCACCCTGGCACGTACCCACCCCGGTGAGGCTGGCCCGCTTCACCAGTTCCAGTTCGTTGAAGCCCTTGCTCCACACGCCGTCGAGGTCTTCGACGGTGATCTTGCCGCAGGGGCACACCACGCCTTCCTGCGGGCACGGCGGCAGGGCATGAGCCGCGGCTGCCGGGCCGACGACGCTGACCGGCACCATCGGGGCCATGCGTGCCAGCAGATCGCGAGGTGCCGAGCCGAGGTCGGCGACGACGGTGTCGCACTCGATGACCGTGCCATCTGCGAGCTCGATGGCGCTGACACCGACCTCACCGTGGATCGCCACCAGGTTGCGACCGACCACGGCGATGCGACCGAGATCGACGCCGGCCGCCTGCGCCGCGGCCGCTGCCCTCGGCGTGTAGATGCCGGCCAGCATGTTGCCAGGGCACACCGGGTGGATCTCGGCGGCGCCGGTGGCCAGCGTGATGTGATGAGCGTGCAGCTGGTCGATGCCACTCGGCGTGCGAACGATGATCGTCGGCCCGTCGAACACGCCGACCACTTCGTTGCCATCGGCAGCATCGAGCATCAGCACGGTGTCGCCCTGCGCACGAGCGGCCGCCGCTGCCGCGGCACCACTCTCGCCGTTGCCGATGACCACGTGGTGAGCACGCCGGTGCCGCACTGCGACCGCCGTGTGCTGCTCGGGGCCGCCGGGCGACGGGTGCGCGCCACTGGGATGGCGACGCACGACGCTGCCGGGGCGAGCGGGCGTCTGGCACGTGCGCACCCACGGCGTGCCATCGACGATCGCCACGCAGTTGCCGCAGTCGCCGGCCAGGCACAACGTGCCGCCTCGTGCCGGGTGCTGCCCGTTGCGCACCGCCGCGATCGCCAGCGTGTCGCCCTCGTCGTACTCGATGGGCGTGCCGTCGTAGACGACGCGACTCATGCAGTTCCCCCTTCCGCTGACCCCGAGGTCGGCGGAACCTTATCCCGGAACGAACGCGCGGGGAAACGGCCACCTGGGCTGCGTGCCAGACTGAGCGTGTGGGGATCTCGATCAATCGGCGCGATCTTGTTCGTTGGTCGTTGATGGGCGCAGGAAGCCTGCCCATTGCCGCGATGGTCGCCGCGTGCAACCGCGGTGGTGAGACCGGCAGCCCCACCAGCCCGGTGCCACGCAACAGCACGACGGCGGCTCTCCCGACCCTTCTCCCGACCACCACCCCGGCCACCGCCCCCGCCACCACGCTCGCCATCGACCCCAGTAGGCCATGGTGGCTGCAGGGCAACTACGCCCCGGTGATGGACGAGATCGATGCCACTGAACTGGTGATCCGCGGTGCCCTGCCGCCGGAGCTCAACGGCTACTACGTGAAGAACAGCTCGAACCCGCCGGGCAGCGACAGCCCGCACTGGTTCTTCGGCGACGGAATGGTGCACGGGCTCGTGCTCGGCAACGGTGCCGCGCAGTCGTATCGCAACCGATGGGTGCGCACCGAGCCGTACGTTGCCGGTCTCGGCTTCGGCAAGGGCGCCCCGGGCGGCGGCAACAGCCAGTCGAACGTGTCGGTGTTCTGGCACGGCGGCAAGCTGCTCTCCAGCGGCGAAGTCGGCTTCCCGTACGAGCTGAACATCGCCGATCTCTCCACCGTCGGCGCGTGGGACTATGCAGGCGCGTTGACCGGTTCGTTCACGGCACACCCGAAGACCGACCCGGCCACCGGCCGCATGCACGCCTTCGGCTACGGGTTCACCGCACCCTTCCTCGAGTACTACATCATCGAGCCCGACGGCACGATGAGCCACCGCGAAACCATCGCCACGCCGCGCAGCACCATGATCCACGATTTCCAGATCACCGAAACAGACGCCATCTTCTGGGACCTGCCGGTGGTCTTCGATCTCGACCTTGCGATCCAGTACATCAACGACCCCCTGGCCGGCGCGATGCCGTACCAGTGGAAGCCCGAGTTCGGCTCGCGCATCGGCGTCATGCCGCTGGCAGGCGGCGCCGACCGAATCCAGTGGTTCGACATCGACCCGTGCTACGTGTTCCACAGCGTCAACGCCTTCCGCCGCGGCGACGAGGTGATCGTCGACGTCTGCCGGATGACCTCGATGTTCGACACGGCGGTGAACGACAGCCTGGGTGGCGAGCCGTCGTTGCGCCGCTGGACGCTCAACACCGCCACGGGCGCCGTCGCCGACGATGTGCTGGAGACGGTGAACCCGGGTGATCTGCCCAGCCGCGACCCGCGGCGGGTCGGCCGCGAACACCGCTTCGGCTACCTCACCGGCACTCGCGAGAACGCACACACGGTGGAACTCGGGGCGGTCATCAAGCACGACTTCGCCAGCGGCGCCCGCGATGTGTGGGAGCCCGGCCCCACCCGCCACGCCACCGAGCCGTTGTTCGTACCCGGCGACGCCACCGATCTCTCTGACGACGCCGGTTGGCTGTTGAGCTTCGTGCACGACGACGCCGTTGGGGAGAGCGTGCTGGCCGTGCTCGACGCCACCGACCTCGCCGCCGGCCCGGTGGCCGAGATCGTGGTGCCGCAGCGGGTGCCCTACGGCTTCCACGCCACCTGGGTCGAGGCCGGCGACAGCTGACGGTGGGTTATTTCTCGTAAATTCCGATCAGATTAGTCACCTATTCGGATACCCTCGCCCGGATGATCTCCCAGCTCGCCGCGCAGGTTCCCGACCTGGTCGCCTTCCCGCTCGTCGGGCTGCTCGCCGGCCTGGCCATCGGGCTCACCGGAATGGGCGGTGGTGTGCTGCTCACCCCGATCATGGTGCTGTTCCTCGGGGTACCGCCCAACGTCGCCGTCTCCAACGATCTGCTGATCTCGCTGGCCGTCAAGCCGGTCGGGGCGCTCACGCACAGTCGGGCCGGCACCGTCCGCAGCGACATGGTGCTCCGCCTCGCCGTCGGATCGGTGCCGGCCGCCTTCCTCGGCGCCCTGCTGGTCAACACCTGGTTCGCCGATCGCGCCGACGCGATGAAGTACCTGATCGGTGGCACCCTGCTCGTCGCCGCCGCGATGATGATCGTTCGGCTGCTCGGCCGCACGCGCACCGTCGAGGAAGCAAGCCCGCCGGTGCGCACCGTGCCAACGGTGGCGATCGGCGTGGTCGGTGGCCTGCTGGTGGGCATGACGTCCGTCGGCTCCGGCTCACTCATGCTGGTGCTCCTCAGCGCGCTCTACCCCACGCTGGCAAGCCGCACCCTGGTGGGCACCGACCTGGCGCAGGCGATCCCACTCGTCGCCGCCGCCGCACTCGGCCACGTGCTGTTCGGCGACATCCGCCTGTCGATCGTGGCACCGGTGCTGGTAGGGGCGTTCCCCGGCGTGTGGCTGGGCAGCCGTTGGTCGGTGCGCATGCCAGACGTTGCGCTGCGTCCCACGCTGCTCGTCCTGGTCGGCGCCAGCGGGCTCCGCATGGTCGGCGCGCTGTAGCTCGGGTGCCTAGGCTCACCCCATGCAGCCCGCCGACGTGGTCCGCGCCCTGTTCCAACGCATGCAGGCGCGCGACTGGGCCGGCGCCGCGGCCTGCATGGCACCCGACGCGCGCGTTCGCTACACCGCCACCGGCGAGCAGTTCAGTGGCAGCGGGTTCATGGCGATGAACGAGGCCTACCCGGAAGGCTGGAACATCGAAGTGGTCGACATCGTCGCGGCCGGTGACCGCGTCGCCGCGCAGGTGCGCGTGCCCAACGGTGGCCAGATCGACTGGCTGACCGGCTTCTACTCGGTGACCAACGGCGTGATCACCGACGGCACCGAGCACTGGGTCACCGAGCGCAGCGAGGCGCCACCCGCCTGGCGCGCCCCGTTCACCACTGCCGACTGACGGGTCAGGCCGGTACTGCCAGCCGCTGCATTGCGCTCACCACGGTGTCGTCGACCGTGACGGTGCCGCCGTCGATGGCCCGAGCCAGGTCGGCGCGCATGTCGTGCTCCCAGAACTTGCTGAGGTGCGTGGCGGTGGCGGCCACCGCATCGAGATTCGGATCGGCCGTCATCTGGCGAGCGATCTGGTTGGCCATGCGCACGAGCGCACCGAGCCGATGTTCGGGATGATCGATCTCCACCGTGGCGGCCGAGTGACCTGGTGACACCTGCACGGCGGTGACCTTGTACTCCGGGCAGTTGGTGGCCCAGTCGCTGTTCTCGGTGGTGACCACGTTGGCGCCGCTGACCGGGTGGTGGAAGGTGGTGTAGACCACGCCCTGAGCCATGCGGTCGCTGACGAACGCGTGCAGCGTGGTGGTGCCGACACGGCTGGCCACCGTGACCTCGTCGCCGTCGTGGATGCCACGCTCTTCGGCATCGTGCGGGTGGATCTCGAGCACGTCTTCGCGGTGCCACTGCACGTTGGCGGTGCGCCGGGTCTGCGCGCCCACGTTGTACTGGCTGAGGATGCGGCCGGTGGTGAGCAGCAGCGGGAAGCGGCGGGTGCTCTTCTCGTCGGTGGGCACGTAGGGCGTGGGGGTGAAGCGGCCCAGGCCACGCACGAACGTGCCCTCGTGCATGATCGGTGTGCCCGTCGGCTTGGCCTCGTTGCACGGCCACTGCACGCTGCCCAACTCGTCGAGCTTGGCGAACGAAACGCCGGCGAACGTGGGCGTGAGCGCGGCGATCTCGTCCATGATCTGCGAAGCGTCGTCGTAGTGCAACGGCGCCCCGAGGGCGGCGGAGAGCTCGGCCACGACCTGCCACTCCTGCTTGCCGTTGCGCGGGCGCATGGCGGGCCGCACTCGGTTGATGCGCCGCTCGGCGTTGGTGAACGTGCCGTCCTTCTCCAGGAAGCTGGTGCCGGGCAGGAACACGTGCGCGTACTTGGCGGTCTCGTTGAGGAACAGGTCTTGCACGATGACAAGTTCCAGCGAGGTGAGCGCATGCATCACGTGCACCGTGTTGGGGTCGCTCTGGGCGATGTCTTCGCCCTGCACGAAGATGCCCTTGAAGTGGCCGTCGATGGCGGCGTCGAACATGTTGGGGATGCGCAGGCCCGGCTCGCTCTGGATGCTGTGCCCCCAGAAGGCCTCGAAGGTGGCGCGCGTGGTGCTGTCGCTGACGTGGCGGTAGCCGGGCAACTCGTGGGGAACGAGCCCATGTCGCACGAGCCCTGCACGTTGTTCTGGCCGCGCAGCGGGTTCACGCCCACGCCGTCGCGGCCGAGGTTGCCGGTGGCCAGCGCCAGGTTGGCCATGCCCATCACCATCGTGCTGCCCTGGCTGTGCTCGGTGACGCCGAGGCCGTAGTAGATGGCCCCGTTGCCGGCAGTGGCATACAGACGGGCGGCCGCACGCACCTCCGCCGCCGGCACACCCGTGCGGCTCAGCGCCTCGGGGCTGTTCTCGGGCGGCGACGAACCTGGCCCACTGGGCGAACTCGGCGGGCTCGCAGCGCTCGTGCACGAACCGCTCGTGCACCAGCCCTTCGGTGACGATCACGTGGGCGAGGGCGTTCACGACCGCGACATTCGTGCCCGGGCGCAGCTGCAGGTGGTGCGCGGCCTGCACATGGGCGGTCTTCACCAGATCGATGCGCCGCGGGTCGACGACGATCAGCTGTGCGCCCTCACGCAGGCGCTGCTTCATCCGCGACGCGAACACCGGGTGGGCGTCGGTGGGGTTGGCGCCGATGAGCAGGATCACGTCGGCATGCTCGACCGACTTGAAGTCCTGCGTGCCGGCCGACGTGCCGAACGCCTGCGACAGGCCGAAGCCCGTGGGCGAGTGGCACACCCGCGCGCATGTGTCGACGTTGTTGTTGCCGAACGCGGTGCGGATCATCTTCTGCACCACGAACACCTCTTCGTTGGTGCAACGCGACGACGTGATGCCACCGATGGCACCTTGGCCGTGCCGGGCCTGGATGTCCTTCAGCTTGGCGGCCGTGTAGGCAATGGCGTCGTCCCACGACACCACCCGCCACTCGTCGTCGATGGTGTCGCGCACCATCGGTTCCAGCTGCCGTTCGGCGTGGGTGGCGTAGCCCCACGCGAAGCGGCCCTTCACGCACGAGTGGCCCTCGTTGGCGCCGCCGTTCTTGTAGGGGGTCATGCGCACGACGGTCTCGCCCTGCATCTCGGCCTTGAACGAGCAGCCGACGCCGCAGTACGCGCAGGTGGTGAGCACCGTGCGGCGCGGCTGGCCCATCTCGATGACGGTGTTCTCGGTGAGCGTGGCCGTGGGGCACGCCTGCACGCACGCACCACACGACACGCACGGCGAATCGAAGAAGTTGCCGTTGGCGCCGGCAGCGACGCGCGCGCCGAAGCCGCGGCCCTCGATGGTGAGCGCGAACGTGCCCTGCACCTCTTCGCAGGCGCGCACGCAGCGCGAGCAGACGATGCACTTCGACGAGTCGAACGTGAAGTACGGGTTGCTGGTGTCCTGCTCCAGGCCCAAGTGGTTGTCGCCGGCGTACCCGTACCGCACGTCGCGCAGGCCCACCGCGCCGGCCATGTCCTGCAGCTCGCAGTCGCCGTTGGCAGCGCAGGTGAGGCAGTCGAGCGGATGGTCGCTGATGTACAGCTCCATCACCCCACGCCGGAGGCGCTCGAGGCGGCGACTGGGTGCCCACCGACCATGCCCTGGCCACCGGCGTGGTGCACGAGGCAGGCGTGCCCTTGCGCCCGTCGATCTCGACGAGGCACAGCCGGCACGAGCCGAACGGATCGAGCGAGTCGGTGGCGCACAGCTTGGGGATCGGGATGCCGGCCTCCAGCGCGGCGCGCATCACCGAGGTGCCCTCGGCCACCGTGACCGGCTGGCCGTCGATGGTGACGTCCACCGTGGCGGGGACGCGCGGCGCCGCGTGCCGGCGGTCGGGGGCGGGGTCGGACGCCTGCGCGAGGAGGCGTCATGCGGTGCTCCTCAGGGGGGTGCCGGGTGAAGTCCTCGGCGAAGTGGGCAGCGCGCTGCGCACCGGCAGCGGGGTGAGGCCACCCATCGCGCACAGCGAGGCGTCGGCCATCACCTCGCACAGGTCCATCAGGATGGCCATGTGCTCGTCGGTGCGCTCGCCGGCGATGATCTTGTCGATCAGCTCCACACCGCGAGTGCTGCCGATGCGGCACGGGGTGCACTTGCCGCAGCTCTCGATGGCGCAGAACTCCATCGCGAAGCGGGCCTGCGCAGCCATGTCGACGGTGTCGTCGAACACGACGATGCCGCCGTGGCCGAGCATCGCCCCGGCGGCGGCGAGCGCCTCGTAGTCGGCCGGCAGGTCGAGCTGGTCGGCGGCAGGTAGGCGCCGAGCGGGCCGCCGACCTGCACGGCGCGCACCGGGCGGCCGCTGGCGGGCCGCCGCCGAACCTCGATCAGCTCGCGCAGGGTGATGCCGAACGCGGCCTCGACGATGCCGCCACGCGCCACGTTGCCGCCAGCTGGAACACCTGGGTGCCGCGGCTGCGGCCCAGGCCGAGGCGGGCGTAGGCCGGCGCCCCATCGGCGAGGATCGCCGGCACCGAGGCCAGGCTGAGCACGTTGTTGACGACGGTGGGCTTGCCGAACAGACCCTCGATCGCCGGCAGCGGCGGCTTGGCCCGCACCACGCCGCGCTTGCCCTCGAGGCTCTCCAGCAGCGCCGTCTCCTCGCCGCAGATGTACGCGCCGGCGCCCACCCGCACGTGCAGCCGGAAGACGAACTCGCTGCCCATCACACCGCCCACCGAGCCAGCCCGCGCGCCAGCCGCGCCGCAGGCGGCGTCGCCCGGCATCGCCTCACCGCATCGGGGTACTCGCTGCGGATGTAGACGTAGCCGTCGTGGGCACCGACCGCCCAGCCGGCGATCGCCATGCCCTCCAGCAGGGTGAACGGGTCGCCCTCCATCAGCATGCGGTCGGCGAACGTGCCGCTGTCGCCCTCGTCGGCGTTGCACACGATGTACTTCGTCGGGCCGGGCGTGTCGAGCACGGTCTGCCACTTGATGCCTGTGGGGAACGCGGCGCCGCGGCCGCGCAAGCCGCTGTCGGTGACCTCGGCGACGACATCGCCGGGCTGCATGGCGAGCGCAGCGCGGAGGCCGACCAGGCCGCCGTGGGCCACGTAGTCGTCGGCATCGCGGATCGACGACACCGACTCGCGCGAAGGTGACGCCGCTGCGCGGCCATCCACGGCAGCGCGTCGACCGGGCCGAGGCGCAGCGCGTGGTCGCCGCCCGTCAGCAGCCCGGCAGCCAGCAGCGAGGGCACGTCGGTCGCAGCAACGGGGCCGTACGCGATGCGGCCCTGAGCAGTGGCCACCTCGACCAACGGTTCGAGCCACAACATGCCGCGCGAGCCGTTGCGCACGACGCGAACACCCGGCGTGGCGGCGAGCGCGGCGGCGACATGGTCGGCCCCGGCGGCGCGGGCTGCAGCATCGCGCGGCACGTACACGGTGACGCAGTCGTTGAGGCTGTGGTCGTCGGCGTCGACGCGGTTGTCGACCACCGAGGGTGCGCCCGCGCGACGGATGGCATCACCGATGATGGTCTCGACGCCCGCGGCATCGACGTTGCCGAACACCCGGCCGTTGCTGGCCATCGCCGGGCCCTGCGCACACAGCCCGAGGCAGAAGACCTCCTCGATCTCGACAGCTTCGGTGGCGCCGAGCTCGAGCGCCCGAGCCTCGACGGCCTTGCCGCCTCGCGCGATGCACGCCTCGGCGCGGCACACCTGCACGCCTCCCGGGCCTTTGGGGGCCACGGTGCGGAAGTCCTTGTAGAACGAGATGACGCCGTGCACTTCCGCGACCGACAGGTTGAACGTGTGGGCCAGCAACGGGATGTAGCCCCGGTCGATGAACCCGGCATGGTGCTGCACTGCGTGCAGCGCCGGCATCAGCCCACCTGCCCAGCCTGCGTGGTCGCCGATGATGGCCTCGATGGCCGGGTCGGTCGTGTGACCCTGGCTGCGGTGGGTGACGTCGTTGGCACTCAAGACCCGACATCGTAGGCCAACACGGCTTGACGTGCGACCCCTCGTCGAGCCATTTCCAGTACGACTGTCACAGGAATTCCGAGCCACTCGGAGGCTGGAGCTGAGGCAGAATCAGGCAATGCCTCGCACTCCCATCACCGCCGCCGGCGCCGTCGCTGTCGGCCCGTACTCACATGCCATCGATGCCGACCCCTTCGTGTACCTCTCCGGCCAGACGCCGCTCGACCCCGCCACCGGCACGCTCGTCGATGGCAGCATCCGCCAGCAGAGCCGGCAGTGCCTGGCCAACCTGGCCGCCGTGCTCCATGCCGCCGGGCTGGATCAGTCGCACGCAGTGAAGTGCAACGTGTACCTCACCGACATGGACGACTTCGCCGAGATGAACGCCGAGTACGCGGAGTTCTTCACGGCGCCCTACCCCGCACGCACCACGGTGGCAGTTGCGGCGCTGCCGCTGGGCGCCCGCGTGGAGATCGAGATGATCGCCCGCCGGTGAGCGCGCGGGCCAGGCTCACGGCTTGCGGGTGCGGGTACCGGGCTGGCGAGGACGATCGCTGAACTGGCGGGCGTCGGCATAGCCCGGGTTGGTGTCGGGGCGGCCACTACGGCGGGCCCAGCGCCACGTGAGCGAGATCCGCGGGTTCGGTGTGTCACACGCGGGCACGCCGTGCAGCCAGTCGGCCTGGCAACGGCCACCCATCACCAACAGGTCACCTTCGCCCGGCAGCAGCACCAGATCGTCCGGGTCCTGACCGGCCGGCACACGATGAGCCAATGAATCCACCCACCGCGTCCGCTCGCGGATCACGAACGGTCGGCGCTGCCCCAGCACCACGATGGCGATCAGCGTGTCGTCGAGCCAGCGCATCTCGCGATCGCTGTGCATGCCTTGGAAGTCGTCGCCCGTGCGATACAGGATCGCGGCGACGCCCTCCATCGGCTGGCGGTACGCAGCACGCAAGTGCAGGTCGGTCTGGCGCAGCAGCGGCTGCGCATCCGCTCGCAGGCCGGCGGAGAGCCGCCGTTCGGGCACGTACTTGTCGTAGCGCAGCGTCTCGTTCTGTTGCCACGGAGCATCGGCGAGCAGGGTCGACAGTTGATCGGCCGGGTCGCGCACGAACCCCTTCACCACGTCGACCCACGAGCCCTCACCGAGGGGCGTGCGCAGCGCCGGCGCCCGCCGATCGATGGTCAGTGCGTCGAGCGGCGAGTCGGTCACGCTCCCAGTATCGCAAGGCGAGCAGCCGCAAGGTCGTTAGCGTTTTCCCATGGACCTGACTGCACCCCGCCCATGGTGGCCGCTGGGCGACATGGAACAGATGCGCGATGCCCTGCGCCACTGGCTTGCCAACAACTGGGACACCTCCATCACCGTCGGCGAGTGGTGGGAGCGGCTGGCCAGCGCCGGCCTGGCAGTACCCACCTGGAACCGCAGCCACGGTGGCCTGGCGGCCACGGCTCAGGTGCAGCAGGTGGTCGAGCAGGAGCTGGCGGCGGCGGGCACCATCGCCCCACCGCTCGCCGGTGACGGCGTGCGCCTGATGGGCCCCATCCTGCGCCAGTTCGCGACCCCCGAGCAGTCCAACGCGGTGCTGCCGGCCCTGCTCACCGGGCGCCAGCTGTGGACGGTGCTGCTCACCGAACCTGGCACCGACGACCCGCAGGCCACCACATGCACCGCCACGTTCGACTGGAAGTACGTCGTCATCGACGGCACCAAGTCGTGCACCGACGACTCGGCCACACATGCGCTGGTGGTCACGCGCAGCGCCGACCTGCCGGGCCACAGGGGCCTCACCTGCTTGCTCGTCGACCTCGCCGAACCAGGCGTGTCGACCGAGCCCGGGCTGGTTCGGTTCTCCGCGATGAACACCGACCCGGCAAATGTGCTGGGCAATCGCGACGCCGGTTGGGCAGTGGTGAAGACCATCCTGCCGTACCTCGAGCGCAGCCTTGCCGGCCGCATTCGGCGCGGATTGGTCAACGTGGAGCCGGGCATCGCTGCCGGCAACCTCGACCGCACCGTGGCCGAGGTCTTGGCCCAGCACCAGCCGCTCGCACCGCCGCCGGTGGATCGCCGCGCTCGCTGAGCACACGTCGACCCAACTCAGCGCACGTCAACGACCAACGGCGCACCCGCGATGCCCGCCGAGCGTGCTGCCTCCAACCGTTCGGTGGTCAACAGCCGGCGACCGACCAGGAAGAGCAGGAAGTGGATGGCTGCATCGACGAACCAGACGCAGCGCAGCGCCATGGAGTGGCTCACGAAGCGACCCGCAACGAGCACCACCAGACCACCCAGCAGCGCGCCGATCGGCATCATGCCCCAGGCGAAGAACCGGTAGACGCTGTTGACCCGGCCGAGCAGATGTGGCGGGATGATCGTCTGGCGCAAGCTGACGGTGATGACGTTCCACGTGCTGCCCAGCAAGGTGCCAACGGCGAAGAGCACCGCCGTCAGCGGCCACCACGACGACAACCCGACCAGTACGCCGATCACCGACGCCGAGCCGAGCGTGAGCGCCAGGC
The DNA here is from genome assembly GCA_016722025.1 of Acidimicrobiaceae bacterium. Lineage (GTDB taxonomy): Bacteria > Actinomycetota > Acidimicrobiia > Acidimicrobiales > Ilumatobacteraceae > UBA668. Next base: position 298,941 of record JADKGZ010000001.1, read on the forward strand.
AGGTGCCACTGCCCAAGGTGCGCGACAACCATGGCGCCGCGTAGCCACCCACGATCGCACCCACCGCGAAGCCGAAGCCCATGACCGTGAACGTGAGCGGGGTGACGCGCAACACGTCCTGGGCGAACAGCACGAACATCGCGCCACTCACGTTCGATGCCAGGTTCATCAGGCCCAGGATGATCGCCATCGAACGCAGCAGGTGGTTGCCCCACAGCCAGCGCACACCCTCCTTCAGATCCGTGCGCCACGAGGCTGCCGGTGCGTCTGCGGCACGCTCGGGGTGCTCGGCGCGGAACGAACCGGGGATGAGCGCGACGAGTGCCGCAGCAACGAAGAACGAAGTGGCATCGACGAAGAACGGCACCGAGAACGCGGCCAGGAGCAGCAGCGAGCCGATCGGTGGGCCGATGAACGTGTTGGCCACCGACTCGATGCTCCACATCCGCCCGTTCGCACGCTCCAGATGCTCCGGCGCCACGATCGACGGCATGAACGTCTGCCCGCAGTTGTCGCGCAGCACCTCCGCCGAGCCCAACAGCAACGTCGCCAGCAGCAGCAACAGGTACAGCCCCGTTCGGGTGCCCACGATGTTGCGCACATCGTCGGGCGCGGGCAGCGTGCCCTGCTCGGCCAGCACGGCAAAGGCGATGAGCAGCGTGAAGCCGAAGCGCAGCACGTCCATCAGCACCATCGCCCGCTTGCGATCGACCCTGTCGGTGATCACCCCCGCCGGCAGGGTGAACAACAACCATGGCAACCGTTGAGCTGCGGCGACCAATGCCACCAGGACCGGGTTGCGAGTGATGGCGGTTGCCAGCCAGGGGTACGCGATGGCGGCCATGCCGTCGCCGATGTTCGACGCCGCGGTGGCGAGGTACAGCTTGCGGTAGTTACCACCGAGGCGAACACGTTCACGAGCCACGGGGCGCCGCCTTCTTCGTCGGCGAGCGGGCAGGGTCGGCCAGGCGCTCCGCGACCGGGCGCGTCGTGGGGAACAGCGCAGCCAGGAACGCGAACTCGCGAGTACCGCCACGCGGCAGGCGACTGAACTCGAGCGCGAGCTGGGTCACCCGCTCGCAGAACTCCGCAGCGGCCTCGTCGGGAATGCGCACCGATCGCATGGTGAAGGTCGCCGGCGCATTCGAGGCCATCGCCGCCAGATCCGCGACCGCGCGGGCGTCGGCGAAGAAGGGCAGGTCGCCGTCATGAGCGTGTGAGGGGAAGACGATCGTGCGCGCCGTGCGCCCGTAGAAGCGCTCCTCCATCGCACGCACCTTGCGCGTGCGCACCACCTGCAGCAACCCCACATCGGTGAGCAGATCGACGTGGTGAGCGACGGTGCTCTTCGGTCGCTGCACGCGCGCAGCCAACTCGCTGACGCTCATCGCCCGTTCCAGCACGAGGTCGAGCAGCAGCTGCCGCAACGGATCGCCGAGCGCCTTCAGCCGAGCCGGCGTGTCGGCGCTGATCTCGGCACCGAGCTCGTAGTCCAGTTGCTGCGTGCGTTTATCAACGTCCGACATATCTCGGATGTTAGGCATTTCCCGATCGATGCGTCAAGCGATCGAGTCGGCACGAGCAAGCCGGGTAGTGCGGGCACCCGAAACCACCGCGTCGACGGCGCCCGCCCGCGGCATGATGACTCGATGCATCGGTTGGCGACGTTCAAGGGGCTGCTGCCCCCCATCGACCGCCAGGCGTATCACGAAGGGTTGCGCGCGATGGCTCCGCTGGGTGTGGCCATCTCCGTGTGGGGCCTGGTCACCGGCGTTGCGATGGTGAACTCGGGCTTGTCGATCCCGATGGCGATCCTGATCACGCTCACCGTCTTCGCCGGATCGGCCCAGCTGGCCGTGCTGCCGCTGCTCGCCACCTCCGCACCGTTGCCCATCGTGTGGGTCACCGCGCTGCTCGTCAATCTGCGATTCGTCATCTTCGCCGCGGCGTCGCGCAAGTCGTTCGTGATGCTGCCGTGGCAGCAGCGCATGCTGGCCGGGTACCTCAACGGCGACCTCGGCTTCGCGCTGTTCTCCCGCCGCTTCGCCGATGATCCGCAACGCGGCACACCCGAGCAGTGGGGTTACTTCTACGGTGGCGCGCTCGTCAACTGGGTCGCGTGGATGGGTTCGTCGATCGTCGGCATCCTGCTCGGCGGTCTGGCTCCCACCGATTGGGGGCTCGAGCTGGGTGCCTACCTGGCGCTGCTGGCCGTGGTGATCCCAATGGTGCACCGTGTGCCCGTGGCCGCCGGCGTGTTGGTCACGGCCGCCATCGCCGTTGCGACGGTGCACTTCCCCATGCGCCTGGGTCTGTTGCTGGCCGTGCTTGCCGGTGTTGCAGTGGCGGTTGGCGTGGAGAGCATGCGGCCGGAAGGCCAACCGCACGGCGTGGTGGCCGTGGCGAGCGACATCGCCGATGAGGGCGAGGTGATGTGATGGGCAGCCTGGCCTACTTGCTTGCCGCCACCGCCGGCCTCACCGTCGTCACGGTGGCCACGCGCAGCAGCTTCTTCATGCTGCCCGCCCGCATCGACCTCCCGGCCCGAGTCGAGCGGGCACTGCGCTACGCACCGGCCTGTGCGCTCACCGCCATCATCTGCCAGGGCGTGTTCGCCCGCGATCACCAGCCCTACGTCAGCGTGCACAACAACGAGATGTGGGCGGTGCTCGCTGCGGCGGTGGTCTTCGCCAAGACCCGCAACATGATCGCGATGATGACCGTCGGCATGGCCGTGTTCACCGCGCTGCGCCTGTCGTTGTGAGTTCGCCGGTTCCGCCCCGGTGGTGCGATGTCATCGGATCCATCGCCACGCCACCCGCCGAGGCCGCGGGCTAACCTCGCAGGCCGTGGCTGCCTACTGGTTGTTCAAGTCCGAACCCGACGTGTTCTCGTACGACCACCTCGTGCGCAACAAGCGCGAAGGCTGGGACGGCGTACGCAACTACCAGGCGCGCAACTTCATGCGTGAGATGAAGGTGGGCGACAAGGGCATCTTCTACCACTCCAACGCCACCCCGCCGGGCGTGGCCGGCGTGTGCCGGGTCGCCAAGACCGCCGAGCCGGATCCCACGCAGTTCGACCCCGGCAGCAAGTACTACGACCCTGCCTCGAAGCCCTCCGACCCCCGGTGGGACTGGGTGACGGTGGCACCGGTGAAGAAGCTGCCGTTCGTGTCGCTCGACGAGTTGAAGTCGATTCCCGAGCTCGCCGAGTGCCGGCTGCTGGCGAAGGGCAATCGCCTGTCGGTGATGCCACTCACCGAGCACGAGTTCGAGGCGATCGTCGCTCACGCCACGAGCCGCCGGCGGTGAGACCGCCGCCGCTCAGCGCGTCAGCGCTGCTGCGCGAGCGAACACCGCGTCCAGCATCGGCTCGGTGAGCCGGCCGGTGAACGTGTTCTGCTGGCTCGGGTGGTACGAACACAGCAGCAGCAAGCCACCGGGAGCGGCCACCTCCACACCGTGACCGAACTTCGGGCGCGGCCGAACCCCGAACTCGCCGCACGCCGCTTCGTACGCGAAGCCACCGAGGCACACCACCACCGAGACCTGTGCCAGCAGGGCCAGCTCGCGCCGCAGGAACGGGCGGCACATGTCGCGCTCGGCGGGCAGTGGCTTGTTGTCGGGCGGCGCGCACTTGACGGCGGCGGCCACCCACGCACCGGTGAGCCGCAGTCCGTCGTCGCGGCTGACGGACGTGGGCTGGTTGGCGAAGCCGGCGCGGTGCATCGCCCGGTACAACCAGTCGCCGCTGCGGTCGCCGGTGAAGACCCGGCCGGTGCGGTTGGCGCCGTGGGCGGCCGGCGCCAGGCCGAGCACCATCACCTTCGCGGCCGGGTCGCCGAACCCGGGCACACCACGACCCCAATACGCCTCGTCGCGGTACGAGGCCCGCTTGTCGACGGCAACCTGCTCGCGCCATGCCACCAGCCGCGGGCATTGCCGACAGTCACACACGTCGGTCTCCAGCTGAGCGAGCGAATCCACGGCAGGCACAGTAGGTTTCCGCATTGCCATGGCGCGAACGAAGACTCCCTCTCCCGCTGCCCCCACCGTCGTCCTGCTGGTGCGGCACGGGCAGACACCCACCACGGGCAAGCTGCTGCCGGGGCGCGCACCAGGCTTGCACCTCGCCGAGGCCGGGCAACAGCAGGCGCAACGCGCGGCCGAACGCATCGCAGCCTTGGCGAACGTCGACGCCATCTACTCGTCGCCGCTCGAACGGGCCCGCGAAACCGCTGCTCCCATCGCCGCCGCGCGGTCGCTGAAGGTGCGCATCGACAAGGGTTTGCTGGAGTGCGACTTCGGCGAGTGGACCGGTGCCGAACTGAAGGCGTTGATGAAGCTGCCCGAGTGGAGCACCGTGCAGCGCGCGCCCAGCACGTTCACCTTCCCGGGCGGCGAGAGCTTCACCGCCATGCAGAACCGCATCGTCGGCGCCATCGATCGGCTGCGCGCTGCGCACCCGGGTGGCACCATCGTGTGCGTCTCCCACGCCGACCCCATCAAAGCAGCGGTCGCTCACGCGATGGGCACGCACATCGACCTGTTCCAACGCATCGTCATCAGCACCTGCTCGGTGTCGGCCATCGCCTACGGCATGGGTGCGCCGGTGGTGCTCACCGTCAACTGCACGGGTGGCTCGCTGGCCGAGCTCCGTCCGTCCTGATCAGGTGCGGCCGGCATGAGCGTGTACTTCGACTTCGATGAGGTGGATGCGTTCACCGTCGGCGCGCTCGGCGAGCCGGGCGCGCGGGCGTTCTACCTGCAGGCACGTCGCGGCACCCAGCGAGTGACGGTGAAGTGCGAGAAGCAGCAGGCATCCGCCATCTCCGACTACCTGCGGCGGGTGCTCAACGATCTCCCCGCGCCGACCGAGAAGCCCATCGCCGCGGCGATGGAGCTGGCCACGCCGGTGGAAGCGGTGTTCGTGCTCGGCCCGGTCGGCCTGGGGTACGACCGCAGCACCGACATGGTGCTGGTGCAGTTGGAGGAGGTGATCGCCGTCGACGAGGAAGGCGAAGCGCTCGACGAAGACCCCGACCGCGGGCACGTGCGAGTGTTCCTCACTCGCAACCAGGCCCACGCGTTCTGCAACCACGCCGAGGCCATCGTGGCTGCCGGGCGACCTGCCTGCATCTGGTGCGCCAACCCGATCAACCCCGATGGCCACCTCTGCGTGCGGATGAACTAGCCGATGACCGACCACCCACTGCCACCATCGGCGCGCCACCTCGAACTGCTGGCCACCGCCGACGTCGACATCGAGGGCCGGATGCCGTGGAGCAGCAATGCAACGTTCCTCGTCAACCTGTCACTCGCCGGCGAGCAGGTGGGGCAGGCCATCTACAAACCACTGCGCGGCGAGCGGCCGCTGTGGGACTTCGAGCCGGGCCTGCACCGGCGCGAGCTGGCCGCCTACCGGCTCAGCGAGGCGATGGGCATCGACCTGGTGCCGCCCACCGTCATCCGCGACGGACCACTGGGCGAGGGCAGCCTGCAGTGGTTCGTGGAAGCCGACCACCAGCAGCACTACTTCACCATCTACGAGAACCGTGAGGATCTCCATCCGCTGCTGCGGCCGGTGGCACTGTTCGACATCCTTGCCAACAACACCGACCGCAAGAGCGGGCACGTGCTCATCGACGCCGACGACCACATCTGGGGCATCGATCACGGCCTCTGCTTCGCCGCCGAGTTCAAGCTGCGCACCGTCGTGTGGGAGTTCGGCGGCGAAGCCGTCACGGGCGAACTGCTCACCATCGCCGCGCAGATCGCCGATCACGTGCCGCTCGACGTCGCGGCGCTGCTCCACGACGAGGAAGCAGCAGCGATCCAGGAGCGCGCCCAGTGGGTGACCGAGCATCGGGTGTTCCCGGTCGACAACAGCGGCCGCCGCTACCCCTGGCCGCTCGTCTGAGCCGCCGGCGATCTGCCGCACGCCGCGCTGTGCGGCCAGAACGGCGAAAGGCGGCCCTTGCGGGCCGCCTTCATCCGTTCCGGTGTTGCTCGGTCAGCCGCGACTCTGCAACGCCTCGATCAGCTTCGGAAGCACCTTGTGGACGTCGCCCACGATGCCCAGGTCGGCGATGCCGAAGATGGGGGCTTCCTTGTCCTTGTTGATCGCAATGATGTTCTTCGAGCCCTTCATGCCCACCATGTGCTGCGTGGCGCCGGAGATGCCGCACGCGATGTAGACGCCCGGCTTGACGACCTTGCCGGTTTGGCCGACCTGGTAGCTGTACGGCACCCAGCCGGCGTCGACGATGGCTCGTGAAGCGCCCGGGGCGCCGTTGAGCAGCTTGGCCAATGCCTCGACCATCTCGTACTTGGCAGCCTCGCCCAGGCCACGGCCACCCGAGACCACGATGGCGGCCTCGTCGAGCTTCGGGCCGCTGGTGGCTTCCACGTGCACGGCGGTGACCTGCGCGGCACCGGTGGCACCCAGCTCGGGCACGGGCGCAGCGGTGATGGCGGCAGCAGCGCCACCGGCCGATTCGGCGACGAAGCTCTTCGGGCGGAACGCCGCGAGGAACGGGCCAGCGCCGGAGAAGGCCGTGCTGACGAGCACGTTGCCGCCGAAGATGGGGGTGGTGACGCTGACTGCACCACCGTCGACGGTGATGTCGACGTTGTTGGTGAGCACCGTGCGGTCGAGCTTGACCGACAGGCGGCTCATGATGTCGCGCCCCTCGGTGGTCTGCGGGAACATGATGAGGTCGGGCGTGTCGCCACCGTCGATGACGGCCTTCATCGCCGCCGACACGGCCGCACCGGGCAGCTTGCCGCCCAGGTCGCCGGTGGCATAGACCTTCGCAGCACCGTGCTCGCCGAGCGAGCCCGCAATGGCCGAGGCGTCGCCACCGACGAATGCGGTGACGTTGCCGCCCACGCTCGCCGCCAGCGTGCGAGCCTTGGTGAGCAGTTCCAGCGTGGCCGTGGTGGGGGCGCCGCTTGCTTCTTGTGAGAAAACCCAGATGTTCATGTCGGTGCTCCTCAGATGACCTTCAAGTTTTCGAGGTACGCCACGATCTTGGCGAAACCCTCACCGTCGTCTTCGATGATCTCGCCGGCAGCGCGGGCCTCGGCCTGCGTGACGCTGACGATGCTCTGACCGGCACCAGCCCAACCGACCGAGATGACCCCGAGGTCGGCGGCCGTGACCGTGTCGATCGGCTTGCCCTTGGCAGCCATGATGCCCTTGAAGCTGGGGTAGCGAGGCTCGACCACGCCGGCGGTGACGCTGATGACAGCGGGCAGCGCACAGGTGACCTCGTCGTACCCATCTTCGGTCTGGCGATGCGCTTCGAGCGTGCCGCCGGCGATGGTGACCTTCTTGGCGAAGGTGACCGACGGCAGGCCGAGCACTTCGGCCAGCTGCTCGGGCACGGTGCCCGTGTAGCCGTCGCTGCTCTCGGTGGCGGCGATGATCAGGTCGGCGCCGCCCATCTTCTGGATGGCCGCGCCCAACACCTTGGCGGTGGTGAGGGCATCGCTGCCCTGCAGCGCCGGGTCGGAGACCAAGGTGCCCTTGGCGGCACCCATGGCGAGCGCCGTGCGCATGCCCGACACCTCTCCGTTGGGGGCCATGGAGACCAGGCTCACCTCGCCACCACCGGCGGCATCCACCAGCTGCAGCGCCATTTCGACGCCGTAGCTGTCGGACTCGTCGAGGATGAGCTTGCCATCTCGCTTGAGGGTGTTATCGGAGCCCAACGCACCCGGCGTGGCCGGGTCGGGGATCTGCTTGACGCACACGATCACGTTCATGTTCGCCATTGTTACCGGTCGGTACGGCAATGACCCAACCGGCGGACGAAAGCGACTCGACCAGCTGGCACGAGCGAGTCGCCCGGCGGGAGACGGCCGGCCATGTCGCTGACCGCTTCCCTGGCGTCGCCGCCAGCCTGTACCGTCCGTGAGGTGCGGATCCTGCTCGTGGTGAACGCCTTTGCGTCGTCGGTGACGGCCCGCAACACGGTCGTCGTTCACCGCGCCCTGTCACAGAGCGGCCCGGCCGGCAGCAACACGGTCGAGGTCGTGGAGACCAACCGTCGCGGCCACGCCACCCGCTTCGCCCAAGATGCGGCGCGGCGAGGTGTCGACGTGGTCATCGGCTACGGCGGCGACGGCACGCTCAACGAAGTGGCCACCGGGGTCGCCGGCACCGACACAGCATTGGGGGTGCTTCCCGGCGGCAGCACCAACGTGTTCGCCCGAACGCTGGGCATGCCCAACGACCCGGTCGCCGCCGTGCAGCTGTTGGCCGCCGGCATCGCTGCTCGCGACATCGAACCGATCGGCCTCGGCAAGGTGAACGGTCGCTACTTCTGCTTCCACACCGGCGTCGGGTACGACGCAGCCGTGGTGAAGGAGGTCGAGCGGCGGGCCTCGATGAAACGCTGGCTCGGCCACCCGCTGTTCATCTACGCCGCGGCCCGCACGTGGGCCGTGAACTACGACCGCAAGCAGCCGCACTTCACCGTCGCCTGCGGCGCCGCGGCGCCGGTCGACGACGGCTTCTTCACCATCGTGCTCAACACCAACCCGTACACGTACCTGGGCAACCGCCCGCTCGACCTGAGCCCGGCAGCCACGTTCGACCGCGGGTTGGTGGCCATCACCTTTCGCACGATGAAGGTGGGCGCCATCCTCGGCGGCCTGGGGGGCGCCCTGCGTGGCGGCGGCGTGAAGGCCAGCAAGACCCTCGACCTGCAAACCGACCTGCGCTCGCTCACCATCTCCCACGAGACGCCGTTCCCCTACCAGCTCGACGGCGACTACCTGGGCGAGACGAAGCGACTCGAGTTCACGCACGTGCCCGACGCCGTGCGCCTGGTACGGCCGCAGCTCACGCCCTGACGCCGGCCGCCACGAGCCGTGCGCCGCGTGCTCAGCGGCCGAGCACGCCGAGTGCCACGTCGGGCTCGTTGGTGCAGATGCCGTCGATGCCCCATTCGATGAGCTCGGCCATGCGTGCGGGGTCGTCGCACGTCCACGTGTTCACCTGCACGCCGGCCGCGTGGCACGCATCGATCGTGTCGCGAGTGAGCGTCTTCACCCACGGGTGCACCGCCAGATGCCCCTTCTTCACCAGCATGGCAGCGATGCCCTCCGGCGCCTGCACGCACAGCCACGCCGTCTTGATCTGCGGCGCGAGGGCACGGCACCGATCCACCGTCTCCATCCGGAAGCACGAGACGAGCCAACGATCGTCCTCGTTGCGCGCGAGCAGGTGCGCCAGGGTCTCGTCGGCGATCGACTCGGTGGCGTCGAAGTCGGCCTCCGCCGGGTCGTTCTTGATCTCGACGTTGACCCACATGCCGGCGCAGGCATCGAGTGCTTCGCCCAACGTGGGGACGCTGGTCGGCAGCTGGGCATGCGCCGTCGCGGCAACCAGCCGACCGTCGGTCAGATGCGGGTTGTGGTGCACCACCAGCACGCCGTCGCTGCTGCGTCGCACGTCGAGCTCGACTGCGTGGGCACCCATCTCACCAGCGCGCCGGAACGCCGCCAGCGTGTTCTCATGCTCGGCTCGACTGGCCCCTCGATGAGCCATCACCTGCACCCGCGACACCTGTGCCATAGATACCCCCCATCGCCACGAAGTATGGATCGGGACTATTGGCCCCTTGCCATGCACACGATTGTTACCTACCGTTTGCCAGAACGTGAAAACGCTCACAATCCACATCGATCAACGTCGATCCCATGGGAGTGACCCCAAGTGACCATCCCGGCCTCGAGTCTTACACTGGCGAATGCCGACTACACGTGGCGCCGTGATGCCATCTGTCGCGACACCGACCCCGACCTGTTCTTCCCGGTGGGCACCACCGGCTACGCGCTGGTCCAGATCGATCGCGCCAAGGAGGTGTGTGGCGAGTGCCCGGTGAAGGTCGACTGCCTCGACTACGCCCTCGAGACCAACCAGGACTCGGGCATCTGGGGCGGCACGTCGGAGGAAGAGCGGCGCACCCTGCGCCGCCGCATCGCCGGCCGCGAGCGCATCCTCGTCTGACCCGCCCACCCTGCACTCGGCTGTACGTACAGCCGGGGGGCGAGGGATCAGGTCAGACGGGGACGGTGAGATCGACCACGGTGCCGGTGCCCTTGGGGTGATCGCCCAGGCCAACCGTGGCGAAGTCGTCCGGCTGGCCGCAGCGCATCGTGATGGTGCCGTCGAGCTCGGTGGTCACCAGCGTGCGCACGATCGACAGGCCGAGGCCAGTGGCCTTGTTGAGCTCGAAGCCGGGCTCCAGGCTGCGACCGTCGTTGATGACGCGGATCTTCAGCACGCCCTCGTGGTTGTCGAGCACCACCACCACATCGCCGCCGGCACTTCCCTCGGGGAAGCCATGATCGACGGCGTTCTGCAGCAGTTCGGTGAGCACCACCGACAGCGGCGTGGCGATGGTGCTGGGCAGGCGGCCGCCTTCACCCTGCACGGTGAACCGCACTGGCCGGTCGGGCGACTGCAAACCTTCCTCGGCCAGGCGCAGCAAGGGGCGAACGATCTCGAGGAAGGCCACGTCGTCGCCCGGCTCGCGCGACAGGGTTTCGTGCACCAGCGCGATCGTGCGGATGCGGCGCACGCTCTCCGCCACGGCCGCCTTCGCTTCCTCCGAGTTCAGCCGGCGACCCTGCAGGCGCAGCAGCGACGAGATGGTCTGCAGGTTGTTCTTCACCCGGTGGTGGATCTCGCGGATGGTGGCGTCCTTCGACAGCAGCAGCTTGTCGCGCTTGCGCACCTCGGTGACGTCGCGCACCAGCAACAGGCCACCGGTGACCGCGCTGTCGTGGCCCACGCCGGTTGCCAGCACCGGCATGCACCGCACCAACAGGATGACATCGGACGTCTGCTCGAACTCCTCGATCACCGGCAGCTTGGTCTCGTACGCCCGGCGCACCGGGCTGTCGTTGAAACCGAGCTCGGCCAGGCGCATGCCCACCGCATTCGCGCCGATGCCCACGCGGTGCAGCGCCGACACGGCATTGGGCGACGCAAAGCGCACGCGAGCGTCTTCGTCGAGCGCCATCACGCCGTCGCCCACGCGAGGGGCCGCACTGGAATCCGCCACTGGGCCCTGGAACGGGAACGAACCTTCGGCGATCATCGACGCGAACCGCTGGAACATGCCCACGTAGGTGCGCTCCAGCTCGCCGGGTTGCCGGCTGGAGCGGCTGGACCACTCGCGCGTGAGCACCGCGATGGCATGGTCGCCGTCGCGCACCGGCACGGCCATCATTCGCACGGGGTCGGGCATGCCCTCCACGACCAGTTCGCCTTCCACGATCTCGCCGTCGGTGTACGCCTTCGAGAGCAACGGCACTTCCTGGCCGGCGGCGGCGGTGCCGACGTAGTCGTAGTGGTAGATCGTCTGGCCGGTTGCCGGGCGGACATGAGCCACCACGTACCACGTACCATCGGTACCCGGCACGTAGAGCAGCAAGTCGGCGAAGCTCAGGTCGGCGAGCAAGCCCCACTCGCCGATCAAGCGCTGCAGATGGTCGACTTCGTCTCGATTGAGTTGCGTGTGCTGCCGTGTGAGCTCGCCAAGCGTGGCCATGGCTACGAAGTGTGCCACGCGGGCAAGGGCGACGATGCTTTTCCGCTCCCCAGCAGGTGTTCTCCGATCGCCAGCAGACCCGGCAGGTCGTGCACGTCGCCGGCCATGGTGGGCACCACGACGGTGAGCTGCACCACGGCCTCCAGCTCCCGCCGGCGTTCCGCCTCGCGTCCCGCCACCACCGTCACGTCACGAAAGCGAGCGGCAACTTCGGCCAGGACGTGCTGCACGGAGGCGACGTCGCATCCGGTGGCGGCGCCCAGTTCGGCGAGCAGCTGCGGGTCGCCGGTCGCCGCAGCCAGCGTGCCGGCCGCCTTGGCCACTGCCGGCTGACGCACCGCAGCCGGCAGCGTTCGGTTCAGCACCAGCGCGCCCAGCGGCATGCGGCGGCGTTGCAGTTCTTCGGCGAGGTAGCGAGCTTCACGAGCCGGCGCCGCCTCGAGCGTGCTGACCACGATGAACGATGTGCCGTCGTCGGTGAGCAGCCGCTCGACTTCCTTGGCGCGAGCGACGAAGCCGGCTTCCATCGTCTGGAAGAGCACGAAGAACTCGGCGATGTCGTGCAGGAAACGCGAACCGAGGATGCGGTCGGCGACTTGGTAGAACGGCTTCGACGCCATCGTGAACAGCCGCGACCGGTACGGCACGGTGAGCCACTTCAGCAGACGGCTGCCGAAGAACTCGCGCATGCGGCCCGGCGCGTCGAGCAGGTCGAGGGCGTTGCGCGACGGCGGCGTGTCGATGACCACCAGGTCGTACTGACCAGAGGCGTGCAGGTCGTAGAGCTGCTCCATCGCCAGGTAGTCGTGGCTGTTGACGAAGCGGCCGGTGATGTTGCGGTACAGCGGGTTGGCCAGCACCGTGTCGCGCAGTTGCGCATCAGGCGCATGGCGACGGATCAGTTCGTCCCAGCCGGCTTTCGTGTCGAGCATCGCGACCCACAGCTCGCCTCGGCACTCCAGCCCGGCCTCGACGAACGCCTGCGGTGGCACCCGCACGGCCGTGTTGCCGAACGACCCGATTCCAAGAGCGGTGGCCAGCCGGCGAGCGGGGTCGACCGTGAGCACCAGCACCCGGCCACCCACCACGGCCGCCGCCTGCGCACCGAGCGCGGCGGCGATGGTGGTCTTGCCGGTGCCGCCGCTGCCGCAGACCACGATCATCTCCTTCGCGCTCAGCAGCTCGGCCATCTCGCGGCGGCCGGTGCGGGCCATCAGCCCTCCAGCCCGGGCAGCGCATCCGCCACCAGCGACACCACCCGCCGGCCACCCGCTCGCGCGAACAGTTCGGGCAGCAGCACCATCGGCACGGCTGGATCGACGCCGTCGCGCAGCCGCTGCAGGTAGTCGACGGCCACGTCGCGACGAGCTTGTGCCAACGAAGCGGCCTGGAACACCGTCGCCACCTTCGGCCCGGCGACCCCGGCCAGGGTGGCCTGTGGCACGGGGGCCAGCAACGCCTGGAACACCTCGCGATCCTGCGCCGAGAACCACTGCGGCAGCACCCGATTGGCGATGACCGCAGCGACATCGACGTCGGTGGTTGCCTGCACCTTGTCGACCAGCTCGATGGTCTCGATGACAGGCATCTCCTCCGGTGTGGTGACCACCACCAGCCCGGTGCGCGTGTGGTCGCCGAGGATGTCGAGCATCCAGTCGGTCTGGTCGCGCACCATGCCCACCTGCACCAGTTCGCGGATGGCACGCGGCGCGTCGATCTGAGCAACGATGTGGCCGCTCGCCTCGGCATCGACGATGACGAGGTCGTAGTGCCGCTCACGCACTTCGTGACACAGCTTGCCGATGGCCAAGATCTCCTTCACGCCGGGCGCGGCATCGGCCACGAAGTCGAACGTGCGAGCGAGCGGGCCGATGCGGCCGACGAGTGGAATCCGGATGAACAGCCGCAGGTACTCCTTCAACGAGTCCTCGGTGTTCATCACCATGCCGAACAGGCCCGGCTGCACCTCAGTGGGTTGAAAGCTCAGCTCACGCACTTCGAACGTGGCGGCCAGCGCCCCCTTGGCATCCATCTCGCAGACGAGCGTGCGCAAGCCCTGGCGAACGGCAAGTTCGGCAAGTGCCGCCGCCACGCTGGTCTTGCCGGTGCCCCCTTTGCCGCTGACGAACAGCAGTTGCCGATCGAGCAGGCCGGTCATCGCCGGCCTCCCCAACGAGCGGAGGTCACGCTTGCGGACCCTCGCCCGCGAGCCGCAACAGGTACTGGCCGTATGGGTTCTTGGCCATCGGTTCGGCGTTGCTGCGCAGCTGGGCAGCGTCGATCCAGCCGGCGGCGAAGCTGATCTCGTCGGGCGAGGCCACCTGCAGGCCCTGCCGCTTCTCGAGGGTGGCAACGAAGTGCGATGCCTCGAGCAGCGACTCGTAGGTGCCGGTGTCGAGCCAGGCGTACCCGCGCCCCAGCAGCTCCATGTGCAGCTGGCCGCGCCGCAGGTACTCGGCATTGATGTCGGTGATCTCGTACTCGCCTCGCGGCGATGGCGCCAGGTTGGCGGCGATGTCGACCACCTGCTCGTCGTAGAAGTACAGCCCGGTGACCGCGAAGTTGCTGCGCGGCTTGGCGGGCTTCTCCTCGATGCTCAGCACCTTGCCGGTGGCGGTCGACTTCGGCGACGCCGTAGCGCTCGGGGTCGTGCACCCGGTAGCCGAACACGGTGGCGCCCTGCTCGCGATCGCGCGCCGACTGCATCAGCTCGACCAGGCCGTGACCGAAGAAGATGTTGTCGCCCAGCACCAGCGCGCTGCGCTGGCCGGCCACGAAGTCGGCCCCGATGACGAACGCCTGCGCCAGCCCGTTGGGCGTCTCCTGCACGGCGTACTGCAGGTTGAGGCCCCACTGGCTGCCATCGCCCAGCAGCGTGATGAAGCCGGTCTGCTCGTGCGGGGTGGTGATGATCAGCACATCGCGGATGCCCGCCAGCATCAGCACGCTGAGCGGGTAGTAGATCATCGGCTTGTCGTACACCGGCAGCAGCTGCTTGCTGACGCCGCGCGTGATCGGCCACAACCGGCTACCCGTGCCACCGGCGAGGATGATGCCCTTCATCGCGAGCGCTCGCTCAGCCGCCGAAGCCGATGCGGCGCTCGCCCTCGCTGGCGCCGATGTCGACGAACGCGATCTTGGCGGCGCTGACCGCGACGTCGCGGCCCTTCTTGTCGGTGAGCCACAGCACGTCGACCGCACCGGAGAGAGCGGCCTCGATCTTCGACTTGAGTGCCGCGCGATCGAGGTCGTCGGCGAGCTCGAGGCTGATCTCGCGAGGGGTTTGGGTGACGCTGATGCGTACGTCCACGACGGTCCTTTCGGGTGTTGACGGAGAGCGTCGACATGGTACCCGTGATCCGCCACGAGCCGTGGTGGCTGAAAGAGTGGGGATCATGGCATTGACGCCACGATGGCACGGGTGCAGGCTGAGGTGGTGCTCACTCCCGTCACCGAACTCAGCCACGTCGTGATCGTCGGCTTTCCGGGCATGCAGTCGCTCGACGCGGTCGGCCCGTTCGAGGTCTTCTCGTCGGCCACGCAGGTCGTGCAGGGCGGGGCGCACGGTGCTCGCGGCGCAGGTGGTGGCTACCGACTGTCGCTGGTGTCGTCCGCCGGCGGTGCAGTGACCTGCGAGAGCGGGCTCGGCGTGGCAACCGCCGCGCTGCCGGAGCCGACCGCCGAGCAGCCCATCGACACGCTGGTGCTGGCCGGCGGGTGGGGCGTGTTCGACGCGCGTCACGACCCGGTGCTGATGTCGTGGATCGCCGCCGTTGCGCCTCGCTGCCGGCGAGTGGCCACCGTGTGCACCGGCACCTTCCTCGCCGCGCAGGCCGGGCTGCTCGACGGACGGAGGGTCACCACGCATTGGGCACGGGCAGAGCGATTGCAGCAGGAGTTCCCGTCACTGATCGTCGACCCCGACCCCATCTACGTGCGCGACGGCGCCATCTGGACGAGCGCCGGGGTGACGGCCGGCATCGACCTCTCGCTGGCCTTGGTGGAGCAGGACCACGGCATCTCCGTTGCTCAGACCGTCGCCCGTTGGTTGGTGATGTTCCTGCACCGACCCGGTGGCCAGACCCAGTTCGCGGCGCCAGTGTGGGCGCCGCGAGCCGAACGATCGACGATGCGCGCGGTGCAGGCGCTGGTGGAGGCGGCACCGGGCGGCGACCATCGAGTGCCGGTGCTGGCCGCAGCGGCGGCGATGAGCGAGCGCCACTTCAGCCGCGTGTTCACCGAGGAAGTGGGCGACTCGCCCGGCCGCTACGTGGAGCGCGTGCGCTTGGAGGCCGCCCGTCGCGAGTTGGAGACCACCGGCGACACGCTCGACGTGATCGCCGCACGATGCGGGTTCGGTACTTCCGAGACCCTGCGCCGCTCGTTCCAACGACGCATCGGGGTCGCCCCCGACGCGTACCGGCGCCGATTCCGCACGGTCGCCTGACCAGCCGCGTTCCTCCTCTTTCAGACTTCACCCCGAAAGGACCCCCATGAGCACCCTGCAAGTGGTCATTCCCCTGTTCCCACAGTTCACCGCCCTCGACGGCATCGGCCCCTACGAGGTGTTGCAGCGCATTCCCAGCATCGACGTCACGTTCATCAGCCACCAGCGCGGCGAGGTTCGCAGCGAGAACGGTTTCCTGGGCATCACCGCCGACGGCACCTTCGACGACTTCCCCGCACCCGACGTGATCGTGTTCCCCGGTGGGGTGGGCACCCGCCCGCTCGTGCACGACGCACGCGTCACCGACTGGGTGCGCACGGCACACGCCACGACGAAGTACACCACCTCTGTGTGCACCGGTGCGATCGTGCTCGGCGCCGCCGGCCTGCTGCACGGCCTCACCGCCACGACGCACTGGGCGTGCTACCCGAACTGGAAGCACAGGGCGCCACCGCCGTCGCCGATCGAGTGGTCGAGCACCTCGACCGGCGCATCATCACCGCTGCCGGCGTCTCCAGCGGCATCGACATGGCGCTGCGCCTCGTCGAGCTGCTGGTCGACCGCACCGCCGCCGAAGCCGCGCAGCTGATGATCGAGTACGACCCGCAACCGCCGTTCACCTGCGGCAGCGTGGCCAGCACGAATGCCGCACCCGATGGTGGCACTGCCGTGATGCACCGTGTCATCGAGTACGCCCAGCTGCGCCAGTAGCGCCCGTTGCGTCGAGAACGGCCGGTCAACCGACGACCGTCAAGCCGCGACGCCGCGATCGTCAAGACACGTGCTGCGGATCGGCGAGCGATTCGCCCAATTCTGAGATTCCGAATCAGATCCTCAAGTCCATCCAGGAGTTGCCGATGGACTACTGCTACCCACCCCGGGCAGCAACGTGCCACGACCACTCAGAGCGGTCGACTGCGCACGAACGCACAAAGAAAGAGGACGGTTTGTGAAGCATCCAAAGAGAATCGCGCTGGCGCTGCTGGCCGGCGTATCGATCGCCGGCGTCGCCGGCGCATCAGCGGCCACGTTGGGTGGCCTCACTGCCGGGTCGCTGGGCTCGGATGATTCGGTCGTCGCCGCGTGCGACACCGGCGGGATCACCGTCGGCTACACCACGTCGTACAACGCGACGGTGCAGAAGTACCAGGTCACAGCAGTGAACTTCACTGCTGTCGATGCCGCCTGCAACGCGAAGGCGGCCTCCGTCAGCCTTCGCCAGGGCGCGACGCTGCTCACCACGGAAGCGGTGCCGTCGATCACCGTCGCGACCAACGCCTTCTCGATCACTCTCAGCACCCCCGTCGAAGCGGGCCTGGTCGACGGTGTCTCCGTGGTGATCTCGGGCTGATCCCCGGGCAGGGCCGAGATGTCGATTCGAAGGGCGCTGCTGGTCATCGCCGCCGGTACTGCGATTGCAGTGCCGGCGGCGCTGACAGCCGCGTCCGCGAGCAGCCTCGGCGGCGTCACGTCCAAGAGCCTGGCCGCGGTCAACGCACCGGCCAGCAACCTCGCGCCGGCAGTGCTCACCTGCGATGACTTCTCGCGGGCTGCTGCCACCGGATCGGCACTGGCGAGCCGACCCGTGCAGCTTCCCGCGAACTGCGGCGCCTTCACCTGGACGTTGCACCGCGGGACGTGGTCGATCACGTCGGGCCAGTTGCGGGCGGCCACCTCCAATGCCACGGCCACCATCGCCACGGGCCAGACGAACATCAGCGCCCAGGCCACCGTGTTGAACGCCAACGGGAGCAGCCGCATCGCCGGTGTCGCGATCAACCACACCGGCGCAACTCGCATCTATCTCGCTGCTGCGCTGTCGGGGCCGGGCACGGTGCAACTGAGGTTGGTGAACGGCGGCACCATCACCACACTCGCCTCTGCGACAGCCACCATCGGCGCCACGGCCGTGGTGCGCATCACTCGCAACGGCACAGCGATCACGGTCTCGGTCAACGGCACGACACGCATCAGCTTCACCCTCAGCGCCACGCAGGTGACCACACTCGCCGGGGGGACCCGGGTGGGGCTGTACTGGAACTCCGGCTCCACCATCCGCTTCAGCAACCTCCTCGCCACGCAGCCTGCAAGCCCATGAGCGCCATGACCCTCTTCCGAACCCACCGACAACTCGCTCGCAGAGTCTTCAACGTCGCGGGTTTCATTGCCTCCCTTCTCCTCAGTTGGTACCTGTGGCCGGCCTCTCTCGGCGGCGACACCCACTTCGTCGTCGTGCAGGGCTCATCGATGGAGCCCACGTTCCACTTGGGTGAAGCCATCATGGTGAAGGACAACCCGAGCCCCGAGGTCGGCGACATCATCGTGTTCAACATTCCGGCCGACGAGCCCGCCGGCGGCATGCTCGTGATCCACCGCGTTCGCTCGATCCGACCCGATGGGTCGTACGAGACACAGGGCGACAACCGCGCCACACCCGACACGTTTCACACCACCGACGGCGACGTGATGGGCAGCCCGGTGCACGCCGTGCCCCACGTCGGTCGCCTCATCGGTCTCGCGAGCAAACCGATCGTGGTCGCCTTGCTACGGGTTCGGTCGCCGTGATGCTCCTCTGGCCCAAGCGCCGGCACCCCGAAGAACCCGACAGTGACGAGACGAGCGAGGACGACGACACGAGCGGGGGTGACGGCGCGGGCAATGGCGACGAACCCGGGCATCACGAACGACTTGCCGAGCAGTGGCTGGCTACCGAGCTGGAGCCGATCGGAGCCGACCTCGATGCCCAGGCCCAGGCCTGGCTGGAAGCGGAGCTGGCCGCGCTCGACAGCGAGCCGATCGACGACCAACGGATGGCGCACGCCGGCCTGAGCTGACGATCCGTTGCCACACCCGCACGCTGATCGGCGCGGCGAGCACTGGGTCACGGCACAGAGCGGGGTTCCGTCTGTGCCGTGGCACAGCACCACGAGGGTGGCGGGGCACCATCGCCACCATAGATGGGCTCAGGCTCACCAGCCGAAAGCCCCAGCACCCGGAGAACCCCAGCCCTAATGAGCCGGGAGCAGCCTCGGCCGACGCTTCAGACGGAGGTGGCGCAGAACGTGTCGCCTTGCGGCAACGACTGCATGGTGGCAACGTCGGTGGCGCCGTAGAGCGCGGTGAGCATGCCCTTCACCATCCCACGGTCGACCGCACAGATGACCGGGTGCTCGATGGCCACATCGCCGAACGGGCAGTGGTTGTTGACGATGCGCAGCTGGTTGTTGCGCTGGTCGGCGTGCGCGGCGAACCCGTGAGCGGTGAGCGCATCGGCAACTGCCTGCATGGCCGAGCGCAGGCTGCGCTGGCCCACCGCCAGGTCGGCGCCGGTGAGGCCCTGGGCCATCGCCAGGCCGTACTCCTGGCCCACTTCTTCCGCCATCGCTTCGGCCTTGTCGTGCGGCAACAGGGCCAGGGCACGACCGAGCAGCGACAGCACCAGGTCGTCGCTGTGCACCGGCACGTCGCCGGTGAGATCCACCTTGGCATCGGCCGACACCCGATAGTGCTTGCTGGGCCGCCCGGCACCGGCGCCCTCGGCACGCTCGACGGCAACTTCCAGGTAGCCGCCGGCGGCCAGCTTGTCGAGGTGGTGGCGGGCCACGTTGGGGTGCACGCCGAACTTCTCGGCCACCTGCGTGGCGGTGACCCCGGCGGCTTCCTCGCGAGCGAACAGGTAGATGCCACGACGCGTCGGGTCGCCGAACGCGTCGGTGATGGCCGACACGGTGCTGGTGAAGGAAGGCGAGTTCGCGGGCACGGCGATATTCTACCTATGCGCGTAGTGGTAATTCGGACGCGCCGCCGGCGACCTGCGCCGCCCGACCATCGGAGACCCTGATGCCCGTTGTCACGCACGAACAGATCATCGACGCCCTGCGCCCCGTGGAAGATCCCGAACTGCGCCGCAGCATCGTCGACCTGGGCATGGTGCGCGACGTGCGCATCGGCGACGACGGGGTGGTGGGTGTGCTCATCGCGCTCACCGTCGCCGGCTGCCCGCTGCGCAACGAGATCCAGAACCGAGTGGGCGGCGCGGTCACCCAGGTCGCCGGCGTCACCGGCTTCACGCTCGACTTCACGGTGATGACCGACCAAGAGCGCGAGGAGCTGCGCGCCAAGCTGGGCGGCGGCCACAGCCACGCGCCGGCACAGGGCGGCCATGGCCACGCCGAGGGCAAGGCCGTGCCGTTCAACGAGCCCGGCAACAAGACCCGCCCGCTGCTCATCAGCAGCGGCAAGGGTGGCGTGGGCAAGAGCAGCGTCACCGTCAACCTCGCCGTCGCGCTCGCCAGCCAGGGATACAGCGTGGGCATCGTCGACGCCGACATCTACGGCTACTCGGTGCCGCGCATGCTGGGCACCGATCGCGACCCGGTGGTCATCGACGACATGCTCATCCCGCCGGAGAACCACGGCGTGCGCTGCATCTCCATCGGCTACTTCGTGCCAGAAGGTCAGGCCATCATCTGGCGCGGCCCGATGCTGCACAAGGCGCTCGAGCAGTTCCTGGCCGACGTGTTCTGGGACGAGCCCGACTTCCTGCTCATCGACATGCCGCCCGGCACCGGCGACATCGCCCTCAGCCTCAGCCAGTACCTGCCACGCGCCGAGGTGTACGTCGTCACCACCCCGCAGCCCGCTGCCCAGAAGGTGGCCGCGCTCTCGGCGGCGATGGCCGCGAAGGTGAACCTGCCGGTGAAGGGCATCATCGAGAACATGAGCTGGTTCACCGGCGACGACGGCACGCAGTACGAGATCTTCGGCAGTGGCGGTGGCCAGGCGCTGGCCGACGACCTGGGCGTGCCCCTGCTGGGCAAGCTGCCACTGGTGCCCGAGCTGCGCGAAGGCGGCGACAACGGCAACCCGATCACCGTCGCTCACCCCGAGAGCGAGGTCGCGCAGGCGTTCCAGGCCATCGCCCGCCGCATCGCCACCGAGCTGAAGTCGAAGAAGATCTTCAGCGCGGCACTCAAGGTGAACTGACGCGCGCCGCTGAGGCGAGAACGACCACGACCACGAGAACGTCGCGCCCGGCACCAGATCCGCTCGACTCGCCCGTGACCGATGAGCGGGTCCTCGGGACCGTGCAAGGGCCTTCGTCTCTGGCCCGTACGACCATCACAGCGCATATTCGAGATGGCCACCTTGAGCAGTGGGAGGGCATCGTGATGAGGAACCGCACGAGGGTTGCGGGAGCAGCAATTCTTCTCTTGGCGGTGGTGAGCTGTGGCGAGGACAAGGTTGCCCAGAAACCTGCCGTTGCCTTCGAGGGCACGATCGTGCTGGCAGGGATGGTCGAGGTCGAGGGCGACTCGGGCACAACCATGGCGAGCGCGATCTACCTGCTCGATGCGCAAGGAGCGCGCGTGTTGACGAGCAACGGCGCGATCCAGGACGCCAATCCAGCGTGGTCGCCCGACGGTCGGCAGATCGCGTACATCACCACCGACTATCAACTCGCCGTCATCAACCGCGACGGCACCGGCGGCGCCACCTTGACCCCGAAGAGCAGCGACCAATCGCTGTGGCCCAGCCATCCGGCGTGGCTGCCCAACGGAGACATCACCGTCGAAACGGACGGCAAGCTGGTCGTGCTGGGGGCCGACGGCACCGGCGTCGCCGTGCTGTCGCCACCCGACTTCACCGACCTGTACACGCTGTCGCCGGACGGGACGCAGGTCGTCTACGACTGCTCCACGTCCGTTTCCTCGCAGATCTGCCGCTTCCGCCTGGACACCGGAGAGGCCCAGCCACGCGTCACCGCGCCGCGGCCGTTCTCTTCGTTCTCCTGGTCGCCTGACGGCACACAGATCGTTGCCGGCGGCTCGACAGGGGCACAAGACCTTGCTGCCGATGAGATGTACGAGGACCTGTTCGTGTTCGGCGCCGACGGGAGCGGCATGCGCGCCCTCCCCCAACCCGGCGAAGAGGCGAACCCTGCCTGGTCGCCTGATGGGAAGAAGATCGTCTACAACGCATACGTCGGGTCTGGCTCGGACACCGAACTCGGGCTGTGGATGATGAACGCCGACGGCACCGGAGCCACGCTGCTGCTGAACAGAGCGCTCCGGCAGCCGGACTGGACAGCGCAGTGAGCGCTCAGTCGCCGCGGTGGCGTTGCTCGCGGAACGGGTCGCCGTACATGTGGTAGCCGTTGCGCTCCCAGAAGCCGGCCTGATCGCTGTCGCGCACTTCGATCGTGCGCACCCACTTCGCGCTCTTCCAGAAGTACAGGTGCGGCACCACGATGCGCACCGGGCCGCCATGGATGGGCTCGATCGGCTCGCCCTCGTACGCGTACGCCACGATCGCTTCGTCGGTGCTGATGTCGGCGAGCGGCAGGTTGGTGGTGTAGCCGTACTCGGCGTGCTCGAGCACGTGCGTGGCCCGGCGCTGCACGCCCGCACGCGCCAGCAGGTCGCGCACGCACACCCGTCCAGGTGGTGTCGAACTTGCTCCACTTGGTGACGCAGTGGATGTCGAACGTGAGCGACACGGAGGGCATCGCCTGCAACTCGTCGAGCCCGATGGTGAACGGGTGATCGACCAAGCCGCTGATGGTGAGATTCCATTCGCCCGGCTCGTACGTGGGCACATCGCCCACGTGCAGCACGGGGAAGCGATCGGTGAGGTACTGCCCCTTGGGCAAGCGGGCCGGCGAGTACCCCTTGGCGACCAGTTGGTCGCGGTTGCGATCGAAGAAGCCCATGCGCACAGTCTGCACCACTGAACGGCTGACGGCTTGGCGCGTAAGGTGGGCGGTGATGAGCGCCGTGCCTCCCCCACACCTGCCCCCTCCCCCACCCAACATGAGCCCACCCCCCGGTTACGTCGCGTACGGCGGCTACGGCTCGGTGCAGGGCAACTTCCAACGCATCGGCGGCCTCACGAAGTGGCTGGTCGCCTTGCTGGGCATCACGCTGGTGGTGCAGGTCGTGACGCTGCTGGTGCAGTTCACCCTGCGCGATGCAGCGCGCGACTTCCTCGACGACAGCATCTCGTCGTCGCAGTTCGACGACAAGCTGGGTCTCTACCTGGGCGTGGCGTTGCTGGCAGCTGCCATCTCGATCTCGCAAGCGGTCATCCTGATCATCTGGACCTACCGGTTGGCGAAGAACCATGCGGTCCTCGGCCGGCAGCCGCAGGCCTTCAGCGCCGGCAAGACCATCGCCGTCAACCTCCTCGGCGGCTGCACGCTGGGCATCTTGAACTTCTTCATGTGGCGCGAGCTGTGGAGGGCAAGCGACCCCGAGACAGCGCCCGGCGACCCCAGCTGGAAGCAGCGCACCGTGTCGCCGCTCGTCGGTCTCAACCTGGGTCTCTCGTTGGCAGGCATCGCCGCCGGCGTCTCGCTGGGCCTTTCCGGCTCCGTCGGTGGGGTGCGCACCACCGTCTCCACGAAGGATCTCGCCGAGAACCTCGACGACAAGCTGCTCTTCATCGCGGCCAGTGGGCTGCTGTCGCTGGCAGCATCGGCCGTCTTCATCCTGTTCGTGCGCCAGCTGTCGGCTCGCCACATGCGGGCGACACGCGAGTCGTGAGGGCCGGTCACTGATGCTGTACTTGGTGCGCCATGCAAAGGCCGGCGATCGCGCAGCCTGGAAGGGCGACGACCGCTTGCGGCCGCTCTCCAAGGAGGGTCGCCGGCAAGCCGACTCGCTGGCCCGGCTGCTGGCGCGGCTCACCACCGGCGAGCTGGTGAGCAGCCCCTACGAACGCTGCTTGCAGACCGTGCAACCACTGTCGTCGGTGCTGCGCCAGCCGGTGCGGGAAGATGAGCGCCTCGGTGAGGCGATGGGGTTCGAGGGCGCGCTGGCACTGCTGGCCGAGCTGCCCGACGGCAGCGTGCTGTGCAGCCACGGCGATGTCATCCCCGACACCATGGCGGCGTTGCAGCGGCGAGGCTGCACCATCGTGGGCGAGCCGAACTGGCGCAAAGGCAGCGTGTGGGTGCTGCAGCGCGACGGCGAGGGCGAGGTGGTGGAGGCCACCGCCTGGCCGCCACCCGAGCCCTGAGCGATCAGTCGCTGGTGCAGGTGAAGCTGGACCCGTTGCGCACGCAGTTGTCGCTGGTGAGGATGTAGACCCACAGCGCGATGGCCACGACCACCAGGATGATGCCGATCACCAGACCGGCGATGGCCATGCCGCGACCCTTGCGCGCGTTGTCCTTGGTCTGCTTGAGACCGATGAACCCGAAGATGATGCCCAGCACGCCCGGGATCTGCAAACCCCAGAAGCAGGGCACGATGCCGACCAGGCTGAGCACCATCGAGGCGACGGCCATGCCCGAGTTGCCCTGCGGGGTCATCGGCTGACCCGAGTAGGCCTGGTAGCCGGGAGGCGGCTGGAAACCGCCGGGGCCGGACGGCACGTTGGGCGGGGGCGGCGGGGTGCCTGCGAGCCGCGACAATAGTGCGGGCCCGGCCCACGCCGTGGTGATCGCCACCGATGTGGCACTCGTAGGCTCGGCGCATGAGTGCAATTGCGACCGGAACGACCGCTGCGGCTCCGGCGGTCACACCGCCCGACATCGAGGCTGCTGCCCACCGGCTGGCCGGCCACGTACGGACGACACCGGTGATCAGCATGTCGGCATCCGATCTCGACCTGCCCGTGCCGGTGCTGCTGAAGCTGGAACTGCTGCAACACGTCGGCAGCTTCAAGCCGCGCGGCGCGTTCAATCGCGTGCTCTCTGCCGCGCACGTACCGTCGGCCGGCCTGATCGCCGCATCGGGTGGCAACCACGGCGCGGCGCTGGCATTCGTGGCCCGCTCACTGGGGCTGCGCGCGGAGGTGTTCGTTCCATCGAGCAGCCCGGCCATGAAGCGCGACCGAATTGCATCGCTGGGCGCGACCGTGCACGTGGTCGAGGGGCTCTACGACGATGCGCAGGCCGCTGCCACCGCACGCCAGGCCGCTACCGGCGCGTTGGCGGTGCACCCCTTCGAGCACCCCGATGTGGTGGCCGGGCAGGGCACCATGGCCCGCGAGCTGGAGCACCAGCTCGCCGCGCTCGGCACCGACTTCGACACGGTGCTGGTGGCCTCGGGTGGCGGTGGGTTCACCGCTGGGCAGGCCGCGTGGTTCGCCGGTCGCAAGCAGGTGGTGAGCGTCGAGCCCGAGACCAGCCAGTGCTTGCGCGCTGCACGCCTGGCCGGCGCGCCGGTGGAAGTGAGCGTGGCCGGGGTGGCCGCCGATTCGCTGGGCGCCAAGCAGCTGGGCGGCGTGGCCTGGAGCATCGTGCAGCACTACGTGGGGGCCTCGGTCACCGTCACCGACGACGAGATTCGTGCCGCGCAGCGGTTGCTCTGGGATCGCCTGCGGTTGGTGGCCGAACCGGGCGGGGCCACGGCGCTCGCTGCGCTGCACAGCGGTGCGTACACGCCCGAGCCCGGCGAGCGCGTCGTGGTCGTGGTCTGCGGCTCGAACTGCGACCCGGCCACCGTCGTCGGCTGAGCGGCGAGCTGCTTGCCGTCAGCCGCCGGCGACTTCGTCGAGCACCGTCTGCACGAACGGCACCACGTCGGCCGGGGCGTCGAGTGCAAGGCACTGCTCGCCTTCGGTCTGCGTCAGCTGATCGTCGGGCTCGTCGACGAAGTAGTGGCTGGCGAGGGCCAGCAAACAATGCGCGTCGGCGTAGTCGGGGTTGCGATCGGCGACGGTCTGCATCAGCTCCAACCCTTGCGACACCTGGTCGGTGTTGCCGGAATCGCGACCGTTGAGCGCGACCAGGTACCCCGAGTAGGCCCGAGCAGCCAGGTTGCCAGGGTCGAGTTCCAGCACCCGCTGGTAGAGGCCCAGCGCGTCGGCGTACTCGCCTGCGGTCTGGGCGGCGTCAGCCTGTGCCAGCAGCGTCGCAACATCGTCGCCGGTGGTGGTTGGTGTCTCGCCGGTGATGCGCGCGATCAGACCCTGGATCATCGGCACCATCTCCTGCGGCGGGTTCAGCTCCAGGCAGCGAGCGCCCTCGCTGGTGACCAGCGCTTCGTCGGGCGGGTCGAGGAAGTTGCCACCCGCCACGGCGAGCAGGCAGTGCGGGTCGCCGTACGACTCGTCGAGCAGCGCTGCTGCCTGCAGGCCGGCGACCCCGTCCTGCACCATCTGCTGGTCGCCGGCGCGCTGGCCGTCGAGCACCAGCAGGTAGGCGCTGTACGTGGCAGCTTCGGCGTTGCCGGGTTCCAGCTCGAGCACGCGCTCGAAGGCCGCGCGAGCAGCGGCTGCGCTGGCTGCGTCGGTGTTCATCAGCCGCCGGCCCTCTGACAGCTGCACGGCGATCTCATCGACCGCCTGGCCACCGGTGAGGCTCTGCCCGGGCAGGCGTTGGCCGGCCGAGCGCGCCACGAACACACCCAGCGCAAGCGCAACGGCCAGCGTGCCGACGATCAGTGCTGGTCGCCGCCACCACTGCGACGTCGGCTTCGGCGGCAACGAACTGCGGCCGTCCTCGATCTCGCGCATCACCGCCGCGGCGCGCGCCACGTAGCCGTCGCGCAGCGCGTGGAAGTCGTGGTCGTCGACATCGCCCACGTCGTGCTCGCGCTCGATGTCGCGGATGCTGCTGAGCAGGAACCGGCGCTGCTCCTCCAGCTCGGCCAACCGGTCGGGGTTCACGGCTCGTCGACCTCCGTGAGGGGCTCGGCAGCAAGTGCGGCCTCCACCTTCGCCCGATCCGCGTCGTCGGGCACGGTGTCGACGTTGCGCCGCCAGCGACGGAACGAGAAGAACAGGCCCACACAGGCACAGACCAGGGCGCCCGCCGGCAACACCCACACCAACGACTCGAAGCCACTGGCCTTGGGCACCAGCTGGGTCTTCGCCTCGAACTGCTGCACGATGTAGGCGATGATCTCGTCGTCGGTGGCATCGGTGGTGGTGACCTGCGCCTTGATCTCGGCGCGGATGTTGGCCGACGACGGGTTGCGCGACTCGTAGACGGTCTCCCCGTTGCACACCGGGCAGGCGAGCTGCTTGCTGATCTCCTCCACCCGCTCCTCCGGCGTGCGGGCGCCGGCATCGCGCGTGCTGCCCACGGCCAGCAGGCCGGCAACGACCAGCACGAGCAGCACCCAGCCCGGCCAACGCTTCAACGATGCGGCCCGGCTCATGACGCCTCGTACAGATCGCGTTGCTGCTGCACCAGTTGCGACAGCGTGATGGCATCCACCTGACCCGCCCAGCGAACGCGCACGACGCCATCGGGGTCGACGATGAACGTCTCGGGCACCTGTGAGACGCCGAACGACACGTACACCAGACCGTCCTCGTCGCGTAGCGCCGGCCACGCCCCGCCGCGCTCGTCGAAGAACGCGCGCACGTCGGCCTCGCTGTCGATGTCTTGCGCGATCGTGTAGAGCTCGGCGCCGTTGTCGAACGTGGCCTGCTGCTCGACGAACTTCACCAGCTCCGGGTGCTCGGCCTTGCACGGCACGCAGTCGGATTGGAAGAAGTTGAGCACGACCCAACTTCCCTTGCGGCGAGCGAGGTCGAACGGCTCGCCGTCGATGGTGGTGCCGCGCAACGACGGCGCCGGCCGGCCGATGAGCGGGCTGTCGACCACGCCCAACTCGTCGGCGGTGCCCGACCTGCTGACGGCCAGCACCCAGAACAGGCCGGCGAGCACAGCGGCCACGGCCAGCACGATGATGGGAGCGATGCGGCGCCGCGAGGGCGCTGCGCCCAGCTCGAGCTCGGCGCCGGGATCAGCGCCGGGCTCAGACATCGGCGACTTCCTTCGGGCTCGCCACCGGCGCATCGGTGAGGTCGATGCCTGCCGACACCGCATCGGTGGGTCGGCGACGATGGCGGCCGGGGAAGGCGGCGAGCACCGTGCCCACTGCGCACAGCACGCCACCGATCCACAGCCAGACGATCATCGGCTTGATGAAGATCTTGATCTTGGCCACCCCGGTGCTGGGCTTCGAGCCGTTCTCCAGCGTGAGGTAGATGTCCTTGGTGAAACCGGTCTTCACGCTGGGCGTTGCCACGTCCATCCCGTTGGCGATGAACTTGCTGATCGCCGGCGCGTAGGCCTGGCCGCCATCGATGGAGATCTCGGCCTTGATGCCCACCGCTCGCGCGGTGGTGAAGTCGGTGAGGTCGACGAGCGTGAACGTGTGGCCGGCGAACTCGATGGTCTCGCCTTTGGCGACCGTGAACTCACCCGAACGGGTGTAGCTGTTGGAAGCCGCCAGCGCGACCGCGATGAGGATGATGCCGAGGTGCACGATCATGCCGCCGTTGGTGCGCCCGAGCAGGCCGCGATACCCCTGGCGACGAGTGGCGAGCACCAGCTGTCGCAACGCCGAGCCGGCGGCGAAACCCGCCAGCCCGAATGCGAGCAGCGGAGCGAAGCCGGTGGCACCGACGGCGACGGCGAACGCAAGCGTGGCCACGCCGCACCATGCGGGCCAGAACAACCGGTCGCGCAGCAACTCGGCGCTGGCCTTGCGCCAGGGAAGTGCCGGCGCCACCGCCATGAGGAACAACAGCACGAGACCGATCGGTTGCGCCATCGTGTCGAAGAACGGTGAACCGACCGCGATCTTGCGGTCGTCCTTCGCTTCCACGATCAGTGGGAAGACGGTGCCCAGCAGGATGACGAACGCGAACAACGAGAACAGCACGTTGTTGGCCAGGAACGCGCCCTCGCGCGACACCGGCGAGTCGATCGCGCCGGGTGATCGCAGGCGGTCGCCACGCCACGCGATGAGCCCCAGCGAGACCGCCACCACCACACCGAACGCACCCAGCAGGAACGGGCCGATCGTGCTGTCGCTGAACGCGTGCACGCTGTTGACCACGCCGCTGCGGGTGAGGAACGTGCCCAGGATGGTGAGCGAGAAGGTGGCCACCAGCAAGCTGAGGTTCCACACCCGCAACATGCCGCGACGCTCCTGCACCATCACCGAGTGGATGTAGGCGGTGCCGGTGAGCCAGGGCAGGAAGCTGGCGTTCTCCACCGGGTCCCATGCCCACACCCCACCCCAGCCGAGCACCTCGTAGCTCCACCAGCCGCCGAGGATGATGCCCAGCGTGAGGAAGCCCCACGCGAACAGCGCCCACCGGCGAGTCTCCACCAACCAGCCTTCGCCGACGCGGCCGGTGACCAACGCTGCGATCGCGAACGCGAACGGCACGGTGAAGCCCACGTAACCGAGGTAGAGGATGGGCGGGTGGAACAGCACCAGCACGTGGTTCTGCAACAGCGGGTTGGGGCCTTTGCAGCAGCGGCTGAAGTCGGGCGTGCCGGCGGCGCGGAAGGCGTCGGTGGGGCCGAGTGCGAGGAAGAAGAAGAAGGCCGTGACGACGAACATCACCACCAGCGCCCACGCCACGATCGGGTCGTTCATGCGGTGCCGGTAGCGGCGCATGATGACTGCTGTGTAGATGGCCAGCAGCAGCAACCACAGCAGGATGCTGCCCTCCAGCGCGCTCCACACGGCGGTGAAGTTGAACAGTGCCGGCGTGTCGTACGACCCCACCTTCTGCACGTAGGCGAGCGACCAGTCGCGAGTGACCAGGGCACGCACCATGACGGTGATGGCCAGGACAGCACCGACCAGCGCCAACCACCCGTACGACTGCACCGCACGCAGCAGCCGCGGGTTGTGAGTGGTGGTTGCCGCCACCAGCCCGAGCGCGGCGAACAGGCACGCGGCAAACCCGATGATCAACGCCGAATGGCCGATGAAGCCGTTGGCTCCTTCGGCGAGCACGGTGCCGATCACCGCCGGGCTGCTCACGACTGGGCCGGTCACGTGCGGGCCGAACACGCGTCGGCCTCGGCGTTGGCCTTGTCGACGCGCGCCTCGTTCTCCTTGTCGTAGTTCTCGTCGTGCTTGACGAGCACTTCCTCACCTTCGAACACGCGCGAACCGTCGGTGTTCTCCACCACCCGCCCGGTGACCACCACCGGAATGCACTCCTGGAACAGGCCGGTGGGGTCGCTGCTGAGGTTGACCGGCATGGAGACCCCGTTGAAGGTGACGACGAAGTTGGTGACCGAGCCGGTCTCGGCGACGGACCCCTTCTCCACCACTCCCTGGATGCGGATGCTGCGGCCGACGTCGCACCCGTCCTTCACGCCCACCTCGTCGACGTTGCAGTAGTAGTCGAGCGCGTTGGTGAGGAACTTGGCCACGAACACACCGCCGGCCACCAGCGCGAGTGCCAGCACCCCGTAGGCGAACCACGGCTTCTTCCTGCCCCGCGCCGCGGTGGGCACCACTTCGCGCGGGCGCAGCACCGTGTCGTTCAGGGCCGTGTCGTTCGGGGCCGGGTCGTTCAGGTGCGGGTCGTTCACGTCCATGGGCGGTCCTCGGGCGGCACCTGGCGAGCGGCCGTGCGCGCCTGGCCGAGCATCCGCCAGGTGTACAGCGCGATGCCGCCGAGCGTGACCACGTAGCTGCCGATCACGTAGGGAGCGTTGAGCATGGCGATCACGAGGGCACCGACTCGTTGCGGCGCTCGGCGATGGCCACGTCGAGGCCACGATCGTCGACCTGATCGAGCAAGGTGAGCACGCGCTGGCGATGCAGCACCAGCCACACGTAGAGCAAGGTGAAGGCGATGAGGCCGACGAACAGGGTGAACAGCATCAGCCCGCTGAGCTTGCCGTTCTCCACCGTCTCGTTCTGGTGCAGTGGCCGCCACCAAGTGACGCTGAAGTGCACCAACGGCACCTCCAGCATCGCCAGCACCGCCAGCACCGCACTGCGCTTGGCGCGCTGCTGGTGGGTGCCACCGAGGTCGCGCACGGCCAGGTAGCCGATGTAGGTGACGAACAGGAAGGCGGTGGTGGTGAGGCGGGCGTCCCACGTCCAGTAGGTGCCCCACGAGATGCGACCCCACAGGCTGCCGCTGACCAACGTGATGCCCATGAACAGCACGCCCACCTCGGCGCTGGCACCGGCCAGGCGATCCCACGCCAGGCTGCGCGTGCGCTTCCAGAGGTAGGCCAGGCTGCTGACGCCGGTGACACCGAACGCCAGGTACGCCAACCACGCCGACGGCACGTGGATGTACATGATGCGCACACCGGTCTTCTGCACACGATCGTTCGGTGAGAGGAAGAGGCCGAAGACGACCAGCCAGCCGATGCCGACCAGCGTCGCGATGCCCAGCACCCGACTGAACGTGGTGGAGGTGGGTGCACGATCGAGAACAGCGACGGTGCCTGGCGAGTTTCGGGGAGAGGTCATGAATCCGGTCATTCGTCGATGAGCGAGCCGAAGGCCAGCGTGCCGCCGACACCGAAAACTAGGGCGAACAGAGCCAGCAGGCCAATCCACGGCCAACCATCGCTGGGTGTCGCTCCTTCGGTACCGAGTGCTGCTTCGGTCGCCCGGGTTGCACCGATGAGAACGGGTGCCACCACCGGGAGCATCAGGAGCGGCAACAACGTTTCGCGCCCTTTGGCCCCGGCAGCGAGACCGCCATAGAGCGTACCGACGAATGCCAGCCCGGTGGTCGCGGCCAGGTAGGTGGTGACCAACAACACGATGCCGCCCGCCACCAGCTCGGTTCGGTAGAGCACGATCGCCGCGCCCAGCAGCACCAGCTGCAGCACAGCCAACTGCGCGCCCAACGCGAGCGCCTTGCCCAGGAAGATCCCGCCGGGTCGCACACCGGCCACCTGCAGTGCGTCGAGGGCACCGTCGGCCGTCTCGACGGCGAAGCTGCGTTGCACCATCACCACCAAGCTGAACATCGTGGCCAACCACACCAGCCCGGGAGCCACGCGAGTGAGCAGTTGGGTGTTGTCGAGCGCGAAGGCGAACATCACCATGACCAGCGCGGCGAAGGGCAGCACCTGGTTGACGACCACGCGGCTGCGCCACTCGACACGCAGATCCTTCGCCGCGACGAGCCGAGCGATGCGCCAGGTGCTCATCGTTCGAGCTCTCGTACCTGGCCGCCGACCACTTCCACGACGCGGCTCGCCAGCGCACCGGCACGCTCCAGCTCGTGGCTGGCCACGATCACCGTCGCCCCGGCCGCAGCGGCACCGCGCAGCGTGGCATCGAGCTCGTCGCGGCCGGCGGCATCGAGGCCGGCGTGCGGCTCGTCGAGCAGCCACAGCTCGGCGCGGCGCGCCACCAGGCAGGCCAGTGCAGTACGTCGCCGCTGCCCGGCGCTGAGACGACCGACGGGCACGTCGGCCAACCGATTCGCCAGGCCCATGCGCTGCAACGAAGCATCGATCTCGTGGTCGGTGGCGCGCACCGTGGCGCCCCAGAACCGCACGTTGTCGGCCACGGTCAGGTCGGCGTAGAGGCCGTTGGCGTGCCCGAGCAGGCCCACTCGATTGCGTACCGACGTGCGATCGGCCACCAGATCGCACCCGAGCACGGTGGCGGCGCCACGCTCCACCGGCAGCAGACCCGCGCACAGGCGCAGCAGCGAGGTCTTGCCGGCGCCGTTGGGCCCACGCAGCAACACGATCTCACCGCGCTGCACGGTGAGCGAGGCACCGGCCAACGCCGGAAAGCTGCCCAGCACCGCGACCACGTCGACCAGCGCGACGGCAGGGTGAACGGCATCTCGCACGGTGGGTTGAACGGCAGGCTCCATTCCGCCGCAGAACGCTAACGGAACGAGGAGACTGACGGCATGCGACCGCAGCGAATCGAACCGGGCCCAGGTCAAGAGAGCGTGTGGGACTACCCGCGGCCTCCGGTGGTCGTGCCGTTCGCCGGTCGCGTGCGAGTCGTGCACGCCGGCCGCGTCGTTGCCGACAGCTCGGCCGCACTGCGAGTGCTCGAGACCAGCCAACCGCCCGCTTTCTACCTGCCACCCGCCGACATCGACTTCAGCCGGTTGCAGGCCTCCGCGTCGACGACGTGGTGCGAGTGGAAGGGGTCAGCGCAGTACTGGCAGCTCGACCACGTCGCCGACGCGGCCTGGAGCTACCCGCACCCGACGCCACCGTTCGTGGCGATCACCGATCACCTTGCGTTCTATGCGCAGAAGGTCGACGAGTGCTGGGTGGACGACGAGCGTGTGCAACCGAACCCGGGCAACTTCTACGGCGGGTGGATCACATCCACGGTCGTCGGCCCGTTCAAAGGTGGCACCGGCACCCGTGACTGGTGATGGGGCCGGTGACAGGGGGCCGGTGATGGAGCCCGGTGATGGACGACCACTCAAGGATCGCGCCCGCGGATAGCGTCACGTCCCGTGAGCAGCGGCGCCGACGAACCCTGGGACCCGATCGGCCCGCCTGGGCCACAGGTGCAGCGCCCTCGGCGGGTGCCGCACTTCCAGCGCCCGGCACCACCGCGCGACTGGCGTTGGGTGGTGGGCGGCATCGGCAAGACGCTGGTGGTGATCGGGCTGCTGATGTTCGCCTTCGTCGGCTACCAGCTGTGGGGCACCGGCATCCAGACCGCCCGCGCGCAGAACACGTTGCAGAGCGACTTCGAGCGGTTGATGGCATCCACCACCACGTCGCCGGCCACCACCACCACCACTGCGGTCACCGACGACACCGTCGATGCGCCGGTCGTCACCAGCAGCACGGTGCCGGTGGCCCCCGACGGCCCACCCATTCCCGACGGCGACGTGCTGGCCCAGCTGCTCATCCCCAAGATCGACCTCGACTGGTTCGTGGTGCAGGGCATCGGCAAGAGCGAGTTGCAGAACGGGCCCGGTCACTTCGTCGAAACGCCGATGCCCGGCCAGTTGGGCAACGCCGCCATCGCCGGCCACCGCACCACGCACGGCGCCCCGTTCGGCGATCTCGACGAGTTGGCGCCCGGCGACCTGATCACGGTCATCATGGCCAGCGGCGCCGGCACCTTCACCTACTCGGTCACCAGCACCATCATCGTGGAGCCCAGCGAGTACGTGAAGGTCATTCCCACCGTCGACCCGTCGATCGCCACGCTCACGCTCGCGACCTGCCACCCCGAGTACACGTCGCGGCAACGATTGGTGGTGCAAGCGCTCCTGGTGCCCGAACTGAGCGACCAGGTGATGGCGCCGCCGAGCAACACCGCGCCCACCGAAACCTCACCCGACGACACGTTGCCCGCCGACGACACGTTGCCCGCCGGCGACACGTTGCCCCCCGACGACACGTTGCCCGCCGACGACGTCACCACGACCGCCGCCGCACCCACGACCGTGGCCACCACCGACACCGCTGCGGCCGACGACCTGGCGCAGGTCGACGACGGCTTCAGCGGCGGCTGGTTCGACGACACCGCCGCCATCGTCCCCACTCTCGTGTGGGGGTTGGCGCTGCTCGCCGTGGCCGTTGGCGCCTACTACGTCGGCAAGGCCAGCAACCGCCTGTACGTCAGCTTCATCGTCGGGTGCATTCCGTTCTTGATCGTGCTCTACTTCTTCTTCGAAAACGTCAATCGGCTGCTGCCGCCGGGTCTGTGAGCCGAACCATGTCCACTCCGCACACGAAACCGCACACGACACCGCATCGGCAATCCGCCACCGATCCGGTGCGTGCTCGCCGGCAGAAGATCGCGAAGTACACACTGCTGGCCAACCGCGTCGGCTACCTCTTCTACGCGCTCGCCATCGCCACCTTCGTCATCGGGTTCGCCGTCAGCTTCAACGGTGCCGTCTCGGCCATCGTGATCGGGTCGCTGATCATCGGTTCCGTCCTGCTGGCGCCGGCCATCGTGCTCGGCTACGCGGTCAAGGCTGCCGAGCGCGACGATCGCGAGCGCGGGTTGTGAAACGGCCTCGTGTCGGCCACCGCCGGCACAGCGGGCGGGTTTCAGCGTCACGAAAAGCTTGTTACCCTCTGGTAACCCCGTATGGAACCGACGACATGACGCTCACGACCGAAGCCGACGACTTGAAGCTCACGACATGAAGCCAACGACATGAGCATGCGGCTGCCCGCTTCCGCCCGACGGGAGCAGATCCTCGATGTGTCGGTGCAGGTGTTCGCCCGCAACGGCTTCCACTCCACCTCGATGAACGACGTGGCCGACGCTGCCGGTGTCACCAAGCCGGTGCTCTACCAGCACTTCGACAGCAAGCAAGATCTCTACCTGGCGCTGCTCGAGGAGGCCGGCAACCGGCTGCGCACCGCCGTCAGCAAGGCCGTCGCCGGCGCCGCCAACGGCAAGGAACAGACCGAGATGGGGTTCCGCGCCTACTTCCGCTGGGTGGCCGAGGATCACGACGCGTTCCTGCTGCTGTTCGGGTCGCGTGCCAACCGCGATGAGGAGAGCACCACCACCATTCGGCGCATCACGGCCGAAACCGCCAAGGCGATTGCTCCGCTCATCGCCGCCGACATCGAACCCGAGCACCAGCGCACGCTGGCGCAGGGCCTCGTCGGCCTGGCCGAAGGAGTCAGCCGCTACCTCGTCGAGCGCGGCGACACGGTCGACCCCGACGTGCTGGGCCAGCAGGTGGCCGACATGGCGTGGGCCGGCCTGCGCGCCGTCCACCGCACCGGCTGAGGCCGCGCCGGGCCGGGTCGTCCACCCGCGCTCACGGTGGCGGGATCAGGCCCGGCACGTCGTGGCGGAACACGCCGGTCTCCAGGTACGCCCGCAGCTTGATGATCGAGTTCGGCACGTAGCGCGGCAGGATCGCCAGGAACTCGGCATTGGTGGTGGTGACCACATCGTTGAGCAGCACCAGGTTGCGGCTGGCGACCATCGCCTCGTACTGCTCACTGGTGAACGGCGGCAGCGAGCGCAGCTCCTGGTACCCCTCCAGCAGCGCAGCCTCCTGCGCCGCGTTGTCGCGCAGGTAGTACGCCGAGATCGCCAGATCCTGCGCCGGCACACCGATGCCGCTGTCGTCGAAGTCGAACACCGCCAGCCGGCCGCGGTGCCACTTCAAGTTCCAGACGTGCAGGTCGGCGTGCAGCGGCTGGCGGTCGACCCCGGCGAACAACGCGTCGTACTGGCGCTGGACTCGCTCGAAGGCCTCGTCGATCAACTGGTGATCGGCCGTCGACAGCAGCGGGTGATCGTGGCCCAGTTGATACGGCAGGTCCATCAGCACGGTGTCGATCGGCGGCAGCGAGGTGCCCGGTGGTGGCTGCCACCGTTCGCCATGCGCGTGCAGCGCGGCAGTCGCGCGGCCGACAGCGCGCATCTGCACGTCGGAGGCGTCGTCGCCCAGGTCGCGGCCGGGTAACCAGGAGAACAGTGCCGCCGGTAGGTCGCGGCCGAGGTCGGGGCTGCGCACGTGGGTGAGCAGCGCGCCGTCGAGCGTGCGCTGCGGGATCGGTACCCACAGATCCGTCTCCTCGGCGAGCGCAGCGAGCCAGGCCATCTCGGCACCGATGAAGCTGTCGGTTCGGCGCGAGTTCACGTTGAGCCGCAGGGCAAAGCGGCGGCCGTCGGTGGTGTCGACGCGGAACGTGGTGTTGAACCCGTGGTTCAGCAGCCGCAGCGCCGCCACGTCGATCGAGTACCGCCGCAGCACCTCGACGGCGAGCGGGCGCAGGCGGGCCACCTGCCCACGAACGGAGCGATCCTCGAAGCGCATGGACGACGACCGTACCCTTCGCCGGCGCTCAGGCGCGGACGGACCAGCCCTTGTACCCCTCGACGAAACCGGCCGCTTGCAGCGCCGCCGCCGCCGGCATCGCCGGCGTGATGGGCTCGCCATCGACCTTGCGCACCTCCACGCTGCGGGCACGGCCGTCCTTCACCAGCCTGGCCAACGCTTCGGCCCACCCCGTGTCGTCGGCCGCCGCAGGAAAGGTGACCACGTGATGCGACCGCCGTTCGAACCACACCAGCGGCACACCCGAACGCGAGACCACCAACGCACCGGCGGCCCTGGCGGGGCGACCCGGTGATGCCGGCCATGCAATCGCGGCACCGTACGGCTGCGCCGGGTCGGTGGCTGCCAGCACCACCGGCGCCTCGGCGTCGGCCGGGTGCAGCTCGCGGTCGGGGGTGTCGCGCAGGCTCCGCAGGCGATCGACTGCGCCCGGCAGGCTGAACTGCGCCGCGCCGAGACCGGCGACGAAGTATCCGCGCCGCGTGAGGCCGCGTTCTTCCAGCACCTTCAACACGCCGTACACACCCGCGTAGCCCCCGCGCACACCCTCGGCGAGCACCGCCTCGCGGGTGACCACGCCGTAGCGATCGAGCAACTGCAACGCGGTGCCATGTGCAGCTTCGGTGAGCGAGGGAGCCGGCAGCAGCAACGGTGCCACCAGGCTCCAGCGGCCGGCACCCAACGGAGGGCCGATGCGAGTGAGCCGCCCAGGCCGCGGGCGCCCGCGTACGGGCCCAGCCGGCCGACCGCCTTTCGAGCCTTTGCCGCCCAGCAGCGCCCGCAGCGCAGCGAGCGAGTCGTTGGTGACCTCGCCGGCCCACACCAGATCCCACAGCGCAGTGAGCAGCTCGGTGTCGGTAGCACCGGCGGCATCGCCGACAGCAGCCGCACGGAGGCCGCCCCAGAAGCTGGCTCCGTGCACCCGTAGGTGCTCGCGCAGCAAGTGGTGCAGCGCACCAGCCGGCGGCTCGGGTGCTTCCCAACCCTGCGCCAGCACCGGCAGCTGATCGGCGAAGCACAACCGGATGCGACCGTCGTTGGCGCCAAGGGCGCCGGCACCCACCCACACCAGCTCGCCCGCGGTGCACAGCTCGTCGAGGTCGGCGGCCCGATACGACCGAAGCCGTGCCGGCAGCACCTCGGTCTCCAACGCACTGGCCACGAGCGCCGCGCCCTGCAACTGACCGAGCGCTTCCACCAGGCC
This sequence comes from Acidimicrobiaceae bacterium, assembly GCA_016722025.1. Taxonomy (GTDB): domain Bacteria; phylum Actinomycetota; class Acidimicrobiia; order Acidimicrobiales; family Ilumatobacteraceae; genus UBA668. The sequence goes on from JADKGZ010000001.1 coordinate 336,669, forward strand.
GTCGAGCCCACGGCGATCGCCCGCGATGTTGTGCCAGCCGAGCAGGAAGCGAGCGTAGGCCGGCTGCTCGACCGGCTCGACCTCGCGGCGCAGCGCTGCCAGCGAGCGACGGCGCAACTGGCGCAGCACATCGACATCGCTGAACTCGCGGCCGCTGCCATTCGGCCGGAACTCGCCACGCACCACGCGGCCCTCGGCCTCCAGCGCCGCGAGGGCCCCCATCGCACGGTCGATGGAGATGCCGAACCGGGCGGCGAGCCCCTCCACCACAAATGGGCCGTTGGTGCGCATACCGGCCCACCAGCGATTCCAACGGGTGCGGCACCGGCTCGGTGAAGGCCCGCGGCAGGCCCAACGGCACGTTGCACCCGAGGGCGTCGCGGTAGCGGGCAGCGTCTTCCGCGGCGACGGCGCGCTCGACGCCGGCGACCGACACGAGGATGGCCCGGCGATCGTGCAGCAGTGATGCCAACCAGGTGGCGCTCTCGTGGCCCTCGCAACGCAGGTCGACTTCGGCCGCGGACAGGTCGCCCACCTTGCGCAGCACGTCGTGCAGCTCGTCGGCGCTGCGGGCGCGGCGGCCGTCGGCCAGCAACTGCAGCTCGAGCTCCAGGTCGGCGAGCGCCCCGGGGTCGAGCAGCTCGCGCAGCTCCTCGGCGCCGAGCAGGTCGCGCAGCAGATCGCGATCGAGCGACAGCGCCGCGGCACGACGCTCGGCAAGCGGGCTGTCGCCTTCGTACATGAACGCGGCGATCCAGTTGAACAGCAGGCTCTGGGCGAACGGCGACGCCTTGGCGGTGTCGACGCTGACGACCCTGATGGCCCGACTGCGCAACTGGCCCAGCACCTCGCGCAGCGCAGGCAGGTCGAACACGTCTTGCAGGCACTCGCGGCTGGCTTCCAGCAGCATCGGGAACGTGGAGTACTTGCTCGCCACCGCGAGCAGGTCGGCCGCCCGCTGGCGCTGCTGCCACAGCGGCGTGCGCTGATCGGGCCGGCGGCGAGGCAGCAGCAGCGCCCGCGCAGAGCACTCGCGGAAGCGGGCGGAGAACAGCGACGTCTGCGGCAGCGAGGCCATCACCAGCTCGTCGATGTCGTCGGGGTCGATGATCAGCTCGTGCAGGGGCAGCTCGTCGGCGGCCTCGGGCAGGCGCATGACGATGCCGTCGTCGGTGTACATCGTCTCCACCGGGATGTCGTAGCGCTCGACCAGGCGGCGCTCGATCGCCATCGCCCACGGGGCGTGCACGGGCACACCGAACGGGCTGAGGATGCACACCCGCCAGTCGCCGATCTCGTCGCGGAAGCGCTCGACCACGATGGTGCGGTCGTCGGGCACCGCGCCGGTGGCCTCGGCCTGCTCGTCCAGGTAGAGCAGCACGTTGTGCGCGGCCAGGGCATCGAGCGAGTAGTCGGCCATCAGCGACGCCAGCGCACGCTCGGCAGGCAGCGCACGCGCCTCGCGCTGGAACGCACCCAGTGCGCGACCCAGCTCGAGTGGCCGGCCGGGCCGATCGCCGTGCCAGAACGGCATCTTCCCCGGCTGCCCCGGTGCCGGCGTGACCACCACCCGCTCGAACGTGATGTCCTCGATGCGCCACGTGCTCGCGCCGAGCAGGAACGTCTCGCCCGCCCGGCTCTCGTAGACCATCTCCTCGTCCAGCTCGCCCACGCGGGTGCCGTCGGGCAGGAACACGCCGAACAGGCCACGATCCGGGATGGTGCCGCCGCTCATGATGGCCAGCCGCTTGCTGCCATCGCGGGCGCGCAGCGTGCCGGCCACACGGTCCCACACCAGGCGCGGGCGTAGCTCGTTGAACTCCTCACTGGGGTAGCGGCCCGACAGCAGGTCGAGCACGTTGTACAGCAGCTCGTCGCTGAGCTCGGCGAAGCAGGCGGCACCGCGCACCATCGCGCTCAGCTGGTGCACCGGCAGATCGGGCTGCATCGCCACGTGCGCGACGATCTGCTGGGCCAGCACATCGAGCGGGTTGCGCAAGAAGCGGCTGCTCTCGATGAGGCCCTCGCGCATGCGCCGCACCACCACCGCGGCCTCCAGCAGGTCGCCGCGATGCTTGGGGTACATGGTGCCCTTGCTGGGCTCACCGACGCTGTGGCCGGCACGCCCGATGCGCTGCAGACCTCGCGACACAGCGCCGGGCGACTCGACCTGGATGACGAGATCTACCGCGCCCATGTCGATGCCCAGCTCGAGGCTGCTGGTGGCCACGATGGCGCGCAGCTCGCCGCGCTTGAGCTGGTCTTCGATGACCACCCGCTGCTCGCGAGCCAACGACCCGTGGTGCGCTTTCACCAGGTCGCCCGCGAGCCCGGCGGCCCCGGCTGCGTCGACGCCTGCCTCGGCAGCGAGCTCGTTGAGCCGGGCCGCGAGCCGCTCGGTGAGGCGGCGACCGTTGCAGAAGATGATGGTGCTGCGGTGCGCCAGCACCTGTTGCAGGATGCGCGGGTAGATGCTGGGCCAGATGCTGCTGCGTTGGCCCTGCAAGGCGGCCTGCGCCGGCCCGCTGCGCAGCTCGTTGGTGACCTGCCCCATCGCGCCCATGTCGTCGACGGGCACCACCACCTCGACTTCCAGTGGCTTGCGGATGCCCGAGTCGATGATGGTGACCGGGCGGCGCGGGCCCGCTGCGCCGTTGACTCCCACGCTGTGACCACCCAGGAAGTGCGCGATCTCTTCCAGCGGCCGTTGCGTGGCGCTGAGGCCGATGCGCTGCGGCGGGCGCACGGTGAGTGCTTCGAGCCGCTCGAGGCTGAGCATGAGGTGCGCCCCTCGTTTGGTGGTGGCCATCGCGTGGATCTCGTCGATGATGACGGTGTGCACGTTGACCAGCGTGTTGCGCACCTCGCTGGTGAGCATCAGGTACAGGCTCTCGGGTGTGGTGATGAGCAGGTCGACCGGGCGCCGGGCCAGTGCCTGGCGATCCTTCGGCGAGGTGTCGCCGGTGCGCATGGCCACTGTGGGCTCGACGAACGGCACACCGAGCCGCTCGGCCGCCAACCGGATGCCCATCAGCGGCGAGCGCAGGTTCTTCTCGATGTCGAACGCCAGCGCCCGCAACGGGGAGATGTACAGCACCTGCGTGCGCGCCTTGGGATCGACCGGCGTTGCAGACGGCGTGACCAGGCGATCGAGGCTGGAAAGGAACGCGGTGAGGGTCTTGCCGCTACCGGTGGGTGCGCAGACCAGCGTGTGCTGCCCGCTGCGGATGGCCGGCCAGCCCTGGATCTGCGGTGGCGTGGGGGTGGGGAACGACGCGGCGAACCACTCGCGCACGGCGGGCGAGAAGCCCTCGAGCACCGGATGGTCGGCCATGCGTGCAGGCTACGCCAGGGGTGTGACGAGGCGGCCCGGGCGCGGGCGGGCCGAGACGGGTTGGACAGCGGTTCGCAGGTTGCAGGTCGCGGCGAGCCGCCAGTGTCATCTGCTCAGCACCCGCCCCCCGGAGACGGGCCGAAACCAGAGCCGCCTCACCAGGCTTCGACGTCGTGGCCGTCGTCGGCGAACGATTCGAACCGTTGGCGGCGGCGGGCATCCGCACCCGACTCGATGATCGCCGCGTGCTGCTGCTGCCAGGGGGTGCGGCCCCTCACGTGTGGCGGCAGCGGGCCGACCAGCGGTGCAAGGCGTTCGAAGCGCTGCCGTGCCGCCTGTCGCGACACCCCCAGCAGCCGGCCGATGCGAGCCCAGTCGTAGTGCTCGGCCCGCGCCAGGTGCACGGCTCGCACGAGCAGCCAGTCGAGCTCGTCGGCAAGGGCCTTCACCGAGGCGAGCGCGAGCCGAGGGTTGGGGCCACCTGCGTCGGCGAGCAACTGTCGTACGTCGTGCATGGCTTCCTCCGGGCTCCGATGCGCACACCGGTGGGGAAGCCGTGCCGGCACCATACCGACCTTCGGCCCTGCACGGCGGGTGTCAGCGTCCGTACGGTGTGACCATGACTCTCGACGTTTCCGGCGACAACGAGTTCGAGGCTCGCGCACGCGCGCTGGTGCAGGACGGCTCGCTGGGCTACGACCAGAAGGTGCGCCGACTGGCTGCGCTCGCCACCGAGATGTTGCCCTACCCGCTCATCTCCGCCGCCTGCGAGGAGGCGCTGAGCAAGCGGGTGATCTGCGACATGTACGAGGGCAACGCGCCCTTCACCGCCCGCTACATCCTGCCCGACTACGAGAAGGCCATCCGGCAGGGCCTGGTGCACCTGGAGATGCCGCCGCCCACCACCCTCGCCGACGCGCTGGCGTTCCTGCAGATCATGTACTCGCAGGTACCCAGCGTCACCACCTATCCCGTGTACTTGGGCGACCTCGACAAGGTGCTCGCCCCGTTCGTCGACGACCGGATCAGTGACGCGCAGCTCGACGATGCGCTGCGCCGCTTCTGGATCGGCATCGACCGCATGCTGCCCGACGCCTTCGTGCACCTCGATCTGGGGCCGCACGACAGCCGCATCACCCGCTCGATCCTGCGCGTGGAGCGCTCACTTCGGCAGGCCGTGCCCAACATCACGCTGAAGGTCGACCCGTCGGTGACGCCCGACGACCTCATCGAGGATGCGGTGCTCACCGTCTTCCAGACCGGCAAACCACACTTCGTCAACCACCCGATGATGGTGGGCGATCACGGCGACCAGTACGCCGCCGTCAGCTGCTACAACTCGTTGAAGATCGGCGGCGGGGCGCACACGCTGGTGCGCGTCAACCTCAAGGAGGTGGCCCTGCGTCACACCGGCAGCACCGACGAGTTCCTCGCAACCACGCTCCCCCACTACGTGGAGCTCACCGCCGAGCTGGCCGAAGCCCGCGTGCGCAGCCTCGTCGAGCAACAGCACTTCTTCGACACGCACTGGCTCGCCACGGAAGGGCTCATCGACATCGATCGTTTCTCGGCGATGTTCGGCATCTTCGGCCTCGCCGAGTGCGTCAACCTCTTGATGGCATACGAGCACGCCGGCAGTGAGGCCCGCTACGGCCACGATGCGGCCGCCGACGCGCTCGGCCGCCGGGTCGTGGAACGGGTCGCCGAGCTCGTCGCCCAGCGGCCGATGCCGTACTGCGAAGGCGGCAACGGCTTCTGCTACCTGCACAGCCAGAGCGGCATCGATCTCGACAACGACGTCACGGCCGGCACTCGCATTCCGGTGGGCGACGAGCCGAGCATGTTCGAGCACATCAACACCTGTGCGCCGCATCACCGGTTCTTCGCGTCGGGCATCAGCGACATCTTCCACGTCGACGAGACAGCGGTGCGCAACCCCAGAGCCGTGGTCGACATCATCCGCGGCGCGTTCGCCAGCGGCATGCGCGACTTCACCTTCAACCTCGACGGCAACGAGTTCGTGCGCATCACGGGCTACCTGGTGCGCAAGAGCGACCTGGCCAAGATCGCCGACGGCGAGGGGGCCCGCCACAGCAGCGACTACCTGGCCGCGGGCAGCGAGAACGCCTACCACCTCACGCAGCGAGCCGTGAAGCGAATCGGATGCCACGAGCGGGCACCCCGCTGACCCGATGAAGGACACTGCCCGATGAAGGACACTGCCCGATGAAGGACACTGCGACCGGACTCGTCGCCAGCACCATCGCGTTCAGCAACGTCGACGGGCCGGGCAATCGCTTCGTCGTGTTCCTGCAGGGCTGCAACTTCGACTGCGTCGCGTGCCACAACCCGCAGACCATTCCTGGCCATGCCGTCGAGGGCGACCACGCGCCACTGCGCATGACCGTGCCCGAGTTGCTGACGCAGATCCGCCGCGCGGCCCCTTTTCTGAGCGGCATCACCGTCTCGGGCGGTGAGGCCACCCAGCAGGCCGGCTTCGTCCACGCGCTGTTCACCGCCGTCAAGGACGACCTGTCGCTTGCTCATCTCACCTGCTTCGTCGACTCCAACGGTGCCTGCGGCCCCGACACATGGGCCGGCCTCTCGCCGGTGATGGATGGTGCGATGATCGACCTCAAGTGCCTCGACGCGCAGATCCACCAGCAGATGACCGGCCAACCCAACGACGAGGTGCTGGCCAGCATCCGCCAGCTCCACGCCCTCGGCCTGCTCTACGAAGTCCGTCTGTTGATCCTGGCTGGCGTCAACAACGGCACCGAACTGGTGCAGCACACCGCCGAATGGCTGGCAGCAGTCGATCCTGCGATGCGCGTGAAGGTGATCGGCTTCCGCCAGCACGGTGTGCGCCCTCGCACCCCGGCGTTGGTGGAGCCGAACGCGCACGAGCTGCAGGCCGTCGCGACGATGCTGCAGGCGGCCGCCGGCTTCGACATCTGCGTGATCTGACCGAGTGGTCGTGTGTGCGCTTGTGCGCCGCCAGACTGAGCAGTCCCCATGTCCGAACGAGCGAGCGACCGTGTGCAACTCCGCCCGTGGCAACGCGCCGCGTTCGACAAGTTCGCGGCCAGCGAGCAACCCGACTTCCTGGCGGTCGCCACGCCCGGGGCCGGCAAGACCACGTTCGCCCTGGCGTGCGCACGCTGGGCGCTGGCCGGTGAGCGTCGGCGGCTGGTGGTGGTGGCGCCGACCACCCACCTCAAGACCCAGTGGGTGCACGCGGCGCATCGCATGGGCCTGCACCTCGACCACCAGTGGTCGCCGGCCGATGGCATCGCCAAGGACGTGCACGGCATCGTCACCACCTACCAGCAGGTGTCGACCAAGGCGTCCAACGGTGCCGACACCGCGAAGAAGCTGCGCGGGCTGGCCAACGACGCGTTCGTGATCCTCGACGAGGTGCACCACGCCGGCGACGAACGAGCGTGGGGCGACGGCGTGCGCACTGCGTTCGAGCTGGCCAACCGACGCCTCAGCCTCAGCGGTACACCGTTTCGCAGCGACACGGCCAGCATCCCGTTCGTGCGCTACGAGGAGACCGGCGTGGGTGGCGAGGCGCAGCCCGACTTCACCTACGGCTACGCCGATGCGCTGCGCGACGGCGGCGTCGTACGGCCGGTGTACTTCCCCCGGTTCGACGGCTTGATGGAGTGGAGCGCCCCCGACGGCAGCATCATCAGCGCCAACTTCCACGACGACCTCGACCGCGCCGGCTCGTCGCACCGGCTGCGAGCCGCGCTCAGCCTGGAGGGCGACTGGCTGGCAGTGGTGATGACCCAGGCGCACGACCGACTGCTGCAGATCCGCCGCAGCCAGCCCGATGCGGGCGCGCTCGCGATCTGCATGGACCAGGACCATGCGCGCGACATCGTGCGCTTCATCCGCAATCGCTTCCAGGTCGAGGCCGACGTGGTGGTGAGCGACGATCCCGATGCCAGCCGCAAGATCGCAGCGTTCGCCACCAGCAGCCGTCCGTGGCTGGTCGCGGTGCGGATGGTGAGCGAAGGTGTCGACATCCCACGCCTGCGGGTGGGCGTGTTCGCCAGCACCGTGGTCACCGAGCTGTTCTTCCGCCAGGCCGTCGGCCGCTTCGTGCGCTGGACGCGCGGGTTGCCGAACCAGAAGGCGTACGTCTACCTGCCCGACGATCCGCGGTTGCGCCAGCATGCCTTCCAGATCGCCGAGGCCCGCCGGCACGTGCTGCGACCCCCGGCCGACCGCGACGACGAGTTCTCCCAGGAGCAACTGGAGCGCGAAGCCAAGCAAGAGCTCGACCTGTTGCCCGAGCAGCTCTCGTTGTTCAGCGTGCTCTCCTCCACCGCCACCGGCATGAGCGTGCACGCGTTCACCGAAGACGGCCTCACGCTGCTGCACGGGGGCGTGTCGCAACCGCTGTTCGACGACGAACCCGAGATCCCCGAGCCCGACGAGGCACGCGTGGCCGACGATGCGCTCGACCTCCCCGAGGTGCCCACCGACGCAGGCTTCCCGCTGGCCGGCGCGAAGAGCATCGCCGAACGCAAAGAAGAGCTGCGCGAGCAGAACATGGAGCTCGCCAAGCGCATCGTCGATCTCACCGGCTTCGGCCATGCCAAGGTGCAGGTCGAGCTGAACCGGCTGGTCGGCATCATGTCGGTCGGCAGTGCCACCAACAGCGAGCTCGAACGGCGCCTGCGCCACGGCCAAGCCTGGCTGCGCCGACGCTAGCCTTGGCGACATGCCTGCTGTCGGAGAGCACCACCCTGCTTTCGAGGAGTACTGCGAGTGCATCTTCGAGCTCGACGAAGACGACGTCGCAGTCATCCAAGCCCGCATCGCCGAGCGCTTGCAGGTCAGTCGGCCGGCCGTCAGCGAGATGATCCGTCGGCTCGAGACCGAAGGCCTCATCACCACCGACCGCGCCATTCGCCTCACCACCGCCGGCCAGGCGTTGGCGCAGCGCGTCGTGCGCCGCCATCGGTTGGCTGAGCGGTTCCTCACCGACATGCTCGGCCTGTCGTGGGCCGATGCCCATCACGAGGCGGGCAAGTGGGAGCACGTGATGAGCGACGCAGTGGAAGCAGCGATGGATCGCGTGCTGGGCAACCCCACCACCTGCCCGCACGGCAACCCCATTCCCGGCTCGCTGTACGACGCGCCCACGATGGTGCCGCTGTCCGACATCCTGGTCGGCCACTCGTTCACCATCGCGCGCATTCCCTGAAGAGCTCGAGTTCGCCCCGGCGTGCTCGACTTCCTCGAGGAAGCCAGCATCCTCCCCGGCCACGTCGGCATGCTCCTGGGCACCTCGCCCGATGGCACGGTCACCATCGAGATCGCCGGCCATCCGGTGGGGGTCGGCTCGTTCGCCAGCACCCGCATCCTCGTCACGGCATGAGACACCACCGCCTCCCCACCATCGCCGCGGTGTGCGTGGCGGCTGTGCTCGCTGCGTGCAGCCCCACCACCTACGACTCCACTGCCGACACTCAGCCGCGCGAGGCAACCTCCACCACACTGCCCACGGGCACGGCCGCCGAGTTGCTGCCGCTGCTGCTCGCCGAGGTGCAGGGCCTGCCCACGAGAGTGATGAACGCCGACGGCGACGGTGCGGCCGCCACTCGCATCGAGCAGCTGTGGGCTGCAGTGAGCCCAGAGATCGAGGCAACACAACCCGAGCTGGTCCCCGATTTCGAGTTCGTCATCCGCCGTTGCCGCGCTGCGGCCGACCGCAACCGCCCCGCCGACGCCGACCGAGCGTTCAAGAACCTCACCACCCTGGTGCAGGCCTACCTCGGCTGAGCCTTCCCGTGCCGAGCACGGGGATGGTGCTATTGCATTGCTGCGGGCAGCGGCTTGGCGTGCACGATGGTGAGCCGCTTGGTGCTGCGTGTGAGTGCCACGTACAGCGCGCGCAGGCCCTGCTGCTCGCCGGCAACGATGTCGGCGGGTTCCACCACCACCACGCCGTCGAGCTCGAGACCCTTGACGACGCTGACCGGCACCACGGTGATGCCCATCTCCAAGCCGGTGCGAGTGGCCTTGCCGTGCTCGATGCCGGCCGCAGCGAGCGCGCCCGACACTGCCTCGAACATCGCGTCGGGCACCACGATGGCGATGTTGCCTTCGCCGACGTCGGCGTCGAGATCCTTGGTGGCGGCGACCACTGCGGTGAGCAGCTCGCTACCCGCCACGTGCACGTACTCGGGGTGCTCGTCGCCCGCGCGCACGCTGGTGGGCGCACGCAGCGAGGGCGTGGCGGCCATCATCACCTTGTTGGCCAGCTCCATGATCTGCGCGGGAATGCGATACCCGACGCTGAGGCCGATGACCCGTGCACCACGGGTGGCGGGCAGGTGGCGCAGGATGTCGTCCCAATCGTCGGGGGCCAGGGCGCCAGTGGCCTGGGCGATGTCGCCCACCACGGTCATGCTGCCGTTGAGCGAACGGCGCGACACCATGCGCAGCTGCATCGGCGTGAGGTCTTGCACTTCGTCGACCACGATGTGGCCGTAGGTGCGGATCTCGTCGGCCTCGTCAGGCTTCAGCGTGCCCTTCGCCGGGCGGGCGCCGAGGTAGCTGCGGGCTTCGTCGAGGATGGCGACGTCGTGCTCGGTCCAGCGCACATCGACAACGTCGGCCTCGCGATCGCGGTACAGCGACAGGTACTCGGCTTCGCTGAGGTGCTTCGCGCCGGCCAACTTCAGCAGGGCCCGGCTGCCGTACAGGTCGTGCAGCAGTTGCGCCGGCGAGAGCACCGGCCACATGCGTTCCAGCGCGGCGCGCACCTCGGGCAGCGCGCGTACCGCTTCCTTCACGTGTGCAACGGTGACCGCTTCGTCGTGCCAGCCGGCGGCCATCGCCGCCCACACTTCGCCCTCGACCCAACGGCGAGCGGCGTTGTGCTTGCGGAACCGGCGCTGTGCGGCGCGCACGATGCGGGCGGACTCGGCGGCACGCAGGCGCACGTAGCCGGTGCGGAACGGCACCACCAGGTCGTCGCGCAGCGGGCGCTCGCGGTCGGTGACGGCCTTGTCGATGACCAGGCTGATACGTAGGTCGCCCTTCACGCGCGCAGCCATCTGGTTGTCGGGAGGGTCGATCGCGTAACGGGCCCACTGCACGTCGTGCACCAGATCGGCCAACACGACCTGCTCGATGCCTGCCTCGCCCAACGAGGGCAACACGCGCTCGATGTAGCGCAGGAACACGCGGTTGGGGCCGATGACCAGCACGCCTTGATCTTCCAGCGGGAAGCGGAAGGTGTACAGCAAGTAGGCGGCACGGTGCAGCGCCACCACGGTCTTGCCGGTGCCAGGCCCACCTTGCACGACCAGCACACCGGCTTGCGGGCTGCGGATGATCTCGTCCTGCTCGCCTTGAATGGTGGCGACGATGTCGCCCAGTTGCCCGGTGCGACCTCGCTCGAGCGCGGCCAGCAGGGTGCTGTAGCCCCTGATGCCATCCGGCCGAGGAGCCGTGCCGACCACGGGGTCGCCTTCCGCTCCGATGCCCAGATGCCCGTCGCCGAACAGCTCGTCCTCCAGGCCCAGCAGCTGGCGGCCCTGCACGTGGAAGTGGCGCCGGCGAACCAGACCGAGTGGATCACGACCGGTGGCGCGGTAGAACGGCTCGGCCACCGGCGCCCGCCAATCGACCACCACCGGGTCGCTGTTCTCGTCGGCCACGGCGAGGCGACCGATGTGGAAGCTCTCCACCCCGGCTCCTTCGACGTCGACACCGCCCGCTGCACGCGCGTCGGCCCGGTCGTCGTCGGTGCGGTCGCCCTCGGTGCGGTCGATGCGACCGAACACCAGCGCAGCCGTGCCCAGATCCAGCTGGGTGAGCCGGTTGAACACGGCCTCGTCGAACACGTCGCGCTCGTAGCGGGCCTGGAAGGTGCCCCCGAGGGTGCCTTCGTGGAGCCCACGCATCTTCCACGCGTCGACTTTGCTCTGCTCGAGGCAGTGGTAGGCGTGGTCGATGAACGCCTGCTCGGTAGCGAGATCGGGGTGATGTTGCGACATGGTGGTGTGAGGTGCCACGCCCTTCAGGACCCGGAAACGTGGTCTGAAAACTCTATCGGCAGCCGCAGGTACGCCAACCGGCAGCGCGCAGATGCCGCATGCGCCGGCGTGGGTGGGGTGCGCTGGCGCTCAGGCGGTGGTGGCGATGCCGCCGTCGACGGCGATGACCGAGCCGGTGACGTACGAGCCGGCCCGGCTGGCGAGGAAGACAGCGACACCCGCCATGTCGTCGGGTCGCCCGATGCGCCCCAGCGGCGACGACTTGGCGATCGACTCGCCGAACGCCTGCAGCGTCGCAGCCATCATTTTGCTCTCGAACGGGCCCGGAGCAATTGCGTTGACCGTGATGTGCTGAGGGCCGAGCTTGCGCGCCAGCGCGCGAGTGAGGTGGTGCACGCCGGCCTTGCTGGCGGCGTAGCTGTAGGTGTCCATCGGGTTCACGTGCAGCCCGTCGATGGAGCCGACGTTGATCACGCGCGGCTCGGGTCGTCGGCCGTCGCACCGGCGCGCAGGTTGGGCAGCAGCCGCTGCGTGAGGAAGAACACTCCCTTCACGTTCGTGTCCATCACCTTGTCCCAGGCGTGCTCGCTGAAGTCGTCGAGCGGCATGCCCCAGGTGGCACCTGCGTTGTTGACGAGGATGTTCAGCGTGGGGAAGTGCGCCGCCACCTCGGCAGCCAGCTTCTCCACGCCTTCCAGCGTGCTCACGTCGGCACGGATCGCGTGCACGTCGCCGAACGCGGACAGTGCGATGCGAGCATCGTCGAGCTCGCTCTGCTTGCGCGAGGAGATCACCACGCTGGCACCTGCATCGAGCAAACCGCGAGCGATCATGGCCCCGATGCCACGGCTGCCGCCGGTGACGACCGCGGTCTTTCCCTCCAGGGAGAACAGACGAGGGTGAGGGGACTGGTCAGCTGCCATCCCGCGATCCTGCTACACCGCAGCGAGTCGCAACAGCACCGGACCGAGGAACTCGTCCATCACCCACAGCGCGCCGGCGGCGCTGAGGTGCAAGCCATCACTGCGCACGGCATCGTCGTCGTCCGCGCCGAGCTCGCCGAACCACGAGTCGAGGTGCACCACGTCGACAACACCCGGGAACTCGCCGGCGACGGTGTCGATCACCTCGGTCAGCAACCGCCAGCCCTCCGGCGTGTAGATCTCGGACTCCCAGCCGACCCACCAGTCGCTCGGCGCCGGCGGCACGACCCATGCGATGCGCTGCACGCCACCGGCCACCAGCGTGAGTGCCGCGGCGCGATAGTCGTCGAGCATGCGCGCCCGATAGCGGTCGTCGGTCGGCAGCAACATGCCCTCGTCGCCACTCCACTCGCGCATCGTCAGGTCGGGGATGGTCACCATGATCAACGCGAGTTGCGGACCGTTGGTGCGCAACACGTGTGGCAGGTCACTGCCGAACACCTCGTCGCACTGCTCGCCGAACTCGTTGCTCACATCCCCCAACAGCGTGGCGCCCCTGATCAACCCGCAACCGAGGCTGGCGATCGACGCCACGGTTCGCCCAGGGGCCTCACCCGCCCACGCGGTGAGGCCGTCGTTGAGCGCGACCGCCGTCGAGTCGCCGATCAACACCACGTTCAACGAGTCGACCCGCAAGGCCGCTGCCGTTGCCGCTGTCGTCGACGCTGCCGTTGTCGTTGTGACGTGACGTGACGTGACGTGACGTGACGTGACGTTGACGTGGACGTTGCCGGTGACGTTGACGTTGACGTTGACGGCTGCGCCACCGACGTCGGCGTGACGGACCGTGCGACCGCGACCTTGCGGCGCCCCGGCGCCGCCGGCACCAGCAGCACGGCCAGCACGACCACTGCCGCGGTGATCGGCATGGCCAGCGTCAGCGCACGGCGCGGCGAGAACCCACCGCGGCGTACCGGCTGCTCCACCACGACGAACGACAGCACAGCAACGAGCACCGTGGCGGCGATGCGCAGTGCGAACAACGACCAACCGGTCAACCCCACAGTTCGCCGCGTGAGCAGCAGGAAGATCGGCCAGTGGTACACGTACACCCCGTAACTGATGCGCCCCAACCACACCAGCGGCTGCACCGAGAGGGCCGTGCGCAGCACCCCCGGAGCCTGCAGACCGAGGATCAGGGCCGCCGAGGCGAGACTGAACACACCCAACCACCCGGCGTACGCCGGCCCTCCTCGTGTCGGCCACTCGACAGCCGCCCACAGCACCACACCCAGCCCGCCGACCCCCAGCGCACCGAGCCAGCGGGGTCGGCGCTGCCACACCACGCAACCGGCGGCGAGCGCCGCGCCACTGAGGATCTCACCGACCCGTGCCGGTGTCGCCCAGTACGCCTCGTCGGGCCCCCAGTGCACGGCGATGACTCGAGCGGCGACGACCCCCGTCGCGGCCAGCGCCGCGAGCGACATGAAGAGCCGCATGCGCCCCTTCGAGACGCGCCGCAGCAGCATGAACGCGAGCGGCCAGACCCAGTAGAACTGCTCCTCCACCGCCAGCGACCAGTAGTGCTCGACCGGGCTGGTCACGCCGGCCGACCGACTCAACAGATCCGCGTACGACCCCGAGCCGTGCAACGCGTTCCAGTTGGCCACCTGCATCGCCGCGCTGACGATGTCGCGCCGCAGGTGCGGCACGCCGGCGAACTGGCCGCTCCACGCCAGCAACGCAATCGCCACCAAGCACAGCAGGCTTGCCGGCAACAACCGCTTCGCTCGCCGTACCACGAAGGCCGACCACGACACGCGGCCGGTGCGCTGGTGCTCGAGGATGAGCAACGACGTGATGAGGAAGCCCGACAACGTGAAGAACACCGACACGCCCACGTAGCCGCCCGACATCCAGGAGAAGCCGCTGTGGAAGCACAGCACCAGGGCCACCGCCACGCCACGCACACCATCCAGCGCCGGCTGGTACCCGAACTGCTGGTCGCCGGGCACCGAAGGTTGATGCACAGGACGCAACACGGCGACGCACGGTAACGTGCCCGGGCGATGGCGTCCACCCCCTTCCTCGACGCGGCCTCGGGCCGCCCGGCCGCGCACACCCCTGTGTGGTTCATGCGGCAGGCGGGCCGCAGCCTGCCCGAGTACCGGGCACTGCGTGGCGAAGGCAGCATCCTCGATGCGATCAAGGTGCCCGACCTCGCCACCGAGCTCACGCTGCAGCCCGTGCGCCGCTATGGCGTCGATGCCGCCGTGCTCTACAGCGACATCGTGGTTCCCGCGCACGCCGTCGGCTTCGGCATCGACGTGGCACCGGGCACCGGGCCGGTGTGCGCCACACCGTTCCGCACGGCCGCCGACCTCGCCCGCCTGCGCGAGTTCGAGCCCGAAGCCGACACGCCCTACGTGCTCGACACCGTGCGGCAGATGGTGGCCGAGCTCCCCGAGCAGGTGCCGCTGCTCGGTTTTGCCGGCGCCCCCTTCACCGTTGCCAGCTACCTCGTGGAAGGGCGCCCCAGCCGCACCTACGAGCACACCAAGCGACTGATGCACACCGAGCCGGTGTTGTGGCACTCGCTGATGGCCCGCCTCGTGCAACACGCCGTCGCCTCCATCAGCAGCCAGCTGGCCAACGGCGCGCGCGCCTTCCAGCTGTTCGACTCATGGGCGGGCGCGCTCAGTGCCGTCGACTACGAGCGGTTCGTACTGCCACATTCGAGGTCGGTGTTCCAGCAGCTGCGGGCGCTGCATCCCGAGGCGCCGGGCATCCACTTCGGCATCGGCTGCGACCACCTGCTCGAGCACATGCTCGCCGCCGGGCCCAAGGTGCTCGGGCTCGATTGGCGCACATCCATCCTCGGCGCGCGTGTGCGCATGGGCCCAGACCTGGTGGTGCAAGGCAACCTCGACCCAGCACTGGTGCTCGCCGGCACTGACGTTGCACTCGACGGCACCGATGCGGTGCTTGCCGACAACCGCTTGGCCGACGGCACCCAACACCCCGGCCACATCTTCAACCTCGGCCACGGCGTGCAGCCCAACACCGACCCGACGGTGCTCACCGCCGTGGCCGCTCGCGTGCACGAGGCGACACGACGATGACCTCCACGACGGCGGTGCTGCTGATGGCGTACGGCACCCCGCGCACACGCGACGAGATCGAGCCCTACTACACCGACATCCGCCGCGGCCGTGCCCCCACCCCCGAGCAGCTGGCCGACCTCACGGCTCGCTACGACGCGCTGGGCGGCACCAGCCCGTTGGCGGCGCGCACCGAGGCGCAACGAGCCGGCCTGCAGGTTGCTCTCGACCACGCCGCCCCCGGCCGCTATCACGTGGCGTTGGGCCTCAAGCACGCACACCCGAAGGTGGAGGTGGCGGTCGACCAGTTGGCGGCCGAGGGGTTCCGTCACATCGTCGGTCTCGTGTTGGCGCCGCACTACTCGGCGTTCTCCATCGGCCAGTACCTCGATCGCGCCCGCGCTGCGGCCGAACCGCACGGCATCACCGTCAGCGGCATCGAGAGCTGGGCTACGGAACCGGCGTTCGTGCAGTTCGTCGCCACCGACCTTCGCGCCAAGCTGGCCACCCTGCCCCCCAACACGAAGGTGCTGTTCACCGCTCACTCGCTGCCACAACGCATCGTTGCAGCCGGCGACCGCTACCCCGACGAGCTGCGCGCCACCGCCGAGGCAGTGGCCGCCGCGGCCGGTCTCGGCCGGTGGAACAGCTGGGCGCTCGCCTGGCAGAGCGCGGGGCGCACGCCAGAGCCGTGGTTGGGCCCCGACATCCTGCAGGTGATCGACGAGCTCGCCGACTCGGAGAACCACGCCGGTGCCGAGCGCGGCGTGCTCGTCAGCGCAGTGGGCTTCGTGGCCGACCACCTGGAAGTGCTGTACGACCTCGACATCGAGGCTGCCCGTCACGCCGCCCAGCGCGGCCTGGCGTTCGCCCGCACCGCCTGCGTCAACGACGATCCGACGGTGATGGCCGCGCTCGCCCGACGTGTGATCGAAGCCGGCTAGTCATGGCCGCTGGCAGCCAACGGGTCGCCGTGGTCGGCGGCGGCATCACTGGGCTCGCCGCTGCTCACGCACTGTGCACCGGCACCGGCAACGGGCAACGGCAACGGCACCGGCAACGGATTGGGCGTGCAGGTCACCGTCTTCGAGAGCGACGATCGCCTCGGTGGCAAGCTGCGCACCTCGCCGTTCGCCGGCCACCCGGGCATCGACGAGGGGCCTGATGCGTTCCTGGCCCGCCTTCCCTGGGGCACCGCGCTGGCCACCGCCCTGGGTCTCCCCCTGGTCTCACCGCAAGCCGGCAGAGCCGCGGTGTGGTGGGATGCGCTGCACCCGATTCCCGAAGGGCTGCTGCTGGGCATGCCCACCGAGGTGATGGCGCTGGCCCGGTCGAGGTTGCTCAGCTGGCCCGGCAAGCTGCGCGCGGCCACCGAGCCGTTGCGTCGGCGAACGTCGCTGGAACCCGACTCGTTGGGCGGCTTCGTGCGCGCTCGCTTCGGCAGCGAGATCCACCTGCGCCTGGTCGACCCGCTGGTGGGCAGCATCTACGCAGCCGACACCGACCACTTCAGCCTCGCGGCGGTCCCCCAGATCAACGACCTCGCCACGAAGGGCCGCAGCGTCCTCATCACCGGCCGCAAGATGCCCAAGCCGCCGGCCAACGCCGGGCCCGTGTTCTACGCCCCTCGCGATGGCATGGGTGCCCTCGCACTCGCCACGGCCGCCGCCGCCACGGCCGCCGGGGCCGAGTTGCGCACGAACACCCCGGTGCAGGCTGTCGAGCGCGACGGCAAGGGCTGGCGGGTCGACGGCGAGCACTTCGCGGCAGTGCTGCTCGCCGCGCCGGCCGCGGCGGCGGGCCGGCTGCTCCGGCAGCCCGTGCCGGCGGCCGCCACCACGTTGGCGGCCATCCCATCGGCCGACGTGGCGATGGTCACCATCGCGCTCGATGCCGGCGATTGGCCGCGCGGGCTGATCGGCATGAGCGGTTACCTCGTTCCCAAGCCGAAGCAGCGGTTGGTCACCGCCGTCTCGTTCGGGTCGCAGAAGTGGTCGCACTGGGAGCTGCCGTCATCGGTGGTGCTGCGCGTCTCGCTGGGCCGCGACGGTCTCGCGGTGCTGCATCTCTCCGACGAGCAACTGCTCGCCGCCGCGATCGACGAGGTGGGGCACCACCTCGGCCTCACCCTGCAACCGCAGCACGCGCGTGTCAGTCGCTGGCCGGGCGCCTTCCCCCAGTACCGGCCACACCACGCGGCACACGTGGCCACTGCCGAGCAGGCCCTGCCTGCTGGGCTCGCGATTGCAGGTGCCAGCTACCACGGCATCGGGGTACCGGCGTGCATTCGCTCGGCCCAACAGGCGGCAGCAGCGCTGCACACGTTTCTCCAGACGGTGGCAGACTGACCGTCATGCGCCTCCGAGTGATCGCTCTCTCCCTGGTCGCCATGCTGCTCGCCGGCTGCGGCCAGGGCGCGCAGACGGGCGCTGCAGCCGTGCCGGCCAGCACGAGCGCTGCTCCCGGCACCACTGCTTCGCCCACCACCACCATCGCCGCCACCACCACCGTGGCCACCACCACCAGCATCGCCACCACCACCACGTCGCTGGTGCTGCCGGTGCCGATGCCGCCTCCCGACCCGAAGATGAAGGAGCCGATCGTCGAGCTGGGCTCGCTCGAGATCCCCTCGCTGGGCGTGGTCAAGCCGATGTTGGAGGGCGTCAGCCTCAGCGTGCTCGACCACGGCCCCGGCCACTGGCCGGGCAGCGCGATGCCGGGTCATGTCGGCAACGTGGTCATCGGCGGTCACCGCACCAGCCACGACAAGCCGTTCCGCAACATCGACCAGCTGCTCCCCGGCGACGACGTCGTGCTCAACACCCTCGAAGGTCGCTTCGTGTACGAGGTCACCTCCACAGAAGTGGTCACTCCCGACGCGATCTGGATCATCGATCAGACGGCAGCGTTCACCGCCACCCTGTTCGCCTGTCATCCGGTGGGCTCCACCAAGGAGCGCATCGTGGTGCACTTGGAGCTCACCGACCAGTAGGCCGTGCCGGCAATGGTGTGCCGGTGGCCGCCCTACACGAGCCGTCAGCCAGTAGCGTCGCACGACGATGCCACGCCGCCTGCGCCCTCCGTCACGCCATGCGTTGCTCAGTGTGCTGGGCGGCTTGCTGGTCGCCGCCGCGCTCCCGCCGTGGGGCCTGTGGCCGCTGGCGTTCCTCGGTGTCGCCGTCTACGAGACGGCCGCCCAGCAGGCGGCCACCGGCCGGCAGCGGCTGGCTCGCGGATGGCTGTTCGGCGCTGCCTGGCTGTTCCCGGGCATGGCCTGGATGTGGTTCCTCACCGCACCCGGCTACTTGGTGGCGGCGTCGATGTTCGCAGGGTTCCATGCGGTGGCCGCATGGGTGGCACCGCGCGGTCCGTGGCGGGTGATCGGCCGCCCGGCAGCGCACACGCTGGCCGAGGCGTTGCGGTTCTGCTTCCCGTTCGGCGGTGTGCCGCTGGCCAGTGTGGCCATCGGGCAGGCGGCGGGGCCGTTCGCGGAGATCGTCCGCGTCGGCGGCGTCATCCTGCTCACCTGGTTCGTGTTCCAGGTGGGCTTCGCGCTCGCCGGGCCTTCACCGGTGGTGCCGGCACTGGCGCGCAAGCGAGGCATCACCGCCAAGGGCGAGTGGCATGGCGTGCTGGCGTTCCTGGCCGCCATGATCGTGTGGCTGGTGTTGCCGACGTTCGCCGACGGCATGCACGGGGACAAGGTGCAGTGGGTGCCCATCCGAGTCGCTGCCGTGCAAGGCGGCGGGCCACAGGGCACGCACGCCATCGACACCTCGGCGGAGGACGTGCTGCAACGCCACCTCGCTGCCACCGCCGCCATCGAGCCCGGCTCCGTCGATCTCGTCGTGTGGCCGGAGAACGTGATCGACGTGGTCACCTTCGAAGGCAGTCGCGAGCTCGGGCTGGTCGCCGCGCAGGCACAACGCATCGGCGCACCGTTCGCGGTCGGCATCACCGAGGACACCGCCGACGGCGACCGCTTCGTCAACGCTCAGGTCGTCGTCACCCCTGAAGGTGAAGTGGTCAGCCGGTACGAGAAGGTGCAGCGTGTTCCCTTCGGCGAGTACATGCCCATGCGCGATCTGCTGCATGCGCTCGGCGCGCCCACCGACCTGGTGCCTCGCGACGCGGTGGCCGGCACTGGGCCGGCTGTGCTGGAGCTGCCCGACGGCACCCGCCTGGCGACGGTGATCTCGTGGGAGGTCTTCTTCGGCGACAGGGTCGACGACGGCATCGAGGCCGGCGGCAGCGTGATCATCAACCCCACCAACGGCAGCAGCTACACCTGGACCGTGCTGCAGAGCCAGCAGGTCGCATCGTCGCGGCTGCGCGCGATCGAGCAGAACAGGTGGGTCGTGCAGGCCTCGCCCACGGGCTTCAGCGCGTTCATCTCGCCAGAGGGCGAGGTGTACCAGCGCACGTCGGTGAGCGAGCAGGAGGTGATCACCCGCACCATCGAGTTGCGCGGCGTGCGCACCTGGTACTCGCACACCGGCGACACACCCTGGGTGCTGCAGATGGCGCTGCTGCTCGCGCTGTCCACCTGGCGCTCCCGCCCCTTCCCCCGATTCCCCCGCTTCCCCCGCTATTCCGCAAAGGATGTCGAGCCGCTGCCAGGGGCTGTGAATCCGGACGCTTGACACAAACCGGGAGAACGACGCTGATCAGGTCGACGGCAGCGGGATCGGTGTGGGCGGCGCCACCCCGGCCAACACGTTGACCGCGTTGTGCGCTGCCAGGCGGGCCATGGCTGCGCGGGTCTCTTGTGTGGCGGAGCCGAGATGTGGGATGAGCACCGCGTTCTCGCACTGCAGCAGGCCAGGGTGCACAGCGGGCTCGTTCTCGAACACATCGAGGCCGGCGCCGGCGATCTGGCCGCTGCGCAGCGCCTCCACCAACGCGGCTTCGTCGACGATCGGACCGCGCGCGGTGTTCACCAGGAACGCACCGGGCCGCATCATCCGGAACTGATCGGTGCTCATCAGGTGATGCGTCGCCGAGCTGTACGGACAGTTGAGGCTGACCACATCACTGGTGCTCAGCAACTCGTCCTGGCTCATGAACTTCGCACCGAGGTCGGCTTCGATGCGAGGTGACACGGGCTCGCGATTGCTGTAGGCGATCCTGATGCCGAACGCCTTGGCCCGCCGTGCGAGCGCCTGGCCGATGTCGCCCATGCCGATGATGCCCAACTGGTTGCCCTGGATGCCTGAACCGAGCATGTAGAACATGCCCCACTGCCAAGGAGCATCGCTGCGGATGATCCGTTCGCCTTCACCGAGGCGACGAGTGGCCATCAGCACCAGTGCCATGGCGATGTCGGCCGTGGCGTCGGTGAGCACGCCAGGCGTGTTGGTGCAGACCACCCCACGCTCGACGCAGGCGGCGACGTCGATGTTGTTGTAGCCCACGGCCACGTTCGCGACCACCTTCAGTCGGGGGCCGGCCGCATCGAGGAACGCCGCATCGACCTTGGTGGTGAGCAGTGTGAGCACTGCATCGGCGCCGCGCACCATGTCGTGCACCTGCTCGACGGAGGGCACGTCGAGCGAATCCCAGGCAACCACCTCGCCCGCCTCGTGCAGCAGGTCCAGCCCCGCAGAGGGGATGCGACCGGTGACGGCGATGCGGGGGCTCACTTGGCCGCCTCGATCCACCGGCGCAGGCCGGACAGACCCTCCTGGATGTCGTCGACGGAGAGGCCCGAGTAGGCGAAGCGCACGAAGTGGTGCTGCTCGCCCGGCTGCGGGCGGCCGAAGTGCTTGCGCGTGCAGAACGACACGCCCGTGTGGTGCAGCGCGGCTGTTGCAAAGGCACCGACTTCGTCGAAACCCATTCGAGCCATCAGATCGGTGACCTTCGGGAAGAGGTAGAAGGTGGCCTCTGGTCGAGGGCACACCAGGCCGTCGATCTGGGCAAGCTCCGCCCAGGCCGCATCGCGCCGACGGTGCAGTTCGTCGAGGATCGCCTTCGGCCCGTCTCCGGAACCTGTGATGCCCGCGACACCGGCGGCCTGCACGAAGTGAGTGGTACAGCTCTCGTCGTTGGTGTTCAGCTTGGCCAAGCTCTCGGCGATGGCAATCGGGGCGACGGCCGCACCGAGGCGCCACCCCGTCATCGCGAACTTCTTGGAGAACGTGTACAGGATGACGGTGCGATCCTGCATGCCCGGCAACGAGGCAATGGATGTGCTGTCGCCCGAGTAGCGCATCTCGAAGTAGGCCTCGTCGGCGAGCACCAACAGGTCGTGCTCGATGGCGATGTCGGCAATGGCCTGCATCTCCTGCGGCGAGCTCTCGCAGCCGAGCGGGTTCTGCAAGTTGTTGTAGATGATGGCCGTGACCCGTCCGCTCGCCGAGGCGATCTGATCGCGTAGGTGGTCGATGTCGATCGCGAAGCCGGTGTCGGTCTGTACGTAGCGATACGCGAGGCTCTGCCCGCCGTAGTACTCGATCATGCTCTCGTAGATGGGGTAGCCGGGGTTCGGGTACAACACGCCATCACCTGGGTTCATCACCGCTTGGATGAACTTGCCGATGACGGGTTTGCCACCGGGTTGCACCACCACGTTCGTGGGCTCGTAGGTGAGGCCGCGGCGCTGACCGATGTCGTGCGCCAGGGCCTCACGAAGCGGCGCGATGCCTGCCGCTGCGCAGTAGCCGGTCTTGCCCTCGGCGATGGCCACGTTCATCGCCTCGGCGATGTTGGCAGGAGTGGGCAGGTTGATGTCGCCGAGGTGGAACGGGTACACCCGATTCCCCTTCGATGCCCAGTCCGCAGCGGCCAACGACACCGCGAATGCGGTCTCCGTGCCGAGATTGCCGAGCCGTTCTGCGAGCGCCATTGCTGCCTCCCCCACGCGGTCGCGACGAACCGGCGTGTACGAAATGTCAACCGTGACCATAGTCGGTGCTGCCGAACTCTCGTTCCACCCACCGGACCCGTGCCGCATCGTGGAACAGCCCCTCCATCACCTCCGAGCTGGACGAGTCGGCGGGGATCAGAGCTCGAGCAGCAGAGTGACGGGGCCATCGTTTTCGATCGACACCACCATCTCGCGACGAAACCTGCCGGTGGCCACCGTCGCTCCCAGCAGCCGGAGGTGCTCGACGACGGCCTGCACCAGCGGCTCGGCATGCTCGGGGCGGGCGGCGGCGATCCAGCTCGGGCGGCGCCCGGCCGACGTGTCGCCGTACAGCGTGAACTGGCTCACCACCAGCACCTGGTGCGTCGTATCAGCGACGCTGCGGTTCATCACCCCGGCCTCGTCGTCCATCACCCGCAGGTGCCAGATCTTCTCCGCCAGCTTGCGAGCGTGATCCGCGCCGTCGTCGTGGGTGACACCCACCAGCACGCACAAACCCGGCCCGATGGAGCCCACCGTCTCGTCGCCCACGGTGACGCTCGCCGACCGAACTCGCTGCACCAATCCACGCATGACGAACGAGCGTAGGGAATCCGGATGGTGGAGAATGCCCGGATGATCGAACTGGTGGTGGGCGACGCCCTCATGACCGTGCACCCCGACGAGGGTGGCCGCATCGGGGCGCTGCGCGTGCGCGGGCACGAGCTGCTCAACGACGACCCGTCCGCAGCGCCGTTCACCTGGGGCTGCTACCCGATGGTGCCGTGGGCCGGCAGGGTTCGCCGCGGTCGCTTCGCCTTTGACGGCCACCACTACCAGATGCCCGCCAACATGCCGCCGCACGCCATCCACGGCACCGGCTTCACCAGCCGGTGGGAGGTGCTCGACGCCGGTCTCGACTACTGCGACCTGGCCACCGACCTCCCATGGGCATTCGGCGGCAGAGCGACTCAACACCTGCAGCTCGACGAGCACGGGTTGGCAGCCGTGCTCTCCGTGTACGCGACCGCGCATCCGATGCCGGCGGTGATCGGCTGGCATCCGTGCTTCCGCAAGCCGGTCGCGACGCAGCTGCAGTTCGGCCGGATGTACCCGCGCGATGACGACTACCTGCCACTGCCGCAGCTGGTGCCGGCACCTCCACCGCCGTGGGACGATTGCTTCATCGAGCCACTGGCGCCGCTGCGGCTGCAGTTCCCGACCGTGACGGTCACCATCGACAGCGATTGCGACCACTGGGTCGTGTACGACATGCCCGACGACATCACCTGCGTCGAACCGCAGAGCGGGCCCCCCGACGCCTTCAACATCGGCGGCGCGACGCGGCTGGAGCCGGGTGATCTCCTGCAGCGCCACATGAGCATCCGGTGGAGCCATCGGTGAGGAACATGGCAACATTCGACGAAATCCGCGAAGAAGTGAGAGGAACGTCCGACTCCGTGCTCTGACAGGCAAGGAGAAGGATCAATGGCACATGCCCGACTTGCGCACCGACGCCCAACTGGTCACCGCCTACACGGCCGGCGATCGTGGCGCGCTCGCGGGCATCTACGACCGCTTCTCCGCGGGCCTGTACGACACGGCCGCCGCGATGCTGCGCGACCGTCACGAGGCAGCCGATGCAATGCAGGACGTGTTCCTCATCGCCGCCGAGCGGATGGGCCAGCTGCGCGAGCCGGAACGGTTGAAGCCATGGCTCTACGCCATTCTGCGCAACGAGGTCTACCGCCGCACCAAGAAGCGCGGCCGGGCGCTACCGACCGACTTCTCCGCGATGGGGGCACCTGAGGTGGCCGCCCCGATGGCACCCGATGCCGAAGGCGAAGCCCTCTCGGCCGCCGAGTTGGGCGAGCTGGTGCGCAGCGCCGCCTGCGGCCTCGACGAGCGCGACCAGCTGGTGCTCGAGCTCAGCGTGCGCCAGGGCCTGCAGGGCAGCGATCTCGCCGCCGCGCTCGGCGTGAGCGCCGAGCAGAGCTACACGCTGGTGCACCGCATGCGCGACCGAGTCGAGCGCAGCCTCGGCGCGTTGGTGGTCGCCAGGGCCGGCCGCAAGGAGTGCCCCGATCTGGCCGACGTGCTGCGCGGCTGGGACGGCCAGTTCACCGTGCTCGTACGCAAGCGCGTCGCTCGCCACATCGAGCACTGTGAGATCTGCGAGCGCACCCGCAAGAAGGCGGCACCGCTGGCACTGCTGGGCGCGGCACCCGCGTTCGCGGCGCCCATCGCACTGCGCGACACCATCCTGGCCAAGGCTGGTACGCCCGGCGCCGCACCGGCGCACTCGTACCAGTTCGATGCCGACGGCGGCTTCCCTCGCCTGCTGCGTCACGTGCGGGTGCCGGCGGTCTTCCTGGGCGCGGCCGCAGCAGTGCTGCTGGGCATCGGCGGTGGCGCCATCGTTGCTGCGACCACCGGCGACGACGGCCCGGCGGCGACCAACGCCGCCGCCGCAACTTCGGTGGCGTCCGACACGACGTCCGACACGTCCGACACGACTGCCGCCACGACTGCCGACACCGCGTCCGACACGACCAGTACGGCCGGCAGCACCACCTCGACGAGCACCTCCACCAGCAGCACCATCTCGACCAGCAGCACCGCCACGCCCACCTCCACCGCGCCGGCCACCACGCTCCCGGCGCCGGGCGTGCTGAGCGTGTCGCGCACCACGCTCGACCTCGGCGCGAGCGCCACGTCGGGCTCGATCACCATCAGCAACACCGGGGGTCGGGCCGTCAACTGGGGCACGAGCGGCGCCACCGCTCCGTTCGTGGTGACCAACTCGGCGGCACGCTGCAGCCGGGCCAGTCGCAAGCCGTCACCATCACCCTCGACCGCACCGGCCTCGGCGAGGGCGACCTCCAAGCATCCCTGTCGCTCACCGGCCCTGGTGGCGCTTCCACTCAGATCGCGTTGAGCGCGCGCGTGGAGCACGGCCCGGCGCTGGTGCTGATCACCGGGCCCAGCGGCAGCTATCCGGCATGCCAGTTCGGCAATCCCAACGTGTACGTGGAGTACAGCGACGAGTCGGGCATCCAATTCCCGGCAGCGATCCGTTGGGAGGGCCCGGTCTCGGGTGCCACCGAGTTGAAGGATCGCGGCGGCGTCGCCGTGTACGGCAACATCCTCCTCGACTCGCCCGCCCCGGGCAGCTACACCTACACCGCCATCGTCACCGACGTTCGCGGCAACGCCGGCTCGGTGAGCGGCAGCTTCGTCCTCGACCCCTGCCCGGGCTGAGCAGCACCAGCGCACGACACCAGCCCACGACACCGGTCACACCGCGTTGCAACCGCGTGACAGCTACCGGCGGGTAACCCCGCCCCGATAGCGTGGTTTCCCATGTCTGCAGTACCCCCGGTCGGCGCACAGGGTCTCGACCCCCAAGCGCCGCTGAAGATCGCCTACCTCACCTACCGCGGCAAGCCCCACGTGGGTGGTCAGGGCGTGTACACACGCCACCTCACCAAGGCATTGGTGGATCTGGGGCACACCGTCGAGGTCTTCAGCGGGCAGCCCTACCCCGTGCTCGACGAGCGGGTGACGCTGCACAAGCTGCCCAGTCTCGATCTCTGGAACGACCACTATCCCGGCCGTTTCCCCGGCTACTGGGAGATCAAGAGCAAGGGCGATGCTGCCGAGGTGTTCACGCACCTGAAGGGCACGTTCGGCGAGCCGCTCGGCTTCAGCGTCCGAGTGCTCGAGGCGTTGCGCAAGCGCCCGCACGACTTCGACCTGGTGCACGACAACCAGTGCCTCGGCTACGGCATCCTCGGCATCGAGCGGATGATGCCCACCATCGTCACGCTGCACCACCCCATCACCCGCGATCGGGCACTCGAGATGGAGCACTCCAAGAGCCGGCGCAAGCGTTGGAGCATCGGCCGCTGGTACAACTTCGTGAAGATGCAGGGCCGCGTGGCCAGCCGCATGCCGCGTCGTGGTGGTCAGCGAGAACAGCATCAGGACATCCACACCGACATGAAGGTGGCCCTCGATCGCATGAAGCTGGTGCCGGTGGGTGTCGACCCCGAGCTGTTCACGCCACTGCCCGCCGTGCAGCGCCAGCCCGGCCGCCTCATCACCACCGCGTCGGCCGATGTTGCGCTGAAGGGGCTGTCGTACCTGCTCGAGGCAATGGCCAAGTTGCGCACCGAGCGCGACGACATCCGCCTCACCATCATCGGCCGTCCCCGCGAGGGCGCCAGCAACGACCTCATCGACAAGCTCGGCCTGCGCCCGCACATCGACTTCGTGTCGGGCGTGCCCGACGAGCGCATCGTCGAGCTCTACGCCGAAGCCGAACTGGCAGTGGTGCCCAGCCTCTATGAAGGCTTCAGCCTCCCCGCGATCGAGGCCATGGCCACCGGCATCTGCCTCGTCGCCACCGATGGCGGTGCGCTGCCCGAGGTGACCGGCAGCGATGGCGACACCGTGTTGCAGTGCAAGGCCGGCGATGTGGAGGCACTGGCCGCCACCATTCGTCGCGGCCTCGATGATGCCGAGCTGCGCGCTCGTGTGGGGCTTGCCGGCCGCGCCCGTGTGGTGGATCGCTGGACGTGGAAGCACTGCGCACAGCTGACGGTCGACCAGTACCGCGAGGTGCTGGCGATGCCGGCCAACGTGGCCAAGCTGGAGAAGAACGGTCGCCTGCGCAAGAACGGCAGGGTCTGAGCCCTTGCTGACGATTCGTTTCGACCGATTGGGCCTGCAGGCCGGCGATCTGGTGCTCGACGCGGGCGCCGGCTTCGGCCGCCATGCCTTCGAGATCGCACGGCGTGGCGCCAACATCGTGGCGCTCGACTACATGGCCGACGAGGTCGTCTCCACCCGGGCCACGTTCGGCGGCATGATCGCTGCTGGCGAGATCCCCGAGGAGCGCTACGTCGGCGCACTGCAGGGCGATGCCACCCGCTTGCCGTTCGCCAGCAACTCGTTCGATCGTGTGATCACCAGTGAGGTGCTCGAGCACATCCAGGACGACGTCGCTGCACTTGCCGAGCTCGTGCGAGTGCTGAAGCCGGGCGGTACGTTCGCGGCAACGGTTCCCACGTGGTATCCGGAGAAGATCAACTGGCTGCTCAGCGACGAGTACCACGCGCCGAAGTCGGTGGGCGGGCATGTGCGCATCTACAGCGCCACCGAGCTGAAGGCGAAGCTGCGCACTGCGGGTCTCAACGTGCTGGGCAGTCATCGCGCGCACGCGTTGCACTCGCCGTACTGGTGGCTGAAGTGCGCGGTCGGCCCGCGCGACAACGATCACGCGCTGGTCACCAAGTACCGCGAGGTGCTCGAGTGGGAGATCACGAAGCAACCCCGCAGCATGGCCGTGCTCGAGCGCGGTCTCGCCCCCGTGATGGGAAAGAGCTACATCGTGTACGGGGAGAAGACGTGAGCCCGATCCCGCACATCGAAGGCGTGCTGTCTGCGGATGAAGTGGTGCAGACGGCGGAGTCGATCGCCTCGCTGCAGCTCGACACCGGCATGATCCCGTGGTTTCCCGGCGGCCACTGCGACCCCTGGAACCACGTCGAAACGGCGATGGCGCTCGACGTGGCCGGCCTGCACGGCCCGGCCGAACGCGCCTATGAGTGGTTGGTCGACATCCAGCTGCCCGACGGCAGTTGGTGGAACTACTACTTGCCCGACGGGTCGGTGGAAGAAGCCAAGCTCGACACGAACGTGTGCGCCTACATCGCCACCGGCGTGTGGCACCACTGGCTGTGCACCTGGGATCGCGCATTCGTGGATCACCTGTGGCCCACGGTGCAGCGCTCGCTGGATTGGGTGCTGTCGATGCGCAAGCCCAACGGAACCCCGCTCTGGGCGTGCACCGCCGACGAGCGGCCCTGGGACTACGCGCTGCTCACCGGTTCCTCCAGCATCTCTCACGCGCTGAAGTGTGGGGCGCAACTGGCCGAGCTGATCAACGAGCCACGGCCCGACTGGTGCGAGGCCGGTCGCCGGTTGGCCGATGTCGTCGCCACTCAACCCGGTGCCTTCGAGCCCAAGGAACGCTGGGCGATGGACTGGTACTACCCGGTGCTCGCCGGCTGCATGACCGGCGAGCCGGCGAAGGCTCGCTTGGCCGACGGCTGGTCCGTGTTCGCCATGGAAGGCAAGGGCATCCGCTGTGTCAGCGACGAACCGTGGATCACGGCCAGCGAGACCGCAGAGGCCTCCATCGCTCATGCCGCCATCGGCGACATGAGCACCGCCACCGACCTCCTCGAGTGGACTCGTCCTCATCGTCGTGACGACGGGTCGTACGACACCGGCATCGTCTACCCGTCGCTCGTGCGCTTCCCCCCCGACGAGACCAGCGCCTACACCGGCGCAGCGGTCATCCTCGCCGCCGACGCCATCACCGGCACCAGCGCCGCCAGCAACGTGTTCGTTCCTCGCTGCATCGACTGAGGTTTCGCAGCAGCTGGTCGGTCTGCCGCAGAAGGCTCCGTCCGCACGTGGCCGACCGACGTACGCTCCCGACACACGCAACCGGGAGGCAGCAACATGCGGCGATTGACGGCGTTCGACGAGTACCTGATCCACCAGACACCCGAGCCGCTGGCAACCGTGCAGACGCAGCACGAGCATTGGCGAGAAAGCCTGTTCTTCGTCGCTCACCGGCCCGACCAGCTGGGCGACATGGTCATCCTCACGATGGCCACGTTTCCTCTGCGAGGGATCATGGACTCTCTGCAGATGGGCAACATCGGCGGCACCAAGGTGCTGGCGCACAGTGAGCGACCCCATGCCGGCGACCCGCACACGATGACCACACCCGCGGCGCGCATCGAGGTGGTCACCCCGTTCGAGGAGCTCCACCTGTGGGCAGACCCCGAGCAGAGCGCACTCGGGATGGACCTCACGTTCAGCGCTCGTACCCAGCCCTACGCGCTTCGCCGCGGCAACATGCGCGCCGGCAACGAACTGATCTGGGATCAGAGCCACATGCTGCAGTCGGGCTGGTTCAACGGCACCTACACGTACGAGGGCACCACCCGTGAGGTCATCAACTGGTGGGGCCAGCGCGACCACAGCTGGGGCATCCGCCACCACGCTCGCTGCCCGCTGTGGATGTGGCTGCAACTGCAGCTGCCAGACGGCTTCTTCGGCATGTGGCACTGGGAGTTCGCCAACGGTGCGCCGGTCTACTCCGACGGCTGTTGGACCCCGGCCGACGGCGGCGACCCGATCCCCGTCGTCGCATTCCGTCACGACTTCACCTGGCTGCAGTCCGACGGCGCTGCCGCCCGCTACGGCGACCACGGCGAGACCGTCGCCGGTCTCCAGGGCACTGCCTCCTTCACGCTGGCAGGAGGCCGCACGATCACTGTCGAGACCGGCGGTCGATTCGACCGACCGTACGAGCCGTTCCAACGCGGCGGCCTCAACCAGGTGGCCTTCACCACCGACGACGGCCGACACGGCAACGGCATCATCGAGATCACCGGCGCCCACCACCACCGCTACTTCCCCGACACCACCGCGCCCGGCCCGCTCCCCTGCTGAACTACTCCTCCGGCGGCAACGCCAGCACCCGCCCCACCCGCGGGTCGTCGAGCCCCAGATACTCGGCGAGCACGCCGACAACTCGCTGACGATCGAGCGTGCCCGCCACGGCCATCTCCTCGAGATCGGCCCAGTCCTTCGTCCGATTGAAGAACGCCTTGAACACGGCCAGATCGGTGCACGAGAGGAACGGCACGTCGGCTCCGTTGAACTGCTGACGACGCGACCGCACCGCGACGTCGGCGTGAAAGGGCGTGGTGTTGAGAAACACATCGACAGGGGTGGTGTCCCACCACAACCGCGCCTGCCCATCGCGTTCCAGCAGCGAACGCTCGGCCTCGGCCCATGCGACCTCGCCCGGCAACGCAGCGAGCAGATCGTCGAGACGGTCGATCGCGATGAATACGTTGACGTCGATGTCGATCGTGCCTCGTGCGCGGTGCGTGCACCACGCCAACGCGAGCGCACCGCCGAACGCGTGCGGCAGACGACCAGCTGCGAGCGCACTGTGCAGTGCAACGATCTTGTCGGCCAGCGAGGCCGCAGGAGGAGTCGGTACCGCCGTCATGACGGACCGAACACCGGGCAGCGAAGCGTGGCGTGATGACGGGCTGGGAACTGGGCCGCGAGTGCGAGCACTTCCAGCAGTTCCGACCCTCGCCCGGCGCGGGCGGCCGCCGGCAGGGCGCGTACCAACGCCGGTTCCACCTCGAAACCCGCCGCACGCACCACTCGCTCCAGCGTGTCGGTAGTGGGCGCGACTCTGCCCGCCTCGTACGCAACGATCGTTGCGTGCGACGTATGCGCCGGCCCGGCCAGGCCGCGCAACGATCGGCTGCCACGCGCACCTCTGATCAATCCTTCCACGTTCATTCGGCAATGGTATCTGATTCGATACCAGTAGTCCAACCGAATCGCCCATCACGACGTGGCACGATGTCGGGGTGAGCTTTCCGACTGCCGATGCCCTGACTGCCATAGCCAACAACGCCCTCGTCGCGTGCGGGGCCGCACCACTGGGCGCCGGGCCGCACAGCGCCCGCAGCCCCATCACCGGCGCAACGCTCGGCTTCATGCCGGCCACCGACGATGTCGACACGATGGCTGCGAAAGCCGCAACCGCCTTCCAGCGCTGGCGCAGCGCGCCGGCACCGCTGCGCGGCGAGCTGGTCAGGCGGCTGGGCGAGCAACTGCGCCTCCACAAGGCCGACCTCGCTCGCCTCGTCACCCTCGAAGCCGGCAAGATCGAGAGCGAAGCACTGGGCGAGGTGCAGGAGATGATCGACATCTGCGACTTCGCCGTCGGTCTCAGCCGTCAGCTGCACGGCCTCACCATCGCCAGCGAGCGCCCCGGCCACCGGCTGATGGAGCAGTGGCACCCGCTCGGCCCCACAGCAGTGATCACCGCCTTCAACTTCCCGGTCGCCGTCTGGAGCTGGAACGCGGCGCTGGCCCTGGTGTGCGGCAACCCGGTCATCTGGAAGCCGAGCGAGCTGACCCCGCTGACGGCGCTGGCGACACATGCACTGTTCGAACGCGCCACCGCCGGAATGGACGTGCCCGCCGACCTGAACCAGGTGTTGCTGGGCGATGGAGTGGTGGGCGCGCAACTCGTCGCGCACGAAGGCATCGCGATCGTCAGCGCCACCGGCAGCACGGCCATGGGTCGCAAGGTGGCCCCAGTGGTCGCCGCCCGGTTCGGGCGCAGCATCCTCGAGCTCGGAGGCAACAACGCCGCCATCGTCGCCCCCAGTGCCGACATGGAACTGGTGGTGCGCGGCGTCACGTTCTCCGCCGCCGGCACGGCCGGCCAGCGCTGCACCAGCCTGCGCCGCCTGATCGTGCATCGTTCGCGCCTGGAGGAGGTGACGAGCCGGCTTGCCACTGCGTTCGGCAGCCTGCCCGTGGGCAGCCCGCTCGACAGCAACACCCTCGTCGGCCCGCTCGTCAACATGACCGCCTTCGACCGCATGCAGGCCGCACTCACCACCGCGCAGGCCGACGGTGGCAGCGTGGTGGTGGGCGGCGAACGTCACCTCGCCGACGAAGCGCCGGCCGCGGCCTACGTCCGCCCGGCTATCGCCGTGATGCCCGGCCAAACCGAGATCGTGGCCACCGAGACGTTCGCGCCCATCCTCTACGTGCTCACCTACGACAGCTTCGACCAGGCGGTGCACCTGCAGAACGACGTGCCGCAGGGCCTCGCCAGCAGCATCTTCACCACCGATGTGCGCGAGGCCGAGCGCTTCTGCAGCGCGGCCGGCAGCGACTGCGGCATCGCCAACGTCAACATCGGGCCCAGCGGCGCCGAGATCGGCGGTGCCTTCGGCGGCGAGAAGACCACGGGTGGCGGCCGTGAGAGCGGCAGCGACGCCTGGAAGGGTTACATGCGTCGGGCCACCAACACCATCAACTACAGCAACGAGCTACCGTTGGCGCAGGGCGTGCAGTTCGGCTGACATGAGCCGGCCACCCGGGCCCGCTCGTTCGGCAGTTCACACAGACGTGCGGTCGAACCCGATCGTCGTCGGGTCGACGGCCGCCAGGTTCTCCACGACGGTCGGCAGCACCACCTGCAACCACTCGACGACCAACTCGGCTGACTGACCGTCGCCGCCGATGTAGGCAGCGACGACCAGCTGATCGTCGTACCAGTCGGCATCGCAGAAGCCGGCGAGATCGGTTGACGCATCCTTCGCCGTTGCGCAGAACGAGACGATCGTGCCGCCCTGGTGCGACGTGTCGGGTTGGTACACCAGGTCGAAGTCGGCCAGTTGCGCGTCGAGCGATGCGTGGTAGTCGCCGGCGGGGCGCCCCGACACGAGCAGCCCGACCTGCGTCTGAGAGTCGCTGTCGTAGTACTGGCACTGCATCACCGCTGGCGAGGCGGCGGCCGGCGGCAGGTACACGTCGTTGGACGCATCGCCCAGTTGCGCCGTTGCCATCAGCCGCTGCACTTCCGCGGAACCCATGCCGGTGAAACTGTCGAGCTCGCCGAACGGGCACCGGACGATGGACGCGCTCGGGTCGTCGTCGGTGACCGCGGCCTTGGCCACGATGGCCGCCCACACTTGATGCGCACCGTCGGTGGCCAGCGCGGGCGCGGTGACGACGGTGGTCGGCTCAGCAGCGGTGCCATCGGTGGCGACGGTGGTCGTCTCCGCAGCGGTGCCATCGCTGTCGCCGCCGAACACGAAGTACGCCGCAGCGCCGAGGCCGGCGACCACCACGACTGCGACGACGATCCACATGCCGATGCGCCTTGTTGGCGGCGGGCCGGGCGCAGCGGCCGGCGGCGCATACGGCATCTGCCCATACGGCATCGGCGGGGGCGGCGGAGGGGGTGGGCCGCCGGGTGGCGGCAGCGACGACATGCGGCGATCCTAGACACAGCGGGCTTACGATTGCGGGCGTGAGTTGGATCGACCACATCGTCGAGCAGCAGATCGCCGATGCCATCGCCCGTAACGAGCTGGAGCCCGCGCACCTGCACGGCAAGCCCCTCGACCTCGACACACCCCGGGGTGACGGCTGGTGGGCAGAGCAGTTCGTGCGCAAGGAACGCAGCAAGATCCTTCGTGAGGAGTCGCTGGCCGAGCGGGCCGCTCGCGCAACGCGTCTGTGGCGCGCAGCGACCGTGCAGGAGCTGACTGCGCAACTCGCCGACGCCAACAAGTGGGTGGTGGGCGCGAACCAGCAGTTGCTACCCGCCGACGCGCTCGACCTGTTCGACCCCGCCGACGTCGTTGCAACGTGGAGGTCAGCGCGTCCGGCGTAGCACTCGCAAGCTGCCAGTGGCGCCGATCACCTCGAAGCGACCACTCTCCACTGCGGGCTTGAAGATGCGCTCGTAGGGCGGGCGGCCGCCGTCGGCGGGGTCGGGGAAGACGTCGTGAATGGCCAGCGTGCCACCGACGGCCACGTGCGGCGTCCAGCCCTCGTAGTCGAGGCGGGCGGGTTCGTCACCGTGGCCACCGTCGATGAACAGGAACGCCAGCGGCGACGCCCAGTGCGCTGCCACCGCCGCCGACTGCCCCACCACTGCGAAGACCACGTCCTCCAGCCCGGCATCGTGGATGGTGTCGCGAAAGGTGGGCAGGGTGTCCATCTTGCCGGTGCGTGGGTCGACCACTGACGTGTCGTGGTGCTCCCAGCCGGCCTGGTTCTCCTCGCTGCCGCGGTGATGATCGACGGCGAACACCACACTGTCGGCAGCGCGCGCCGCGGCACCCAGCCACACCGTCGATCGACCGCAGTACGAGCCCACCTCCAGGAAGGGCGGCCCGGGCACGGCGGCACCGGCGGCCACCGCTGCGGCGAAGAGCGCATCACCTTCCTCCGGCGGCATGAAGCCTTTCGCCGCCAGGGCGTAGCTGCGCAGCGACGACGGCAGGCTCACCACTGATCCCAGTGGATGATGCTGTCGGCGGGCGGGCGGGCGGCGGGCTTGAAGTCGGTGCCCACCGTGAAGGCGAGTGGGCTGAGGCACACCTGCTGCACGGTGTCGAACGGGATGCCCAGCACGTCGGCGACCTGTTGCTCCATCATCAGGTGGATGGTGGTCCAGCAGGTGCCCAGGCCGCGAGCGCGAGCGGCGAGCATGAAGCTCCACATCGCCGGCAGCACGTTGCCGAACATCGACGACGTCATCATCGCCGGCAAGCCGTCGGCACGCCCGCCGGTGCAGGCGATCACCAGCGCCGGCGCATCGCCCATGCGGTCGCCCAGGAAGTCGGCCGACGTGGTGCTGCGCTGCTGCTGCGCGTTCGCGGCCTCGCCGCCCTTGTCGATGGACCCGATGTACACGCCGTCGAGTTGGCTGTAGATGCCGTAGCACTGGCGGTAGATCTCGCCGATCGCGGCGCGCTTTGCAGCATCGCGCACCACCACGAACTGCATCGTCATGTTGTTCGAGCCACTGGGCGATTGCATTGCGAGATCGACGCACTCGCGGATCAGCTCGTCGGGCACCGATCGATCGAAGTCCAGCCGCTTCCGCACGGCACGAGTGGTGGACAGCAACTGGTCGGGGGTGAGCGGGAGCAGGGTCATGCGGGCACCATAATCGCAGGCATGAGTTCGCACGAGGGGCGGGCGCGCGTCCGAGCGGCGCTGCCTCGCCATTGGCCGATGCTGGCGCTGAGCGTGCTCGTCGTCGCAGCTGCCGTCGGCCTGCACCGCACCGGCCACGCGTGGGGCGACGACTTCACGCTGTACCTGCGCCAGGGGCAGAGCCTCCTCGACGGCAACATCGGCCAGGTCGTCGCCGACAACCACTTCAACGTCGACAACGGCGCCAGGCCCGGCTTCAGCCCGTACGTGTACCCGTGGGGCTTCCCGATGCTGATGGCCCCGTTCCTGCGCATGTTCGGGCTCGACTTCGCCAAGTTGAAGCTGGTCGAGGTCGCGTGCTTCGTGGTGTTCCTCTGGGGCTTTCACGCGGTGGTGCGGCGCCGCATGCACCGCTGGCTCGCGTTTGCCACCGTTGCCTCGGTGGGCACCACGTTGGCCTACCTGGTGCACACCGACAAGTTGGTCAGCGAGTTCCCGTACATGGCCGGCGTCGGGTTGACGCTGTGGTGGCTCGATCGGTTGCGGCACGAGCAGCCGCTCGATGCCGCCAGCCGCGGTCAGTTGGTGACGCTCGGCCTGATGGCGATGTGCGTGTTCAACGTGCGCCGCGAAGGTCTGGCCCTCATCGCCGCAATCGCCGTCGCCCAACTGCTCGACCTTCGTGGGCGCTGGCGGGCGGCAGACAGGCGACAAGTCGCGACGCCCTTCGTCACGTTCCTGGGCAGCGCCGTGCTGGCGCAGTTGTTGTTGCCCAGCGCGATCGCGCCCGAGTACGCCGACGCCGGCCTGCACCAGACCTGGTCGAAGCTGCAGGGCCCGTTCCGCACGGCGTTTGCCGATCAGCTCGGCTTCAGCTGGCTCGCAGGCGTGAGGTTGTTGCTGGTCTCGCTCGTGGTCGTCGCCGGTGTGGCAATCCGGCTCTGGCGCCGGCCGGCCACCGACGCGCCGCTCGTTGTGTTCGCCGTCGGGTCGATGCTGCTGGTGGGCATGATCCCGGCGATCGCCGACCGCTACCTGCTGGGTGTCACGCCGTTCGCCGTCTACTTCGCGGCGCAGGCGGTCGCCGCCATCCCGCTTCCACGGCAATTGGCCTCCCGCCAGGCCGGAGCCTGGTTGGCCACTGCGACGCTGGCGGGCATCAGCCTTCTCCATGTGGTCGATCTCTCCTCGGCGGTCGGCGACGCACGAGCGTTCAACGACAGCGGGAAGGTGCAGGACGGCCCGGAAGCGCCGTACGCGCAGGCCGCCTTCACGGCCATCCGCACCTACACCCACCAGGACGACGTGGTCGCGTTCTTCAAGGTGCGCTCCCTCACGTTCTACACCGGTCGTCGCGGTGTGCAGTCCGACGACCTCACCATCGTGCGCCAACGCGCCGACTACTTCATGATGCGGCGCAACAGCACCTACAGCCAGCCGCTGGTCACCGATCGAGCGGCGGCGGAGATGGGTTGGACCGAGGTGTGGAGCGACGACAGTTGGGTGCTGTGGCGTGTACCGCTGTACGAATCGGGCTGACTGCTGCCAGACTCGACCGGAATGACGGCGCTCGACGACCTGGTGAACCTGCTCGATCTGGAAGCGATCGAGGTCAACCTCTTCCGCGGCGTCTCGCCCGACGAGAACCGACAACGTGTCTTCGGTGGCCAAGTTGCCGGCCAAGCGCTGGTGGCCGCGACTCGCACGGTGCAGCCCGACCGCCGCGTGCACTCACTGCACGCCTACTTCCTGCGGCCGGGCGACCCCACCGTGCCCATCCTCTACGAGGTCGACCGCATCCGCGACGGGCGCAGCTTCACCACCCGCCGCGTCGTCGCCATTCAGCACGGGCGCGCCATCTTCAACCTGCAGACCAGCTTCCACGTGGCCGAGACCGGGCCCAGCTACCAGTTGCCGATGCCGCTCGACGTGCCCGCGCCCGAGTCGTTGGCCGACTTCAAGACGCGCATGGCGCCGTACAAGGAACGGATGGGCGAGTGGTACGACCGGCCGCGACCGATCGATCTGCGCCACGTGGGCAGCGACCCGTTCAGTCGCAACGGCCAGCCCGCCGACGATCAACAGGTCTGGATGCGCGCCGATGGCACGCTGCCCGACGACCCCACCCTGCACGCATGCATCGTCACCTACGCGAGCGACATGACCCTGCTCGACACGACGGTGCTGCCCTTCGGCATGTCGTGGGAGACACCGGGCATGCAGATGGCCAGCCTCGATCACGCGATGTGGTTCCACCGCCCGTTCCGGGCCGACGATTGGCTGCTCTACGACCAGCGACCCATCTCCACCGGTGGCGCCCGCGGCCTGGCCGGCGGCAACATCTTCACGGCCGACGGCACGCTGGCCATCAGCGTCGTGCAGGAGGGCCTGGTGCGGGTGACGCAACCGTGAGACGCCCCATCTTGCTGCTCGCCGTCGCGGCACTGCTGCTGGCGGCCTGCGGCAGCGACAGCGACCCCTCCGGCGCAGGGGAAAGCGGCCCCGACGTCACGTTCGCGACCACTCCGGCCGGCAGCACCGACCCAGCAGGCCCCGACGCGGGCAGTCCTGACACCAGCGATCCAGCCACTCCGCAGGCCAGCGACACCGCAGCACCAGACGACACCGCAACTCCAGACGACACCGTGGCCCTCGCCGCCGACCAGGTGGCGTTCGAGCAGTTCGTGGGCGACCTGCCCAACCCGGTGGATCTGGCGTGGCGCGATGGCGACCCCACACTGTTCGTGGTGTTGCAGGGCGGTTCCATCGTGCCGGTACGCGACGGGGTGGCCGGGGCACCGGTGCTCGAGCTCACCGACGACTTCTCCAGCGGCGGCGAGCAGGGGCTGCTCGGTCTGGCCTTCCACCCGTCGCAGCCACTGGCGTACGTCAACTACACCGACGGCGACGGCGACACCGTGATCGCCGAGTATCAAGTCGGCGACGACGGCACGTTGCAGGCGGCCAGCACCCGCCAGGTGCTCGCCATCGACCAGCCGCACAGCAACCACAACGGCGGCGATCTGGCCTTCGGCCCCGACGGCTACCTCTACATCGGCATGGGTGACGGAGGTTCCGCCAACGACCCGGATCGCCGCTCGCTCAACGTGGGCCAGCTGCTGGGCAAGATGCTGCGCATCGACCCGTTGGCGGCCGGCGCCGAGCCGTACACGGTGCCGGCCGACAACCCGTTCGTCGGTGTCGATGGCGCCCAGCCCGAGATCTGGGCGGTCGGGTTGCGCAACCCGTGGCGCTTCAACTTCGACCGGCAGACGGGCGATCTGTGGATCGCCGATGTCGGCCAAGGCGAGTGGGAGGAGGTCGACCTCGCCCGCGCCGTCGATGGTGGCGGCCGAGGCCTCAACTTCGGCTGGAGCGCGTGGGAAGGCACCCACCGCTACAACAGCGACCAACCCGAAGGCGGCGTCACGATGCCCATCTTCGAGTACCCGCACGGTGATGCCGGGTGCTCGGTCACGGGTGGCGACGTCTACCGTGGCACGGCCATCCC
The DNA here is from genome assembly GCA_016722025.1 of Acidimicrobiaceae bacterium. Lineage (GTDB taxonomy): Bacteria > Actinomycetota > Acidimicrobiia > Acidimicrobiales > Ilumatobacteraceae > UBA668. The sequence goes on from JADKGZ010000001.1 coordinate 374,997, forward strand.
CTCGCTGGTCGGCTGGTACCTGCTCAGCGATGCATGCAGCGGCATCGTCACCGCGCTGCACGCCACCGACGGCGTGCTCGCCGAACAGCTGGTGCTGGGACAGGTCAACGCCGTCAGCTCGATCAACGCCGGCCCCGACGGCGAGATGTACGTGCTCTCACTCGTCGACAGCGCCGTCTACAAGATCGTCGCTGCCTGACTCGGTCGTCGCCGCAACGCGACGCTCGCGACGGGGTCAGGACACCCGCTCGAACTGCACGGTGCGCCGAGCCAGATCGGCAGCGACCAACTTCACCCGCAACATGTCGCCGGGGGCGACGCCGTGAGCGCGCACCTTGGCCACCACTGCAACGTCGAGCAGTTGGATGCGGGTGCCGTCCTCGTCGTCGTCGACCACGACGGCGTCGAACGACTCACCCTCGTGGCCCTGCATGATCACGGCCTCCGCCAGGTCGAGCACCGCCCGCTCGATGCGGTTACCAGTGGAATCCGCGCGATCCATGGTGGCGGGCAGCAGCTCGAGCGACTCTGCCACGTCGTCGGGCACCGGCCGACCGTTGGCCACGGCCAGGGCCACCTGCACCACGTAGCGATCCGCCAGCCGGCGCAGCGGTGCGGTGGAGTGGGCGTAGGTGGCGGCCATCGCCGCGTGCCACGGTGTGACCCCGGCCGTGAACGGTTGGTAGTCGGCACCGCCGCCGGCCCGGCGCTCGGCCAGCATGAACGCGGCGTGCTTGGGGTCGTTGGCGTCGAGCGTGCACGAGAACGCTCCCAGTGACTGATCGGCCGGCCATGCCAAGCCGAAGCCGCGAGCCGTGTGCCGCAAGCGCTTCACTGCCCGCTCGTCGGGCTCGGGCATCACCCGGAAGAGCCCGGTGCCTGCGCGGAACATCGCGTCGGCAACGGCGAGGTTGGCGGCCAGCGACATCGCTGCGTTGTGGTCCTCCGACGGCAAGCGCGGGCGGAAGACGAGCTGGTAGCCATCGCCTCCGACGTGTTCGACCTGCTGCTCCGGTGGCTCGATCGTGCCGGCGCCGCGAGCGACTGCTGCCGCCTGCACGCGGCGGGCGAACTCATCGAAGTCGGCGGGCAGGTCGGCAGCGGTGACCGAGTCGTAGGCCAGCTTCGCGCGGCTGCGGATGACGGCTCGCTCGGCCCCATCCAGTCGCGCTGCACCATCGCCGGCGACCCGCACGTGGAACACCACCGCCGGGCGGGGGCCGTCGGGCAGCAAGCTGGCTGCACCTTCCGCCAGCGCAGGCGGGTACAACCCCGCCTTTCCATCGGGAAGGTAGAGCGTGGCACCGCGCTTCCATGCCTCGTGGTCGAGCGCGTCGCCGGGCTGCACGAACCAGGCGACATCGGCGATTGCGTAGTGCAGCAGCAGGTCGTCGCCGCTGCGCTCGATGGTGAACGCCTGGTCGAGGTCGGTGCTGGTTGCCGGGTCGAGCGTGATGAACGGCCAGTCGGTGCGATCCGTGTGCTCGGTCGGCGCGCGAGCGGCCGCAGCTTCGGCAGCCGCCACCACCTCCGGCGGGAACTCCGATGGAACCGAGTACTGCTGGCGTATGGCCGCAAGGCCGGCGTGCAGCACATTCGACTTGTCGACCAACGACCGCATGCAACCCCTTGTCCCCGCAGTGCGCCAATTGATACAGCGCCGCCGCCGGACTGTACCGCCCGAGCCCGGATCGTTGCGCTCACCAAGATGGCTGCGCACCTGGTCGTCGAGCATCACGATCTCTGACAACGTGTCGTCGGCGAGGCCGAGTCGCTGGCACTGCGTCGCTGAGGTCGCCTAGACGTCGACCAGGATCTGTTCTGCCTGCCTGACCACTTTCTTGCGGATCCCGCCGGGCACCAACTCCGCGACCAGCGCATGCAGACGGCAGCATGAACATCGTGACCGACGGGTCGTCGGTCACGAACGCTCGCCAGTGATGTCGAACGAGTCATCGGTCACTGGACGCACATTGTCGCACCCGAGGTCGACTGTCCAGCCCGCAGCTCGGCAGTTCGGCGCTTTGCTGTCCACCGCCCAGGGCAGCAGATCGGAGCGAGGTGTTGGGCGTGGATCGTCTCGTAGGCCGAGACGGAAACCGCCCAGAGCATGTTCGGAACGGATCACGCCCAGAAGCCGCACCCGACCCGATCCGCCGCGCCGGCCTCGACGGGTGGCTACCGCTGTTCCAGGCGCCCGATGCTGCCGAGCTCGCCTGGCGTCGACCCTCCACCAGCACCGAACTGAGCCACTACTGGCCTGCCGCGGCGGGGATGGCCGCGGATAGGACGAGCCCGACGGAGCACCGACCGCAACGCGGCCGGCAGTGCGACACCATGCAGGCGTCGCACCATGGCAGTCAGCGGCGGGCGCCCATGAACATGCCCTTGAGCGCGTCGTAGTGCTCGATGCAGTGACCGGCACCCATCACGACGGCTTCCAGCGGCATGTTGGACATGCGCACCGGCACCTGCGTCTCGCGCTCGATGCGCTGCGCCAGTCCGCGTAGCAGGCCGCCACCGCCGACGAGGTACATGCCACGCACGAGGAAGTCCTGCGCCAGCTCCGGGGGCGCCTTGGCCAAGCAGCGCACCACCGAAGCGATGATGCTGCTGATGACGTCGTCGATGGCGAAGCGGATCTCCTCGGGAGTGAGCACCACCGTCTTGGGCAGGCCCGTCATCAGGTCGCGACCACGCACTTCGGCCTGGCTCTCGTCCTCGGTGACCGACGCCGAACCGATGGCGACCTTCACCTCTTCTGCCGTGCGTTCGCCGATGGCGATGCCGTGCTCGCGGCGCACGAACGCCTGGATGGACGCATCGATGTCGAAGCTGCCGACCCGCACGGCCTCGAGCGCAACGATGCCGCCGAGGCTGATGACCGCGGTTTCGCTGGTGCCGCCACCGATGTCGATGACCATGTTGCCGATCGGTTCGTCGATGGGCAGATCGGCGCCGATGGCAGCGGCCATCGGCTGCTCGATGAGCTGCGCATCGGCCGCACCGGCGCGGCGAGCAGCGTCGGTGACGGCGCGGCGTTCGACCTCGGTGATGGCCGACGGCACGCAGATGACCACCTTCGGGCGCGTGAAGCGGCTGACGCCGACGCGCTGCAGCAGCAGACGGATCATGCGCTCGGTGATCTCGAAGTCGGTGATGGCGCCGCCGCGCAGCGGACGCACGGCCACGATGTAACCAGGCGTGCGGCCGATCATCTGCCAGGCCTCGCGCCCGGTTGCCAGCACTTCGCCGGTCTGCCGGTTGAGCGCGATGACGGAGGGCTCGTTGAGCACGATGCCCTTGCCCTTCATGTACACCAGCGTGTTGGCGGTACCCAGGTCGATGGCGAGGTCGCGTGCCATGGCTCAGTCCTGCGACCCGTCGTTTTCATCGCGCGGCGGACGCACGCGGTCCATCACTTCGCGGCGAGCCTCGGGAGACAACGCGTCGATGTGCTTGCGGAAGCTCACCACACCCGGTTCCTGGCGGGGGCCACCGCGCGACAGCATGATGCCCAGCAAGAGCACGACGACCACCACGAGCCCGACGATGACGAAGGTCACGTACGAACCTCACTGCTCACTGTGGGCACGGCCTGCGGGGCCACCGGGGCGTGAGCGCCCGTGCCCCAATCGGCACCGTCGGCCCATTCCTCGTGCTTCCAGATGGGGGCGCTGGCCTTCAACGCATCGATTGCGAAGCGAGCTGCCTCGAACGCCTCCGGCCGGTGCGGAGCGCTGACGACCGCGAGCACCGAGCTCTCCATCAGCGCGAGCCGACCGGTGCGGTGCAGCAGCACGATGCGGCCGGCGGTGGGCCAGCGATGACGTAGCTCCGCTTCGATCGCTTCGAACGCGGGCACCACCTGCTCGTCGTAGGCCTCGTAGGTGAGATGGCTGACGTCGGCCCGCAGGTTGCCCTGTTGGTCGGCAGCATGATCGCGCACCGTGCCACTGAACAACACGACGGCACCGCACTGTGGCTGCACGCACCACTCGTACGCCGTGCCGACGGGCAACACCTGGTCGGTGAGACCCAACCACGAGTTGCCTGTTGCAGGAGATTGCACAACTGGGCATGGTAGCCGTGATCGCGGTCGCCCCCACCGAGCGGCGCGTCGCCGTCCGGCGACGGACAGGGGCCGCGATGCCACTCGCGCCGCGATCGTCACTAACCTGACCGACTCGTGAGCTGGAGCGAGTGGGACAACGACGAGCAGGGGCACCCTGCACCGTTACCCGCACACGAGCGCGCATGGCGCCACCCCAGCGAGATGGGCGAGCAAGCCTGGCTGCGCTCCGAGCCACCGCTCGTCATCGGGCGCGGGCTCAGCGCCGCCGCCGGAGCCATCGGTGGGCTGCTGGCCATGGCAGTGCTGTGGACGATGCTGCCCACCGAAGCCGGGCGCAGCGCTGTTGCCACCGTGCGCTCCACACTCGGCCTCCGTTCCGAGACCGGCCTCGTGGCGGATCTCACCACGCCGGTCACCGACCTCGTTGCCAGCACCGTGCGCACCACGTCGGTCGTCCCGAGTGGGTCCACCACCTCCAACCCGGCCACCTCCACGGAACCGGTCGCTTCGTCGATCGCCGCCGTCGAGCCCCCGATGCCCACCTACCAGGTGCAGCAGGGCGCAGACCTCACCACCAGTGCAGTGGCTGTGGCGGTCAACGGGGGCAATCTGGTCGTCACCACGTCGCAAGCTGTCACCGCCGAGCTCACCGTCGAACTGCTGCTGCCCGATGGCAGCACCGACACCGCCCGCGTGCTGTTCGTCGACGACCGCAGCGGCCTGGCCGTGCTCGTACCCGACTCCGTGTTCGCAATCGAGTCGTTCACGGTCGCCGCCGAGGTGCTGCCGGGCGATCAGCTCACGTTCTTCGGCGATGTGCAACGCAACGTCACCGTCGGCGCCGACAACGCCATCGACGCGTCGTGGGCGGGCGATGCCTCCATTCGTGAGGGAACGCCGGTCATCAACCAACGCGGCGAACTGGTGGCCCTGTGCTCGCACGGCGACACCAGCAGCCGGCTCGTGCCGCTGGCCAACCTCGACGAGTTGCAGCAGGCGATCGCCGGTTACACGGCCGCTTCCAAGGTGTGGATGGGCATTGCGCTCAACGACGATCCGTCGGGCGACCTGAGCGTCAGTGCCGTCGACCCCGCAGGACCGGCGGCAACGGCCGGCCTCACCAGTGGCGACGTGATCCTCACCATCGACGACGTGCCGGTCACCACCGGCCAGAGCCTCGCCGAGGCGCTGGGTGCTCACCAGCCCGGCGACGTGGTCGTGCTCGGCGTGCGTCGGGCCGACGGCACGATTGCCACTCTCGGCCTCACGCTCGCGCAACCCAGCAGCACGCTGTAGACCGCGCCCGCTCTGGCCTGCGTGCGGGGCCACGACGCGTGCGTCAGCGGCGGCGTGCCCTGGCGCGTCGCAGCCCGCGGACCACCACCACAGCGATCAACACCAGCACGGCACCGAGCCCGCCGAGTGCGATCTCCTGTCGCCGCTTCGGTGACACCATGGTCCACCACTTCGCTTCCGTGCCCTCCACGTAGGCCTGCTCGTTGGTGACCGACGGTTGCCAACCGACCGCCCGCAGACGATCGTTGGCCACCAGCCACGGCCAGCGGGTGTAGCTGCGCAGGCCGGGCGGGATGGGGCCGCGCTGAAAGCGCCAGCGCAGGTTGTTGATCACCTGGTTCATCCGGTCGGGAAGCTTCACCCGCGGCACCGCGCCGGCCAGTGCCCGCACTCGCTCGCCGGGTATCCAGCCGTCGGGCGCCACGTTGTACACACCGTCGAGCCGTTGCTCGACAGCCAGCATCACCGCGCTCGCGAGATCGTCGAGATGCAGGAACTGAGCGGGCGGGTCGGCCTCACCGGCTCGCTGCCCCATGGCTGCAGCGAGCGCGCTGGCGAGGCGGCTGGTGCCATCGGATGCCATCGCGACCGCGGGCCGCAGCACCGTGACCGACCGGCCGGGCACAGCCATGCGCCACTCGTCGACCAGTTGCTCGGCCGCACCCAACTGGCGGGCGAACGGGAACTCCACGTCGGGGCGGAGGAGCGCATCCTCCGTGAGCGGCACCGGATTGTTGGCCCACGCCCCGTACACCATCGCCGACGACACCAGCACCACATGGGTGACGTGCGGATGGTCGTGCAACGCGGCGCCGAACCCGGCCAAGGCGCTCTCGCGACGTACGGCGCGGGCGTCGGCGTCGGTCGCGGCGAGCCACACCAGCACGTCGCACTCCGCCGGCTCGGCGGCCCGAGCCCGGTCGCTGGCCGCAACCAACCGCAGCACGCGCGCACCCAGCCCGCCGGTGCCGTCGCTGACCCATACGGGCGTCGCAGTTGCGGTGCTGCCGGTGACGCTCATCGACGACGACGCTACCGTCTCGAAAATTGTGTCGCAGACCTGACGCCGCCGAGAATGCCCGGGCGCGACGCCGTAGGCTGCGCGCATGGCAGACGACGACCTGACCGGGCCGGCATCGAGCGACAACCCGTTCGCCGGTCTCCCCATGTTCGGCGATCTGGCCAAGGCGCTCTCGGGGCAAGGCCCGCTCAACTGGGATGCCGCCCGCCAGTTCGCAGGCCTCGCCAGCAACGGCGGGGCCAGCGAGCCCAACGTCGATCCGGCAGTGCGCATCGCGCTCGCCGACCTTGCGCGCATCATCGAGATGCACGTGCGCGATCTCACGGCCCTCGACACACAGTTCCCCGAGATCACTCCGGTCACCAAGGGCGTCTGGGCGCAGCGCACGCTCGATGCCTACCGTCCGCTGTTCACCGAGCTCGCCACCTCGTTGGGCAAACGCCCGGCCACGACCGACGTCGAGATGCCCGGCGACACCGATCCGATGATGGCGATGATGGCCAACCTCAGCCAGATGATGGCCCCCGCCATGATGGGCATGGCTGTCGGCTCGATGGTGGGCCGCATGGCGGGCCGCACGTTCGGCCAGTACGACCTCCCCATCCCGCGCAGCGATCACGCGTTGCTGGTGGTGCCGGCCACCATCGATCAGTTCGCCGAGGAGTGGAGCCTGCCGGTCGATGAGATGCGCCTGTGGGTGCTGGCGCAGGAGATGATCGGTCACACGCTGTTCAGCATCCCGGCGCTGCGCGACCAGTTCACCGCGCTGGTGCGCCAGCACGTCGGCGCCTTCCGGCCGGATCCTTCTGCCGTTGCCGAGAAGCTGTCGTCGCTCGAGCTCGACGACGCCGGCGACCCGATGCAGGCGATGCAACGGCTGCTCTCCGACCCTGCCCTGTTGCTGGGTGCAGTGCAATCGCCCGAGCAGGCGTTGCATGCGCCGCAGCTCGATGCCGCCGTCGCCGCCGTCGTCGGCATGGTCGACTACCTGGTCGACGGTGTGGCAGCGCGAGTCATCGGCGGCGACGCACTGCGCATCGCCGAAGCCGTACGCAGGCGGCGGCTGGAGACCTCCCCCGACGACCTCTTCGTCGAGCGCCTGCTGGGCCTGCAGCTCACGCAGGAGCAGGTGCAGCGCGGCAAGGCGTTCACCGCCGGCGTCGTCGACCGCGTGGGCGAAGATCGTTTGACCCAGCTGCTGGCCACACCCAACCCGCTGCCCACCCCCACCGAGCTGGAGGCGCCCGGCCTCTGGATCGCGCGACTCGAGCTGTAGCACCTCGACGCGCGGCAACACCGTCACGGCGATGTCCGATTCCCGCCAGCCGCCGGCACGCCCGTGGCCCAAGCTTGGCGACATGACGAACGTGATCTTCGAAGGCATCGAACCCACCGACCTGCGCGAGGTGCTCGCCAGCGGCGTCGACCAGGGCGGCAACCCGATCCAACCCTTCATCGATGCAGACGGCGGTTGGCCCATGCGTTGCTGCCTCGCCGACTCGTTGCCCGGCGACGAGGTAGCGATCATCGCGTGGTCGCCGTTCCGCTGGCAGGGTCCCTATCGCGAGACCGGCCCGATCGTGGTGCACACCAACGGGTGCAGCAGCACATGGCAGGCAGCCGCGCTTCCCGAAGAGTTCGACCAGCGACCGATGATCCTGCGGCCCTACGGTGCCGAGCACAGCATCCTGTACGAGTTGGTGTCACCGATCTCCGCCGGCAGCGGGTTGAACGCCGCCGTCGGCGCCCTGCTCGAGCGACCGGAGGTGGCGGAGGTCTACGGCCGCAACGTGCGCGGTGGCTGCTTCGCGTTCGTCGCCCGCCGAGCGTGACCGCACGGCAGCGCCGTGGACGAGCGGCTACGGCAGAGGGTCGCCGAGCTCGATCGTGGCCAGCGGCACCAGTTCGATTCGCACCGAGTCGAGGTCGACGCCACGAGCGGCGACCGCCTCGCGGAGCACGTCGACCGACGGCACGGGCAACGGGCCTTCGAACCTGGCCGTCAGCTTGCCGTTGGTGAGCGATACCCGCACCAACTGCCAGCCCGTCTCGGCCGACCTTCGCTGCGCGACTTCGCGAACGGTGGATTCACGGGTCGTCTCTCGCGCGATCCTCATCGAGGCAGTCGTCAGTGGCACTCCCACGAGCACGAGCATGGCGACGATGACCACGATCGCCTTGCGCCGATCGACCGCCTTGATCGCCGAAGGTACATCGGGCGCTGTGAGACGATGGACGCCGTAGATGGCCATCACCACCGTGCCGGTGAGCAAGATGGCGGCAACGTTGGTGAGGAACAGCAGCATTGCGCCGCCCGCTTGCGAATACTCGCCGGCATTCAACGTGAGGCCCACGACGCTGAGTGGCGGCACGAGGGAGATCGCGATCGCCACCCCTGGCAGCGTGTCGGAGATGTCGCGGCGGGCCAGTGCCACCGAGCCGACCACGCCGGTGGCCAATGCTGCGAGAAGATCGATCAGGCGCGGGCTCACCCGCGCCGCGACTTGTGAGTTGGTCGCCGCCACCACATCGCCGACCACGACGAAGCCCATCAGCCAACCGATCAGGATTGCGGTGGACGCACCGGCAACGACCAACGCCAGTGAGCGCATCAGGTTCACGCGGTCGGCCAGCACCACCGAGAGCATCGTCGCCTGGATCGGCAGCATCAGCGGCGCGACGATCATCGCCCCGATGACTGTGGCCGTCGAGTCGCCGACCACGCCGGCCGCGGCGATGATCGCCGCCAGGACCAGCAGGATCCAGAAGCGGCTCAGGCGCCGCCCCAGCTCCGGCCCTTCGAAGAACACCGACTCACGCATACGCGCGATCTCGGCAGCGGCGACACTCGGCATGGGAGTCCTCTCCTTGGTAGACCGTCCCAGACAACTCGATCGGCCCCGGGCTGGGCGTGATGCTACGCGGTCAGCTGTCGAGCATTGCCAGTTCGAAGGTGGGCGCCGCTTCGAACGGCACGCGGGCCACGTCGGCGATCGCCTCGGCGACGACCACACGCGGCACGGACTGCACATCGCAGCAATAGACGTAGGCGGTGGCGCAGTAGTCGTCGACGCGTTCGCACACTGCGAACCACTCGGCCCAAGGCCGGTCGATGTGCCGCCACCCGCTGCCGCACACGATCCCGGCGGCATCGATCGCTTCCTTCGTCGCGCCGCTGCCGGGAGGCAGCAGCACGGCACCGATCTGCTGGATCGTCACCTTCAACCGTTCCTGGAACACCACCGGGTCGGGCAGGTGCCAACGGTAGAACGACACCATGTCGGGCTGCCGTCGCTTCGCGGCAGGGTCGGCCAGCACCAGCGACACCCCCTGCAGTGGCGTCTGGTGCGCGCCCATCCCCCACGCGGTACCCACGTAGTCCTCCAACCCGGTGCCGCACCATGTGGGCAGGTCGCTGTCGTCGTCGAGGTACATCTTCACCTCACCCTCGCCGTACCAGGAGAACCACACGGGCTCGGGCAGCACGCGCACGCCCACGTTGCAGCCGAGGAAGCGGCCCGGCCCCGTGAAACCGTCGGCAATCACAAAGTCGTGCCGCAGCGTGGTGGGGTTCTCGCGCCGGAAGCTTGCGTGCAGCACGCCTTCGTCGTCGGCGACCGGCCCGAGCACGAGATCGACCTGGTAGTACAGCTCGGCTCGTCGCGGCGAGTCGTTGACCAACTCGATGCGCAGGTGCTGCCGGAACGGCATCGGGATCCAGGAGTTGAAGCCTCTGCCTTCCTGCACGCTCTGCAACGCGGAGTGGTACGGCACCGGACGGCCCATGCCCGTGCCGAAGAAGTCGGGCACGGGCACCGAGATGCTGGGCGCGTCGTTGCCGTCGTAGAACACCTCGAGCGTGAACGCGCGCAGGTGCTCGGGCGCCATCGGCGGCAGCGTGAGCCAGAGGTGGCCCACTCGGCCGGGCCCATCGATGTCGGCCAGCACCACCCGCTCACCGATGTCGAGCCGGCGACTGGGTGAGCCCTTGCGCCCGCCATGCGTTGCCCCTGCTGAGCCGGCAGCGCCGGTGGGGTTCTCGAACGACACCGTGCGCGGCCGCCGGCGCGGGTCGATCCTGGCGGGATCGCCGAAGTAGTTGCCGCTCATCTCCTGCCACCCGACGCTGAGTGCGTGGCCGGCGCAGCGGAGAACCGTTCGTCGAACCCACCATGCAGCGCGGAACCGTCGGTGTCGGACGTCATCAGGTGCTCCTCCGGTCGTGGATCAGTGACGCTGCGACCGACTACAGATGCTCGCGCTGCGACCTCGGCACCACAACCCTGCAGGTTGCGGCACCGCCAGACCGCCGGCGACGGGCGGCATGTAGAGCACTCGCCCGCAGCGAACGACAACGACAGTTTCGGGGGATGCCAACCGTGGTTGTCGTGCCACGAGAACGAACACACCGCCGCCACCAGCGGCCAGGTGTGCGGCTGGCGAGCACTAGCAACAGGTCGAAGGCGCCGCCGCAGTGGCGGTGCCGGCATCAGCCGCTTCCGACGACCAGCCAGCAGCGGTGGCATCGACGCCGCACGTCATGGCCGGCGCATCACCCTTCACGTAGTAGAACTCCCAATCGTTCTCCGGCCCCTTCACCCAGGTCTTGTCCTGGACCGCGAAGCAGCACGAGACGTCTTCCTGGATCTCCTGCTCGATTCCCAGCTCGGTTGCGCGGGCGATCATGGCCCCGACGGCCTCGACGTCGTCGACCTCGACTCCGATGTGGTTCAACGAGCCAGGCTCACCCATGCCGGTGAAGAGGACGAGCTTCAGTGGCGGGTTCGCGATCGCGAAGTTGGCGTAGCCCTCGCGGACCTTGGCCGGTTCGGTACCGAACAGCTTGGTGTAGAACTCGATCGAAGCATCGAGGTCGGCAACGTTGAGGGCGAGCTGAACGCGTGACATCTGTGGGATCCTCCAGGAAGAGACGAACGTCTAGATTGACACTCATCGATGTTTTTACGCTATCGATTAGATCGATCGACGTCAATGGATTTCTTCGAAGTGCATCGATATAGTTCCGGCATGGCTTCCCGCAAGTTGCTCACACTCGACCCGATTGCGTGCTGCTCACCTGTGCGCACCGACATCCTCGACGAGGCGCAGGCCGCCTTGCTGGCCAACTCGTTCGCAGCCCTCGCCGATCCCATCCGCCTCCGGCTGCTCAGTCACATCGCCGCCGCGGGTGGCGACGAGGTGTGCGCCTGCGATCTGGTCGAGCCATCGGGCCGTTCTCAGCCGACGGTGAGCCACCACATGAAGATCCTGGTCGACGCCGGCCTCGTCGCGCGCGAAAAGCGAGGCCTGTGGGTGTGGTACCGGTTGATCCCATCGCGCCTCGACGCGTTGCGGTCAGTACTCGGGTAGCCACCAGCCGCCCCTGGCCGCCCGGTTCGGAGGCATGGCGAATAGCGTCGCGCTCATGTCGCTCAACCGGTGGATCGAACTGACCGAACGCAACCCGGATCACTCCTCGTGGTACGTCGAGCGGTTCCGGTCGATGGCCGCCGCGGGCGACGATCTCGACGGCGAGGCACGGTTCGTCGACGCCATGGTGGCCCGCGGGTCACGGGTGCTCGACGCCGGCTGCGGCCCCGGCCGGGTGGCGGGCACGCTGTCGCGAGCAGGGCACGCCGTCGTGGGCGTCGACATCGACCCGGTGTTGATCACGGCCGCCGAGCACGACCATCCCGGTCCCACCTGGCTGGTCGCAGACCTCGCCGAGCTCGATCTCCCGGCGATGGGCATCGCCGAGGGCTTCGACCTCGTGGTCTGCGCCGGCAACGTCTTGACCTTCCTCGATCCGGCCACTCGCAGGCCTGTCCTCGCTCGTCTCGCTGCGCATCTGCGCACCGGCGGGCGCATCGTCACCGGGTTCGGCTCGGGGCGCGACTACTCGTTCGCAGAGTTCTTCGACGATGTCGAGCATGTGGGGCTCGTCCCCGACGTGTTGCTCTCCGCATGGGACCTCCGGCCGTTCACACCCGACTCCAACTTCCTCGTCGCGGTGCTGTCGCTGGCGGCGGTCGGCCCCGCTACCTCGCAGATCTGACGGTCGCGCCGTAGCGGGCGGCGATGGGGCCGGCGCTGACCCCATGGGCGACCACGCTCATCAGCACGGTGGCGGTGATGATGGTCACCGCCCGTTGCGCATCGGCGGGCTCGAGGCCCTCCAGAGCGAGCAGCGCGAACACGACGGACGCCAGACCACGTGGGCCGAACCAGCCGAGCACGCCCACGGTGGCCGCGTCGAAGCCGGTGCCCAGCAGCGCCACGGCCACCGGAACCATCCGCACCACTGTGAGCGCGCCGACAGCGAACAACACCTCCTGCCACGACGCGTCCTGCAGCGTCGGCACCATGACTGCACCGAAGAAGAACCAGACGATCACCGACATCAGCTCTGCCGACTGGTGGGTGAACTCCAACGACTCGTCGCGTTCATCGGTGGTGACCGCGCCGTAGGCCAGCCCGGCGACGAAGGCCGCGACGAACCCATTTCCACCGATCTCGACGAGTGCCGCGTAGGAGAGGATGGCGAGCGCCGTCACACCCACCTTGCGGTAGCTCTTCGCGCCGATGCCTGCAGCTCTTGCCCGCGACATCAGCCACCCTCCGAGAGCCCCGATCGCAGCACCGCCGGCAACCCCGATTGCCAGCTCGGCGAGCGCCCCGCCTTCCGATTCGGTCTCCAACGACGTGCCGATGACTGCGGCGACGATGAAGAACTTGACGAATGGGGTGACGATGCCGTCGTTGAGCCCGCTCTCCACGTTGAGGACTCGGCGGATGCGAGCGGGCACCCGCTCGTCGTTGACGATGGCCGCACCCAACGCAGCATCCGTCGGAGCAACCGCGGCGCCGATCACGGCGCACACCCACCACGACAGGCTCGGGAACAGCAACCGGGCGGCAACAGTGCCCAGCAGCATCGTGAGCGGCAGGCCGATGAACAGCAGGCGGCTGGGCAACCCGAGATCGTGGCGAACATCGGCCAGGCTCACCCGCGCCGCATCACCGAACAGCACCACGGCGAGCGTGATCTCGGCGAGCTCGGCGATGCCGGGGCCCCCGAGGCGCACGTCGACGAGACGCGTCGGGCCATTGGCCAGCAACAGACCAACTGCCACGAACACGATCGGCGCGGTGATGTTCCACCGCTCGAGCCGCTCCGCCACCACGCTCCACAGCACCAGGCCGGAGGCGATGGCCACGACAACCGCAAGATTCAGCCCGTGCTCCACTGTGGCGCCCACTGTAGACACATGGCTGCATCTGCACCAGGTGCCGCCGCCCTCGTTGCAGTGGGCCGGAGCGCCCTACGGTTCGGGCATGGAACTGAACGATCGGGTCGTGGTGGTCACTGGTGGGGGGTCGGGCATCGGCGAGGCGCTCGCTGTGGCCGCCAGGGCAGCAGGGGCCCGACACGTCGTCGTCGCCGACCTCGACGGCGCGCAGGCAACTCGCGTGGCGGCGCTGGTGGGCGGCACCGGCGTTGCAGTCGACGTGCGCGACGAAGCCGCAATCCGGCAGTTGGTCGACGACACGCTGTCGGCGCACGGCCCCATCGACCTGTTCGCATCGAATGCCGGGTACGTCACGTCCGCCGGTCTCGAGGACCCGAACGAGTCGATCCAGAAGATGTGGCAGGTGCACACCATGGCCCACGTGTACGCGGCGCGGGCGGTGCTGCCCTCGATGATCGCCCGCGGCGAGGGCTACCTGCTCAACACCGCGTCAGCCGCAGGGCTGCTGACCCAGATCGGGTCGATGTCGTACTCGATCACCAAGGCCGCGGCCGTGTCGCTTGCCGAGTGGCTGGCCGTGACGCATCACCACCAGGGCATCCGTGTGTCGGTGCTGTGCCCGCAGGCCGTGCGCACCAACATCATCGTCAACAGCCCCGACTACCAGGGCCTCGACCCTGCCTCCGGCGAGCTGGGCATCGGCGGTGGCGTTGCGTCGGGCGACGGTGTGCTGGAGCCGGCCGATGTCGCGGCGCTGTGCCTGCAGGCCATCCGCGACGAGCGGTTCCTGGTGCTGCCGCACCCCGAGGTGGCCACCTACATGGAACGCAAGGCGACCGACCGCGACCGATGGCTGGCCGGCATGCGGCGCTTCCAGAGTGCGCTGCACCCCGACGGAAACCTTCCCGGCGATGTCATCGCCCCGAAGCGCTGACGAGATCGACGAGGACGCCCCGATGACCACCATCGACTACGACGAGTTCGGCCTGTTCCACGAGAATGCTGCCGAGTTCGGCCTGCCGTTCGACGGGCCGCCGATGGTGCGGCGCGAGTCGGTGGAGGTTCGCCCCGGCTTCCGCCTGAGCGCCCTGGTGTGGGGCAATCGCCAGCCGGAACTGGTGCTGCTCCACGGCGGCGGGCAGAACGCGCACACCTGGGACACCGTGGCCATGGCGTTGGGTCGACCCCTCATCGCCATCGACCTGCCTGGGCACGGCCACTCCGACGGCAGCATCAGAAGCGCCCTGTCGCTGGAGGCGGTCGCAGACGACATCGCCACCGTCATCCGTGCGCTGGCAGCGCAGGCGACGGTGGTGGTCGGCATGTCGCTGGGCGGGTTGACCGCGCTTGCACTGAGCGCGGCGGCACCCGACCTCGTGCGTCGACTCGTGCTGGTCGACGTGCTCCCGTCGCGCGACGACGCCGCGAGCGCAGTGATCGGGAAGTTCATCAACGGGCCGGCGGCGTTCGCCGACTTCGACGAGTTGCTCTCGCGCACGATCGAGTTCAACCCGACCAGATCGGTGTCGTCACTGCGCCGGGGCATTCTGCACAACGCCGTCCAGCAGCCCGACGGCTCGTGGATGTGGCGGCACGCACGCCAGCGCGACGACCAGCCGGCCGGCCCGGAGCTCGACCCCGATGAGCGATCGGAGGCGCTCTGGCAGCGCATCGAGCAGCTGCACGTGCCGTTGCTGCTGGTCCGCGGGATGGAACCCAGCTCGGTGTTGCGCGACGAGCACGAGGCCGAGCTGCGCCGACGCTCGCCATCGGCGTCCGTCGTGCACGTCGAGGGCGCCGGGCACAGCGTGCAGGGCGATCGCCCACTCGAGCTCGCCGCCCTCATCGATGGGTTCGCAGCGGCCTCGCCGACCTGATCACAGCCGCGACATCGCGACCCGACGCAAATGCCCCTCGTCGTTCCGCCGAGCGACACACGGGAGTTGACCGCTGAAGCGCCGCCCAGCACAGTTGGCCGACACGGCTCATCACATCACCGGGGAGGACTCACATGTCGTTGAGTGCGGCGGAGATCGCCGACTGGGCAGCCACGCTGGCCACCGCTCGTCGAGATCGCACGGGATGTGCCCCGATCTCGTCGTCGATCGAGCTCAGCCTCGACGACGCGTACGCGATCCAGCGAGCCGGCACTGCGCTGCGCCTGCAACGCGGCGAGAAGGTCGTCGGCTGGAAGCTCGGCTACACGTCACTCGCGATGCGCGCACAGATGGGGATCGATCAGCCGAACTTCGGCCCACTCACCGACGCGATGCTCGTGGCCGACGACGGCCCAGCCGGCCCGGCGCTCATGCAACCACGAGTCGAGCCCGAGATCGGGCTGCGCTTCGAACGATCGCTCCCCGAAGGTGCGGATCTGCGCGAGGTGCTCGATGCCGTCAGCGAGACGTTCGCCTGTCTCGAGATAGTTGACTCCGTGTACCCGGACTACCGGTTCCGGCTCGAGGACAACACGGCCGATGGCTCATCAGCGGCGCAGGTGGTCGTCGGGCCCGCGCTGAAACGCCGCGATCGCCTCGACGAGGTCGGCGTCGTGCTCTTCCACAACGGCGGCGAGAGCGGTTCGGCGACTGGGCGAGCGGCGTCAGGTCATCCTGCAGCGGGCGTTGTCTGGCTCGTCGAGCAGTTGGCCCTGCAGGGTCGGCGCATCGAGGCCGGTCACATCGTCATCACCGGCGGGCTCACTCGGGCGGTCCCGCTGGCAATGGGTGACCGCGTCGAAGCGGTGTTCGATGGCGAGAGCCGAGTTGCGGTGCGACGCCCGCCAACTCCCACACCCTGACCACCGCAGACGGCGGGCTGCTGCGACGTACACTGCGCCATCCAAGTCGGGCGGCCGACGCGTCCGATGCCCACACGCACACGAGGCCCGAGATGAACCCGACCCACACGTTCGACGATGCACGCCGCGCTGTCGAACGCGGAGCCTCCGTCGATGAGGCCGCCAAGGGGCTGGTCGCGAACCTCAGCGAGCACGAGCGGCTGTGGTGCCTCGACGGTGACGCGCCGACGTGGGCGGGGCTCAAGTTCCTGAACGACGACGGCTACCACAAGTCGGTGTTCGTCGGTGCCGAGCTCGATCGCATCGGCTTCCCAGGCATCCGCTTCTCCGACGGGCCGCGTGGTGCGGTTGTCGGCAACGCCACTGCGTTCCCGGTGCCGATGGCTCGCGGCGCCACGTGGGACCTCGATCTCGAGGAGCGCATCGGCGACGCAATCGGTCGCGAGCTGCGCGCCATCGGCGCCAACCTCACCGGCGCAGTGTGCATCAACCTCCTTCGACATCCGGCGTGGGGCCGAGCGCAGGAGACCTACGGCGAGGACCCGTACCACGTCGGCGAGTTCGGCGCCGCGCTCACCCGTGGGCTGCAGCGCCACGTGATGGCGTGCGTGAAGCACTTCGCGTGCAACTCGATGGAGAACGCACGGTTCAGCGTCGACATCCAGGTCGACGACACCGCCCTTCACGAGGTGTACCTGCCGCACTTCCGTCGTGTCGTCGACGAAGGTGTCGCCTCGGTGATGTCCGCGTACAACAGCGTCAACGGCGAGTGGTGCGGCCAGAGCCACGAGCTGCTCACCGACGTGCTGCGCGGCGAGTGGGGTTTCGAAGGGTTCGTGATCAGCGACTGGATCCTTGGCCTGCGCGACGCCGGCGCCTCGCTGGCCGCCGGTCTCGACATCGAGATGCCGTACCGGATGGTCCGCCAGCAGCACCTGCCGGCCGCGATCGAACGCGGCGAGGTGACGTGGGCCGATGTCGACCGTAGCGTCGAGCGGGTCATCGCCACCCTTCTCCGGTTCGACCGTGTGCTGTCGGCGCCGTCGCCGTCGATCGACGTCCTCGGTACGCCAGAGCACCGCACACTCGCACGCGAGGCAGCCGCTCGGTCGGTGTTGCTGCTGCGCAACGAGCCCGTCGATGGGTCGTCGGTGCTCCCGCTCGATCCGGCGCACCGCGTCGCCGTGATCGGCCGCCTCGCCGACACCGTCAACATCGGCGACGGCGGCTCCAGCGACGTGTGGGATCTGTCCTGTCGCACCGTCCTCGCCGGCCTCCGCGATGCGATCGCGAATGTGGCGCACGACGACGGCACCGACCTCGGGCGGGCGGCTGCCACAGCTGGCGCTGCGGATGTCGCACTCGTCGTGGTCGGCTACACCTACGTCGACGAAGGCGAGTACATCGGCGAGACCGACCCTTCGTTGATGTCGCTCTTTCCGCCGGGCGACGAAGCCGACGTCGTCGACCAGTTCCGCGGAACACTCGAAGCGCTGCGGCACACGACGAAGCCCGAACGCACGAGCGATCGTCCCCGCATGTTCAGCCGCGGTGGCGACCGCAGCTCGCTGCGCCTGCCCCCCGCCGACGTCGCACTGATCCGCGCTGTCGCTGCCGCCAACCCGCGCACCGTCGTCGTCATCCAGGCCGGCAGCGCCGTCATCACCACCGAGTGGGTCGACGACGTGCCCGCCATCGCGCAGGCCTGGTACGGCGGGGCCGAGGCCGGGCCGGGCCTCACCGACGTGCTCGTCGGCACCGTCAACCCGTCTGCTCGCCTCCCGTTCACGGTGCCGGTCGACGAAGCCGACCTCCCGGCGTTCGACCGCAATGCGACGACGTTCACCTACGACCGCTGGCACGGCTGGTGGCGCGCCACGCGCGAGGAGATCACGCCCGCCTACCCGTTCGGCTTCGGTCTCTCCTACACGACGTTCGCCGTCCGCGACGTCGCGGTGTCGGCGGATGGCTCGCAGATCGTCGCGCGCGGAACAGTGCGCAACACCGGTGCGCGCGACGGGGCCGATGTCGTCCAGGTGTATGCCGAGCTCCCCGACGCGGACGCGCCCGCGCGACTGGTCGGGTTCGCCCGTGTCGACGTCGCCGCCGGCGCGGAAGCACCGTTCGAGATCATCGTGCCCGTCGACCGCCTGGCCACCCGCGACAGCGCACGACGAGCGTGGCGACCCCCAACGGGACAGCACACCATCACCGTCGCCCGATTCGCCGGAGACCCCGCAGCGACAACCATCCAGCTGGATCCGCGAAATACCGCCAGCTGAGATCCGTTGCCGCCCGCACTTACAACCAAGCGGATGGCCCGCGACAGAGCCCCAGCTCGTGGCCCCTACCTACGGAACCGACTCATCGCTCGCCGACGAGTTTGGTGCGGCGCTTCACGGCTGCCAGCTGCACCCGTTCCGGGCGTGCCTTGTAGAACGGGTCGAGCGGGTAGCAGCCCGAGACCAGCCCGGCCCTCGGCGCTGTCGTGCAGTCGCTGAAGGTGCGGCACAGCAGTGGTCGGCGCAACGGTCGGCCGGCCAGCACATCGAGCGGCAATTCGGGGTACGACAGCGCCATCCTGCCGAGCCCGACGATCGATGCTTGGCCGGCGGCAATCGCGGCCTGCGCCACGTTCGGCAGCCACTCCTGCAAGTACGAGTAGCCCGAGCCGATCACGACCATCTCCGGGGCGTGCCGGGCGAGCTCGCCGGTGACGGCGATCTGACGAGCCACACCGACCAGTGGATCCTCCGGAGGTAGGTAGCCGTCGGATGGCGGGAAGAACGCCGGCCGCTGCACGTGCGGGCAGTAGTACGGGCTGCCGGCGGTGGTGCACAGCAGACCGACGCCGGCGGCGCGCAGCATGTCGACCAGCGCCAACGGTTCGTAGAGGTCGACACCACGTCCCTGCCCGTCGGCGCCAAAGGCATAGCGATACGGTCCGCTGGTGGCGGGGATGCCTACTCCGTCGGGCCCGGGCACGTAGGGCACCGTGTCGAACACCGAGAACCGTACGCCGATCGCAAGGCCGGGCGCGGCCGCGCGGATTCCCTCGATGATGCTGCGCATGAAGCGGGTGCGATTCGTGAAGTCGCCGCCGTAGCGACCACCGCGATCGTGCGCGCTGAGCAACTCGTGACCGAGGTACCCGTGACACGCCTTGACATCGACGAAGTCGAAACCGGCCTCACCCGCCAGCACCGCCCGATCGACGAACACGCCGACGAGGTCGTCGAGCTCGCCGTCAGAGATCAGCGTGGCGTCGCTCGCTCCGCTCGGCCCGTCGAGGAGCGGGTGCAGGTAGGCAGTGCGCGGTGCCGGCACTCCATCGGGGCGGGAGTAGCGCCCGGAGTGGGTGAGCTGCAGGCCCACGACCTGGCCGTCGCCGAACAAGCGGCGCAGCACGGCCAACTGCCCGACCGTGGAAGCGTCGATGAGGAGTTGGTGCGGATTGGCGCGGCCCTCGTGGCAGACAGCGGTGGCCTCGGCCCACACCAAGCCCGCACCCCCTGCCGCAAAGCGCTGCCATCGCCGCTGAACGAGATCCGTCGGCCTACCGTCCGCCGTGCCGTCCCAGCCCTCCATGGGCAGGATCGCGAATCGGTTGGGCACATGCAGCTCGCCCGCCGAGCCGTCGCGAATCGTGATCGGTCGCGAGAGAGCACCGCCGGGTTCGAGGATCTCGTCAACCGGCATGTCGACCCCCAGCGCACGGAGATGCGCCGTGAACGACCGGTAGCTGTCGAGCTTGCGAACCTGCGGGATCATGCCCATGACTCCAGTCGGCGAACGATGTCGGCGAGCACCTCACGGTCACCTTCCGGCCGTCGAGCTGCACCGGTGGGCGTCATGTCGCTGGAGGCCCACCCGCGCAGCTGGAAGAACATCGCAGCATCATGGCGATAGCCGGGCACGGGCGGACGGAAGGTGAACTGGCCGAGGTACTGCAGCAGGTCGTTCAGCTCGTGGAACGCCGGATCGCCGGAGAGCCAGAGCCTGTCGCGCAGCGCGAACTCGGCGGGGGCGAACGTGGAGAGACCGAGGAGGTAATCGCTCCCCCACATCGCCATGTCGATCGCCAGGTCGTTGCCGGTGAGCACCATGAAATCCGGCCGCAACTCGTCACGCAGTCGAAGGCGATCCCATTCCAGCTGCCGCGAGAGCGACGAGTGCTTCGCACCGATGCACTCCGGGATCTCCATCAATGCCCGGTACGTGTCGAGACCGACGATGCGCCCGTACGGCACGAACATCTCGCCCAGCTCGAACCCGATGAAGTTGCCGACCTCGCTGCCCACCGTGGCGTGAGCAGTGGCCCAATCCGGCTCGCTCAACGCGCCCAGCCCATGCGAGGGGAAGACCACCGGCGTGCCGCCATGGTCGCGGATCGCCAGCGCGGCACGGAGCAGCGCCGACTGGTCGTGGTGGTCACCCGGTGAGTCCGCCACGTAGGCGCCGGCGACGAACCGGCCTCCGGTCAGCGTCGCAGTGCGATCGAGCACTTGCGCCACCGTCGCTTTGTCGAGCAGTTGCACGTACCCGGTGTCCATGTTGACGGCGGGCAACAAGCCAGCACTGCTGGTGCGCACGACGTGCGCCTCGAACGCGGCCCAGTCGATCGAGCCGTCGGCGAGGAACGGCAGCAGGATGGCCGACATGCCGGTGATGGCGCGACCGGGGCGGATTGCCGGTGGCACGGCTGCTTTCTGCGGCTGGTTCATGCCACTCCTCCCAGGTCGGTGCAAGCGCTTGCACGATGCCGGAGCGAATTGTAGGCTCACGCCGCCGTCTCGTCCATCGTCCATCCCGAGGCGGGTGGGAGCACGTCGGTGTCGAGTCAGGCGGTCACGCTCGCTGATGTCGCCGTCGAAGCCGGCGTGCACCCCAGCACGGTGTCGCGGGTGCTCAGCCGCCCTCAGCTGATCGGCGAGCCGACCCGAACCGCTGTGCACGCCGCGATCCACAAGCTCGTCTACACCCCGAACCGGGCTGCCCGACAGTTGGCCGGCGGGCGAGTCGGGGCCATCGGCGTGCTCGTCCCCGACATCACCAACCCGTTCTTCGCGCACGTGGTCCGCTCGGTGCAACAGGGCTGCCGGCGCAACGGGCTCACCATGCTGCTCGCCGACACCGACCAGCGCGAGGCTGACGAACTGTCGGAAGCACGCGCGCTCGCCGGCAGCGTCGACGGCTTCGTGGTGTGCAGCCCTGTCGCCGCGACGCAGCAATGGCTGCAGGTCGTCGGGACTGCACCGCTCGTCTTCGTGAACCGCCGCGCCAATGGCGTCGCGTCGGTGGCGCTCGACCAACAGGCGATCATCGAGCTGGGCGTCACCCACCTCCGCGCCGCCGGCCACCGCTCGATCGCCGTGGTGCGCGGCCCGCACTCGTACTGGTCGAGCCGCGAGCGCGACCGCGTGGTACGCCGGCTGCCCGGCCTCGTCACCTACGGTCCGGTGCGGCCCGACTTCGAGGCCGGCATCGCTCTGGCCACCGACCTGATGCGGTCGAACGTGACCGGGGTGCTCGCCTTCAACGACGTGCAGGCGCTGGGCATCGTGGCCGGCTACCGAGCCGCGGGCCGGTCGGTGCCGCGCGACCTGTCCGTGGTCGGCTCCGACGACATTGCTGACGCGGCGATGAGCGACCCGCCCCTCACCACCGTCGCTGCACCGGTGCAGCAGCTCGGCGACGCCGCGTTCGATCTCCTCGCACGGCTCCTCGCGGGTGCCATCGAGCGGCCCGAGATCACCCTGCCCGTCACACTCACCGTCCGCGCGTCCACGTTGGGCCGCAGCAGCACATCATCAACCAACAGCATCGCAACAAAGGGGAACCACCGGTGACGAGCGCATACGGTCGACGTCAGTTCTTGAAGGTGTCCACGGGCGCTCTCGCCGTGGGCGTTGTCGCGTGCAGCGACGACGGCGGCGGTGGTGGTTCCGCGGACACCGCCGCCGAGTCCAGCTCGACCACTGCTCCCGACACCACCGGCGCAGCGGAGTCGACCACCACAACCACAACGGCCGCTCCGCTGGAGGTGACCGCAGCAACGGTGCTGGCTGCGCCGGGCAGCCCGGGCCTGATGGACGAAGCGATCTACCAGCAGCGCGCCGACGCCTACCTGCGGTTCGCCACAGCGGCCCCACACGTCGGCAGCCCGGTCGGCGTGGCGGGTCACCTGGCACGTGCCAGCCGCGAACCCGACTACGCGTGGGCCATCGACGACATCACCGTTGCATCGTTCGCCGACACCTTCGCCAAGATCGACGAGTGGCGCGACACCCGCGACTTCGACCTGATGTACCTGCACTGGGTGCTGGCACTCGGGCAGGGCGACACCGACAGCACGCGCCTCTCGCCCGACGTGATCGAAGCGATCCACCAGCGCATCGTCGCCAACCGCTATCGGTACGACGACCCACTCCCCGACGAACGGCTCGACAACCTGTGGTTCTGGTCCGAGAACCACATCATCATCAACAAGGTCATCGAGTACCTGGGTGGACAGCGCTATCCGGATGACACGTTCAGTGTCACCGGGCTCACCGGCGCCGAGCACATGGCGCGCGCCAAGCCCGACATCCTCGAATGGGTTCGCGAGCGCGGCCAGCTCGGCTTCTTCGAATGGCACAGCAACGTCTACATGCTGAAGAACATCACGCCGCTGCACCTCTTGGCCGAGCAGGCCGACGACCCTGAGCTCGTGCTGGCTGCGGCGATGGCGCTCGACCTGTGCGTGCTCGACATGGCGGCGCACACGCAGGCCGGGTGCTACACCGCGCCGCGGGGGCGCACGTACAAGAAGGACAAGCTGTCGTCGCTCGACGAGGACACCTTCGGCTCGGCGAAGTTCCTGTTCGACGACACGACCGCCGACTACCAGTCCGAGACCGACGGCGGCGCCACGTTTCTCGCCGTCGGCACGCGCTACCGGCCACCGCAATTGCTCGTCGACATCGCGATCGACGACCAGGAGAGCGTCGTGCGCGAACGCCACGGCGTGTTCCTCGACACGAACGCGCCGCTGGAGGACGCGCCGGTTGCGCCCTACGGCAAGGACTTCGCCGACCCGGCCAACCTGCCGTTCTGGTGGAGCCTCGGTGGCCTCGGGCTGTGGCAGATGGCTCGCACTGGCCTGGCGCAGGCCACCGAGCACAAGCTGTGGGACACCGAGCTGTTCGCCCAGGTGAAGCTGATCGCGGCAATCAACAACAACGACCCCGAACTGGTGCGGGCGTGGCTGCACCAGTTCGACGCGATCGTCAACTTCGGTTTCCTCGGCGAGGCCAACACGTACGCCTATCGCCACCGCAAGGTCAGCCTGGCCAGCGTGCTCGATCATCGCTTCGGCGAGATGCGCGACCAGGTGCACATCTGGCAGGCAGCGATCGATGAGCACGCGATGGTGTTCACCACGCACCCGTTGACGCCGCCGAAGGTGACCGAGGACTGGAACGACGACGAGTCGCCCGGCTACTGGACGGGCGAGGCGTCGATGCCGCGCAGTGCCCAGTACCGACGCACCGCCGTGCACATCTATCAACCTGCATGGGACGAATCGACCGATGCGACACTGTGGTCGGTCTTCCCGTACCGCCAGTTCACACATGCGTTCGTGCCGCAGGATCGCTTCGACGAGGTGCGTCAGGTGGGCAACTGGACGATCGTGACGAAGGACGGCGGCTACATCGCGCTGTGGTCGTGGCGCACTGCGACGTTCAAGGCCAACGACCCGGGCGTGCCGGCGCGCACGTTCACCAAGCCGTACGACCTGATCGCCGACGGCGGGCCGGACAACGTGTGGATCGTCGAGGTCGGCAACGACGAGGACGACGGCGACTTCGAGACGTTCGTGGCCGCGATCACCGCCAACGAGCCGGTCGTCGACCGGACGGCGGACGGCTTCGGTGTCGCCTGGACATCGCCCTCGTCGGGTGCCGTCGAGTTCTCGACGACTGGGCCGTTCATGGTGGATGGCGCGGAGCAACCGATTGGCGATCACCCGCGCCACGAGGGCCCGTGGGGCACGATCGAACACGAGTCGATGGTGCACGAACTGACCAACGACGCGAACAGCTGGGCACTCGACTTCGACGCGGCCACGAGGTCGGTGTCGTGAGCTCGACGGCAGTGCGGTTCGCGGTCATCGGGGCCGATCACCTGCACCTGTTCCAGATGGTCGACCGGTTGGTTGCTGCGGGTGCGGCCGCAGTCGCGCACGCACCCGGCGGCGGGCTGATCGGAATGTACACCGGCTGGCAGAAGGCGTCGGAGGAACGCAGCGCCGATGCCATCCTCGCCGATGAGTCGATCCCACTGGTCGTGCTCGCGGGCATCCCGTGCGAGCGGGCCGCGGTCGCGGTCGCCGCGCTCCGCGCCGGCAAGCACGTGCTCAGCGACAAGCCCGGCGTCACCACCCGCGCCCAGCTCGACGAGGTCCGGTCGGCGATCGACGGTCGGCGCGGGCGGCCGTGGACCGTGCTGTTCTCCGAGCGCTTCGAGAACCGGGCCATCGGCGAAGCAGTGGCCTTGGCGCGATCGGGCGCCGTCGGAAAGGTCGTGCACGTGGTGGGTGCCGGCCCGCACCTGCTGAGCGCGAAGCATCGGCCGGAGTGGTTCTGGGACGGCACCGCGACCGGCGGCATCCTCGTCGACATCGGGTCGCATCAGGCCGACCAGTTCCTCGCGGTCGCGGTGGGCGCCGATGGGCCACCGGCACCCGCGCAAGTTCGGCTCGCCGCCGTGGGCAACGCGGCGTGCCCCGACCATCCAGCGATGCAAGATGTCGGCTCGATGACCCTGGTCGCGAACGGCGTCGTCGGCGACCACCGGCTCGACTACCTCACGGCCGACGGGCTCGGCACGTGGGGCGACGTGCGGCTCACGATCGTCGGTACCGAGGGAGTGATCGAGGCGCGGGCCAATGTCGATGTCGCGGGTGAGCCGGGCGCCGAGCATCTCTTCGTCGTCGATGCCGCCGGCACGCGTCGCGTCGACGTGTCGAATCGTCCGGTCGACTGGGCCGAGCAGTTCCTCGCCGACCTCGCCGACGGCGGCGAGCGGCTGATGTCGCAGGCGCACGTGGTGGCCGTGTGCGATCTCGTCCTGCGCGCGCAGCAGGCAGCAACCCGATGGGGTGAGTCATGAGCGATCTGCGGGTCGGTGTGGTCGGCCTCGGCATCGGCCAGATGCACCTGTTGAGCTGGCTGGAGGTGCAGGGCGCGTCGGTGACGATGATCGCCGACGTCGACGAGCAACGCCGCGCACGTGCCGCGCAGGATTGGGGGGTACCGGCGGTCGACTCGCTCGACGCGTTGTTGGCCGCAGGGGTCGACGTCGTCGACCTGTGCACCCCGCCATCGATGCACGAAGCGCAGATCGAGCAATGCCTCGCCGCCGGCGCACACGTGATCTGCGAAAAGCCGCTGGTGGATTCAGTGGCGGCGTGCGACCGCCTCCGCGTGGTGACCGAACGAGCACTGGCCACATCGGGCGCCAGGCTGATGCCAGTCCTGCAGTACCGCTTCGGTGACGGCGCGCTGCGGGCACGCGCGCTGGTCGACGCGGGCCTCACCGGCCGGTTGTTCACGGCCTCTGCTTCCACGTGGTGGCGCCGCGGGCGCGGCTACTACACCGAGGCGCCCTGGCGCGGCACCTGGAAGGGCGAGCGCGGCGGGTCGGTGCTCACCCACTCGATCCACATCCACGATCTGCTCACCTGGATCGGCGGCCCGCTGGCGGAAGTGCGCGCGCTCACGGCCACACGCGTCAACGAGATTGAGACGGAGGACTGCGCGGTCGCCGTCGGCCGCACCACCGATGGTGGGTTGGTGTCGATGAACGTCAACCTGGGTGCCGCCACCGAATCGAGCCGATTGGTGTGGTGCTTCGAGCACGTCACCATCGAGTCGTCGACCTCACCGTACGACCCGGCTGCAGGCCCGTGGTCGTTCGACTTCAAGAAGCCGGCCATGGCCGAGGCCGCCGAGCGCGTGTTCACCGACGTGGCCGCCACCAAGCCGCTGTTCACCGGGCAGTTCCAGGGCTTCGTGGATGCGCTGCGCGACGACCGGCCGTTCCCGATCACCCTCGACGATGCACAGGCATCACTCGAGTTGGTCACGGCGTGGTACCGCAGTGCACGCACCGGTTCGGTGGAAGCACTGCCGCTACCGGCCGATCACCCCGACCGCGCCTCGTGGCGCCCTGCCGGTCTCGACTGACGCGACGTCTTGTCTGGGTCAGAGCACCGCTTCGATCAGATGCGGGCCAGTCGCGCGCATGGCGGCTGCGAACGCTGCGTCGAACGCCTCGAGCGACTCCGTTCGCACGGCCTCGATGCCCATGCCCGCGGCGAGTGCAACCCAGTCGAGTGTCGGGTTGCCGATGTCGAGCATCGACAGTGCCCCCGGCCCGGCCTCGGCCCCCACGCGCATCAGCTCGATGTTCAAGATGGCGTAGCTGCGGTTGGCGAAGATGACCGTGGTGACGTCGAGCTGCTCGCGCGCCTGGGTCCACAGCGCTTGCACGGTGTACATCGCACCACCGTCGCCGTGCAGGCACACGACCTTGCGATCGGGGCAGGCCACGGCTGCACCAGCGGCCAGCGGCATGCCCTGCCCGATCGAGCCGCCGGTGAGCGACAGCACGTCGTGAGGAGCTGCCGTGGCGAGCGCGATTGCAGGACCGAGCGATGAGGTGGCCGCTTCGTCGGACACGATGGCGCCTTCGGGGAGGTGCCGCGCCACCGACCGGCCGATGCCGAACTGGTCCCATGCCCCCGAGACGCCATCGGTCACGTTCAACGGTGCGAGCGGCAGGCCTTCGCGGGGAGAACCCAAGGCGTCGGCCAACGACTGGAGCGCGGCGACCCCATCCTCGTGCGCATGCGCAAGGTGCGTGATGCTGCAGCCGGCGGGCGAGCACCAGCTGGCCTTGCCGGGATAGGCGAAGAACGCCACGGGCGGGGTGGCGCCCACGAGCACCAGGTGCTCGACCGTGCTGAGCGTGTCGACCAACTGCTCGGCGAAGTACGGCAGCCGCTCGACGACCACGCGCCCGGCGCCGCGCTCGAGCCGCGGCGCGAACGTATCGCACAGGAGGCGACAACCGGTCGCCGCGGCGATGCGGCCGGCGGCGACCAGCCCCTCACCCTGCAATGCGGCACCGCGCAGCAACAGCGCCGCCGGCCGCCCCGAGCGCAGCGCCGAGGCGGCGTCGCCGACCGCGGCATCGGGCACCGACGACGGCACCGGCACCGGCAACGCCGGCGCCGCATGCTCCGCTTCGAGCCATGCGACGTCGGCGGGCACGATCAGCGTGGCGACCTGGCCCGGCAGCTGCCGGGCAGCCTGCACCGCACGGGCGCCATCGGCCGCCAACTGCCCGGCGCTGCGCGAGCTGTGCACCCATCCCGACACCGGGCGGGCGAACCCGACGATGTCGGATGCCAGCGGCGCGTCGTACTGCTGGTGGTAGGTCGCGTGGTCGCCGACGATGTTGACCACCGGCGACGCAGCCCGACGCGCGTTGTGGAGGTTCGCGAGACCGTTCGCGAGCCCGGGCCCGAGATGCAACAGCGTCGCAGCCGGCTTGCCGGTCATGCGGGCGTAACCGTCAGCCATGCCCGTGACCACGCCCTCGAACAGGCCCAGCACCGGCCGCATGCCGGGCACTCTGTCGATGGCCGAGACGAAGTGCATCTCGGACGTGCCAGGGTTGGCGAAACAGACCTCCACATCGGCGTTGACGAGGGTCTGCAGCAGGCTCTCTGCCCCGTTCATCGGCCGGCTCCGGCCGGGTCCGCTGCCCATCGCTCCACGGCCGCGGCGAACGCGTCGAGCTGCTCGTCGGTCACGTCGAGCGCGAGCGCGATCATTCCGCGCCGTGCGAGGTAGAAGCCCGCAGCCAGCATGGCGTGGAAGAACAGCGCCACCCACCGGTCGTCGGGGGTGTGCACGTTCATCATCGAGCCGACACCCATGACCGTCATCGGCAGTCCCGCGCCGGCGAAGGTCACGTTCAGCCGGTCGCGCAGCTCGTCGCCCCGGTCGTTGAGCGCGATCAACGCCTGCGGGGTGAGCACGTCGCGCAGCGCCGCAACACCGGCCGCCATCGACACGACGTTGTTGTTGAACGTGCCCGCCTGCGACAGCGCACCACCCTGCGCAGGGTCGAACGCGGCCATGATCGAGCGGCGACCACCGAATGCACCGAACGTCATGCCGCCGGCGAGGTACTTCCCGAGTGTCGTCATGTCGGGCAGCACACCGAACAGCGCCTGCGCGCCACCGGGGTGCAGGCGTGAGGTCATCACCTCGTCGAAGATCAGCACGCTGCCGTGCTCGGTGCACAGACGGCGCAGTGCGGCGAGGAAGCCGGGCTCGGCCGGGATGCAACCACCCGAGCCCTGCACGGGTTCGACGACCACACACGCGATCGACGCGCCGCGCGCAGCGAACGCAGCCTCCACCGCGGGCACGTCGTTGTACGGAACGATGAGGAAGTCGTGCGGCACGTTCAGCGGCCCAATGCCGTGGGCGAAGCTGAGCACGCCACCGTGGTAGCCCTCCTCGAACACCAGCACCGTGGGCCGGCCGGTGACGTGGAGCGCCGTGCCGATGGCCATCAGGTTCGCCTCCGTGCCCGAGTTCGTGAAGCGCACCTGCTCGACCGACTCGAATCGCGCGCAGACCAGCTCGGCCAGCTCGATCTCCAACGCATGGGTGGCCCCGATCGCCCAGCCGCGATCCAGCTGGGCGACGATCGCGTCGCGCACCGCCGGCACCTGGTGGCCGAACAGGCCGGCCGTGTAGTTGCCCAGCAGGTCGACGCAGCGATGGCCGTCGACATCGACCAACACCGAGCCCTCGGCGCGCTCGACACGGAACGGGAACGGGTCGAAGTGCAGGACCGTGCGGGTGTTGCCGCCAGGCATCACCTTCGCCGCGGCCGCGCCAAGGCCGCCGAACGCGGCCGACGATCCGCGTACGAGTCGTGCGCAGCCAACAGTGCAGCATCAAGATCGAGCGACAGCATCGACCGAACTTAACTCGGCCCGAGGCCACGAGCCGACTGCAGCCCGACGCATGATCATCCGGCAGGCCGCAGCGGCGAGCTCAGCAAGAACTGACCACTCACCGTGCGTACCCGGCCCGTGCAAGCCGAGTACCGTGGCCCGATGCTGACGGGACGTTGTCTGTGCGGTGAAGTGACCTACGAGTTGGCCGGCGATCTGATCGCGACTGCGGTGTGCCACTGCGATCACTGCCAACGACAGAGCGGCGGTGCCTTCTCGGTCAACCTCGTGGCCCACGAGTCGCAGCTCACCGTCAACGGCGAGCTGCGAACCTACGAAGAGACCGGCGAGCGAGGTGATGCCGTCTACGTGCGTCGCCGCTTCTGCGGCTCGTGTGGGTCGCCGATCGTGTCCGAGCTCGCGCTGTCGCCCGGCGTCATCGCGGTCAAGGCGGGCACGCTCGACGACAAGTCCAGCGTGCTGCCAACCGTTGAGGTGTGGTGCGTCGACCGGCAACCCTGGGTGTCGCTGCCCGGCATGGCGGTCTCGCTCGAACGCGAGTAGCAACCTGATGGCGCCATGACGCCCGCGGCAGCAGCTGGCCAGCTGTGGGCGCCGACGCCGACGCCGAAACCGCGTCACACCCCTCGTTCACCATGCCGACATGTGTCTCCAATGTGATGGCTACTCCCATGAATCAGCGATGCAGGCGCTCAGCCTGACGATCAGCATCCACGGCTGGGCCGTCGTCCAGGTCGGCGACGACGACAGTGCGTTCAGCTACACCATCGGGCTGGTCGAGCGCTTCGGCCATCCCGAGCTCATCGTCGTCGACGTCGATCGCCGCCACCAGCATCGGTTGATCAACGAACTCGCCCAGGGCATCGCCGCCAGCGGGCGGCCCGCACTCGATCGGCCATCCACCCGAGGGGTGCGCTGCGTCGAAGTCCACACGAACCACCTCCACGCCGACTACTTCAGCGCGTGGGCGTCCCGCTACGGCACGCTCCCCCAGCCCGGCCAGGTGCTACAGGTGCTCCTCCCGAACAGCGCGTACTGCGAGTGCCACGCACCGGCGGTACGCCGCCTCGATCGGCCCGACCCCACGCCGGCCGCACCCGCACCCCTGAACCGAGCCGAGCGGCGCCGCCGCGCCCGGCCCGGTCACGCACCCTGAACTCGGAACGACGCGGCGCGGCGATGCGCACCAACTGGGCGTGACTTGTCTCGCAACCCGGGACGGATCACGCCCGGAGGCCGAGCCGCGACGGATGACGCCCAGATCGCGGTCAGCTCGCCCAGATCAGCGGCGATACCCGCCAGCTGCCGGTGAGGCCCTTCAGGCTGACGTCACGCTCCTCCCCGAACCGGAGATCACCGCGGGTCTCGACGATCTCGCGCACCAACGATGACACGAGGATCTCGCCGCCGGTCGCTTGCCCGGCAACCCGAGCGGCGATGACGACGTGGCGGCCATGGAAGTCGTCCTGGCGGCGGATCGCCTCGCCGGTGTGAATGCCAATCCGTACCCGCACCGCGCTGGACGGATTGGAAGCAGCCCACGCCGACAGCGCCCGCTGCGCTTCGACCATTGCGTCGATCGCAGCCCGGGCCGAGGAGAACGCCAGCATGAAGCCGTCACCTTGCGATTTCACCTCCATCCCACCGTGCCGCTCCACTTGGCGGCGCATGATCGAGTTGTGGATGTGCAGCACGTTCATCCAGGCATCGTCTCCCAGCTCGACTGCGCGAGCGGTCGAGCCCTCGATATCGCTGAACACGATGGTGACGGTGCCATTGCCGGCGACGGGGAGCCGCGGTCGAGCACCCTGCACGGCAGCCGCCACCAGATCGATCGACGTGGCACGCGGGTCCGCCTGCCGCGCTCCGATCGCGGCAGCATCCCGCCCCGATGACACCCGGTCGAGCAGCTCGATCGTGGTGGCACCCAGCCGAACAACCTGGTCGACTCCGAGGCGGCAGGGCGTGCCTGCGAGAGCGGCGCCGTCCATGGTCGTCCCGTTCGTGCTGCCGAGATCGGCCACCGTCACCGCGTCACCGTCGGGCCGCAACAGCAGATGTCGGCGAGACACCCCGGGTCGGTGATGATCAATCCGGCGCAGTCTCGCCCCAGCTCGACCGGCTCGATGATGAGCAGGTGCAGCGGCACACGGCCCGGCTCACGCACGACCACGCATGGAACGTTCACGGTGCCGGGTACTCCGGACATGTGGCCCGATAGTCGTCGCCGAGGCCGTCGAGGTACCGGTCCCATTCGGCACGGGTGAGGTTGCGGCCGACCACTGCGCAGGCCAGCTCGGCTCGTCGATCCGGGTCGAGCTCGTAGGCGACGACAGCGCGCTCGCTGCCACCGACCACGAGCCTCGTCCCGACCAGAGTGGTCGAGACGTCGCTGGTGAACTCGTCGGCCACGACGAGCGCCGGCCCGAGTTGATCGCCGCTGGCCACGTCGACGATCCGCACTTCGCCGCGCAACCCGAACCCGATGATCGTGCGGCCATCCGCGGAGAAGACAGCGTCGATCAACCCTGCACCACCTGCGAGCACTCTCGTCCCACTGCCGTCGAGCGCCACCAGGCGCAAGTCGGCACCGCTACCTACGACCGCCAGCTGCGACCCATCCGGCGAGACGACGGCCGCCGATCCGATGTCGGCGTCGCGCTCCACGCCTCCCGTCACCGCATCCAGCAGCACCGGCCGACCGATCGCCGACGCCCAGAGCGAGATGTGTCTGCCATCGGCACTCCAGGTCGTACGGAACACCGCGCCGGCGCCGAGCGCTGTCGACCACAGTTCTCGACCATCGTCCGCCGCGAGCACGAAGATGGTGCCCTGTCGACCAGCGACGACCAGCATCGAGCCATCCGGCGAGAACACCGGGCGGACGAAGTCGCCGGGGCCGCTGGTCGGCCACCTCGCCACGCCGCTCGCGGCGTCGAAGACCTGTGTTCCCGTCGCCCCGGTCGCGGCGATCCAACGCCCGTCGGGTGAGAGAGCGAACTTGCCATCGACGCCGTCGAGCGGCAACCGCACCGGCGCACCGATCGGTGAGAGCGCCGAAGCGTCGTAGCGCTGCACACCATCGGCGGTGTCGACGAGCAGCACGGAGCCACCACTACCCAGAGCGACGTGACCCGAGAGCGGATGATCGTCGACGTGCAGCACCTGCGCGACCGACGACCGCTCGGCAGGGTCGACGACGACGAGCCCACCGCGACTGGCTGCCACCAGCCGACCGTCTTCGAGCTCGGCGAACGGACCGGTGGTCGACGACTTGGGCCCGACGCGTAGCTCGGTATCGACGACCAGGTGGCCACCGAGGTCGGTGACGAGCGCTCGACCGTCACGCAGAACGGTCATCGAGAACGGCAGGCTCGGCAACTCCACACTCCGCTGCGTCGCGTCGAGCAGGTCGACGTCATACAGGCGCGCCGGGCCCGCCTCGGGCAGTGTGGTGGCCAGCACCGTGGCGTCGTCGCGGAATCCGACGTTGTACAGCACGTCGAGCGAGCCGGACAGCACCGGCTCACCCGACCACGTGCTGGTGTCGAACACCACCAACTGGTTCTCGACGCGCAGTTCCACGACCACCGACACGGCGATCGATGTACCCGACGGGCTGACAGCCAGATCCCAGCCGATTCCTGGCAGAGCGATCGAGCGCTCCGGCGTATCGGCACCTGGCGCATACACCGACAACGTGCCGAACGAGATCACCATGAGGCTCCCGTCAGGCAGGTAGGCGATCGGCCAGGCACCGACGATCGGTGGGGCTGTCGGGAGATCGCCACCGATCTGCGCTCCGGTGTGAGGATTCCACCGCCGAACCATGCCGTTGGTACCCGACGTCGCGATCTCACCTCCGTCGGGTCGCACCGCGACCGCGCCCGCGGCCTCACCTTTGGCCACCGTGCCGGTAGGGGTGAGCGTTGCTGCGTCGAGCAGCACCACGGCCGGCTCGATGCCGTCACCGTCCACGGTCACGGCGATCACGCCCGCCCGGGCGGCGATCGCAGCATGCGACTGCACGCCGCGAACTCCGATGTCGGCAGAGCTGATGACCCCGGGCTGAGCCGTCAGAGCGGCAGCGAGGGCACTCTCAGCGGCGACCCCTGGCTCGCGGCGATACGCCTCGACAGCGAGCAGCAGGCTCAGTTCACGCTGGGTCGGCGACAACGCAACAGCGTCGGCCGCCAGCCTCCGCAGTGCCGCCTCGTCGCGCGCCGAGATGGCCTCTCGTTCGCTGGCCGCCGCATCGTTGGCGCGTTCGTCGGCCGTCGCCGCACTTTGTCGCGCCAACTCGGCGTTCACCGTCGCATCCCGAGCATTCCGGTCCGCACGTCGACTCGAGGAGACTGCGACCAGCGCGGCTACGAGGGCGATGAGCGTGAGGGCACCAAGGGTGACGAGCGACGCGGTACGGCGCCGGCTGATCCGGCGTTGACGGTCGGACGAGGCCCCAAGGAAGGCCCGTTCGACAACGGGGAGCGCGGGGTCGGCGGTCGGCCACGTCGACAGCGCATCGGTCAGCCGCTGCCCGCGGAGCAGGTCGGCGTCGAGGCGGCCGTCGGCGTCCCAGCGTTGCGCGGCTGCACTCAGCCCCCGATGCTGGCGCAGCCGCTCGCGATCCTCGTCCAGCCAGCTGCGCAACCGCGGCCAGTGCTGCAGAAGCGCCTCATGGGCGATCTCGACCGTGCCTTCGCGATCGCGCGGGTCGACGTCGAACGTCAGCAGTCGGGCCGCACCGAGCGCTTCGATCACCTCCACGGGCACTGCCGCCACATCGGCCCGGCGCGTCCTGCGACGGGTGTCGGTGCCGGCCTCGCCCGGTGTCACGAGCTGGCCGAACAGCTGCCGCACGCTGTGCGTGTGCGAGTCGCCGAGTTCGGCCAGCACCGCTTCGGCCCGCTGCTGGAGGACACCACCGAGGCCGCCGAGCTGCTCGTATGCCGCCAGCGTCAGGGCCGACCCGTTCCGCCGCTCGTACAGTTCGGTGAGCGTGTACTGCAGCAGCGGCAGGCTGGTGGGTTCGGTGGCAACCTCGTGGGCGAGGGTGGCCACGAGCGCCGCCTCCGCACGTACACCCTGCAACGCACCGGGCGCGGCGATCGCCTCGACCAGCCCGCTCGGATCGAGTGGCGTCACTGCCACGGTCGCCCCGATCAACGGACCGAGAAGGCGATCGGCGAGGGGGCGGTCATAGAAGTCGGCGCGAATGGTCGCAACCACCCGCACACGATGACCCTCGTGCGTCACCGCCGCGTGCAACGTGGCCAGGTATTCGTCGCGCTCTGCTCGGTCCGCCTGGGTCCACAGCTCTTCGAGCTGGTCGATCACCAGCACCAGTTCGCCGCCAGGCAGCAGCTCTTCGAGCAACTCCGGAACCTGCGTCGGGTCGGCCAGCCGCTCGCGCAGGTTCGGCGCCGTATCGATCGCCACCCGCAGCAGCGACTGCATCAACTCGTCGAGCGGCCGAGCGCCCGGCACGGTGGTGGTCACCAAGGTTCCTGCCGCCCGCAGACGAGGAATCAGGCCGGCCCGCACCAGCGAGCTCTTGCCGGAGCCAGATGGCCCCACGACGGCAACGAAGCGGTGCTCAGCGAGCGTGGTGGCGAGGTTGTCGACGTCGCGGCTGCGACCGAAGAAGTGTGCCGCGTCGCCTTCGTCGAACGCTCGAAGACCCTTGTAGGGGTTGGCCAGTGCGAGCTCATTGAGCCCAACCGTCGCGACGTTCGGCCGCGCAGCGGTCGGGTCGTTGGGCGCGAAGAGGTCGCCGGTCCGGATGGCGGGCGCTCGGTGCACGGCTTCGGTCCAGGCGACGAGAAACTCGGCCATGTCGCCATAGCGGTCCTCCGGATGGATGCTCGTGGCCCGCTGCAGCACCGTGGAGATCGCAGCAGGAAGGTCACCTCGCACCTGGCCGAGCTCGGGCACGCCGCGGGCAAGCTTGTCGCGCACCACATCGGCGGCCCGGCTCCCCTCGAACGGAGATCGCCCGGCCAGCAGCTCCACGCCACGACGGCGAGCGAGTACTGACCCGAACGCGGACCCGCCCTCCCGTCGCGGATCTGCTCGGGGCTGGCATACAGCGGGGTGCCCGCCGAGCGCACAGTGTGTGAGTGCTCGGCGCCGAGATCGTTCACGGCGATCCCGAAGTCGGCGAGATATGTGTGGCCAGCCTCGTCGAAGAGCAGGTTCGCCGGCTTGACATCGCGATGGACGACGCCGGCGAGATGGGCCACCGCGAGGGCGCCGCTGATCTCGCCGATCAGCTGACTGACTCGCTCGAGCGGCCACGCCTGGCCGCGTGCGTCCTCGACACTGCCGCCCTTCAGCAGTCGGAACACGAGGTACGCGCCGCCTGGCTCACGCCAGAAGTCGTACAGGGGCACGATGTGCGGGTGCTCGAGCCGGGCCACCACCCGCGCTTCGCCCTCGAACCGGCGAACATACGACGGGTCGTCCGCCAGATCCGCGCGCACGACCTTGACGGCCACCTCCCGTCCAACCGACGGCTGGACGGCTCCATAGACCGTCCCGAATGCCCCCTCGCCCAGTGTGTCCATCAAGACGTAACGCGCGCCGCTCTTCCCGTGGCGACGGCGTGCAGGGAAGGATCGGAGATGGCGATCCGTTGATCGAGCTCGACGAGTTCGCCGGTCGGCTCGAGACCGGCCTCGTCGGCGAGGTAGTGGCGATAGGCCTGGAACGCCCTGAGCGCCTCCACTTGGCGGCCGGAGCGATGCAGAGCGAGCATCAGCTGACCCCGAAACCTGTCCCGCAACGGATGCTCGGCGACGAGGCGTTCGAGCTCAGCTGTCGCATCGCCGTGCCGGCCGAGATCGAGCAGCGCCTGGCAGCGCTGCTCCTCGGCCGTGAGCCGGAGTTCCTCGAGACGAGAGGCCGTCGGGCGGCACCAGCCTTCATCCGCGAACTCGGCGAACGCGCGCCCACGCCAGCGGGCGATGCCCATGCCGAGCGTCTCGAGCGCATCGAGCGGCTGGGCCTGGCGGGCCGCCAGCAGCGATGCTTCGAACTCGCGAGCGTCGACGCAGACGTGGTCGAGGGAGAGCAGGTAGCCCCCTGGCGTCGTCCGCAGTGTTCGCTCGCCAATGATTGCGCGCAGGCGCGGACGTATGACTGCAGGGTCTTGGCCGCTCCATCGGGAGCCCTCACCGTCACCCCACACGGCGTCGACGATCGAGTCGACCGAGACCGGACGGCCGTCCGCCAGCACCAGCACGGCCAACAACCGTCGCTGGCGAGGGCCGCCCAACCCGAGTTCCTCGTCACCGTCGACGACCCTGACGGGCCCGAGCACCTGGAGCTCCACGCCTCACCTCCGTGTTCGAACGGTACGCCGTGGTGCTTGCAGTTCGCGTGCAACCGAACAACCCCTGGCTGCACCGGGAAAGTGGGTGGGGTTTCCAGGCTGCACTGGTCCCGCGTGCCAGCGTTCTGCAAGCGGCGTTGCGGATGCTGGGCGCATGAGAAACCACATCCCCATCACGTCCATGACGATCCTTGTACTGGCCCTGCTCGGTACCTCCTGTGCGGAGGAAGACAGCAATGCAACGGCACCGCAGTCAGCACCCATCACCACTCCCGCAACGGCAGCGGCCACAGCGAGTACTGCGGCGGTTTCGTCGACAACTCCACCCACTTCAGCGGCCGACACGACACTGGTGCCGGACGAGACGGCCTCACCGGCAATGCTGCTCACCGCTTTCGAGCCACCAGCCGAGCTCGGCGCCGGGTTCACGAAGGTCGAAGCCGAGGGCACACCCCCGCCGGCCGCAGCGTGGCGTGCGATCGAAGCGACCGGTGGCTGTGCCGACGTCGATCCGGCATGGAACGTCGCGTCGGCCGACAAGCTCGCCGTGCGCAACATCCAGTACCTCGGCGCGCTTCCGACCGATCTGCGCAGCGTGATCGTGTTCGCACTCACCCCAGCGGGGGCCGACCGCCTTTGGCAATCGTTCAACACCTCGCCAGCACAGGTGGCGACGTGCTGGCAGGAGGGCATTCGCGTCTTGTCCGGGATCAGTGACATCACCATCGTCGACGCCGGCGGGCCGACTGCTGCGACGCCGCAACCGACGGTCGCCTGGCGTCATCAAACTGTCAGCTCGGCCACGTTCAGCTTCCAGCACCCCAAGCCTTCGGCATGATCCGACACGGCGAC
Source organism: Acidimicrobiaceae bacterium (assembly GCA_016722025.1). Lineage (GTDB taxonomy): Bacteria > Actinomycetota > Acidimicrobiia > Acidimicrobiales > Ilumatobacteraceae > UBA668. Next base: position 412,669 of record JADKGZ010000001.1, read on the forward strand.
ACGATTGCCGTGGTCAGCCTCGCCGGCGCAGACGATGACGCCACCGTCGCAGCGATCTTCGACGACCTCGATGAGCGCTTGGCGAGCATCATCGAGTGAGGGCGGGTGCGTTCGCTCTGAGGAGTCGTGACGGTCAGCCCTGTTGCCAACTGTTTAGCAAGATCACTCACTCATAGTTGCCTCAACTCTGAGTGAGTGGTTATGGTCGTGTCACACGCGACGGAGAGGCTGATGATGCGCAAGAGACCACTCGACTCCCTTCCTACGGAGCATTCGCTCAGCCGTCGGTGCTCTTCATGTGCGGCCACGACTCCGGCCGTTCGGGCGGTGTCGCGGTGAACACACGCCATCACCCAATCGATGACGACATCACAACACGAGCCGCGATGCACGCAGCGCTCGGTGAGCCGGCCCGGCTCGCGATCGTGGACGAGCTGGCGGTGAGCGACCGGTCACCGAAGGAGCTCGGCGAACGGCTCGACATCCCGTCGAACCTGCTTGCGCACCATCTCACGGTGCTGGAGGACGTCGGGCTGATCGTGCGGTTCGTGTCGGCCGGTGACGGTCGCCGCAAGTACGTGCGACTGGTTCGTGAGCCGCTTGCGCGGCTCGAGGTCCGCGGCACCTTCCCGAGTGGCGCGGTGCTGTTCCTGTGCAGCCACAACTCGGCCCGTTCGCAGCTCGCGGCGGCACTGTGGATGGCACGCACCCACCGGCCAGCCGAGTCGGCCGGCACGCACCCTGCGCCACGAGTCCACCGCGGAGCATTGGCGGCGGCTCGGCGGGCGGGTCTGTCCCTCGGTGATGCCGTGCCGCGCCTGGTCGGCGAGATCCCCGATGGCACGCAGGTCGTCACGGTGTGCGATCGGGCGCACGAGGAGCTCGATCCCGACCCGAGCTGGTGGCACTGGTCGATCCCCGACCCCGTCGAGACCGGCAGGCCCGCCGCGTTCGACAACGCGCTGGCCGACCTCGACACTCGCATCGCTTCCCTCATCTCGCACTCCTCCCCCATCTGAACGGACACACGATGACCACCCGCATCGGCATCAACGGCTTCGGCCGCATGGGGCGCCTCGCCATACGCGCCCTGCGCCACCATCCCGACCTCCAGCTCGTCCACGTCAACGAACACAAAGGCGGCAACGAGACCGCCGCCCACCTACTCGAGTTCGACACGGTCCACGGTCGCTACCAAGGCACCGTCGCCGTCGACGGGCCCGGCCTCACCATCGATGGCTCGCCGGTGTCGTTCTCCGAGCACACCACGCCGGGAGCTGTCCCGTGGGAGGAGATCGGCGTCGATGTCGTCATCGAGTCAACCGGCAAGTTCCGCACCAACGAGCTGCTCGAGCCCTACTTCGAGCGCGGGGTACGCAAGGTCGTCGTGGCGGCGCCGGTGAAGAGCGAGGGCGTGCTCAACGTGGTGATGGGTTGCAACGATCATCTCTACGACCCCGAGGTGCATCGGATCGTCACCGCTGCCTCGTGCACCACGAACTGCCTCGCCCCAGTGGTGAAGGTGCTGCACGAGTCGATCGGCATCGAACGCGGCGCGATCACCACGATGCACGACGTCACCAACACCCAGGTCGTCGTCGACGCACCGCACAAAGACCTGCGACGGGCACGCTCCGCGCTGAACTCGCTGATCCCCACTTCCACCGGCTCGGCGACGGCGATCACGCTCATCTACCCCGAACTCACCGGCAAGCTGAACGGCATCGCCGTGCGGGTGCCGCTGCTCAACGCATCGTTGACAGACGCCGTGTTCACGATGACCCGCGACGTCACCGTCGACGAGATCAACGGCCTGCTCCGCGCCGCCGCCGACGGGCCGCTGGCAGGCATCCTCGGGTTCGAGGATCGGCCACTCGTGTCGGCCGACTACACCAACGACACCCGCTCGGGAATCGTCGATGGGCCGTCGACCATGGTCGTCGACGGACGGTTGGTGAAGGTGCTCATCTGGTACGACAACGAGTACGGCTACGCGCACCGGATGGTCGAGCTCGCCGCCAAGGTCGCAGCCTCGCTTGCGATGAGGCCCGCGCGTGAAGTTGCGCAACTACGCCCTGGTCACCTTCGGGTACTGGACGTTCACGCTCACCGATGGCGCTTCGGATGTTGGTGCTGCTGCACTTCAACGAGCTCGGCTACTCCCCGGTCGCGATCGCGTTCCTGTTCCTCGCCTACGAGTTCATGGGCATCCTCACCAACCTGCTCGGCGGCTGGGTCGGCGCCCGCCGAGGCCTCAACCGCACGCTCGTGGCCGGGCTCGGCCTGCAGATCGTTGCGCTCGGCGCGCTCACCTTCGAGCAACCCAGCTGGCAGAAGTGGTTCGCTGTCACGTTCGTGATGGCCGCGCAAGCGCTGTCGGGCATTGCCAAGGACCTCACCAAGATGAGCTCCAAGAGCGCGGTGAAGACCGTCGCCGGTGACGGTGACGGCGCGCTGTTCCGGCTCGTCGCGCTCCTCACCGGCTCGAAGAACGCCTTAAGGGCGTCGGGTTCTTCCTCGGCGCCGCGCTGCTGTCGTGGATCGGCTACGACAACGCCCTGTGGTCGATGGCCGGCGCGGTCGCCATCACCGTGGTCGTGCTGTTGATCTTCCTCGACGAGGACATCGGCAAGTCCAAGAAGAAGCCGCCGCTGCGGTCGATCCTGTCGAAGTCGGCGTCGATCAACCGGCTGTCGGCGGCGCGGTTCTTCCTGTTCGGCTCCCGCGACATCTGGTTCGTGGTCGCCCTGCCCGTGTTCCTCGCCGACGAGCTCGGCTGGTCGAACCAAGGCGTCGGCGGCTTCCTTGCCGTGTGGGTGATCGGCTACGGAATCGTCCAATCGTTCGCCCCACGCGTCCTCGGACGAGGCGGCGCGCAGGTCGACGAGGTCAAGGCGGCCCAGCACTGGGCGCTCATCCTCCTCGGCGTCACGGTCCTGATCGCCGTTGCCGCAGGAATCGACGTCGCGACGACCGCCGCCGTCGTCGGTGGTCTCATCGTGTTCGGCGTGGTGTTCGCGATGAACTCGTCACTGCACTCGTACCTGATCCTCGCCTACGCCGACGACGACGACGTCGCAATCGATGTCGGCTTCTACTACTCCGCCAACGCTGCAGGTCGCCTGGTCGGCACCCTGCTCTCCGGCATGCTCTACCTGTGGGGCGGCCTGGATCTCGCCCTGTGGGGGTCCGCTGCGTTCGTCGCCCTCACCTGGCTGGTCACCCTGCGCCTGCCGGCACTGCCAGAGAACGTCTCGGTCTCACTCGCTTCGATCGAGGGCGGCGACTGACGGTTCGATTGTCCACCTTCTGCCGGTAGTTTCATCGCTGTTCGACGATTACCGATGAAGAGAGTCAGGTCACGTGAGCGAAACCAAGTCCACGACGCACGACACATCTCCTGCGCTGGAACCGGTGGCACGTCTGTCGACGCTCAACCGGCTGCTGCCGCTGTGGATCGGTGCGGCGATGATCGCCGGCATCGTCCTCGGGCGAGCCTTCCCCGACCTCAACGACCAGTTGGAGAAGGTGAAGGTCGACACCGTGTCGCTGCCGATCGCGGTCGGCCTGTTCGCGATGATGTTCCCGGTGCTGGCCAAGGTGCGCTACCGAGCCATCGGCGCCGCAGTCGCCGACAAGCGCCCGGTGATCATGTCGCTGCTCATCGTGTGGCTGATCGGCCCCGCGCTGATGTTCACACTCGCCTGGCTGATGCTGCCCGACCTCCCCGCCTACCGCACCGGGGTCATCATCATCGGTCTCGCGCCCTGCATCGCGATGGTGCTGATCTGGATCGACCTGGCCGGCGGCAACCGCGAGATCGCCGCCGTGCTGGTGGCGATCAACTCGCTCATCCAGGTGCTCGTGTTCTCCCTGCTCGGTTACTTCTACCTCGAGGTGCTGCCCGGTTGGCTGGGCCTCGACACGGAGGGCATCGACATCAGCATCTGGCAGATTGCGAAGTCGGTGCTCATCTTCCTCGGCGTGCCGCTCGTCGCCGGGTACCTGACACGCACCATCGGTGAGCGCCGCAAGGGCACCGAGTGGTACGAGGAGACGTTCCTGCCCCGCATCGGGCCGATCGCGTTGTACGGGTTGCTGTTCACGATCGTGATCCTGTTCGCCTTGCAGGGCGACGAGATCACCAGCCGGCCCTGGCAGGTGGCTCGCATCGCGCTCCCGCTGTTGGCCTATTTCGTGATCATGTGGTTCGGCACGTTCGGCCTGGGCATGCGCCTGAAGCTGCCCTACGAGAGCAATGCGGCCGCTGCGTTCACCGCCGCCGGCAACAACTTCGAGCTGGCGATCGCCGTGGCGATCGGCGTCTTCGGCGTGTCCTCGGGCCAGTCCCTCGCCGGTGTCGTCGGCCCACTGATCGAGGTCCCCGTCCTCGTCGGCCTCGTCTACGTCGCACTCTGGGCCAAACGCCGCTACTACACCGGCAACGACCTCACCCCCGCCTCGGAGGAACACCGCCAATGACGACCACGACACAACGCCGCAAGGTCACCCCGACAGCCTCCTGCATCGAACCCGACCGCTCGACGCCGGTCGCGGAGGCTCCAGACGACGACACCCTCGCCCTGATGGCCAAAGCCCTCGCTCACCCTGCTCGCGTTCGCATCATCCGCGTGCTCGACGAACGCACCACCTGCGTCACGGGTGACGTGGTACTCGAACTGGGATTGGCACAATCCACCGTCTCCGAGCACCTGCGCATCCTGCGCGAGGCGGGGCTCATCCAGGGGGAGATCGAAGGCCCGCGAACTCGCTACTGCGTGAATGCCACGGGCCTCGCTGCGCTCAAGGCCGGCATCGTCGCGCTCTGATCCCGCGGCTCGCTGGCCGGCCGCGCCGCCAGTGTTGACGGACGCGGCCAGACATCGACACCCCGCTCAGCAGCAAGAGCTCTGTGGCGCCGACCCGACAGAGGCGGTCTCAGCTTCGACCGGCGCGCAGCACTCCCCTTCGGCCGGGTGCATCACGGAGGCATCGGCCAGCACGGTGTAGATCTCCCACGCGATCTCCGGACCTGTCACCCACACCTTGTCCTGGACTGCAAAGCAACACGTCGTCGACTCCTGCACATCGCACGTTGCACCCTCGGCCTGCATGCGGGCTGCTTCGGCCGCGACCTGGTCGGTGGACTCGACCTCGACCCCGACATGGTTCAGTGAGCCGGGCTCGCCCTGGCCGGCGATCAACACCAGCTTCAGCGGCGGCTCGGCGATCGCGAAGTTGGCGTAGTTCTCCCGGATCTTGGCCGGCGGCGTGTTGAACAGCTTGGTGTAGAACGCGATCGACGCATCGAGGTCTCCGACGTTGAGAGCGAGCTGGACACGGGACATTGGCTTTCCTCCTCAGGAACACGACCATCACATCGACAATCGTCAATACATTGAGTATGCCAACAAGATCGACGATCGTCAATGGATTCCTTCGATGATCTTCGATACAGTTCGGGTATGGCCACTCACAGCACAGCCACCAAGCGCATCACCATCGCAACGCTCCTCGCCACGGCGGCGACGTGAGCCGGTCGTACGAAGAGCTCGCCCGGGCGACCACACCAATGGGCGATGTCGTCCTTCGCCGACGGCTGGAACCAACAACTCAGATCGACGTGTTCGAGGTGATGCTCGGCGGCGACGGGCTCATGTCGAGCCTGTTCACCGACGGAGAGGAAGCCCTCGCTCGACTCGGCCTCGATGCCGTCACCAACGACACGATCGACGTCGTGGTCGGCGGACTCGGACTCGGCCACACCGCACGCACCGCCCTGCACGACCCGCGCGTCCGATCCCTCCACGTGGTCGACACCCTCGAGGCCGTCATCGACTGGCACCGCCAACACCTCACCCCGCTCGGTGCCGAACTCACCAACGACCCACGCTGCCGGCTCGTGCACGGCGACTTCTTCGCCCTCGTCGACCACGACCCGCCGATGCTCCAGCCCAGCGCTCCACGCCAGTACGACGCGATCCTCGTCGACATCGACCACTCCCCACGCCACCTCCTCGACCCCAGCCACGCGGGCCTCTATACCCCCACCGGGCTGCGACGCCTCGGACAGCACCTCCGACCCCACGGCGTGTTCGCCCTGTGGTCGAACGATCCTCCCGACGCCGACTTCCTCGCAGACCTACACACATGCTTCGATCACGCCGAAGCCCATATCGTCAGCTTCTGGAACTTCCTCATCGGCGACAACACCCACAGCACGATCTACGTCGCCGAAGGCCCACCTCCCTGAGGTGGCAGAGATGTCGGCATGCCGACACGTCAGGATCAGTCAGCCAGAGCATCGAGGCGGGCAGCACCCAGGTACGGTCGCACGGCAGGGGCAAGCGACGATGCTCGAAGTCCACAACCGCCACCGTCCATCCACCGTCCATCTCCACGGAAGAGAGGCTGCTCGAATTACCACCGCCCCAGGCGCCGGTTGTGAAGTCGACCTCGACAGTTCGACCACCCGCCATGAGCTATACCAGGCTCGACTCGCGAACACTCGCCGTTTCATGACGACGTTCAACGTCCCCGTGATGCTGGTGCGCGATCCGTTCAACGTGCTCTACATCACCGGCGCGACGAACATGACGATCTTCAACCTGTGCGTCCCCGCCCGCTACCTACTGGTGTTCGCCGAAGGACCGATCATTCTGTTCGACTACGTCGGGGGCGAGCACCTGGCCAAGGACCTCCCGACCATTGACGAGGTCCGCGTCGCCCACGGGTTGAGCCACGTCGCCAGCAACGGTTTCGTCGCCGATGGGTGTGCGTCGATGGCGGGTGAGATCGCCGCACTGGTGCGCGAGCACGTTGGGGAGCCGGACCGGCTGGCGATCGACAGCTTGCCGTTCCCCGCGGTCGACGCGCTCCGCGCCGCAGGGTTCGCGATCACGGATGCCGACGTGGTGATGAGCCGCATCCGCAGAGTCAAACTCCCGTTGGAGATCGCCTACATGCGCGAAGCATCGCGGCGAACCGTCGACGCAGTGCGGGCGATGGAAGCGACGTTGCGGCCGGGCATCACCGAGATCGACCTGTGGAGCCGATTCGTCGGCGGCCTCCTGGCAGGCCACGGCGAACTGGTCTCCACCCGGTTACTGGAGAGCGGCCCGAACACCTTCCCCTACTTCCAGGAATGCGGCACCCGGGTGATCCAAGACGGCGACCTCGTGTGCATCGATACCGACGCGGTCGCGTTCGAGAGCTACTCGGCCGACTTCTCGCGCACGTTCCTCGCCGGCGACCGCCCGGCTACCCCACAACAGCGCACCCTCTACGGCCGCGCCTACGAGCAACTGCGCCACAACGTCTCGTTGATCGGTCCCGGCGTCACCTTCGAAGACGTCGCCCGCAACGCCTGGCCCGTCCCCGAGGAACACCGTGACAGCCGCTACTACTGCGTGGGCCACGGCCTGGGCATGATCGGTGAATACCCCAACCTCCCCTTCCACACCCCCGGCGTGCCCTACCCGCTCGACGACGCGTTCGAGCCCGGCATGGTCTTCTGCGTCGAGAGCTACATCGGCTCACCCACCAGCGGCCAAGGCGTCAAACTCGAAGACCAACTCCTCATCACCGACACCGGCATCGAGATCATGAACGACTACCCCTTCGAGCGCCGCCTGTTGCCGTGAGTCGGTAGGCCCGTACCACGTGAGCTCGCTCGGGCCAGCCAGCTCGATCGGGTAGGTGCGTCGTGCTCCGCCACAACCCGAACGGATGCTTGGGAACAGCGGAGCGCCCAACGTGCAGATGGACGTCGGCTGGGACGATCAACAACACAGCCTGACGCACGACACCGTGCACGTTCAGCGACCGACCACCCTCGAGATGTGCTCAGCGAGTGCACCGGTGAAGCGAGCTGCGAAGCGGCTCCATCACATCAGCCGAGATGTGGTGCCCGCGGTGGGGTTCGAACCCACGCGCCCTTGCGGGAAGGGGGTTTAAGACTTCACTCCCACGTCCGGGACGTCCGGCTCAGTCCGTTTGACCTGCTCACGTCCACCGCTCATTCGGTGGTCACCAGTCTGCGATGATGATCACTGAGGACATGACGGGGGTTGTGTGGCGACTACGACGGTGACGGTGGTGTTCACGGATCTCGTGGACTCGACGGCGCTGATGTCGCGCGTCGGTGAGGCGGCGGCGGAGACGCTGCGCCGCGAACACTTCGGCATCTTGCGCGCCGCTGTCGATCAGCGGGGCGGCCGCGAGGTGAAGAACCTCGGAGACGGGCTGATGGTGGTGTTCACGAGCGCCGCCGACGCGGTCGCCGCGGCGGTCGACATCCAACGTGCCCTCGCTCGCCGGAACCGCCGTGTGGTCGAACCGCTGGTCGTTCGTGTCGGAGTCGCCGTGGGTGACGCCGACGTCGACGATGGCGACTTCTTCGGAGTGCCAGTCGTCCAGGCATCCAGGTTGTGTGCGAAGGCCGCCGGTGGCGAGGTGTTGTGCACCGACATCGTCAGAATGCTCACCGGGTCACGGGTGGACGTCGCATTCGAGCCGATGGGAGAGCTCGACCTGAAGGGTCTGACCGAACCAGTCGCCACCAGCCGGGTGACCTGGGCTGCAGCCGATGCCGACGCGGCGGCCTTGCCGTCTCGGTTGGCGGCGGCGGTGACAGATCGGTTCGTCGGGCGCAGCGTCGAACGGGAACGCATCACCGTCGCATGGAAACGAAGCGCGAGCGAGGCGGAGTGCCGGGTGGTGCTCGTGTCCGGCGAGCCGGGGATCGGCAAGACCACGCTCACCGCCCGGATCGCCTCCGATGTGCACGCTGACGGTGCCGTCGTCGTCTACGGACGGTGTGACGAGGATCTCGGGATCCCCTACCAGCCGTGGATCGAAGCCCTCACTCAAGTCGTCACCACGGTCTCCGACGCCGTCCTGCAGGCCCACGTCGCCGACCGTGGAGCGCACCTCGCCCGGCTCGTGCCGATGCTCTCTCGGCGCACCGACGTCCACCCGCCGGTCGGCGACGGCGGCGACGGTGAACGGTTCGTGCTCCTCGGCTGCATCGTCGATCTGTTCGAACGCGCCGGTGACGAGACCCCGGTGTTGGTGGTGTTGGACGATCTCCACTGGGCCGACCGGCAGACCCTCCAGGTCCTGCGACATGTCGCGACCAGCGCGGTGAGGGCACCGCTGTTGATCGTGGGGACGTTCCGTGACACCGACGTCGCCGACGGCGACCCGATGAGCGACCTCCTCGCCTCCCTGCACCGCGTCGACACAGCGGAACGAATCGCCCTGCGCGGCCTCGACGACGACGACCTGCTGGAGCTCTTGGAGCGCACCGCCGGCCACCAGATGGACGACGCCGGTGTCGGGCTGCGCAACGCCGTGCTCGCCGAGACCGACGGCAACCCGTTCTTCGTCAACGAGATCCTTCGCCACCTCGCTGAGACCGGCGCCATATTCCAAGACGACAACGGCCGGTGGGTCGCCGACCTGGACATCAGCACGGTCGGGCTTCCGGTGAGTGTCACCGAAGTCGTCGGCCGCCGGGTCGCCACGCTGGGCCATGACACCCACCAACTCCTCACCCTCGCGTCCGTCATAGGGCGCGACTTCGACATCACCACCCTCGCCGTCGCTGCCGGCGTCGACGAACTCGACATCATCGACCGCTGCGACGCGGCGGTCGGCGCCGCCATCCTCCAGGCCACCGGCATCGTCGACCGCTACACCTTCACTCACGCATTGATCGAACGCACCCTCTACGACTCGATGTCGCCGTCCCGGCGAGCCCGCGCTCACCGAGCCATCGCCGAAGCAATCGAAGCCGTCCACGGCGACGACCCCTCCCGCGCCGGCGAACTCGCTCACCACTGGTCAGCCGCCGTCCAACCCGCCGACACCACCAAAGCACTCCACTACGCACAACTCGCCGGCGACCGCGCCCTCGACCAACTCGCCCCCCACGACGCCCTCCGCTGGTACGTCCGAGCCCTGGAGCTGCTCGATCACGTCGACGCGACGTCACGTCAACACATCGAGCTCCTCATCGGCCTCGGCACCGCCCAGCGTCTCACCGGCCACGCCGAATACCGCGAGACCCTCCTGAGGGCCGCCCACCTCGCGGACGAGACGGATTCCGTGAACCTGCTGGTGCAAGCCGTCCTGGCGAACAACCGGGGATGGCACTCGTCGCTCGGATCCGTGGACGAGGATCGGGTCGCCGCTATTCGCCGAGCTCTCGACCGATTCCAAGAGTCAGCGAGCCCCGCACGTGCCGAGCTGCTCTCACTCGCTGCCTCGGAGCAAGTCTTCAGCCTTCCGCTGGCCGACCGGCTGACACTGTGCGAGGAGGCAATCGCAACGGCTCGCCGTAGCGGCCACGACCGCGCGATCGTCGATGCGCTCTACAAGGCGTCGATGAGCGTGGCGGCACCGCCGCTGCTCGACCGGCGACGCGGCTGGGTGAAGGAGGCGTGCGAACGAGCCGATGCCTCGAGCGACCCGGTGACTCGCTTCTTCGCACACGATGAAGCTCGATGTGTTGCGCTCGAGAGCGGGAACCTCGAGGAGATCCGGCATCACCATTCGACGGCCGGCGCCATCGTGGCGGCGCTCCCGCACGCAGCGTTGCGATGGAACCAGGCATTCCACGAGGTCTGGATCGCGCTGCTTGGCGGCGACCTGGACCATGCCGAACGGCAGCTGGATCGAGCACTCGAGGTCGGTATCGCCGCCGAGGAGCCTGACGCCTTCGGCATATACACCGCCCAACTCGTCAACCTCTTCGACCACCGGGGCCGATTGCAGGAGCTCGTCGAGGCGATCGATGAGGCCATCAGCGCCACGCCCGGGCTGGAGGCCTACCGCGCCTTCGTCGCTCGAGCACAAGTCGCTGCAGGAGCCTTGGAACCCGCGCTCGAGTTGCTCAACGACGCCCTTGCCAACGGCTTCCGTCTGAAGGACGATCACACCTGGTCGACGGCGACCGCGTCGTGGGCCGAAGCGGCGGTGCGCGCCGGTCACGTCGGCGCGGCGCAACATCTGCGCGGCTTGATGTCGCCGTTCGCCGCTCACATCACGACGACGATGATCACCGTCAGTCCGGCGATCGCGCACTACCTCGGCATGATCGACCACTTCCTCGGCGATCTCGATGCTGCCGACGGCCACTTCCGACAGGCGGCCGCCATCCATGAGGCGCTCGAGTCACCCCCACTCCTCTCGGCGACGCAGGCGAGATGGGCGCTGCTCCTCGTGGACCGGGATCGAGGCGACGACCGCGCTCGTGCTCGACAGCTGGCTCAACAGGCACTCGCCACCGCCAGCGCTGGCGGCTTCGGCCAGGTCACACGCGATGCCGGGGCAGCCCTCACCGCCTGCTGACGAATACTCCAGCGCCCGGCTTCGTGTGCCCGGGGTGGGGTTCGAACCCACACTCCCTCTCGGGAAGGGGGTTTAAGACTTCACTCCCACGTCCGTTGCGTCCGGCTGCGTCCGTTTGACCTGCTCACGTCCACGGCAGTTGTCCGCCCATGTCCGTCTGATCCGCCCAGGCCGACAAGTACCGCTGAGTCCCGTGCAGGAACCGTGCAGGATTCTGCGTTGCGTTGTCCTACTGCCTGTCCTACCATCGCGCCATGGCGCAACGACAGAAGCGATCGATCTCACTTCCATCGGACCTCGCCGATGCGATCGACGTCGCGGCCACCGCTGAGGGCACGACGGTGAGCGCATGGATCGCCGAGACCGCCGCCCATCGCCTCCACCTCGATGCCGGCCGCCAGGGAGTAGCAGGTGGGAACGCCAACACGGCAGGCTCACCCCTGACGAGGTCGCCGACGGACTGGCCCGCGCCCGAGCGATGCTCCGGCGGCAGCCGTCCCGCAAGAGCGCCTGATGAACGGCGTCACCTATGACACCGGTGCGTTGATCGCTGCTGATCGCAACGACCGACGGATGTGGGCGCTGCACGCCGGCTTCCTCGCGCTCGAGGTCTCCCCTACCGTGCCGACCCCAGTGCTCGCCGAAGCGTGGCGGGGCGGTTCGCGTCAGGCGAGCCTCGCCCGCTTCCTCGCCCTGTGCACCACCGAGCCCCTGACCGACGAACAGGCCAAGGCGGTCGGCGCGCTCGGAGCGCATTCCGGCCACGACGACATCGTCGATGTCACGGTCGTCGAAGGAGCCATCCGCCGCCACGACGCCGTGGTGACATCGAACCCCACGCACATCCGCAAGCTCGCCGACGCCGCACGTAAACGGTTGATCATCGAGACGGTCTGAATACTCTGCGGCGACCCGCAGATCACGGAATGCCACTTCGATGGTGACTCACGCGCGCTGCGAGATAGGCGAGCACGGCGACGGCACGGCGGTTCACCTCACCGCTCTCGACCAGACTGAGCTTGTCGAGGATGTTGCGCACGTGGACCTCGACAGTGCGCTCAGACGGGAAGGAGCCGCTGCGCGATGCCTGCGTTGCTGAGGCCTTCCGCGACCAGAGCGAGCACTTCGCGCTCGCGAGCAGACAGGCCGTGGGCGGCGAGCGCGTCCTGCTTGGGACGCAGCAGGTCGGCCACGATCGCTGGGTCGATCACGCACTCACCGGTGACGACTCGTCGCAGCGCGTCGATGATCGTGGCCGGGTCCATCACGCGGTCTTTGAGCAAGTACCCGGCGCGTCCGGTGCCACTAGAGATCAGCGGGGCGACGTACTCGACCTCCACGAACTGGGACAGGATCAGCACCGCCGTGTCGCTGAGAGCGCACGCACTTCGTCGGCAATGCGAAGACCTTCGTCGGTGTGGGTCGGAGGAGGCGAATATCGAGCACCACGACGTCTGGCCGAAGGTCGGCCACGAGGTGCCGCACTGCGTCGTAGTCGGCGGCTTCTCCCACGACCTGGCCACCGCCGGCGGTGATCACTCTCACCAGACCTTCACGGGTCAGCAGTTGGTCCTCGGCAACTACAACGCGCACGGGATCACTGCCTCGATGCGCCCGTCCGTGGCGTGGAACCGACCACCGAGGGCCGCCACGAGGTCGTCGAGCACGCCATCGCTGCCCGGCGCGACCCCAGCGGCCGACACTTCGAGCACGCCGTTGCGGCAGACTCGCCCGAACTGCCGTCGCGCCGCGCCACGGCTTCTGCAACCACCGCGTAGCCCGCTTGCTCGATGTCGGCGGCAGCCAGCGTCGTGGGCAGCTCACCACCTCGATCGGAGCGGCGTTGCGTGCCGCGCGAGCGCGGTGACCGCAGCGGAAAGTCCCTTTGTCGCGAGCAACGGCGGGGCTACACCGGAGGAGATCACCCGGACGCTCTCGACCGCGTCGTGCACGAGGTCGAGCGCACGTTGCAACGGTGCGCTCAGGACTGTCGTCGTCCAGAGACCCGAGGGCGAGGGGCGGATGTCGAGGCCGAGTGCGAGGAGTTCTGCTGGACGCTGTCGTGCAGGTCGCGCTCGAGCCGGTTGCGTCCAGCCCGGCCCGAACGACGGCCCGTCGTTCGGCGTCGCGCTCGGCCACTCGGGCCGCGAAGCTTCGCTGTGAGCCGTTCGTTGTCGAGCATCACCGCCGCCGCAGGCTCGAGCGCGGCGTCGAGGTCGGGAAGCCGGACCTGCGGCGAGTGGTGCACGCGTGCGATGCACTCATCATAAACTCGAAGGTCGGTGGTCGACTGCGCAGGGTCCGGTCGGGCCGGGTTGCCGAGAGCGTCGATGAACGCGGATCCGTCGGTGTTCGGGAACGTCACCCGCAGATCTTGGTCACCAACCGCCTCGCGCAGCGTGTCCGACAAACCACGGCCCTGCCCGTACGCGACGAGCAGGCGTTGCACGGCTGTTCGGCGGCGCCACGTGGTCGCACACCGGTGTGCCAGCACCACGGCGACGTATCCCGCGCAGAGCACCAGCAGCTGGTGGCGTTGGCTGTGACCGGAGAGGTCTGCCGCCAGTACCGTCGCCACGACGGCCACGCCCACTGGAGCGAAGTGCCGCATGAGTACCTCCCACCACCCTGCGGCAGCCACCACTGCCAGCCCGCCGACCCGAAGCCCGTGCGCCACATCCGACTGCGCCCACACCGTGAACGCGACGGTGCCGCATCCTTTGCATCCCGGGTCGAGGAACGGGTCGTAGACGAGCAGCCAGATCACCGTCGCGGCCACTCCACCCGTTGCTGCAACGGCGGTCGTTACCCGCCCGTTCATCAGCGCCACCGCACCGAACGTCACCACCAGCGGGCCGGCGGCCGCAGCGAGATCGCGGGTGAGCGTGCTCAGCAGCACACCATCGTTGCTCGACACGATCAGGGATGCGGCGCACAGCATGCCCGCCGCGGCACGACGCGGCGAGACGGCCGGTGCGAGCCAGAGGGCCGCACCGGCCGTCGCCAGCAGTGCCAGCGTCACCATCGTCTCGTTCTCACCGGCGTCGGTGCGTTGCAGCGCGGCTGCCAGTGCTGTCGCCACCCCGGCGACAGCTGCCAAGCGCCCCGCTGCAACGCGCCAGCTCATCCGATCCTCTTCAATCCGTTGGTGAAGACCGCGTTGTCGAGGGCGACGTCGTAGTCACGTTGGGCGTCCCAGTGGAACGTCAGCTGATCGCCCGCGAGCGTGTAGGTGCCGATGTCGCCGCTGCAGGAGTCGTTGCCATGCGCTCCCTGATCGAGGCTGACTGCATTGCCGTCGAAGGCGAACTCCCAAGTGCAGTCAGATCCGTGGGGCTGGTCGACGGTGGCCACGTTGCCGACGATGGTGAGCGTCCACACGCCAGAGTTGGCGTTGGCTTCCTGCAGTGTGAACCCGCCATCGAGGAGCGCTTGCTGATCGACTTCCATTCGCCACACGCCCTCGAGGACGTCCTGGGGGCCGGTCGGCTCGACGGTGTACTTCTGCGTGGTCGGAGCGGAGTCGGAGGTCGTGGGATCGCTGATGACCGGCCCGGTCGAGCCGTCGCATGTCGTGCCGACGGGCGCAGGAAGGCCGTTGCCGAGTGCCGAGATCTCGTCGATGACGGCGGAGCCACCGGATGCCGATGACTCCTGGCTAACGAGCGGCTGCAGTGCCGCGTGCCATTGCTGCAGCTCATCGTCTGAAGCGAGGACACTCGACCCCCACGGTTGTGCGCACCAACGGTCGAGCAGGTCGCCCTCGCTGCCACGGTCCGTCACCGTGGCGAGCCCGGCCTTCACGGCGGCCGCTCGTAGCTCCGCCTGCTGCCCGACGCTCAAGCCGTTCCACGCATCCGTCCGGATGATGACGACGTCGAACTTTGTGTACAGCGTCAGGTTGGAGGTCACGACCGCAGGGCTCGTAATGGCAGTCATCTGCGAGCAGGACAGCTCGATGCCGCGAAGGTCACCACCTCGACCTTTGCGTCACGGGCGCCGCCGGTCGAGTGGTCGAAGGTGCCACCCAGTGCCTGCACCTCCATTTCCGTCGCATCGCCGGGGCGGGTGTTGACCGTCGCACCGTCGAGATCACTCGGCACCACGATCGGCGTCCCGTAGCCGATGATGTGGCGCAGTCCGCCGGGCACCAGCGCCAGACCGGTGAGACCGATCTTGGACAGCCCCGCCATCAACGTGTCGGCGACAGGAGAAGCGGCGATCTTCGCGGCCTGCTCCTCAGAGGTGACCAGGAAGGGGATCTGCAGTGGTGCCAGCGAGGTCGCTCCGGCGTCGGCCAGGCGCCCTGCCCGCAGCACCGTCACGTCGAAGGTGCCCGCCTGCACCGCCTTGAGGATGTCACCTTCGTTGTCGGCGTCGCTGTACGTGCTCGGGTGGAGCGCCGACACGTACCGCCGCAGAGCAGTGTCGCTTCACGAGTTGCGTGAGCACGTCGCCACCGACCGAGCCGGCGCCACGTGTCTCCGACGTGAGCTGGATTGGATCGGCGGCTTGGCCCGAACGTGACGGTGGTGCACCGCCGCACGCCGCGCAGGCGAGCGCTGTGAAGAGGCCGAAGAGGATGGTGGAACGCAGTGTTGTGGTCATGTGGCGACCTTGCCCCGACCGCCCAGATCACGAATCGGGGCTGCCACTCGACCCGCTACGTGTGAGCACGCATCAAGCCGCGGCACGGTCACGTGCACGCACGTGCCGAACCCGGCAGCCGACTCGATCGCCAGCGTCGCCCCGATCGACAGTGCTCGCTCACGCAAACCGGCCAGCCCGCCACCGGCGGGATCTGCGCCGCCGGGTCCGTCGTCGCTGACGAGCCACTCGTAGGACGTGTCGCCGCGATCGAGCCGCACTGCGCCGCGAGCGCCGGGCGCGTGCTTGGCCGCGTTGGCGAGCGCCTCGGCGCACGCGAACCACACGACCCGCGCCGCATTGATGCCGAGGTCAGTCGCATCGTCGATCGTTGCCGTCGCTCCCGAGCGCATGGCCAGCGCGATCAATGCGGGCTCCAGACCGCCAGCAGCCGCGATGTTGTCGAGCCCGGAAATCACGTCCGTCAGCGTCGCCCGCGCCTCTCGCAATCGCGCCTCGAGGGCACCCCCACCGCGCGTGGACCGCAGCAGCTCGTCGGCGACAGCGAGCGTCGCCAACGGCCCGCACTCGATCAGCAACGCAAGGCGAGCGCGCTCGCCATCGACGGCCGTCTCCAACCTGGCGCGCGAGCGGCCGATCTCGTCGGCCTGCTCGCGCAGTGCCGCGCGCAGGCGAGCGGCCTCCCGCTGCGGCCAACAGCCGCCGCACATCACCTGCGGCAGCCTCGTCGAGCGCTACCGCGGGGCTCACGGACGCGATCAAGGCGTCGCGGTCCCCTCCCGCGTGCACCTCCATGCCGCCCGTCGGCATGGCGACGGGCTGGCCGGACGAGTCCAGCCAGCCACCGTCGCTGGTGGCAAACACGATGTCGAGCGGCGCCGTCCCCAACGCCGCACCGAGCGCATTGCCCAGTGCCGCGGCATGTTCGAGATCGATTCGGCCGGCGACCGCGATCTGCGACCCGCGATCGGCGCACCAACCGATGCCCGCGGCCGCGCCGAGCAGCACCAGCTGGTGCAGGCTCGCGACGAAAGTTGGGCGAGTCGCCGCCAACAACGCCCCGAACAGACCACTCGCCAACACACCGCCACCGATCACGAGCTGGACGTTGCTGCTGCGCCGCGACTGTATTGCGCCGTGCTGTGGTGCTACGGCCGCAAGCGTGAGCACACCGAGCACGGGGACAGCCCAGCGATACCACCCGGCGCCGGCGACCACAGCCACGATCATCGCGGCGACGACCGACACGGTGGCGAGTGGCGACGAGCGCCGGCGTGGGAGGAGGATCGCGGCGACGGTAAGCAGCGCGGTGGGCACGAGCGCAAGTCGCTCCAGCACCGAGCCGAGCGCGACCGGGGCGTAGGGAGCAAGACCGACGGCTACCCACAGCACTCCGCCGGCGAACAGCGCTGCGGAGTGGACAGGCGCGCGGTTCACCAGGGCGACACCGACGCCGAGCAGCACCCAGCCAACCAGCAGCTCGTTGGCCGGGGGACGCACGCCACCCGCCACGGCAGGAACGACGAGTGCACTGGCCGCAGTGGCGATCGCCACCACCGCGACCGCAACGGTCAGCGCAGCAGGGAGTCGATGGCTGCGCACGTGAAATCCCGCTTGGGAAGGAAACCGCGTACGGGCGCGGCGCAAACGTCGGGGTCGGTCGCCGCGTCGGCGTCGCTGGAGATGAGGATGACCATGGCGGTGTGGGTGCCGTCCGACACGGCATGGGCCACATCCACCCCCGACATTCCGGGCAGCCGGATATCCAGCAGCAGCAGGTCGGGCCGCAGCGCCGCGCACTGCACCAGGGCGTCCTCGCCCGTGCTGGCGACGCCCACGACGTCGAATCCCTCGCTGGCGAGCAGGGCACACGCGGAGGTGGCGAACGCCGCATGGTCGTCGACCACAAGTACGCGTAGCGCCGTCACGGCCTCACATTACGCGTTCCACGAAACGGGGGCCTGAGGGCTACCACGTAGTTCTCCGGTGGCGGTCACGGTGTCGTGGAGTGGCGCCCGCGTTGCGACGGCCTCGGGCGCAACCTGTCGAGCGGCCGTGCGGTCGTCACCGGCCTGCCAGCACAACGGCCGAACGCCGTTGCGTCCGGTTGGGTCCGTCCTACCTGCTCACGTCCACAGCCATTGTCCGCCCGCGTCCATCTGATCCGCCCAGGTCCGACAGGTACGGCCAGGTCCTGTGCAGGAATCGTGCAGGATATCGCGTTGCGCTGTCCTACTACCTGTCCTACCATTTCTTCATGGCTCATCGTCAGAAGTGATCGATCTCACTTCCCGCCGACCTCGCCGACGCGATCGACCGGGCCACCACCGCGCAAGGCACCACGGTCAGCGCGTGGATCGCCGAGACCGCAGCGCACCGTTTGCGGATCGATGCCGGCCGCAAGGGGTGCCGCGGAGTGGGAACGCCAGCACGGTGCCCTCACGCCCGATGAGCTCGTCGATGGGCTCACCCGAGCGAGGGCGATGGTCCGCCGGCAGCCGACACGCAAGAGCGCCTGAATGAACGGCGTCACCTATGACACCGGTGCGTTGATCGCTGCTGATCGCAACGACCGACGGATGTGGGCGCTGCACGCCGGCTTCCTCGCGCTCGAGGTCTCCCCTACCGTGCCGACCCCGGTGCTCGCCGAAGCATGGCGCCGCGAACCTCGCCAGGCGAGGCTGGACCGCTTCCTCGCCCTGTGCACCACCGAACCTCTCACCGAGGAACAAGCCAAGGCCATCGGAGCGCTCGCTGCGCGCGCCGGACATGACGAGATCGTCGACGTCACCGTCGTCGACGGAGCCATCCGCCGCCACGACGCCGTGGTGACGTCGAACCCGACTCACATCCGCAAGATCGCCGACGCAACACGAACAAGGCTCACGATCTAAACCGTCTGAGCCATCCGTTCGGGTCCATCCGGTATAGCCGAATCCCGTGCAGGAATTGTGCAGCGCCAGGTGCCAATCGTGGTGACGCGGCGCCTCGCCACCACCGGCATGGCCGGCGGGTCACGATGTCAGCTGGTCGGCCACAGAAGTCGGTAGGTAGCCGACCATGGCTGCTGCTTGCAGAGAACCAGAAGACGCTGAGCCGTCGGTTCGGATCAGTTGGTCGATAGCCATTGGGTTCGTCGCGTCGGTTCGACTTGCCGAGATGCGCACGAGCTCATCGTCGGGCGACAGCCACATCGAGGCGAAGAAGCTGACCTGGATGCCCTGCCTGCCACGGTCACGTCCGGCGGCGGCTCGGCGACTGGGACAGTCGCCATGATCTCGAGCTCGCGAGGCGTTGAAACTCTCGCAAGGACGAGCTCGGCGCCGCTCGCTCCAGCGCGCTCCAGCAGCAACCAGATCGAACTCCCGTCGAACGAGAAGTCCGACTGCATCAGGCGCGCGCCCGGGAGGTCGTCGTCGTACCACGTCGTCGAGTTGCCGGCGGCGTCGGCAACGACGACCCGATTCTGCAAGGTACCGTCCGTCAGTTGGCCGTTGGGAAGGCACATGTCGAGGACGCTTCCGCAGGCGCCGACCGTCAGCCAGCTGCCGCCTTCGGTGACGTACCTCGTGGTCCCGTACGGGTCGAGTGCCGGGACACCCGGCTGATCGGCAGATCCGTCGAGTGGGGTCAGTCTCCAGGTTCGCGGCTGAATGTTGCTGGAACCATCGACCTCCGAGATGCCACCGAACGAGCCGCCCTCGCTGGCGAGTAAGCCAGCACCGTCAGCGCTCCAGATGATGTCCGGGTGTCCACCGGGGAGTTTGGCGTTGGAGATCTCGGTCACCTCACCGGTCGTGGGGTCGATCACCGCGGGACGGCCTCCGTTGAGGGAAAGCGCAAACAGGTCGGTGGGTCCCCAGCGACCTCCGTCGGTGATGCCGCTCACGAGGCGCGGTGCCCGATCGGCGGAGAGCAGATCAACGAACACCCAACCGAACTCGCCAGTCGACTGCGCGCTCAGCGCAAGCCACCCGGTCGACGAGACCGAGCCGTATGAGCTGAGGGTCCACCCATCGGGAAGCTCGCTGTTGTTGACGTGTCGTACCAGCCGAGAGTCGCCATCTGGCGACTCCACACCCACATCGACCCCCTCCCGACCAACCTCATCGACGGCACTCAACGTGAGCATTTCAAACGGCCCGGTGCGACTGAGACCAGTGCGGTCCGGCTCGGTCTGCGCGATCGTCGTACTCGGTAGCGCGGCCGTGGTGGCCGATGTCGTCGGCGTGGTCACATCCGGTACCTGAACCGGACCGTCGTGACGGTTCGTCTGCACCACGAACAGCATCGCGACCGTTGCTGCGACGGCTGCGACTGCGACCCCCACCCTCAACCACCAACGTGGGTGTGATTCGGCGCCAACGACCCGCCCACCTGTCATTGCCGACTCGAAGTCCTGCCATTCGAGGTCGAGGTCGGTAGCCGTGGCGAGGTGCTCACGCAACGCCGCCGCCTTGCGGCCGATCACCCGGTCGAGTTCGTCTCGGGGAGCGTCATCGAGACTCACGACTCCACCTCCCCTTGCAGGTGTCCGGACAGCATCGGCGCGAGGACGATGCGGGCCCGCGAGAGCGAGGTCTTCACCGTCCCGGGTGAAACACCCAGAACGGTGGCGACCTCAGCGATGGGCATGTCGTCCACGTAGTACAGCGCCACGACGGAACGCTGCAGTCGGGGCAGATGACGCACCGCCGACCAGAGGGCAGGTGTCGGCAACGATGGCGCCTCGATCGTTGACGGCGCCTGCAACCGTGTCAGCGCCATGCTCGCGACGATGGCGACGATGGACGTCGATGCTCAGGTTGATCAGCACTCGTCGCGTCCACCCGCCTGGGCTCTCGAGGCGGGTGATCTTCGACCACGACGTGAACGCCTTCAGCAACGCGTCCTGCACCAACTCGCAGGCAACCTCGCGATCGCCGACCATGGCCACAGCGATCGCCAGTAGGCGAGGGTGCTCGCGCCGGAAGAAGGACTCGAAGTCGTCCGTCGGCCCCGCCGCAGACGGATTCGCCCGCGAACCAGCCATCCGCGAAGTATGCGCGCGGGTGAACGACCCGTCCGGACAAGTCGGTCGCGCCAGCGGCGGGCGATCGACCTCCGCCGCTCCGTGCGGTCCCACCCACGGCTCACTCACCGGGCAGCGGCCTGAACCGTGGATGTGTGCCCTGAATCGGAGTCGCAGAACCAGGGAGCACGTTCAGGTCGGCACCGAGGCAGCGGACGAAGTGACGGTCGCTCTTCTTCTCCTCGGCGTCGACGTAACAGATCGAACCGTCGGACCGCCAGAACGGTTGCGTCGATCGGTGGCCGCCGGGTTGGTTGTTCGTGATCCGTCGAAGGTCGCTGCCGTCGAGGTTGATCGTCCACAGGTTGGTGGCCTTGCCGTCAGGGGTGTCGTTCCAGTAGGTGAGGCCGTTCTCTCCGAACACGAGCGCTGTGCTGGACGGGTTCCAGCTAGCGTAGCCGAAGAAGTGGTCAGAGTCGGTGAGCAGCCTGAGCTGGCCGGATTGGAGATCGATCAGCCCGATCGAACCGGCTGCGTAGTCGGACCCGTTCGGCTGCATGGTGGTGACGTCGACGGCGAGTTGCGTGCCGTCCTGCGACCACCGCGGCCGATCGAGCACCGTTGGAAACGACGTCGAGTAGGCAACCGAGATCAACCCGGTCTCCATGTCGTAGAGCGCGATCTCGGTGGCGACACTTTCCTCCGGGCCGATCCAGCGGACGTACGCGATGGTCGTGCCGTCCGGCGACCAATCCGGCTTGTCCTGACCACAGCACTCCGTCGAGGCCGGGACGAGCTCGGTCGCGTCCGAGCCGTCGGCGTCGACGACCCAGAGCGCCTCGTCAGGGTTCCGTTCGATGAACGCGATTCGGCTGCCGTCGGGCGACCACGCCGGGCTCGCCTGCACGAACGGCATGTCGGCGACCAGCTGATGACGGTCAGACCCGTCGGGTCTGGCGAGGAAGACCCCATCACGGCCGTCCGGCCGCGGGGACCGGAAGGCGACCCATTCCTCCCCGGGCTGAGGTGCGAGCAGGTCGGCTGGAGCTGCCGCCTCCGTCGTGAGTGGTCGCAGCGACGACGTCGGCTCTCCGGATGAGACGTTTGTGTCCAACGGGGCGATGGTCGTCGATGGCGTGGTGCTGCAGCCCGCGAGGACGACCGCCAAGGCGGCGAGCAGACGGGATCTCACAGCGCTGCCTCCAGCGCCGGATCGCGGCCGGCGAAGTAGTCGGAGCTGATGAGTGCGACAGGGATGTCCGGCTCGATGGCCATCCGTGGATCTCCATTTCCGGACCGCGTGGTGGGGACCGAGAAGATGAAGCCGGATGCGGAAAGCTCGATGTCGGTGTTCGGGCCCAGGAAGTTGTCGGCCCGTGCGGGTGTCATCTCTCCGACGAACGACGCCTCGGTGTCGAGATCGAGTGTTGCGGCGATCAGCGTTGCAGCCGACTCGTTCTCGCGACCGATGAGCACCGTGAGTCCTCCCGGCCGGTTGATCCGGGGGTCACGTTCGAGCGCGTCGACCAACGGGAGCAGCTGTGAGGGCGTCGCCGCCACGCAGGTACCGCATCCACGACGACGTGGTCGGCCGCACCACTGTCAAGCGCCCGGGTCATCGCAGCGATCGCATCGTCGCGACCCGTCGAGGTGTAGTCGTTCAGCGACAGCAAGAAGGACCTCGTGGGGGCATCGATGCGAGCCCAGATCGGCTCGTCCCGCCGCCGGAGTGCCTCGTTCTGGTCACCACCGAGGCTCCCCAACAGGTGCTGCGCCTCGACGAAGTCGTCGATGTCCTCGGTGTGGAGATCGACGGTTCGTTGGGTCCCGTCCGCCATGGTGAACGCGAAGCCCGGCCTGTCGACATCGTCGACGATGCCGCCGTGCAGGTAGTCGACCTGCGTCAACATCCACATGCCGTTGAGCTTGGCGCTCTCGTTGTCGCCTGCAGTAGCGGCCGGATCGCGCTTCGACCTCGTCGGCGGCCACGTCGTTGATCGACAGGAGGCGGGCACCGACCAGCGAAGGATCAGTGGCGGCGATGACGAACAATCCGTCGGAGAAGCGGTAGAGCAAGACGTCGTACTGGCGTTGGTCAGGGCTGAAGAACTGCGTGTGCGTGTCGAGCAGTCCCGCGAGCCTGGCCATGCCGACGATCCGCTCATCGTCGTTCAGTGTCGGGAACGCCTTCTCGAGCTCGGCCACTCTCGCGCTCCACGTGGCCTCCGGGACGACCGCGAACGGATCGGCATGCAGCTCCCGAACGCCGGAATCGATCGCTTCCAGGTTGGAGATCCACGTGTCGGCCTCAGCCTGGGCGTCCGCGCTGCCGGCCGTCGGGGTTTCGGTGGCCGCCGTCGAGATCTCCGCCGAGGTGGTCCCCGGTGTCGTCACCGACGAGGGGGACACCTGGTCGGACGAGCTGCAACTTGCGGCAGCGAGTGTTGTCGCGAGCAGACCGAGCACTGCGCGACGGCAGGGTGAGCAGCTTCCCCTCCCGCGAGCGGCACTCAGTGCATCAGTCATGTCTGTTGTCCTTCGCCATCGATCGGGTTGGAAGTGTGGAAGTGGGGTGACGAGCGCCCGCTACTGGCTGGGACGAAGCGTTCTCTTCTCGATTCATCCCGGGCGCAGCCTCGGGTGCGTTCCGAACATGGGGCCTGACGATGTGGCTGACCTGAGAGCGGTGCCGTCTCTGTTCACGATGGCCATCGTCGGCTCGCCGAAACCTGTTCCCTCGACGGCGGTGAAGATGATCTCCGTGCCATCAGGTGTCCATGTGGGCTGGGTTGCACGCGTCTGACCAGTCGTGAAGTCGGTCAGTGCCGTCAACGCGGATCCATCAGGCCGAACGGTGTAGAGGTTGGAGGGGCCATCATCGAGTGCGCTCCACGGCCGAGTGGAGAACACGATGAGATCCTCGGTCGGGTGCCAGTCCGGGTAGGTGGCCCACAGCGACCCGTCAGTGATCACCGTCGGCGTCGGTGTCGGGTCCCTCAGATCGACGATGGCGACGGCGGTCGCGCTGAGACTGCCTTCGGGGCCTAGATCGGTGTAGCGCCCCACCTCGAGCACCATTCGTTGGCCGTCCGGTGACCACCTGGGTCCGGCGAACCCTGTGGGACCTGACGCGGTCGCCACGGTCGTGACCGCTCGCGTCATCATGTCCATCACGTCGAGCCGGAAGGCGGCACTGCCGCCGACTTCGTCGTGAGCCATGAACGCGAGCCTCGTGCCGTCGGGCGACCATGCCGGCCAGTCCAACGTCACGCACGGCAGGACACAGTCGAGCAGCCGCTCGGCCCCGGTGCCATCGGGCTTCGAGACCCAGAGATCCCGGGTCCACAGCTCCCGCGGCTTGTCCCCGTCCGCTGCATCGTCGGCACTGAAGGCGAGGAGCGAGCCGTCGGGGCTCCAATCCGGGTGCAGCTGCCAGCCGCCCCGGGGGATCGGCACCTGCGGAGTTGCCCAGTGATCATCGCTGCCGTCGGGTCGGACCAGGCGATTGCCCTTGCCGTCATCACGCTCGTACAACGGCGCCTCGTACACGATCCACGCTTCCCCTGGAAGGAGGGCGACTGGCGCGAGTTCGGTCGTTGTGGTCTCCGCCACCGTCGTCCTCCCCGTGGTGCTCGGCTCAACGAGAGATGTCGACTCCGCCCCGACGCTCTCGCTCGCCTCTGGCTGACCCCCGTGCCACCGCCCGGACTGACGCCCCGGTCAACAGCGCAGCGCACGCAAACCAACAGAACCCACGCATGTCCCTCCTCTTCGTGTTCGTGCTACACACGAATGAGCGGCCCACCCGGTTGACGCTGCCGCCACGCGGACACTCTGGCCGCAGGAGTCGTGCATCCACGGGCAACTCGCAACCGCGGCACATCCACATTTGACGCCGCTGACCAGGTTGTTCTCGTGCCGGGTGGGATTCGAACCCACGTCCTTTCGGACAAGGAGGTTTAAGCCCCCCGCGTCTGCCAATTCCGCCACCCGGGCCTGCGTCGCACGTTACTGCCGGCCCGAGATGCGCGCAGCGTGGTCCCGACGGTGGACCTCGTGTGCAACCGACCGCTTGTTCGTAGCGTCACGCAACTGGTGTACGTTCGCGGCATGAGCCAAGAAGTGATCGATCGCTACACCAACCTCGTCAACGCATTCGATGCCCGCGTGCAGGCAGCACCCGCCGACAGCTGGAGCAACGCCGCTCCATGCGAGGGCTGGACCGCTGCCGACGTGGTCTCCCACGTGGTCGGCGGCATGAACGGGGTGGTCGCCGGCCTCACCGCCAGCGCCCCGGTCGAGGCCGACGCATCGGATCCGGTCGGCAGCTGGAACGCTGCCAGCGCCGCAGCCCTCGCCACGGTGGCCAGTGCCGACCTCAGCCAGAACATCGCCGGCCCGTTCGGCCCGCAGCCGGCCGAGCAGGTGATCGGCCGCCTGATGTGCACCGACGTGCTCGTGCACACCTGGGACCTCGCCCGCGCCGTGGGTGGCGACGAGCAGCTCGACCAGACGGCTGTCGCTCAGGCGTACAGCGGCCTGAAGCCGATGGACGCGATGATCCGCATGCCCGGCGTGTTCGGCCCCAAGATCGAAGCCGCTGAGGGCGACGACCTGCAGACCGAGTTCCTCAAGTTCCTCGGCCGCCAGGTCTGATCCATCCGTCGGCCTCGGCCGACGCTTCACGATCGTCAGTCGTCGTCGGCCGCCGCCCAACCGGGTGGCGGCCGGCGTCGCTTCGCGAGACCTCCACCCCAGCGGCGACCGCTACCGTGGCGGCCATGCGAGTGAGGCATCGGGGAGTCAGGGTCGTCGACGTGACCGCAGCGGTCGTGGCCGCGGCGCTGCTGGCCGCCGGTTGCACCAACGACAGTGGCGTGTCAGTGCAAGCGCGCACCTCGGCCACCGCCGGTTCGTCGCCCGACACCACCGCCGGCTCGACTACCGACACCACCGGCGACACCGCTCCCGACGACAGCGGCCCCACCACCGATCCTGCCTCCGTCGGCACCATCGAGTGGGGCGAGTGCACCGACGAGTCGGCCGACGACCCGGTGCTCGAGTGCGCCACACTCGCCGTGCCCCTCGACTACGACAACCCGTCGGGCGACACACTGAGCATCGCGCTCGTGCGGGTGCCGGCAGTGAGCGATCGCCAGGGTGCCGTGCTGTTCAACCCTGGCGGCCCGGGCGGCTCGGGGTTCGACCCCATTGCCGCCAGCGGGTCGGTCATCCAGAGCGAGCTGGGGCTGGTGCACTTCGACATCGTCGGCTTCGACCCGCGGGGTGTGGATCGCAGCGGCGGCATCAAGTGCGTCGACGACGCCTTCCAGGACGAGCACCTCTATCTCGACGACACGCCCGACACCCCTGAAGAGCAGCAACTGCTCGACGAAGCCGACCAAGGCTTCATCGACGGTTGCAAGGCCAACTACGGCGACACCCTGAAGTTCTATTCCACGGCCAACACGGCCCGCGACATGGATGCCATTCGCGCCGGCCTGGGCGACGAACAGATGAGCTTCCTCGGCATCTCGTACGGCACCTACCTGGGCGCGGTGTACGCGACCCTGTTCCCCGATCGTGTGCGCGCGATGGTGCTCGACAGCGCGTACGAGCCCAACGGCGACAGCGTGGAAGAGCAGTACCTCACTCAGCTGGTGGGCTTCGAGGGCGCCTTCAACGAGTGGGCCAAGTGGTGCCAGGACAACACCGACTGCGCGTTCAACGCCAGCGATGTGGGCGCCCGATGGGATGCCTTGCTGCAGCAACTCGACGAGGCGCCGCTCACCGGCGACGACGGCCGCTCCGGCAACCAGAGCACGCTCGAGCGCGCGACCACCGCAGCGTTGTACTCGCAAGGCGATTGGCCGGTGCTGGCCGACGCGCTCGCCAAGGCCGAAGCGGGCGACCCGGCCGGCATCTTCGCCCTCGCCGACGACTACAACGGCCGCAACCCCGACGGCACGTTCACCACGCTCTTCCAGTCCATCGGCATCATCCAGTGCGCGAGCGGCATTCGCACACCACCGCCCGACGACCCCGAGGGGCTGTTGGCGAAGATCAAGGAACAGGCGCCGCGCTTCGGAGGCGAGGTCACACTCGACGACCTCGTCGACGACAGTGGCGACGTGGATGGTTGCGAGCAGCTCACCGGCATCACCGATGTCGTGCCCGTGGACTACGCGGGTGATGGCCCGATCGTGGTCGTCGGCGGCACCAACGACCCCGCCACGCCCATCCGCTGGGCGCAGGAGATGACCGCCGAGCTGGGCCCCAACACCCGCATGGTCACCTACACCGGCGAGGGGCACGGCCAACTGTTGGTGAGCACCTGCGTCACCGAGATCGAAGCGGCGGTGCTCGCCGATCTGTCGCTGCCCGACGAGGGCGTCGTGTGCGACCCCGACCCGGCGGTGGAAGAGCCGGAGTGGTGGAGCAACCTGGAGTTCCCGAGCGAGTTCAGCGATGTGGTGGCGTTGCCGGCGGTGGAGGCGGCACTTGGGATCACCGACACGCTGGGCTACAGCGAGACGCGCACGACCGAGCTCGAGGCACAAGCCGCAGCCGATGCCTTCGATGCGGAACTGGCCGACGCCGGTTTCCAGAGCGCGGGCAACCAGGACCTGGGCATCGACGACACCATCGAGACCGGATACTTCACACCGGATGGCGACCTGCTGGTGGTGATCGTGATGGGGCCGGCAGCATTCGACACCGACGATCTGGCAGGCGCCAAGCCCTCGGTGCCAGCCGACACCACCGTGGTGCTGTACCTGTACCTGCCGCAGTGACCGGCCGGCGCCACCGCGCTACGCCACCCGCTGCATCGACACCTTCTCCGCACCTGGCACTGCCCCTGACGCTTGCGTGGGCTGGTACCCGACCGCCCGCCACAGCTCGTCGCGCAACCGATCGGCCTGCGGCGACCGCAACCCATTGGCCACCACGACACCTTCGATCATGTCGCCCAGCACAGCCGGCCACGGCCTGCCCTTGAGCTGCACCGCAACCGTGGCCCCGCCCTTCGCGAAGCGACGAAGCGAACGCTGCACCCCCACGATGCGCGGCGGGCTGCGATAGCTGGGGGCCACCAGACCCCGGCGACGCGCTTCGCGACCGAGCACCCGGGCGGCGTGGGCGAAGTCGAGCGCTGATTGATTGGTGGCCATGCCTCGATGGTGCCAGATGGGTGTGACGCAGTACTCCGTGAGACCCGATCAGTAGTGTCCGATGCGTGCAGGAACCCGTCGCCCCCACGCTCACACCAGCACAGGGGCGCACGCTCGCCCTGCTACGGCGTGCCGACGAGCCGGTGGTGTTCGCCCCCGAGTTCGTGGCCCAACTGCTCAGCGAGGCAACGCAGGCAGTTGCCGAGCTCTCCACCCGGCTGGGCGGTGAGACGCTGTGGGTCAGCAAGTCGTTCCTCGCCAAGGTGCACGGGTGCGAGGTGCTGCACCTGGCGCCCGACGACTTCGAGTGGCGGCCCGCCACCGCAGCCGGGTTCGTCGCGCACAAGGCCATCGAACTGGCCATCAACTGGCGCGGCGAACCAGCGCCTGCAGAGGTGGTCGATGAAGCAATGGCTCGGCTGGCCGACCAGGCCGACGGGCGGGGCGCGTTCGTCGCGGGTCTGTCCCAGGCCGACTGGGCCGAGCTGCGCAGCCGGGCGGTAGACCGCTGCACCAAGTTCCTCCAAGACTTCCCGCCCCTGCCGCTGTCGGCGCACCCGGTGCTGGAGGCAGCAGCGAAGTGGCGCCCGGCAGGCACCATCGAGATGGGCAGCAAGGTCGACCTGGTGGTGGGCAAGCCATTCGGTCGCGAGAGCCGCTTGCTCATCGTCGACTTCAAGAGCGGTTACCGCTCGTTCCACCATCGCGACGACCTGCGCTTCTACGCCCTCGTGCAGACACTGCGTCAGGGGGTGCCGCCGCGCAAGCTGGTCACGTACTACCTCGACTACGCAGAGAGCGAGGTGGAAGACGTCACCGAAGGCAACTTGCGCTCAGCGCTGATGCGAGCGCTCGACGGCATCGAGCGGCACATCGAGCTCACGGTGGAAGGCCGCCCACCGCAGAAGCGGCCCGGCGTGGCCTGTCGCTGGTGCCCGCTGCAGAGCGAGTGCGAAGAGGGCCGCAACTTCCTGCACGGTGACAACCCCGAAGTCGTGGCCGACCTCGACACCTGAACCGCTCTCGGCGTGTCAGGAGATGACGTGCACTTCGTCGTCGATGGACAGCCAGTCCCAGATCTTCACCGAGTCATCGGGCAGCACCCGGATGCACCCCGACGATTGGCCGAACTGAGCCGGCGTGCCCACCGATTCGAACGTTTGCACGTACTCGCCGTTGCTGAGCTGCGGCACGCTGTGAAACGCGATGCGGGCGCCCTTGTACTTGCCCTTGGTGAACGCCACGAAGTGGGTCATCGTGCTGTAGTGACCACCGAAGCTGCTGCTGGCATTGAGATCTTTGGCGTACACCGGGTACGTGCCGGGGTCGGGCTGGCTGATGGCGCTGGTGATCGGGAACTGATAGGTGATGCCACCGTTCTCGCACAGCGCACCACGCTGGTTGGCACGATCGACGATGGCACCGTGCGGCGTGTCGGGGCAGTCGTCGTCGGTGGCGGGCATTGGGCCCAACGGCCCTGCCCAGATGCCCATGCTCTGCGCGGTCACCCGGCCGACGATGCCGTCGACCTCAAGCTCTTCGCCGCCTGGTAGGCCTTCACCGCAGTGTCGGTGGCGGCATCGAACGCGGGTCGACCGTGGTGGTGAACCCCGCCGCGACCAGTTGCGACCCCCACCTTCAACACGGTGGTGATGGAGCAAGCAGCCGTGACGGCCGGCGCCTCGGTGGACGTGGTGGTGGAATCACCGTCGACCTCGTCCGTGACCGAGTCGGTCGCGTTGGCCGCGCTCGCTTGGTCGGGCGCTGCGACGTCGGTGGAGCCGGTGGTGTCGCCGGGCGCTGCCGCTGCGGCCGCGCTGTTCGACCCTGAGGGGTCGCGCTCGACCAACTTGGCCAGGCCGACCAGCACGAGCATGCCCACCAGGGCCAGAGCGAGTGTGCGGTAGCTGCGCGACATACGACGTTGATTCTACGGTCGCGACGGTGGTGTCATCAGTGCAAGCGGCAGCCCGAGGCCCACCTGGGCACGCACCGTGGCGATGAAGCGACCGGGCTGCACCGCCGGCTTCGGCGGCGAGACCACATCAGGCCCCAGGCGAGCGCACACCTCGTGGAGGTCGGCCACGTTCCAGACGAAACCCCAGAACGAGGCATGCGACGACGTGACCTGCGGTGATTCGACGACCTCGATGATGAGCTCGCCGAGACGATGAAAGCCCTGACGGATCGCCCCGGCCTCACGAATGCGTTTCAACGGTTCGCCGGTGCTCGCCTCGATCGCCGAACAGGTGCGCTCCAACGACGACGTCATCACCACCAGATGGTCGAAGCCGACGATGTCGAGGCTGTGCTGGTGGCCACCCTCGGGAGCGGCCTCGAGGTGATGCGTCGCCAGCCCATCGATGTCGGTGTCGTGGGTCGGCGCGCCGACCAACCCCCAACTGATCACACCTTCGCGACCGTCAGGCCCCACCGGTGCGAACCGCAGCGCAACGCCACCGACGCGAGCGACGCCGTCGCCGATGTGCAGGCCGATGGCCTGCCACGGCTCGATCGGAGAGGCGACCAGCAACTCGCCGACAGCCGTCATGAGAGATGCTCGATGCCGAGCTGCCACGAGAAGAAGGCCAGCACATCGGCGCCTTCCTGCACGCGCATGCTGGCCGGCTTGCCCACACCGTGGCCGGCACGCCCCGCCTGCGCGAGCAGGATCGGTCGCTCGTCCTGGCTCGCACTCGCGGCGGTGAGCGCGGCCGCCATCTTGCGCGCATGGCACGGATCCACACGTGTGTCGCCTTCGGCGGTGGTGAACAGCACGGCGGGGTAGCGGGTGCCGTCGACCACGTGGTGGTACGGGGAGTACGCGTGCAGCCAGCCGAACTCGTCGGCCACGTCCGGGTCGCCGTACTCGTCGGTCCAGAGCCGGGCGATGAGGAACTGCGGGAAGCGGATCATGTCGAGCAGCGGCACTGCGCACCACACTGCCGGCGCAAGATCTGGGCGTTGCGTGATGGCGGCCCCCATCAGCAGCCCGCCGTTGCTGCCGCCGTGCACGGCCATGCGCTCGCGAGCGGTGTAGCCCTGCGCCACCAACCAATCGGCCGCGGCGTGGAAGTCGTCGAACACACGCTGCTTGTTGGCGCGGCGGCCGGCATGGTGCCACGCCTCTCCGTACTCGTAGCCACCGCGCAGCCCGGCGATGCAGTACACGCCCCCGGCCGCGCACCACGCGGCCAGGTTGGGCATCCACACCGGTGACTCGGTGATCGCGAACCCGCCGTAGCCGGTGAGGATGAGTGGCGTGTCAGCGGACGGCACGACATCGCTGCGGTGCGCGACGAACATCGGGATGACGGTGCCGTCGGGTGACGGGTAGTGCACCTGGGTGACGGTGAGCGTGGGCAGCACCGCAGCGTCGGGTGGCGCCGACCACGGAGCAAGCCCTGCCGCGAGAGTGAACCGCCGCACCGCGACGGGTGCCCCGAAGGTGCCGACTGCGATGAACGCCCGGCCGTCGTCGGCATCGAGCGCAACCACGCTGACGGCGCCCAGATCGAGCTCGCTGGCTGCCGCTGCGCCGCGAGCCCAACGCTCGACACGGTCGATGCCCACGCGACTGGCGACGACGAGTTGCTCGTCGCCACACGTGACGCAGCCGCCCAGCACCACATCGGGGCGCTCGGGCACGATGGTGTGCCACACAGCAGGCTCCGCCAACTCGGCCCGCACGACACGTCCGTTGGGTGCGTCGCGAGTGGTGACCCCCACCAGCGCCTCACCGTCGAAGTGAAGACTCGTCTGAGCATCGACACCCTCGACGACGACAGTCCATTCGCCGGTGGACGTGTCGAGCAGGTGGATGTCGACCTGGGTCCACTTCACCATCACGTGCACCAACACGAACCGGCCATCGCGGCTGACGGTGACATCGGGCCACGACTCGGGCGTGGGCTGGCGATCGAACACGGCCGCGTCGGTGGCAGGGTCGGTGCCGAGGCGGTGGAAGCGGATGTGGCGGTTGTACTCGTCGCCCTGCGGGTACACCGCGTACCAGAAGCCGGAGTGATCGGGCAGCCACGCGACGCTGGCCGCACGCGTGTTGCGGATGCGCAACGGCAGCACCAGCCCGGTGGCCACTTCCATCACGTGCAGCACGCTGTTCTCGGTGCCACCCTCGCTGAGCCCGTAGGCCACGAACGAACCATCGTGCGATGGGTGGAACCAATCGATGGCGACCGCACCGTCAGTGGCGAGTGTGGCCGGGTCGAGCAAGGTGCGGGCCGGCGCCGAAGGGTCGGTTGCGCTGCGCAGCACGAGCGAGAACTGGTCGGCGCCGTCGGCCCGCTCGATCACGAACAGGTGGTCGCCGGCGACCGTGAGCGACAGCGTGGTGGGCAGCGCGGTGAGCGCGGAAAGGCGCTCGTGCCACCGGCCCCAGGTGAGCCGAGCAACGAGCGCCTCGCGAGTTCTCTGGTTGTGTGTTGCCACCCACTCGGCGACCTCGGAGGACTCACCGTCCTCCAGCCACCGATACGGATCTGCTACCTCGACGCCGTGATAGACGTCGGCCTCGACACCTCGCCGGGTGGCGGGTGCAGGGGCTACAGGTGCGTCAGCCACGCCCCATGTTGGGACGCTTGCCGTGGTTTGCCTTGCTGCGGCGCAGGCGCGCCTTGCGCTTCTTGGTCTTCTTCGACATAGGCTTTCGAGCCTATCGGGGCGACCCCCACCGCCCCAACGGCGCGGCCTGGCTACTTACCGGCAACCCAGGCGAGCAACTGGTCCACCGGCCAGGTGTTCAACACGCGATCCAGCGGCACGCCGACTTCGGCTGCACGGTCGCAGCCCAGCGGCTGCCACTCCAGCTGGCCGGTGGCATGCGCATCGCTGTCGATCGCGAAGTAGCAGCCGTACTCGACTGCCATCTGCAGCAGCGGGCGCGGCGGGTCGAGGCGCTCGGGCCGGCAGTTGATCTCGACTGCGGTGTGGAACTGGGCGCAGGCGGCGAACACGTAGTCGGGGTCGAAGGTCGATGGCTCGCGCTTGCCGATCAGGCGGCCGGTGCAATGGCCGAGGATGTCGACGTGCGGATTGGCGACCGCTCGCACCATGCGCTCGGTCATCTCCTTGCTGCCCATCCGCAGCTTGCTGTGCACGCTGGCGACCACGACATCGAGCTGCGAGAGGATCGCGTCGCCGTGGTCGAGCGTGCCGTCCTCCAAGATGTCGACCTCGATGCCGGTGAGGATGCGGAACGGCGCCAGCAGCTCGTTGAGCATGGCCACGTCGGCCAGCTGCTGCGCCAGACGCTCGGCACTGAGGCCGTGGGCGATGGTGAGGCGCGGCGAGTGATCGGTGAGCACCATGTACTCGTGCCCCAACGCAACCGCCGTGCGGGCCATCGCCTCGATGGTGGCGCCGCCGTCGCTCCACCGGCTGTGCATGTGCAGATCGGCTCAGGGCGTTGCGGTAGGTGGCACCTGCGGGCGTGATGGGCACCTGCGTCTTGGCCTCCAAGTCGACGAGGTACGCCACCTCGCCACCACCGAGGGCTTGCTGGATCACCTTGGCCGAGCTGTCGCCGATGCCCTCCAGGTCGGTGAGCGTGCCGGCATTGGCGCGAACGACCAGTTCGTCGGGCGGCAGCGAGCGGGCAACCTCCAGGGCACGGACGAACGCCTTCGACTTGAAACCCGTGTCGTGGGCACGGTCGAGGCAATGCACCACACGTTCGAGAGCGTCAACCGGCGTCACCCTCACGAGTGTACGTGACCTGACCGCGGCGGCGCAGGGTGCCCAGCAGCCCGATTCCGCCCACCAGCAAGGCGGTGGCCAGATAGGCGGCCCCTCCGTCGCCGCCGCCCGTGCGGGGCAGCCAGGGGTTCGGAGTCGATGCCGTCGCAGGCGGAGTGAGCACCGCGCTGCTCGTCGTCGTCGTGGAAGGAGCCGCCGTGGCCTGAGTGGTCGTCGAAGCAGCCGTCGTGGATGGGGTTGTCGTCGATGGAGCGGTGGGCACGACGGTGGTAACGGGCACGACGGTGGTGCCGGCCGCCTCGATCGGCGGTAGTGGAACCGTCGTGGACACGATGGGCGTTGTCGAGGCGATCGTGGTCGAGATGGCGGCCGTCGTCGGCGCGGTGGTCGTGATCGGCACGGTGGTCGTCGTCGGTCCGGTGGTCGTGGTCGGTCCGGTGGTCGTGGTCGGTCCGGTGGTCGTGGTCGGTCCGGTGGTCGTGGTCGGTTCGGTGGTCGTGGTCGGTTCGGTGGTCGTGGTCGGTTCGGTGGTCGTGGTCGGCGCCCCCTCCAACCGAGCGAATGCCTGCGTCGCGTTGGGCGCTCCACCGGTCACCATCGTCTGTGCGCCGAAGAAGCTGAGCGACACCGCCGGACCGCGAAAGGCCAACGCCTGGCCGGCAGTTGCGGCGGAGGCGACCACGGTGACGGCGCCGGCTGAGAGCGGCACCGCCACCGTGGCCACGCCGTCCGAGTTCGTGATGGCGGCAAGCGGGAGGTTGCGACCGATCACGAGCACGGAGATCTGTTGGCCGGCCACCGGGGTCGCACCCGAGCGCAACGTCAGCGTTGCCACCCCGTCGGCGGCAATCGTCATCGACAGCTTCCATGGGCCACCGAAGCGTGCTGCTTCGTCATCGAGATCGAGCGCCTTCTGCTGCAGCTCCGGGTTGCCGCTGCTGGCGGCGAGCCCGTAGAGCGCGGGCACGAGCGGCGAGTTGCCGTGTTGGGCGCGGTTGCTGCCGGCGGCATCCTGCGCGTAGAAGTGCAGCACCGCCCACATCGCCGCCGCCGTCAGGTTGTCGTGGGTGTCGCCGTACTTCCAGGTGAGGTAGGCGCTCTTGGCCCCGGTGGGGTCGTTGGGAAACGACTGGCTGACAGGATGCGAGGCTTCCCGAATGGTGGGGTGCACGCCACGGTTGAAGGTGCAGGTGCCCACGCGAAACTGCCCGGCCTCGTCGACGAACAACCACTGCCCCGCCCAGATGGGGTACGGCGAGTGGCTCGCGCCGGCCGTGTGGTAGCTGATGGCCAGGCCGGCGCAGCGGTAGTCGCCGGGGGCATCCGGGCGCTCGTCGAAGCTGGTGTGCGACACGCAGTTCGAGGGGATGGTGGTGCCGAGCTGGTCGGCGCCGGCGGTGGGCGCCAGCAGCAGCCCGGCGCAGGCCAGAGCGAGAGCGACGACGGTGGATGCGAGTACGAGCGGCTTCACATCTTCACTGGGCACGGCGGCCTCGCCGGATCGGCAAACTTCGTCACCACTCCCCCGCCGGTAGCCTCACGGGCGCTATGGAACGCTTCGGCCTGGTCGGTCTCCCCAACGCGGGCAAGAGCTCGTTGTACAACGCTCTCACTGGTGGGGGCGCGCTGGCGGCGCCGTATCCCTTCGCCACCAAGGACCCCAACATCGGCGTGGCCAAGGTGCCCGACGAGCGCGTCGAGCGCCTGGGCGCGATGAGCAAGACCAAGGTGCTCGTGCACGCTTCCGTGGAAGTCGTCGACATCGGCGGCCTGGTGGAGGGCGCATCGAAGGGCGAGGGCTTGGGCAACAAGTTCCTCGCCAACATCCGCGAGGTCGACGCCATCGTGTTCGTGCTGCGGGCGTTCGTCGACGACGACGTCACCGGCCCCTCGGATCCCTTGGATCACCTGCGCGTGGTGGAGATCGAGTTGGCCCTCGCCGACCTGGAGACGGTGGAGAAGCGTCTCAACCAGGCCACTCGCCAGGCCAAGCTCGACAAGCACGCCGCCGGCGAGCTGGAAGCGTTGCAGGCCGCGTACGACGCGCTGTCACAGGGCCTGCCGCTGTACCGCGCCGGCCTCAAGGCCGACCTGCGCGAGGTGCTCAAGCCGTACTTCCTGCTCACCAACCGATCAGTACTGGCCGTGGTCAACGTCGGCGAGAACGACCTCGATCGCATCCCCGAGCTCGAGCAGAAGGTGCGCGACGAGTTCACGTCGGCCGGCGACAACGTGGAAGTCATCGGCATGTGCGTGCAGCTGGAAGCCGAAGCCGCCACCATCGTCGACCCGGTGGAGCGCGCCGAGATGCTGGAAGGCTTCGGTCTCGGAGAGGGTGCCCTCTTCCGCATGGTGCGCTCGGCGTACCACCTGCTGGGCATGCGCACGTACCTCACCACCGGCGAGAAGGAGACCCGAGCGTGGACGTTCTACGCCGGGTCGTCGGCGCCCGAGTGCGCCGGCCGCATCCACACCGACTTCCAGCGCGGCTTCATCAAGGCCGAGGTGATCCACTGGGACGAACTGCTCGAGATCGGCTCCTGGGCCAAGGCCAAGGAACTGGGCAAGATCCGCATCGAAGGCAAGGACTACCACCCGCTCGACGGCGACGTGATGGAGTTCCGCTTCAACGTGTAACAGGGTTTTCGCGGGCTGGACAGTTGCGTCGATAGTGCTGTGACCTGGTCGTTCGCGTCCGTTGCTGTCCGCCGAGTGGGCCCGAGTCCGCAGAAGCTGCGTACTTTCTGCGTACTCGCGACATGTTGCTGAACACGCGACTCCCCACGCGACTCACCGCGTGAACCACTGCAGGTTCTCAACGACCACGCTCGTCCCGAGCCGCCAGCCGTGCCCGCTCCCACGATCGCTTCATGTACCCGCGCGGATCGATGTCGTACTCGCGGCAGTTAGCCACCCAACGATCGAGCTCGGCGGCAACCTCGTCGATCGAGCGGAGATACTCGCCAGGACCACCGTGTCGTAGGCGTCCACGGTGAAGGGGAGTCGTTCCTCTACTCGAACGACCAGATCACCGAGTGGCGTGATGACCTCGCAGGACGCGCTGAGCTACCGACGCGCCCGCCTTGTGGCGCGTGGCATCGCGTGCAGCTCCACATCTCCCGAGACAGTCCTCGGCTTGTCGAGGTGTGCGTCGCCAAGGACAACTGACTTGGTCAGGCCTCGAGCCGCTCCTCTGCCGCAGCCAGCAACTGCTCAGCCCATCTGACGCAACTCGCAGCATCGGCGGCGCTGATGTCGACGCTCTCGTAGCCCGCCTGAGTTTTGCGATCGAGTGCCCGCTTGAGGGCGGTCGCCAACTTGGCGTCGACCTGGCGCAGGAGATCAACGGCTGATCCGTGGTTGCCGTCATTCGATCGCTCACCGAGTGCGTGACAGGTGATCGCATCGGAGGCCGCTATCGCGGCGTGGATGGCACACGTCGCCACCACGTCGGGAGCGTCGAGCAGCTTCGCCGCTTCGAGGAACTGGCGAGCGTCAACGAGACGCTGTCGCGCCTGTTGCACATCGCACGGCTTGCGGGTGCCCTTGGCCCGAGTCACCGGCGACGCTCCAGCAGCAAGGCCGTGTCACCGGCCAGCGCGATTCCGTCGAGCCGAATCTGATCGACGAGCGGGTTCTTCGAGCGCACGAGCTTGCGCCACGATTCGGGCGTGTGCTCGACGACCTGCACGTCGTTGCCGGTCCACGAGCGCACGTCGGCCTGGAGCTGCGCCAAGTGGGCGTGCAGATCGGGCGCCTGGAGGTCGTGGGCGACGACGAGAAGGTCGATGTCCGACTCACCGTCCGCATCTCCGCGAGCCACGGAGCCGAACAGCCACGCGCCCTCCAGGTCGGGCCACTGCGAGAGACGTTCCCTCAGGCGGCGGATCAGTTCGCCACGCAGGGCGGCAAGAGCAAGCAACGGACCGACGGAGAGATGGTTCCTGTTGAGCACCACCATCGACGAGCGACCAGCCACTGCCTCGTTCACCAGGCCCGCCCGAATGAGGTCCTCGATCACGGCGCTCGCGTTGCCCGGCGAGACGCCAGCAGCGGCGGCGAGCTGTCGCCGGGTGACGGGCTGTTCCAGTCGGGCAAGCGCCTGCAGCAGCGCGCCACGAACAGCCGGAGCCACATCGAGAACTGGTGCACCGAGGTCCATGTCGCAAGCGTACTCCGCAATGATCCGAAATACGATCATATGATCTGGATATCGATCACAAGGCAATTCGTTGGATCTGCTCACCCCGTCGCGCAATCGTATTCGTGTGAGAAGGAAGGTCCGAGAGCGTCGAGATCGTTTGAGTCGCGATTTGAACGTCGGGCGCGCCGCCCGGGCGCGAGCTGTGCGACCAGTCCCAATCTCGGTCGCCGACGTGACCAGCTTCGCCGAGACGTTTGCGGACCTTGATGACCCGGACGTCATGAGCCGCGCCTGGCGATGACGGCGCTGGGCCAAACGAGCTGCGTACTTTCTGCCAACTCGGCCACGCGACTGACCTGCATCGTTGCAGCTCAGAGGCTACGAATCGACCCCACTCCGACGTTCCGCTTCAACGTGTAGCTCCCCAACCCGGCTTTACGTAAAGGCTGTCGGGCTGTGACCTGGGTCTGTGAGTTCATGGATTGACACAAACTTCGAGGCCGAGCCATTGGGCGAGGGCGTCGAGCTCGGCGGCGACGGCTGCAGTCATCGCGCGGGTGAAGCTGACGTCGTGGTGCACGGCGTGCACTTGCAGCAGGCCAGCCTTGCGGTCGGCAGTGGCATCCACCTTGCCGACAAGGCGGTCGTGGTGCAGCACCGGCAGCGCGAAGTATCCCCAGCGGCGCTTGTCCTTCGGCTTGTACATCTCGAGCGTGTACTCGAAGTCGAACAGCTCCACTGCGCGCACTCGGTCGTGCACCAACCGGTCGAAGGGAGACAGCAGCGCGGTGCGACCGGCGAAGCCTTCCGCCGTGGCCTGCGGGTCGACCCGCCACAGGCCGTTCGTGCCTTCGATCTCGACCGAGACGCCAGCGTCGCCGACGAACTTCGGGCGGGCGACGCCGAGCGATCGCAGCCACTTCTCGTCACGGATCTTGCTGGCCGCCTCGACCGGCACCACCGACACATCAGCCGGGTAGACCCGGTCGGCGAGGTTCCACACTCGTTGTCGGCCACGGCGGCCAGCGACGGCAACTTCTCCACTGGTGGCCAGGAACTCGAGCATCTGCGTGACGTTGCGGTCGTGCGTCCAACCCGACGACTCCCACGGCATCTCCGCAGTGTCGGGGATCTCGCGAGAGGCAAGCGGGCCCGACGTGGCGAGCAGATCGAGAACACGCCGGCGGAAGCCGTCGTTGGCGGCGAGCCACTCGAGGCGCCGTGGCCACCCGGAGTGCCGGGCCGCGACCATGTCGGCGAGATGGAGACCGAGATCGGCCATGGGCCGGATCATCACGATCGCCGGCTCGGTCTCCACCGGCTGCGCCCGATGCTCGAAGAGCGTGCGGTCGTGCTCGAGCGCCTGGCGCATGTGTGCGGGCTGGTAGGCGCTGCCCAGCCGGCTCCACGCGACCAGGTCGGCAGTGGGGGCGATCGCCGCCGTGGGGTCGAGCTGCAGCAACGTCAGCCGGTCGGCCACCTCCAGCAGCTCCGCCGGTCGATCCGCGTCGAGCAACTGCGCCCGCACCGCGATGCGACGGGCTTCGTCGCGTGAGAGCCGGCGCACGTTCATCGACACACCGTGCTCATCTGGGCACCGTGCTCATCACGACGCCGTGCTCATCGGCGGCGCACCCGCCGCGTACCAGTCGGCCAGGCGTTGCAGGCCGTCGTCGATCGACACGGTGGGGGCCCATGCCAGATCGTCGCGCGCCGGGCGCGGGTCGAACCAGTGGGCGGTGCCGAGCTGCTCGGCGAGAAAGCGGGTGAGCGGCGGCTCCTCATCGCCATGACGCAACGGCCACGCGCGTTCGACCAGCGAGCCGGCGACCAACGCCGCCCGCAACGGCACCCGGCGAGGTGTCACCGCCACCCCCGCCGCGCGACAGATGCCCAACAGCAGATCGCGGATGGGGCGCGGCTCGCCATTGGCCACCACATACGCACGGCCCACACAACTCGCACCTGGCGTGGCCGCGTCGAGCGCCGCCACCAACGCGGAAGCGGCGTTGTCGATGTAGGTGGTGTCGACCAGCGCGGCACCACCACCGATCAATGCCAACCGGCCGGCGCGGGCGCGCTGCACGATGCGACCCACCAGCTGCGTGTCGCCCGGACCCCACACCAGGTGAGGGCGAATCGCAACCACGGCCAACGAGTCGCTGACCGCCGCCATGACCAACTGCTCGGCCATCGCCTTCGACTCCGCGTACCAGGCGTTCTTGCGCCCGACGACCGGAGGCTCGGCTGCGACGCCGACGAGGGAGTGGCCCGCATGGGCGACCGACGGCGTGGACACGTGCACGATGCGGCCCACGTCGTGGCGGCGCGCCGCCGCGACGACGTGCGCCGTGCCGTCGACGTTGATGCTGCGGTACTCCTCGAACGTGCCGACGACGCCGACCTTGGCTGCTGCGTGGATGACGGCATCACAGCCGGTTGCCGCGCGCGCCACCACCTCCGGATCGCGCACGTCACCGAGCACTTGAGTGGTGTCGAGCGGCGACCGGTGACGCTGCAACAGCACCACTTCGTCACCTCGGGCCAGCAAGGTCTCGGCGCAGCGACGTGCCAGCAGGCTGGTGCCGCCGGTGACCAGCACCCTCACGACTGCCCCGCGATCAGCGCCACGGCTGCGATGCCTTCTCGCCGGCAAGCACCGCCGACGCCCACAGGGCCAAGGCGGTGCGATCGATCTTGGTGTTGTGCCGGATGTCGACGGGCAGTGCCCGCACCGACAGCACAGCCGCCAGCGCTTCGTTCACCTCGCCCCGAACACGGCGGGCAACGTCGTCGTCGGCGAGCCCATCGGTGCCATGCGCGTCTTCGACGACCACGACCAACTGCTGGCAGCCGAGGGGCCCGACACCGACAGCGGCACAGCGGTCGATGCCTTCGAGGCGCTCGACCGCGACCTCCACCGGCACCGGCGTGAGCGGCCCGCGGTCGGAGTGGATGACGTGCACGACCCGACCCTCTATCCAGAGCCTGCCGGCCGCATCGAGGTGGCCGACATCACCAGACCGGTGCCACACGTTGCCGGCGGCGTCGGCCGGCCGCGAGTCGCGCTGGGTGCGCCACAGCTGGTCGTAGCCTTCCGAGACCCACGCAGCACGCACCAGTACTTCACCCATGGCGAGCGGAGTCACCCCTGCGACCACCTCGCCGGCATCGAAGCCGAGCGGTGCGATCAGCACCGAAGCACCGGCGACCGGGTGGCCGACGCACACGCCGCGCCCTGCGCCCACCGCTTCGATCTCGGCCAGGGAGATGTCGGCAACGGGCAACGACTCGGTCATCCCATAGGGGTGTGCAGCTCGGCGGCAGGGCACAGCGCGGCCATCGAGCGAAGCGTGGCCACCGGCACCGGCGCCCCCGCCGACAGCAGCAGCCGTACACCGGCAAGGCGAGCATCGCCCGGCGTCGCGGTGCGCACCACGTTCGCGAGCGCAGCGGGCGACGCGAACACGATGGTCGCATCGATCGAGGCACACGCCGCTCCCAACGCGCCGGCCGTGAGCGTGCCGGGCTCGGTGACATCGACGTCGGGAATGGTGGACGGGATACCCAACGCGGGGCCGTAGAGCGCGAACGGAGCGAACGCGGCAACGAGGCGATCATCTGCGGTGATCGCATACGTGTCGACAAGTGCTTGTGCCTGGGCGACCAACTGACAGTGGCGGTACCGCACCCCCTTCGCGGGGCCGGTGGCCCCGGAGGTGAACAGCACCGCAGCTGCGTCGTCGGCACCGGGCAGCGCCGGAAGCGGAGCCGTCGAACGGGCGAGATCGGCCAAGGTGGCAACGGCGCCGAACCGTTGCTTGGGGCCGACAACGATCGCTCGTGCTCGCGGTGCCCAGCGCAACGTGCGAGCGGCGGCAACCGCCTGCGGCGGCCCGATCAACCACGAGACGTGCGCACCACGCACGGCGCGCCCCAACCCGCGCAACCCGAGGCCGCGATCGGCGATGACCGTGATGCCTCCGGCCCGCCACACGGCGTAGACGGCGGCGAGCAGATCCACCCCCGGCGGCGTGAGCATCGCGACCCGATCGCCGGGCCGCAAACCCAGCGAAGCGAGCCCGCCGGCGATTCCCATCACCTGATCGTGCAGCTCGGCGAACGAGGTTCGAGCGCCGGTGGCGCCATCCACGAACGCGGTGGCGGGATCGGTGGCTCGTCGCTCGAGCGCTGTCCAGGCGGCCACATCCGGGAGCAGAGCGTCGACCCCGACCTCACGTACCGCGCCGCCCCCGACGACAGGCGCGTGCGACTCGAGTCGGTCGTGCAGCCAGGCGTCGATGGCACCTGCCACGTCGGTCTCCTCGATCGACAGGTGGCCGATGCCGGGGTATCGCTGCAGATCCGCATGCGGCATCCGCGCGGCCAGGTCGAGCGCGAACGAATCGTCGAACACCGGGTCGGCGGCGCCCCATGCCAACAACGTGGGCACGGTGAGCGAGCGCAACTGCTCGGCCACCTCGGCCAGCGCGGCAGCCGACGGATGCGCCGCGGTGAACGGCACATCGGCCACGAACTCGGCGATGGCCCGACGATCACGAGCTGCTCGATACGGCGCGCGATAGGCCTCGCGCGCCGAGGCCGCGATGCGCCGCCAGGACAGGCCGAGCGTGCCGTCGACGAAGATGCGAGTGCGGTGCCCGACCAGATCGGTGATGGGGCCAGCTGCCGCGAGACGGATGAGCGATGGAGCCCGCCGGCCCGCCGGCACCGCGATGCCCGTGTTGCACAGCACCATCCCTGCGCACCGATCACCGGCTGCAACGGCCCAGCCCATCGAGACAGCGCCACCCCAATCGTGCCCGGCAACGATGATGGGCCCTTCGATCTGCAACGCCTCGATCACGTCGCCGAGATCGCGAACTCGATCGGCGTAGCGCCGTGGCGCCGTGCGCTCGGAGTAGCCCATGCCCAGCTGATCGACGGCGACCACGCGATAGCGGTGACCCAGCCGTGCGAGCACGCTGCGCCAGAGGATGGACCAGGTGGGGTTGCCGTGCACGCAGACGATGGTGCCCACCGGCGCGGCCGGACGACGCTCGAGCGCATGCCAACGCCGCGTGACGCCATCGTGCCCCGGTACGTCCACGAACCGCGACCACTGCGGTTCCACCTGCCACCGCCGCCACTGATCGGCCGTCGGTGTTGCAGGTGCTGCTACCACGTGATCTCGGTGAGGCTGGTGTTCAACCCCGACCCGATGCCCAGGCACACGATGCGCTGGCCCGCCAGCAACTCGTGCTGCACACCGGCGAGGGTGATGGGGATCGCCGCCGGGCCGACGTTGCCGAACTTGGGGTAGGTGAGCGGCACGAGAGCCGGATCGATGCCCAGGCGTTCGCAGATGAGCTTGGTGTGCACCGAGCTGACCTGGTGGATGATGAACCGATCGACCGCACCGGGCCATTCGAAGCCGAAGGACGCCGCCTCGCGGGCGTGCTGGGCCAGATCGAGCCCGGCCTCCAGCAACCGCTTGGTGTCGGTGGTCATCTTCTCCAGGTCGCCGATGCACAACGTGTGGTGCTCGGTACCGGCGCGAGCCATGCCGCCCACCACCCGGTGGGCCTCGGGATGATCGTCGAGGTTGCCGAGCACCATCGCCGCCGCCCCGGAGCCGAGAGTGAGCGACGCGAACTCGTCGAACACATCGGTGAACGAGGCGCTGTCGAGTTGCAGGCGGGCGATGGTGGCCAGCTGCGTCTGCCGGCTGCCCTCGCCATCGACGATGAGCGCGTACTTGATGAACCCGGCATCGATGGCGGTGCATGCCAGATGGATGGCGTTCATGAACCCGAGGCAGGCGTTGCCGAGATCGAAGTTGATGCACGCGGTGGAGAGGCCGAGTTGGTGATGCACGGCACAGGCGACCGACGGCTCGAGGTGGTGCTTGCACACCGACGTGGAGATGAGCATGCCGATCTCGGACGGATCGATGCCCGACTCGTCGATGGCCTTGCGGCCGGCCATCGCCGCAGCCTGATCGAACGTGACACCATCGGGCCACCAGCGGCGCTCCTCGATGCCGGCGAGCTCGGCGAGCAGCCCGGGTCGCATGCCCCAACGCTGGTAGGTGGGCGCGAGCTGCTCGTCGATCCAGACCGACGTGATGACCTCGGGCGCCTCGACCGCTGCCACCGTGACCACTCCCGCTCGGCGATGCGCAAAACTGGCGTTCCCGTTCATGTGACTCCCATCCAACAGCCCCAGCACTGTACCGACGAGGACCCGCGGCACACCGATCGACGGCCGAACCGCCTGCCTCGCCGTCGCGGACCACGGTGTACAACACTCGCCACATGCCTACTCGTCAGGAAGGGCGCGTCAGCGTCGAGGAGCACGTCGTCTTCGGCACCGGAGGGGGTCGCGACCTGCATTGCGATGTCTTCCTGCCGCCGGAACCGGGCAGCGACCGAACGGCCATCCTGCTCGTGCACGGTGGCGGCTGGTTGCAGGGCGATCGCAGCCAGCTGCGCGGCTACGGCATCCTGCTCGCACGCTACGGCTTCGTGTGCGTGGCCTCGGAGTACCGGCTGTCGGGCGAAGCCGTGTGGCCGGCGCAGATCAACGACGTCAAGGCCGCGTTGCGCTGGTTGCGTGCCAATGCCGACCACTACGGCGTCGACCCCACCAAGATCACTGTGTCGGGCAACAGCGCCGGGGCTCATCTGGCGTTGATGCTGGCCGGTCTGGCCGACGGCGAACTGGAAGGCGACGGCGGCCACGCCGATGCGTCCACCGACGTCGCCGCGGTGGTGGCGATCTACCCGCCCACGCAGCTGCGCGTGGGCAGTCACGACGATGCCATCGGCCTGCTGCTGGGCGGCGCAGTGGGCCGCGAAGCGGAGGATGCGGCCAGCCCGCTCAGCTACGTGCATGCCGGCTACCCGCCCACCATGCTG
Source organism: Acidimicrobiaceae bacterium (assembly GCA_016722025.1). Classification (GTDB taxonomy): domain Bacteria; phylum Actinomycetota; class Acidimicrobiia; order Acidimicrobiales; family Ilumatobacteraceae; genus UBA668. Next base: position 457,594 of record JADKGZ010000001.1, read on the forward strand.
GTGCACGGCAACGCCGACACGGTGGTTCCCGTGGAAGCCAGCTTCGCCATGTACCGGGCGCTCGTCGGTGCCGGCGCCGCGGTCGAGCTGCACGTCTTCGACGGGGTACCGCATGCGTTCGATGCCGCCCCCGACCTCGGCCGGCAGGTGGCAGACCTCATCGCGCTCTTCATCGACCGCAAGGTGCGCAACCCGGGCTGATCATTCGATCCTGGTTCCGGTGATGCCGGCGAGCACCTCGCCCGCGTGCTCGAGCGAGCCGATCCGGGCGACGCGGCCGGTGCTCTCCACGAACCGGCAGGCGGCCTCCACCTTCGGGCCCATCGACCCCGACGCCCACTGACCAGCGCGCAGCTCGGCGGGCGTCACCGTGCGCAAGGGTCGTGCCCCTTCACTTCCCCAACCGGCGACGACGGCGTCGACGTCGGTGAGGATGAGCAGCTCGTCGGCGTCGAGCTCGCAGGCCAGCAGTGCACTGGTGAGGTCCTTGTCGACCACTGCTTCCACCCCGCGCAGCACCCCACCGTCGCGTGCCACAGGAATGCCGCCACCGCCGGCGCACACCACCACGTAACCCGCGTCGGCCAGCGACCGGATGGCGGCGAACTCGACGATCTCCAACGGGTCGGGTGATGGCACCATGCGACGCCAACCATCGCCGTCGACCCCCACCACGCAACCACGCTCGGCGGCCAACAAGCGCGCCTCGGCCTCGGTGAGCATGGAGCCGATGGGCTTCGACGGGCGGGCGAACGCAGGGTCGCGTCGATCGACCACCACCAACGTGAGCAGCACCACCACCCGCTCGGGCCCGATCTGGCGACCGAGCTCCTCCGCCAGCAAGTAGCCGATCAGACCCTCGCTCTCTGCCACCAGCACGTCGAAGGGCACCGGATCGGCACCGGCCAACGCCTCGTTCTGGCGGGCCAGCAGCCCGACCTGCGGGCCGTTGCCATGCGTGACCACCAGGCCATGGCCGTCGGCCAACCCCGCCAGCACCCGCGCCGCGCCCGCCACGTTGGCACGTTGATTGGCGATGTTGGGCCGTTCGCGACGGTGCAGCAACGCGTTGCCACCGATCGCGACGACCAGCAACGGTGCGCTGCGCGCCTTCCGCCGACGGCTCATGACCGCCACCGTGCGATCCAAGGTGCGAGCACGTCGGCAAGGTCGGGGTGACCCACCTCGCTGAGCGTGTACGTGGCGTCACGGATGGCAACGTCGAGGTGCAGCAGCCGGGACAGCGCGAACGGACTGCCATTGACGACCACCTCGCAGCCGGACGCGAGGATCGTGGCCGTCAGGTCGGCCAGTTGCTCGGCGCCGTAACCCATCGCCGGCAGCACCGGGCCGATGTGCGGATACTTGCGATACGTGGCAGCGAGGCTGCCCACCGCCACCGGTCGCGGGTCGACGAAGTCGGTGACTCCGGCGTGGTGAGCGGCCACCGTGCCGGCACCGAACGGCATGCCGCCGTGCGTGACGGTCGGCCCGTCCTCCACCACCAGCACGCGCCGGCCCACCAACGACTCGCCGCCATCCACGGCACCGTCGCCTTCGAGCACCACGGGTGAGGCGGCGCGCACGACCAATGCCGACGGGTTCACCGCGTGCACGTTGGCCACCACCTGGGCAACCGCCTCGGTGCTCGCCGAATCCACCTTGTTGACCACCACCGCATCGGCCAGTCGCAGGTTCACCTCACCCGGGTGGTAGCCGAGCTCGTGGCCGGGGCGCAGCGGGTCGATCACGGTGATGGTGAGGTCGGGTCGGTAGAAGGAGAAGTCGTTGTTGCCGCCGTCCCACACGATCACGTCGGCCTCCTGCTCGGCCTGGCGCAGGATCGCCTCGTAGTCGACCCCGGCGTACATCACCATGCCCTGGCCGCACCGGCTCCTCGTACTCCTCGCGTTCCTCGATCGTGGGGTTCGACGCGTCGATGTCGGCCTGCGTCGCAAAGCGCTGCACGCGCATGGCCACCAGGTCGCCGTACGGCATCGGGTGCCGCACCAAGGCCACTCGCATGCCCGCATCGCGCAGCAGTTGCGCGACACGGCGGCTGGTCTGGCTCTTGCCGCAACCGGTGCGAGCAGCGACGACGGCCACCACCGGGCGGGTGGAGGCGATCATCGTCGCCGCAGGGCCGAGCAAGGTGAACGAGGCGCCGGCAGCGAGCACGATCGCCGATCGGCGCATCACCTCGGTGTACGACAGGTCGGAGTAGGCGAACACCACCTCGTCGACAGCGTTGGCCCGAATCAGCTCGGCGACCTCGGCCTCGGGCCGGATGGGAATGCCGTTGGGGTACCTCGGCCCGGCCAGAGCGGCCGGGTAGCGACGATCGTCGATGCCCGGGATCTGGGCAGCCGTGAACGCCACCACCTCGCTGGTCGCATCGTCGCGGTAGACCACGTTGAAGTTGTGAAAATCGCGCCCGCCGGCTCCCATGATCAGGATGCGTCGCATGGCGTTCCCCCTGGGCCCCGTGTTCGGGCGGGTCACCCAACAGAAGAGTGCACCGACACCACAGCATGCGACCAGGGTCGAACGCCCTCCATGTTCACCTCACCGAACAGCACCGAACGGGTCGCAACTACGCTGCTGGACATGCCCTCGGAAACACTCTCCCCGATCTTCGAGTTCGCCGACCGCTTCGTCGACGAGCAGTCGGCGCTCGACCCGAACCTTGCCACCAGTCGTGGAGTCGCCGGGTTCGACCACCTGCTCACCGACCTGTCGCCGGCCGGGTACGAGGCGCGGGCGGCGCACTTGCGCACATCGCTTGCCGCGCTGCGAGCGCTGCCCGTCACCAACGACGACGACCGCCGCGCCAAGGAGTTCATCACCGAACGGTTCACGACGTCACTCGCGGCGATCGACGCCGGCGAGTGGATGCGCGCCATCAGCGCCATCTCCTCTCCCGCCGGGCGGTTGCGCAGCACGTTCGACCTGATGTCGCGCGACGGAGAGCATGCCTGGGCCGACATCGTCGCCCGCGTCGCAGCGGTACCCAACTCGCTCGGCCAGCTGCAGGCAACCTACGACCAGGGCCGAGCCCAGGGCATCGTGGCCGCACGTCGCCAGGCGTTCGCGGCCGCCGACCAGGCCGCCACCTGGGCCACCGACCGTTGGTTCGACAGCCTCGTCCGCGAGGCTGTCGGCCGCGACGACGTGCCCGCACCGCTGCAGGCTGCGCTCGCCGAGGCAGCCGCGGCCGCCAACACCGCCTACGGCGCGTTCGCCGCGTACCTGCGCGACACCTACGCACCCGACGCCGACCCCAACGACGGCTGTGGCCCGCAACGCTACGCCCTCGGCGTGCGAGCGTTCCTCGGCGCCGACCTCGACCCGGCAGAGATGTACGAGTGGGCGTGGGGCGACTTCCACCACCTGCGCGCCGAGATCGCCACCACCTGCCAGCGCATCAAGCCGGGCGCCGGCTTCGCGGAGGTGATCGACCTGCTCGACACCGACCCCTCGCCGGCGCGGGCACTGCACAGCGCCGATGCGTACCAGCAGTGGCTGCAGGCGCTCACCGACGAAGCCCTCACCCGCAGCAAGGAGCACTTCGAGATCCCGGCCGAGATGGACCGCTGCGAGGCGCTCATCCCGCCGGCAGGGTCGGCCGCCGCGGCGTACTACACGAATCCGTCGGAAGACTTCAGCCGCCCCGGCCGCACCTGGTACCCGACGCTGGGCCGCACCATGTTCCCGAAGTGGGGCGATGTCACCACCTGCTACCACGAGTCGGTGCCCGGCCACCACCTGCAGATCGCGTACGCGATGGTGCAGGCCTCGTCGCTCAGCCGCATTCAGCGCAGCAGCTTCATCAGCGGGCACGGCGAGGGCTGGGCGCTCTACGCCGAGCAGCTGTGCGACGAGTTCGGCTGGTTCGAGAACCCGGATCACCGTCTCGGTTTCCTCGGCGGCCAGATCCTGCGCACGGTGCGCGTCATCATCGACATCGGCATGCACCTGGGCTTCCGCATCCCGGAGGGAACCACGCTCAACGACGGCACACCCTTCCACGGCGGCGAGGTGTGGAACCCCGACCTCGCCTTCGAGTTCAGCGTGAAGGAGACGGGCAACACCGAGGCGTTCATGCGCAGCGAGATCGACCGCTACCTCGGTTGGCCGGCACAGGCCATCAGCTACAAGATCGGCCAGCGCGAGTGGGAGGCCGCTCGTGCCGATGCTGTCGCCCGCGACGGTGCCGCCTTCGATCTGAAGGCATGGCACGCCAAGGCCCTCGCGCTGGGCGCCATCGGGCTCGACCAGCTCCGCGCCGAGCTCGCCCGCTAGGCCAGCGGGCCACCCGCGCCGAACGCCGCCCCGAGGAATCGCTCGCCCAGCAACCGATAGCCGGCGGGCGATGGGTGCAGCCGGTCGTAGAGCAGTGCCTCGTCGGCCTGGCCGAAGAGCGAGAGGCCGTCGAGGTAGTGCAGGTTGCCGTCACCTGCCTCGCGGCGCGACTGCACGATGAAGTCGAGCGCCCCTCGAATCCACTCGAGCGTCAGCCCGAAGGGGCGCACCGCAGCGGGGGCCTTCACGATGTCGAAGGTGCCGTCGACCTGCGGCACCGTTGGGCCCGGGTAGGCCTCGCAGCTCGGGCAGAAGATGGGCGACACGACCAGCACCGGCACCTGCGGCCGGCCCTCGCGAATGGTGTCGAGCAGGCCGTGCACTGCCGGCGTGAAGGTGCGTTGGCTCATCGAGCCGGCGTTGACGAGGTTGATGCCCAACTTCAGGCTGATCACATCGGCCGGTTGATCGCGAATGACACGACCCATGAACGGATCCAGCTGGCACTGCCCGCCGAAACCGAAGCTGGTCAGCTCGACGCCGGCCGCCGTTGCCACCTGCGCCGGCCATGCATCGAAGGCGCGCTCGACATCGGCACAGTGGCTGATCGACGAGCCGTAGTGCGTCCACCGGCGGGTCGTGATCGGCGCGACGGACGCTGTCGCGTGCTCGGCCACCCGCACGGCCTGGATCTCGACCGAGGCGTTGGTGGGGAACCAGATCTCGATCGTCTTCTCGGTGGGCGCGAGCTGTGCCCAGTGCAGTGTGGCCGCCACGCCGTGCTCGAACGTGATGCCCTCCGGGCCGGCCATGCGATCGACGTGCACGGCCGAACCGCCATGCGCGACGACGTCGGGCCGCACCACGCCGTCGGCCACCAACTGGAACACCGGCGGCACGAACGGGCTGCCGACGGTGTGCAGCGTGCGCGGGTGCACCACCAGCTCGACCACCGGCGAGTCGGTTCGGAACACGACGCGCACACCCGAGGTCATCTGCACGATCGTGTTCATGAAGACATCAGGGATCTGTGACCGAGTCCACGCCGGCAGCCGCCGAGGCAGCACGCCATCAGGCGTACGATCCAACTCGAACGCACCCCGAACCTCGACGGGGCCACCCTCCAACGGAAGATCTCGTAGCAACATGCGCCCGAACGTACTCTTCGTCACCCTCGACCAGTTCAGAGGAGACTCGCTCTCCTGCGCCGGCCACCCATTGGTTCGCACGCCCAACCTCGACGCGATCGCTGCTCAGGGTGTGCGCCTCGGCCGCCACTACGCACAGGCGGCACCCTGCGCCCCCGGCCGCGCCGCGCTGTACACGGGCACCTACCAGATGACCAACCGAGTGGTCGCCAACGGCACCCCCCTCGACTTCCGCTTCGACAACGTGGCCCGTGCTGCTGTGCGCGGTGGCTACCACCCGGTGATGTTCGGGTACACCGATCAGGGCGCCGACCCTCGCGAGATCACCGACCCCGCCGACCCGCGCCTGTCGCACTGGGAAGGCGTGCTGCCCGGCTTCGAGGAGCTGCTGTGCCTCGACGAACGCCACGAACCCTGGCTCGCATGGCTGCGAACCCTCGGCTACGACGGGGAGGTCGTCAACAACCCCGATCTCGCGTTGGAGACGGAGAACGAACGCCCCGCCGAGCACTCGGTCACGCAGTTCCTCACCGACCGCTTCCTGGAGTGGCTCGATGGACAGGACGGCCCCTGGTTCGCGCACACCTCGTTCATCCGGCCGCACCCGCCGTACGTCGCGGCCGGCCACTACGCCACGATGTACGACCCGGCCGATTGCCCACCGGCACTGCCCATCCCCCAACAGCGGCACCGCCTGCACGACATTCTGCTCGGCGTCAGCTGGGTGACCGCACCCGCCGACATCGATGAGCTGGCCCACATGCGCGCGCAGTACTACGGCATGATCAGCGAGGTCGATGCCCACCTGGGCCGCATCTGCGATGCCCTCAAGGCCCGCGGCGAGTGGGACAACACGCTCATCATCATCACCGCCGACCACGGCGAGCAACTGGGCGACCAAGGCCTGCAACAGAAGTGCGGTTGGTTCGAGAGCAGCTACCACATTCTCGGCATCGTCCGCGACCCATCGCAGCCGGCCGGCCACGGCACCGTCGTCGACGAGTTCACCGAGAACGTCGACATCATGCCCACGCTGTGCGAGGCCATCGGCGTGCCGGTACCCGTGCAATGCGACGGCGTGCCGCTCACACCGTTCCTCGGCGGCGACCGGCCGGTGCGGTGGCGCACCGCGGCGCACTACGAATGGGACTGGCGCGACACGTTCATCCCCGCCGGCGTGGTCGGCGAGCCCTGGGACCGCGGGCTCGAGCGGTACAACCTGGCTGTCGTGCGCACCGACAGCCACGCCTACGTGCAGTTCGGCACCGGCGACTGGCTGTGCTACGACCTGGCCGCCGACCCCACCTGGCAGACGCTGGTCACCGAGCCGGCGGTGGTGCTGCCCCTCGCGCAGCAGATGTTGCTCTGGCGTCAGCACCACCTGGATCGCCAGCTCACCGGCATGCTGCTGCGCGACGGCGGCATCGGCCGGTTGCCCGACCCCAGCCCGGTGTGATGCAGCCCCGCCCGCCGGCGACACCTACTGGATGAAGGTGGCGAGCACGTTGATCGTGAGACCGACGATGACCGTGCCGAACAGGTAGCTCACGAGCGCGTGCCGCAGGGTGATGCGCCGGATCTCGCGACTGGTGACGTCGGTGTCGCTGACTGCGAACGACATGCCGACGGTGAACGCGTAGTAGGCGAAGTCGCGATAGTCGGGTGCGGCGCTGCCGGGGAACTCGATGCCGCCAACCGGGTCGATGTAGTACTGGTGCGCGTAGTGAACGGTGAACACGGTGTGCACCACGCACCACGAGAGCACCACGGCCAGCACCGACACGAGAGTGAGCGCTGCCTCCATCGGCCGCTCGACGTGTCGGGCCTTGGCGAGTGCGAACCCGACACCGATCAGGCTCACCAGACTGGCGATGACCATCACCACCACCGCGGTGACACGGCTGTCGTCCTCTCGGATGGAGCGAGCCTGCGTATCGGCGGCGTTGCACGGACCGATGTCGGACCACATCCACGCCAGCAGCACACCGGCCAACGTGACCCAGCCGACCAACGTGGCCAACTGCCACGGCACGAACCACGCGGCGACAGCTCCGGCCACCAAGCCGACCAACCCGGCCAGGTTGACGCGGCGACGAGACGAGACATGGTGGGTTTGAGGCGGCGCCACGTCAGCTCGTTCGTTCGTAGATGAGATCGGTGGGAGTACGACCCTCATCGAGGCCCCGTCGCTCGAAGCGCGTGAGCGGCCGCCAGGATGGCCGGGGCACGATGCCACCGCTGAGCCGAGGCTCGGCGCCGCACACCGCGAGGGTTTGCGTGGCATAGTCGGCGATGTCGGTGGCCACGTGCAGCGTGCCGCCGATGCGCAGTCGGTCGACGAGCCGGGTGACAACGTCGGGCCGCGCCAGCCGTCGATGACGTTGCTTGTTCTTCGGCCACGGATCGGGGAAGAACAGGCGCACACCTGCCAGGGACGACACGGGGATGCGGGGCAGCAGTTCGAGGACGTCGCCCTCCACCACGCGCACGTGCTGCCACCCTTCGGTGTCGATGGCTTCCAACACCGTGGCGACCCCTGGTGTGTGCACATCGACCCCGATGAGCGCCTCCGCGGGCCGGATGGCCGCCAACTCGATCAACCCCTCACCGCCACCGAAGCCGATGTCGAGCACCACCTCCGGATTGCAGCCCGCCGCCGCGAACAGATCCTCGAAGCACAGCATCTCACCGGTCACGGGCAGCGCCCACTGTGTGAGCAGCCGTTGGTAGCGCTCGGCGCGCGCCGGCGGCAGCGCTCTGCGGCGCGGCTGGAAGCTGCGAGTGGGTGGGTGCGACGTGCTCACGCCCCTCATAGCTACCAGCGCAGCGTGCGACAACGGCCGGAGGCTCGGAGACGGTCCGCACCGTTGGCAGTACGGGTGTACCGCTATTGTCGCCGCCGTCATGGAGCATCAGCGTCTCTCCGTCGTCGCGTCGTTGATGGCCATCGGCTCAGGCGTCGTGTGGAGCTTCGGCGCGATCTTGAAGCGGCTCTCCGAGGATGTCGACGCGTTCCAGTACCTGATCTGGCGATCGGTGGGCATCATCGTCGTCATCGAGATCCTCTCGGCGCTCAAGCGGCAGCCGTTCCCCACGATCCGCGCATGGCGCAGCGGTCGGTGGATGGCGCTGGCCAACTTGGGACTCTTCCTGGCCTCCATCGCATTCGTCTACGCGGTCGACACCACCACGGCCGCCAACGCCGCCTTCCTCGGCTCACTCACCCCGTTGGTGGCAGTCGTGTTCACCCGCTTCCTCGGCGAACGCCTCTCCACGTCGACCATCGTTGCCATCGCGGTCGGCATCGTCGGGTTGTTGCTCACCGTCTTCGGCGACATCGATGCCGGCAACATGTTGGGCAACGCCTCGGCCCTGCTGGCTTCGGTGGGGTTCGCGATCTACACGATCAGCGTGCGCTCCGACCCGACACGCGATTGGTCACCGGTGCTCTCCGGCTACGGGCTGCTGATGATCGTCGTGTGCAGCATCGTCACCGTCGCCCGCGACAGGCCACTGGTACCCGCCGGCGACGACATCTTCCGCGCGGTGCTGCACGGCTCGGTGTTCATCGTGGTCGGCACCCTGATGTTCAACGCCGCGTCGAAACATGTGCCGGCCGTGCCGATGACCGTGTTCGCTCAGGCGGAGATGGTGTTCGTTCCCATCTGGGCGTACTTCATCCTCCACGAGACGCCGGCTCCATTGGCCGTGCTGGGCGGGGCGATCATCTTCGCGGCAGTCATCGGCAAGGCCGTCTACGACACCCGCGGCGGGCTGCCTCCGGAGTTGACCACTGCCCCCGATGTGCCGCTGATGTGACCGCTACGGCGCCGATCGACGAGCTGCGGGGTGCATGCACCGCCGCCCGGCGGCGGTGCAGAACGTGCAATCCTGTGTTGATGGTGACGTGGGTGATGGTGACGTGCTGATGGTGACGGCTCGATGAGCGGCGAGTGCTGGCTGGTCTGCGAGGGTCACGTGCTGGCCAGCGCCGAGCGTGCCGACGATCGTCGCTCACGCGCCCGTGGGCTGCTCGGTCGATCAGGCATCAGCGGCGCGCTGGTGCTCTCGCAGTGTCGCAGCGTGCACACCCTGGGGATGAAGTTCGCGATCGATGTCGCCCACCTCGATGGCGAGGGCACCGTGTTGAAGATCACCCACATGCGCCGCAACCGAATCGGCGTACCGGTGTGGAAGGCGACCACGGTGGTGGAGGCCGAGGCCGGAGCGTTCGAACGCTGGGGCTTGAAGGTGGGCGACCAGGTGGAGTTGCGCGAATGACCGCCACAGGTCGGCTGGTGCTGGTGAGCACCCCCATCGGCAACCTCGGCGACCTGTCGCCACGTGCCGTCGAGACGCTGCGCTCGTGCGCGCTCATCTGCTGCGAGGACACACGCCACAGCGGCAAGCTGCTCTCTCACGCCGGTGTCAGCGGCGTTCGGTTGGCGATCGCCAACGAACACACCGAGCTCGCCCGCCTCGACGAGGTGCTCGGCTTGCTCGCAGCAGGCAGCGACGTGGCGGTGGTCACCGACGCCGGCACACCCGGCATCAGCGACCCCGGCGCCCGCCTCGTGCGCGCCGCGGTGGAGGCCGGCTACGTGGTCTCGGCCGTCCCCGGCCCCGCCGCGCTGGTGATGGCGTTGGTGATCAGCGGCTTCGACAGCACGCGATTCGTCTTCGAGGGCTTCCTGCCCCGCAGCGGGCGCGAACGAGCCGACCGCATTGCCGAGATGGCCGCCGAACGACGAACCGTCGTGCTCTACGAAGCACCTCATCGAGTGGCGCGCAGCATCACCGACCTGGGTGCCACCTGTGGGGTGGGTCGCCGAGTGGCGCTCACCCGCGAGCTCACCAAGCTGCACGAAGAGGTGTGGCGCGGCACCCTTGGCGACGCTGCATTGCACCTGGCCGAGCGCGCCCCACGCGGCGAGTACGTGGTGGTGCTGGAGGGCGCTCCGGCGGCCGACGCGGCCGACGACGCTGCGGTGCTGAGCGCGTTACGGATGGCACTTGCAGGCGGCGCCGATCGACGGTCGGCGATCGCTACGGTGATGTCGAGCACTGGTGCTTCCAAGCGCAGGGTGTACGACCTCGCACTCACCATCCCGCGCTGACCCTTCCCTCCCGATCAGGCACATCCCACGTACGCCAGGTACACGACATGACCGACCTGCCCATCTACTCCACCGGGCCGAGCGCCGCGTTCTTCGACCTCGACCGCACGTTGATCAGTGGCTCGAGCGCGTTCGTGCTGGGCATCGCCGCCTGGCGCGGCAAGCTGGTGCCCACGCATCAGTTCCTGCGCGATGCTGCGGGCGCCGTTGCGTTCAAGTTCGCGGGCGCCAGCGACGAGACGTCGGAAGGCGTGCGCGACCGCATCCTGGGCGCAGTGAAGGGCGTGCGTCTCGACGACCTGGTGGCCCTCAACGCCGACATCGTGCCGAAGTTGATGGCCATGGTGCGGCCCGAGGCGGCTCGACTGCTCGAGCAACATCGCCACGCCGGCCGCGCCACGTACATCGTGTCGGCGTCGCCGGTCGAGCTGGTCGAGCCGCTCGCCAAAGCCTTGGGCATGACCGCCGGCATCGGCACCCGCAGTGCCATCGTCGACGGTGTCTACACCGGCGAGTTGGCCGGCCCGTTCTGCTACGGCCCGGGCAAGGTGGAGGCCATCAGCGAGCTGGCGCGTTGGGAAGGGCTCGATCTCGGTCAGTGCTGGGCTTACAGCGACAGTGCCAGCGACCTGCCGATGCTGGAGGCAGTCGGCCATCCGGTGGCGGTGAACCCCGACAGCAAGCTCGAGCGCTTCGCCGGGCAGCGCGGCTGGCCGGTGGTGGTGTTCAGCAAGCGCACCAAGGCCGTCATCCGGCGCACCACGCAGGCAGTGGGTGCGGTCGGCCTCACGGCCGGCGGGTTCGCCGGCGGCATTCGCTGGGCCCGTCACCGCTGATCCCCTCGACGAACCGCCCGAACGGGGCCGACACACCGTCGGTTGGCGTCAGGCGAGCGGCGTCAGGCCGAGCTGGCGGCTCTGCGCAACCAAGCGGCCGTCGGAATCCCACACCTCGCCGTCCTCGTTGAAGAAGCCACCTTGCACGAACTGGCTGCGGAAGACGCATTGCACGGGCCCGGGCGCGGGGATGCCGCGAACGTGCACCGTCAGCTCCACCGTCGGCACCCACCCCGGCGCCATGTCGAGATGGAAGACAGCCGGCGGGAATGCATCGCACACCATCAGCAGCGCCAGCGTGTCGACGGCGCGGCCGTCGGCGAAGCCGAACCAACCCGCCATCTCGGCCACCCCGTTGCGATCGTTGTGCACCCAGCCCGCATGGTCGGGATGAATGCGCACTTCGAGGCGGTCCATCATCGCCACTTCGACTTGGCCTTGCCGGCGACTGCGCGGCACGCACGCCGCGAACGGGGGCAGCTCGGGTGGGCCGGAGGCCAAGTGCTCGTAGCCGGAACCCGGCTGCGACAGATCCCCGAACGCACCCACCAGCTGCAGCAGCGGCCGACCGGCGGCGTGCATCTGCCCGCTCACGGTGGCGAACCGGCGCCCGGCCTTCACCACCGAGGCATCGACCTGCATCGGCCCCGGCTTGCCGGGCGCAAGGTAGTGGCCGGTGATCGACACCGGGTCGGGCCGACCGCTGACGGCACGAAGATGCCTGGCCGCCAGCGCCAGCAGGTAGCCGCCATTGGCGTTGCCGTTGATGTCCCAGCCGCTGTGGATCTCGCCGGCACCGTCGTCATTCAGGTGCGTTGCATCATCGAACTCACTCATGGCCGCCATTCTGAGTGACCAGCCCCTTGTCAGACGAGTCGGTACCGCGTGCCATCCGACACCACCCGACCGGCGGCGAGGAGTCGATCGGTGGCGCTCGATCGAGTGCTGCTCGACGCCATCACCGAACAGCGGTGGCCGCGTGCCGGGCCGATAGACGATGCCGATGTCGCACAGCTCGGCCAGCGTGCGCGGCTCGCCCACCAGCCCGAGCAGCGCGTGCTCGCGCGTCGCGATCATGGACGCGAAGGTGGTGGCCGCATCGACGAATGCCGCATGCCCGTCGACAACGCCCTTGTGATGGAACGTCACGCAGTGGTCGGCGACCAACGACGGCAACATCTGCAGCGTGGCGTCGAACTCGTCGAGGCTGCTCTGCGCGTCGCCGTAGTAGGGGCCGAAACCGGAGAGGTCGATGTCGCCGAGCACCACCACGCGATGCGAGCCGTCGTCGGGCTCGATCGAGAACAGGCAGTGGCCGCCGGTGTGGCCGGGCGCCGGGACTGCACGCACCGACACCCCTCCGAGATCCCACACGGCATCATCGGCGAACCCGACGGCATCAGGCCAGCCGACGTAGTGAAAGCGCTCCGTGACCAGCTGTGTCATCGCGGGCACTCGTGCCGCGGGGATGCCGTAGAGGGCCATCAGCCCGTCGATCGAGTGCAGTGCGGCGAGGTCGCGTTCGTGCACGCCGATCTCGTCGGCACGCACCGCCGACAACCCTGCCAGATGGTCTTCGTGCGCATGCGTGAGCAACACGCGATCCACCTCGATGGGCACCCCCGCGGCGCGCACCGTGAGCGACGGATCGATCAGCACCGACCCGTTCGTGCCGCGCACGAGCACGCTGTTGCCATCGGGATACTTCCCCTGGTCGGCGCCGAACAGCACCGTCGTGTACGACCCGAGCGAACGTTGCACAGCGACCATCCCGAGACCGTACCGAACGCCTCACCGGGTCGCGCATCCCGGGCACCGACGACACCGTCACGGCAGTCACGGCGGTGACCCGGTCGCCGACAAAGCGGTTGACCGCCGCTCCCACGCCGGGCGTAGGCTTGCGCCATGACGAATCAGTCCTTCACGCGTCGAATGTGCACCGGCTCCTGACCCAGCCGCTGTTCGCCATTCCCCGAAAGGACCTCCCATGAGTCGCTACTACCTCACCACCCCCATCTACTACGTCACCGCCAAGCCGCATCTGGGCCACGCGTACACCACCATCATCGGTGATGCGCTCGCCCGCTGGCATCGCCTGCTCGGCGACGACGTGCACTTCCTCACCGGCACCGACGAGCACGGCCAGAAGGTGCAGGACTACGCCGAGGCCGCCGGCAAGAGCCCCCAGGAGTTCGTCGACGAGATCGCGCCGCTCTACGAGCAGGCGTGGCAACGGCTCAACATCAGCAACGACGACTTCATCCGCACCACCGAGCAGCGCCACAGGATCGGCGTGGCCGAGCTGCTGCAGCGCTGCTACGACGCCGGCGACATCGAGCTCGATGTCTACAAGGGCAAGTACTGCGTGGCGTGCGAGGAGTACTACACCGACGACGAGCTCGACCCGGGCGACCTGTGCAAGATCCACAAACGTCCGGTGGAGTACTACGAGGAGGAGAACTACTTCTTCCGCCTCAGCCGCTTCCAGGACCGCCTGCTCGCGTGGTACGACGCTCACCCCGGCGCCATCCAGCCCGAGTTCCGCGGCAACGAGGCACTGGGCCTCATCCGCGGCGGGCTGCGCGACTTCAGCGTCAGCCGCACCAGCCTGCAATGGGGCATTCCGCTGCCATGGGACAGCAAGCACGTCGCGTACGTGTGGTTCGACGCGCTGGCCAACTACATCACCGCCATCGGCTTCGGCGCCGATGACGAGCAGTTCAACGGCTGGTGGCCCGGCCGGCACCTGATCGGCAAGGACATCATCCGCCACCACTGCGTCTACTGGCCGGCGATGCTGATGAGCGCCGGCATCGAGCCGCCCGCCGGATGGGCCGTCGGCGGCTGGTTGCTGGTGGGCGGCGAGAAGATGAGCAAGACCAGCGGCAACGTGGTGAACCCGCTCGATCTCATCGACGACATCGGCGTCGATGGCTTCCGCTACTACGTGCTGGCCGAAACCGCGTACGGCCAGGATGGCGACTTCACCTACGAGGGGTTGATCGCCCGTTACAACAGCGACCTGGCCAACAACCTGGGCAACCTGCTCTCGCGCGTGGCCACCGTGGTGGGCAAGAAGTGCGACGGCGTCGGTCCCGCACCGCGCGCCGACTCGCCACTGGCCGTTGCCGCCACCGCTGCGCTCAACGGTGCGATCGAAGGCTGGGCGGCCGTGCAACCGTCACGCGCGCTCGATGCCACCTGGCAGCTGATTCGCTCCACCAACGCCTACCTCGAGGCCAACGAACCGTGGAAGACCGAGGCCGGTCCGGCCGTCGATGCGGTGATGGGCGATGCGCTGGAAGCGTTGCGCATCGTCGCCATCCTTGCCAGCCCGGCGGTGCCGGCCACCTGCCAGGAGGTGTGGCAGCGCTTGGGGCTGCTCGGCCAGGTCGCCGACCAACGGCTTCCTGCCGCAGCCAACTGGGGCGGCTACCCCGGCGGCCTGCCGGTCACCAAGGGCGAGTCGCTGTTCCCCCGCCGCTAGCGGCACCGGGCTGTCACGTCGGTGTCGGCGTGACACCCCGGGCCGCCGCGTAGCGTGGGAGACGTGACCACGAACGCGACGACCGGCTACACCGACACGCACTGTCACCTCTACGACACGCGTGGCGTGGCGCAGGACGACGTGATCACTGCCGCGCATGCCGCCGGCGTCACCACGATGATCACCGTCGGCTGCGACGCGACCACCACCGCCAGCGCCATCGACACCGCCAGCCGGTACGACGGCATCTACGCCACGGCCGGGCTGCACCCGCACGAAGCGAAGTTCGGTGTCGACACGATCGTCGAGTTCCTCGACGATCCCCACGTGATCGCCATCGGCGAGTGCGGCCTCGACTACTACTACGACCACTCTCCGCGCTCGATCCAACGAGACGTCTTCGCAGCGCAGATCCAGCTCGCGCACGCTCGCGGGCTGCCGCTGATCGTGCACACTCGCGACGCGTGGGCCGACACGTTCGACATCCTCGCAGCAGAAGGCATGCCGGAGCGCACCGTCTTCCACTGCTTCACCGGGGGCCCGCAGGAAGCGCAGCAGTGCTTGGATCTGGGCGCCTACCTCAGCTTCAGCGGGATCGTCAGCTTCAAGTCGGCCACGGCGCTGCACGACGCCGCGCGGCTGTGCCCGATCGATCGGCTGCTCGCCGAGACCGACAGCCCGTATCTCGCCCCGGTGCCGCACCGAGGCCGCAGCAACCAGCCGGCGTACGTCACGTACGTGGTGCAGGCCCTCGCCGGCCTGCGCGACACCACCACCGACAGCGTTCGCGACGCGACATCGGCGAACGCTCGCCTTGCGTTCCCGGCGTTGGGTCCGTAGCCTTTTCACCGTGGGCGGTCGGCATCGGTCGGGCGTTCGCACACGCCTCATCTCATGATCACCCACGACCGTCGTCGCGTAGTCGTCGCCTCGCTCTTCACGCTGGCGGCCCTCCCTGCTCTGTGGGTGTTCAACCGCGAGTCGGCCGCCACCAGCGGGTCGCCCAGCGTGGGTGCCGCCGGCGTCGACATCAACAGCGGCGGCCAGGCGGCACCGATCACCAACGCCTATCAGCCCGAGCCGCCACTGTTCGTGGGTGGCGACGAGCAGCCCATCCTCCCCGAGGCCGTCAACGTTGCTGTGCCACCACCGGCGGGCATCAACCAGGTACTGGCCAAGGCCAGTTTCCGCCGATACACGGCCGGCAGCCGGCAGTGCACCACGCTGTTGGCACCCGACGGGGCACTCCTCACCGTGGAGAACATCGACAACGGGCAGATCACCACGTGCACCAACACGTTGGGCATGACCATGCCAACGGGCGCCGACATCGTGTTGCACACCGACGTGTTCGGCGAGATCGGCGACCTCGCCGACGCGCCGCTCCCCGTCCACGTGAGCTGGTAGCCGGGTTGCACAACCGAGCGGCAATCGGAGAGTTGCTGGCGCGTGGCGGCTTGAGCCCGCGCCGCGATCTCGGCCAGAACTTCGTCGCCGACGCCAACACCGTGCGCCGCATCGCTCGCCTCGCCGACGTCGGGCCGGGCGACCGCGTGGTGGAGGTGGGCGCCGGGCTCGGGTCGCTGACGCTGGCCCTTGCCGAGACGGGCGCAACGGTGCTGGCCGTGGAAGTCGACCGCGGCGTGGTGCCGCTGCTGCGCGAGATCGCCGAGCCGTACCCCAACATCACCGTCGTCGAAGCCGACGCGATGGCCGCCGACTGGTCCGCGCTGCTGGGCCACGAACCCGGTTGGGTGCTGGTGGCGAACCTGCCCTACAACGTGGCGACCCCGTTGATCTGCGATCTGCTCGACGGCGTGCCGCAGATCGATCGCATGCTGGTGATGGTGCAACGCGAGGCAGCCGAGCGCTTCTGCGCAGCACCCCGCACCCCGCAGTACGGGGCGGTCACGGTCAAGATCTCGTACTGGGCAACGGCGCGCATCGCGGGGTTCGTGCCAGCAAGCGTGTTCGTACCGCGGCCCAACGTCGAGTCGGCGCTCGCCGACATCCGGCGCCTTCCTCAGCCGGCGGTCGATGTACCCGCCGCCGACCTGTTCCACCTCGTGCGCACCGGCTTCGGGCAGCGACGCAAGATGCTGCGTCGCTCGCTCGCCGACGTCGTCTCCCCGGAGGTCTTCGAAGCTGCCGGCATCGACAGCCAACGCCGGCCGGAAGAGCTCGACGTGCACGAATGGGGGCGACTGGCCCTCGCGTGGCGGGCAGCGCAGTGAGCAGCCACCTCGCCGTCGTGGAGGTCACCGCGCCGGCGAAGCTGACGCTGGGCCTGCGGGTCATCGGCGTACGCGGCGACGGGTACCACCTGATCGACGCCGAGATGGTGTCGTTGGAGTGGGCCGACACCCTCACCATCGACCCGGCCGGCAGCCACCTCAGCGCCGACGGCCCGTTCGCAGCCGGCATGCCCCTCGACGGCAGCAACCTCGTCGCCAAGGCGCTCGTGCTGGCCGGGCGCTCGGCTTCAGTGCACCTGCACAAGGCCATCCCCCATGGTGGCGGCCTCGGGGGCGGCAGCAGCGACGCCGCTGCCGTGCTGCGCTGGGCGGGCTACACCGATGTCGTGGGTGCCTCGCGGCTGGGCGCCGACGTCAGCTTCTGCCTCGTCGGCGGCCGAGCTCGCGTGCGGGGCATCGGCGAGCTCGTGGAACCGCTCGAACAGCGGCCGCTCGACATCACGCTCGTCGTACCACCGCTGGTGGTGAGCACCCCTGCGGTGTACCGAGCGTGGGACGAGCTGGGCGGCCCGCGAGCGCACGGCCCCAACGACCTGGAACCGGCGGCACTGCTGGTGCAGCCACTGTTGGCTCGTTGGCGCGACCGGATCACCGAAGCGACAGGCGTTGCACCCACGCTGGCCGGCAGCGGCGCGGCATGGTTCCTGGTGGGTCACCACTCACTCGCCGCGGCATTGCCCGAGGCGACGGTGGTGCAGACGCGCACCGACCGCCAACAGCATGCTGCCGGCGGTCGGTGAACAGATCGAATTGAGGTTGCAGAACGAAGCTGGAATCAGCCCTTGCCGCGCTGGCGCGCGTGCCGCGTACGGCGGAGCATCTTCTTGTGCTTCTTCTTGCGCATGCGCTTACGGCGCTTCTTGATAAGTGAACCCATAGCTCGTGGGACGCTATCGGGCGCGCACCCCGTGCCCAAACCCCCGCCGCGGATTGCGCGTCGTCCGCTAGCCTCGGGGCCGATCCTTCCGGGGTCGTTCAATGGTAGGACAGCGGGTTTTGGTCCCGCATATAGGGGTTCGAGCCCTCTCCCCGGAACCACATCACCATGAGCGACGCGCGACGCGGAGAACCGCCCGCGCTACCAAGGAGTGTGCGCGATGTCGCCGCCCATCGCCTTCGTGCTCTGAGATCGCGAAGGATCAGCGGGCGACGTGGTGCCACATCGCGAGCGCTTGTCGGTGAGCGGCAACGTCGTGCGCACGCACCAACCTGGCGCCGTGCTGCACACCGGCCAAGTGCACGGCGAGCGTGCCCGCCACGCGATCCTCGGGCCGCTCGACACCGGTGAGCACGCCGATGAACCGCTTGCGCGACACGCCCACCATCACCGGGTACCCGAGCGACACCAGCTCGTCGAGCCGGCGAACGAGTGCCACGTTCTGCTCGACCGTCTTGCCGAAGCCGAGACCCGGATCGAGGATCACCGCCGGCACACCTTCGGCCAACG
This sequence comes from Acidimicrobiaceae bacterium, assembly GCA_016722025.1. Lineage (GTDB taxonomy): Bacteria > Actinomycetota > Acidimicrobiia > Acidimicrobiales > Ilumatobacteraceae > UBA668. Next base: position 476,186 of record JADKGZ010000001.1, read on the forward strand.
CCATCGCGGCGTGGTCGCGCAAGAACGCGACCACATCGTCGACGACATCGGTGTAGTCGGTGTGCTGTTGCATGGTGGCCGGGTCGTCGACGGGCATGTGCATCGCGACCGCAGGTACGCGATGACGCGCGGCGACCTCCCGCATCGCCGGATCACGCAAGCCCGAGACGTCGTTCACCAAGCAGGCGCCGGCGGCAACCGCCGCTTCGGCCACGACGGCATGGCGGGTGTCGATGCTCACGGCGATTCCGGCGGAGGCCAGCACGCGGACGACCGGCAACACGCGCCGCAGCTCCTCGTCCAGCCCAACCGGCTCGGCACCGGGCCGGGTGCTCTCGCCGCCGACGTCGACGATGTCGGCACCCTCCTCCACCAGCCGCAGGCCGTGCGCCACCGCCGAGTCGTGGTCGAAGTGACGGCCGCCGTCGGAGAACGAATCCGGTGTCACGTTGACCACGCCCATCAGCAACACGCCATCTGCCGCCAGCGCGCCGAGGAACTGATCCGAATTCATCCCTGCAGTATCGCCGCCGAGCGTCGACCGCGCAGCGAGCTGACCACCGCCAGCTCATCGCACTCGGCCAGCTCGTGCAGCGGCAGCACTCGCTCGACAACGGCTCCCGCTTGCAACTGCACGTCGCGACCGACACCCGGCAGCCCGCCGCTGCTGAGCGGTGGGGTGAACCAGGCATCGCCCAGCCGGTAGAGCAGGTTGGCAACCGTGGTCTCCACCACCTCGTCGCGTTCGTTCACCAACAGCACGTCATCGGCCGCAGGGTTCGCCGAGCGAGCCCTGTCGTAGATGGCCCGCCGCGTGGTCTTGTGACACAGGAACGGGTCGTCGCTGCGCACCGCGCTCGGTGGCCACACCGAGCCGCACACGATCAGGCGCGCCTCGAGGGCCGAGATCTCCAGTCGATGCCGGCCACGGCGATCGAGCACGATGCGCAGCCTGTGCGCGACAAGGGGAACCACCGCGGCCAGCACCTCGGCCTCGATGGCCGCCATGTCGCAACGGAAGCCGAAGTACTCGGCCGAGGCCGCCAGGCGACGCAGGTGCAGCGGCAGGTTCCGCGCTCCATGCTCGTCGAGGCGCAACGTCTCGAACAGCTCGAAGGCCGGGCGAGCGGATCGGAGCACGGCAACCTTCGACTCCAGCTCGTCGTCCTCGTCGGCGGGCACCGAGTCGTAGGTGATGCCGCCACCCGATGCGAACTCCACTCTCCCATCGGCGGCGTCGATCACCGCGGTGCGGATGGCCACGCTCCAGATCGACGAAGGCCTGGCGCCATCGTGGGAGGGGGTGATCATCCCGATCGCGCCGCAGTACAGACCGCGTGGCGACGGCTCCAGGCGGGCGATGGCCCGCATGGCCGCCACCTTCGGTGCGCCGGTGATCGATCCACAGGGGAACGTCGCAGCGAACACGTCGGCAAGGCCGACGTCGGGCCGCAGCGTCGCCTGCACCGTGGAGGTGAGCTGCCACACCGTCTCGTAGCGCTCCACGCGAAACAGGTCGGGAACACTCACGCCGCCGGGCGAGGAAAGGCGCGACAGGTCGTTGCGCAGCAGGTCGACGATCATCACGTTCTCGGCCCGATCCTTTTCCGACTCGTGCAACTCGTCGGCCAGCAGGCGATCGGTGTCGGGCCGGCCATGGCGGCGGCGGGTTCCCTTCATCGGTCGCGTCGTGATCGTGTCGCCGTCGATGCGCAGGAAGAGCTCCGGCGAGGCGCTGGCCACCACGGCTTCGCCGAGATCGAGGAACGCGTTGAACGACCCACCCTGCGTGGACACCATCGAGCGATACAGGTCGAACGGGTCGGCCACCAAACGACAACGGACACGATCGGTGAGGTTCACCTGGTAGACGCCACCGGTCGCGATCAGCTCGCGCACCTGCTGCACACCATCGCGATACCACGCGCTGCCATGCGTGCGCACCACGCCGTCCACGAACGGGCCACTGGTGGGCGGCTCGGCGAGCGGCACCTCGCGGCGCTCCTCGAACGCACAGAACCAGGCGAGCGGCAGCGTTGCCGACGGCTCCGCGACGGGAAACGCAGCATCGAACGCGCGAGCGGCCTCGTAGGTGACGAAGCCGATCACCCACCGGCCCTCGCCCGCTGCCGCTTCTGCCTGCGAGATCACCCCCACCACTTCGTCGATGCAGCCCGCCACCCAGGTACGCAGCGGGCGATCGAACTCGTACCCCACACCCCGTGCCGCATCGTCGAGCCGCACTCGCCGCGGCCACCAACGAGTGGCGCCGCCGTCGGGCTCAATGGTGAACGGTGTCGACACGGCCGTAGGTGGTGGTGCGCTGCTGCAGGCGCCGGCCGAGAGGCGCCACCAGATCGGTGAAGCGTTGCTCGGTCATCGCCTGGCCGTGCGCGGCGCCGGCGGCGCGAGAGATGTTCTCGTCCATCAGCGTTCCGCCCAGGTCGTTGCAGCCCGCACGAAGCAGTTGCACCGCGCCTGCTTCGCCGATCTTCACCCACGAAAGCTGGATGTTGTTGATGAGACCGCGGTACGCCAGCCGAGCAACGGCGTGCATCAGCAGGTTCTCGCGGAACGTGGGGCCGCGCCGCGATGCCTTCTGCAGGTAGATGGGCGAGGCCATGTGCACGAAGGGTAGACCCACGAACTCGGTGAAGCCACCGGTGATCTTCTGCAGCGCCCGCGTACGGATCATGTGCTTCGCCCACGACTCGGGATGCTCGATGCTGCCGAACATGATCGTGACGTTGGAGGCAAGACCGATCTCGTGCGCGGCCGCGTGACAATCGAGCCACTCGTCGGTGGAGATCTTGTCGGGGCACAGAATCGCACGCACGTCGTCGTCGAGGATCTCGGCGGCGGTGCCGGGCAGCGACGCAAGGCCCGCGTCCTTCAACCGGCGCAAGTAGGTGTGCAGGTCTTCGCCCAACCGCTTGGCGCCTTCGGTCACTTCGAGCGCGGTGAAGCCGTGCACGTGCATGTCGGGCACTGCTTGCTTCACGGCACGGGTGACATCGATGTAGTAGTCGCCGTCGAAGTTGGGGTGGATGCCGCCCTGCAACGTGACTTCCGTGGCACCCATCTCCCACGCTTCGGCGGCGCGCTGCGCGATGTCGTCGAGGGTGAGCAAGTACGGCGTGCCGCGCAGGTTGAGGCTGAGCGGCCCCTTCGAGAACCCGCAGAACTTGCACTTGAACGTGCACACGTTGGTGTAGTTGATGTTGCGGTTGTGCACCCAGGTGATGGCGTCGCCGACCGCGTTGTGGCGGAGCTGATCGGCCAGTTCGGCGATGGCGACGACCTCCGGCCCGCGAGCCCGGAACAGCGTCACGATCTGCTCGAAGCCGAGCTCCTGGCCCGCGTGCACCCCGGCCAGCACCTCTGCGATCGCGCCGGCAGCGCGCCCGGCGCGAGGCGACGGCAACAGCGTCGGCGGCGGGTTGGTGGCGCCCGAGTACCACTGCGTGCTGCGATGCCCGACCAGTACCACCTCGGCGCCGTCCTGCACCACGTCGGCGGCAGTGACCTTCTCCGGCCAGAACGACCCCGGGTCGTCTCGCGCCAAGCCTTCCGCATCGCTGCGATCCATCACCCGGAAGCGCAGTGACGTGTGCAGCCAGCGCTCCGGCCGGCGCACGAACTCGGGGTAGATGGTCAGGCGTGGAGCCAACGCGAACCCGCGAGCCTCGGTGACCTCACGCAGCCGGTCGAGGCCCGGCCACGGCCGCTCGGGGTTGACGTGGTCGAGCGTGACGGGCGAGACGCCACCCCAGTCGTCGATGCCCGCATCGAGCAGCGCACCGAAGTCGTCGCTGAGGTTCGGTGGAGCTTGCAGGTGCACTTCCGGGGGCAGGATCAGGCGAGCAACGGCGATCGACCAGAGGAACTCGTCGTGCGGGCAGGGCGCCTCGTGCTGCATGCCGGTGCCGGGCTTGGGCAGGAAGTTCTGCACGATCACCTCCTGCACGTGACCGTGCACGAGGTGCGAGGCGGCGATCGCCTCGAGCGCGGCGATGCGGTCCTCACGGGTTTCGCCGATGCCGACGAGGATGCCGGTGGTGAACGGCACACCGGCCCGACCTGCTGCTTCCAGCGTCGCCAGCCGTCGCTCGGGGGTCTTGTCGGGAGCGCCGCGGTGGCAGGGCAGGTCGCCGCGCAACGTCTCGATCATCATTCCTTGGCTGGGCGACACCTCGGCGAGCAGGCGCAGCTGGGCCTCGTCGAGCGCGCCGGCGTTGGCGTGGGGCAGCAACCCGGTCTCGTCGAGCACCAGCTTGGCCATCGCATGCACGTAGGCAACGGTGCTCTCGTAGCCGTGCTCGCGCAGCCACGACCTGGCCACCTCGTAGCGCTCCTCCGGTGCCTCACCCAACGTGAAGAGCGCCTCGTGGCACCCCATGCGAGCCCCGTCCTGGCAATGCGCAGCACCTGCTCGGGCGTGAGGTACGGCGCCTCCAAGCGGGCCGGCGGCTGAGCGAACGTGCAGTAGCCGCACTTGTCGCGGCAGAGCATGGTGAGCGGAATGAACACCTTCGGCGAGTACGTGATGCGTGTGCCGTGGGCGTCGTCGCGCACAACCCGCGCCCGCGCCAGCAGTTGGTCGAGCGAGGCGGCGAGCAGTTCCTGCGTCATCGAGGCACCATATACGAAGTAAGTGCCAAAACAGAACCCGGTCCCCCCTCGCTCCGTCCATCCCACGCTCTACGTAAAGGGGGGTCGGATGCGAGGGGGGTGATTGCGGGGGCGGGTACAGTCCGGGGAGTGGCGACCGCGGCAACTCCCCCAACGCCGGCAGACGACGCAACGACGCTCGAACGCACCCTCAAGCTGGTGGGTGATCGGTGGAGCATCCTCATCATCCGTGCGGCCCTGCGGGGCATCCGCCGCTTCGACGACTTCGCCGACGACCTGGGCATTGCCAGACCGATCCTCACCACCCGCCTACGACGGTTGGTGGACGGCGACGTGATGGCCAAGGAGCAGTACCAGGCGCATCCACCGCGCTACGAGTACCGCCTCACTGCGGCCGGAGTGGCGTTGTCGCCGGCGTTGGTCGCTCTGATCCGGTGGGGCGAGCACCACCTGGCCGAAGGGAGTGCCGAGACGGTGCTGGTGCACGCTCCATGTGGCACCGAGCTGGAGCAAGGCTTCTGGTGCCGGCGCTGCTCGGTCACCTTCGGGCCGGCGGCGATCCGCGCAGCACCACCTCTCGCGCAACCCGTCGCACGCGATAGAACGGCGTCATGACAGTTTCGGCGATCGTGCTCGCGGCCGGCGAGGGCTCGCGCATGCGATCGTCACGCCCCAAGCCGCTGCACCTCATCTGCGGCCGGCCGATGGTGATGCACGTCATCCACGCACTCGCGGAGGTGTCGCCGGAGCGCACCGTCGTGGTCGTCGGCCATGGCGCCGAGCGCGTCACCAAGAAGGTGCAGGAGCAGTCGCCCGACTGGGCGCATGTGACCTTCGTCGAGCAGACCGTGCAGCGCGGCACGGGCGACGCCGCAATGGTCGGCCTCAGCGCGTTTCCGGGCGACGACCTCGACGACACCTCCACGGTGATCGTGCTGCCCGGCGACACGCCACTGCTGCAGCCGTCAACCATCGACGCGCTCGTCACAGCGCATCTCTCCAACGAGTTCGCCGCCACGCTCATCACGTCCGTGCTCGACGACCCCACCGGCTACGGCCGCGTCATCAGAGCTACATCGAAGACCGGCGACGGGCGCGTGCTGCGCATCGTCGAGCAACGAGACGCCGACTCCGACGAACGGGCCGTGCGGGAGGTGTGCACCAGCATGTACGCGTTTCGACGCGACCTGTTGGCCCCCGCGCTGCGCCGGCTGAGCCCCGACAACGCACAGGGCGAGTACTACCTCACCGATGTGATCGGTTCGTTGGCATCGATGGGCCACCGCATCGGGTGCGTGCAGGCCCCCGAAGCCGAGACCCAGGGAGTGAACGACCGCTGGCAGTTGGCCTTGGCCGAGCGAGAGCTGCGCAGCCGCACCAATCGCCGGTGGTTGCTCAACGGCGTCACGATGCTCGACCCGCGCCAGACCTTCGTCGATGTCACCGTGCAGCTGGGCCGCGACGTGACGTTGTATCCGGGCACCATCCTGCAGGGTGACACGGTCGTGGGCGACGGCTGCGAGATCGGCCCCGACACGCGACTCACCGACTGCAGCGTGGGCGACGGCGCCGTCGTAGAGCACACGGTGGGACACGACAGCGAAGTCGGCAGCGGCGCGCGCGTCGGTCCGTACGCATTTCTTCCGACCGGAAGCTCGGTGGGCTCTGGCGCGGTCACCGGGGCCTTCTACACTGCGCCTGGCGAATGATCGTTCGACAGTTCACGCCGTATCAATGACCACACAACGGGGAGCCATGGAGAAGGTCACTACCAAGCGAATGTCGCTCTACTCGGGGCGCACGCACCCTGAGCTGGCGCAGGAGGTAGCCGACCACCTCGGCATCGGTCTGGGCAACCCGGGCCTCGTCGAGTTCGCCAACGGCGAGGTGCGCGCTCGCTTCAGCGAGAGCATCCGCGGCAGCGATGTGTTCATCATGCAGACGCACTGCGGGCACAACGGACGCAGCATCAACGACTCGATCATGGAACAGCTGATCATGATCGACACCGCCTACCGCGCCTCCGCCAAGCGCATCACCGCCGTCTGCCCGTTCTACGGGTACGCCCGCCAGGATCGCAAGGCGGAAGGCCGCGAGCCGATCACCGCCCGCATGGTGGCCGACCTGTTCAAGTCGGCTGGTGCCAAGCGAATGGTCAGCATCGATCTGCACAGCGGCCAGATCCAAGGCTTCTTCGAAGGCCCGGTCGACCACCTGACGGCCATGCCGGTGCTCGAGAACTACCTGCGTCAACACGCCGACGCACCGGTGATCGTCTCCCCCGACGCTGGTCGCATCAAGGTGGCCGAGCGCATGGCGCAGCATCTCGGCGACCGCGGCGCCGACCTGGCCTTCATCTACAAGCGTCGCCCGAAGGGCACGACCAACGTGGCAGAAGCGAAGGAAGTGATGGGCGATGTCGAAGGCCGCCTGTGCATCCTCACCGACGACATGATCGACAGCGGCGCCACCATCTGCTCGGCGGCCGACGTGCTGATGGCGCGTGGGGCACGGGAAGTCTGGACCATGGCGACGCATGGTGTGCTCAGCGGCCCCGCCATCGAGCGCCTGCAGAAGTCGGTCATCACCCGGGTCGTCGTCACCAACACGCTGCCGCTGGCGCCGGAGAAGCAGATCGACAAGATCGAAGTGCTCTCCATCGCGCCGCTCATCGCCGACGCGCTCAGCGCCGTCTTCGACGACACCAGCGTCAGCGAGATCTTCGGCGGCGAGAACCAGTCATAGGCGCCCCCCCCCCCCCCCCCCCCGGGGGGGGGGGGGGGGGGGGGCCCCGCCCCCCCCCCCCCGCCCCCGCCCCCCCCCCCCCCCCCCCCCCCGCCCCCCCCCCCCCCCCCCCCCCCCCCCCCCCCCCCCCCCCCCCCCCCCCCGCCCCCCCCCCCCCCCCCCCCCCCCCCCCCCCCCCCCCCCCCCCCCCCCCCCCCCCCCCGCCCCCCCCCCCCGCCCGCCCCCCCCCCCCCCCCCCCCCCCCCCCCCCCCCCCCCCCCCCCCCCCCCCCCCCCCCCGGCCCCCCCCCCCCCCGGGCCCCCCCCCCCCCCCCCCCCCCCCCCCCCCCCCCCCCCCCCGCCCCCCCGCCCCCCCCCGCCCCCCCCGCCCCCCCCCCCCCCCCCCCCCCCCCCCCCCCCCCCCCCCCGCCCCCCGCGCACCCCCCCCCCCGCCCCCCCCCCCCCCCCCCCCCCCCCCGGCCCCCCCCCCCCCCCCCCCCCCCCCCCCCCCCCGCCCCCCCCCCCCCCCCCAAACCCACCCCCCCCCCCCCCCCCCCCCCCCCCCCCCCCCCCCCCCCCCCCCCCCCCCCCGCCCCCCCCCCCCCCCCCCCCCCCCCCCCCCCCCCCCCCCCCCCCCCCCCCCCCCCCCGGCCCCGCGCCCCCCCCCCCCCCCCCCCCCCCCCCCCCCCCCCCCCCCCCCCCCCCCCCCCCCCGCCCCCCCCCCCCGCCCCCCCCCGCCCCCCCCCCCCCCCCCAGCCCCGGGGGCCCCCGCCCCCCCGCCCCCCCCCCCCCCGCCCCCCCCCCCCCCCCCCCCCCCCCCCCCCCCCCCCCGCCCCCCGCCCCCCCCCCCCGCCCCCCCCGGGCCCGGCCGGCCTGGCGACCCAAGCCCGACGCCAACAGGTGGCCGTTCCGGCCGCAACCCAGGTAGCATTTTCCGTCGTTCTGTAACGCTCTGATCGAGGCCTCGTCATGTCCAACACCAAGCTCGCCGCCCAGCCCCGCAACACCACGGGTTCCCCCGCCGCCCGTCGGCTGCGTGCCGAAGGGCACATCCCCGGCGTCATCTACGGCCAGGGCATGACCCCCGTCAGCGTCACCGTCGAGCGTCGCGAGCTGCGCCTCGCCCTCAGCGGCCCGGCCGGCTCGAACACCGTGCTCACGCTCGAGGTCGACGGCAAGAGCTACCCGGCCGTGGTGAAGGAGATGCAGCGTCACCCGATCCGTCGCACCGTCGCCCACATCGACTTCCTGCAGGTGAACATGAACGAGGAGATCACCGTGTCGGTGGCCGTTCACCTCACCGGCGAGGCCAAGGCCGTTGCTGCCGAAGGCGGGCTGGTCGACGCCGCCGTCGACACCATCGAGGTCAGCTGCACGCCCAACAACATGCCGAATGCGTTCGAGATCGACGTCACCGACATGCAGCCCGGCGATGTCATCCGCCTCGCCGATGTGCCGATGCCCAAGGGCGTCACCCCGTTGGGCGATCCTGAGATGCCGATCGTCACCATCCTCATCACGTCGGCCGCCGAAGCTGCTGCCGACGAGGCCGAGGCCGGCGCCGCTGAAGGCACCGAGGCCGGCGAAGCCGGCGACACCCCTGCCGCAGAGTGATCGCACACCGGCGTGATCGACGCGATCATCGTCGGCCTGGGCAATCCCGGTAAGGACTATGCACGCACTCGCCACAACGTGGGCGAGGAGACGATCGCGCTGTTGTGCAAGCGACTCGGCGAGCAACTGAAGGCGGGCCGCGACAAGGCGCTCGTCGCTGACGCCCGCATCGGCGACAAGCGCGTGGTGCTCGCCTTCCCCACCACGTACATGAACGAGAGCGGCCAGGCCGTCGGCGCGCTCATGCGCCGGCACCGCATCATCGACCCGGCACAGCTGATCATCGTGCACGACGAGCTCGACCTGGAGACCGGCGTCGTGCGAGTGAAGGTGGGCGGCGGTCTGGCGGGCAACAACGGCCTGAGGAGCATCACCCAGCACCTGCACACGCAGGACTACCTGCGCGTACGCATCGGCATCGGCAAGCCTCGCAGCAAGGAGCAGGGCGCCGATCATGTGCTGTCGCGAGTGCCCAAAGCCGAACGCGAGATCCTCGACGTGATGATCGAGCGCGCCGCCGACATCGTGGAGCTCATCGTGACCGAAGGCGCCGACAGCGCGATGCAGCGCTTCAACGGGCTCTAGGCCTGCGCCGCCGGCGATACCCTGCCCTCCCCCATGTCGCTCGCTTCGCTCCCCCGGCTGCTCCGCAACGACCCTGCCCTCACGCAGGCCCTGGGCGACCCCAGCGGCTTCGTGGCAGTGCCCGAATCTGCCAGGGCGTTGGCCATCGCGGCACTCGCACAGCTGGGCGACCGGCGCCCACTGGTGGTCGCCTGCCCCACCGGCACCGACGCCGGCCAGCTGTACGACGATCTGGTGCAGTACATGCCCCCTGATGAGGTGATGCTCTTCCCGGCGTGGGAGACGCTGCCCTTCGAGCGGGTGAGCCCAAGTGTGGAAACCATGGGGCACCGGATGGAAGTGCTGTGGCGGCTGCGCTCGCCCGACCGCTGCCCCGCCATCGTGGTGGCCGGTGTTCGTGCCCTGCTGCAGCGGCTCGGCCCGGGGGCCACCGCCGTCGACCCGGTGCGCATCACCAAGGGCGCCATCCTCGATCCCGACGCACTGCTGGCACAGCTCATCCAGTTCGGCTACCGCCGTGAGGAGCTGGTCGAGCACCGTGGCGAGGTCGCCCAACGCGGCGCCATCATCGACATCTTCCCCTCCACCGCCGACGCACCGATCCGAATCGACCTGTGGGGCGACGAAGTCGACCGGCTCACCGAGTTCTCCGTCAACGATCAGCGCAGCACGCTCGACCTCGCTGAGGCGCTGGTCTTTCCCGCTCGCGAGCTGATCCCCACCGACGACGTGCGCGCGCGTGCGGCGGGCCTGGTGGCAACCGAGCCGTGGGGCCGAGAGCAGTGGGAGCGCCTCGCCGAGGGCACGCTGTTCGACGGCATGGAGAGCTGGCTGCCGTGGCTGGCCACGGACGAGCAGTTGCTCACCGACGTGTTGCCGGCGACCGCGAAGGTGGCGCTGGTCGAACCGCGCCGCATGCGCGACCGCGCCAACGACCTGCTCGCCGAAGAGGACGACCTTGCGCGCGCGCTCGCCGGCACCTGGGCACGCGACCCCAGCAAGACGTTCCCGCGGCTGCACGCCGAGACGGATCGACTGTTGGCCGGCGGGCAGTCGATGTGGACCATCAGCAACGCACCGGAGACCCCCGACTCACCGATGCTGAACGCCAGCGGCTGGGGGCCGGTGGTCGGCGACGGCGAGGGCCTGGCGAGCCGGCTACGCGACCTGCTGGCCGACGGGTACCGCGTGATCGTGGCCGCCGACGGCGAGGGCTCGGCGCAACGGATGAGCAGCTTGCTGCTCGACCGCGGCCTCAGCTTCGCCACCGTCATACAGGCGGCCGGAGCACCAGCGATCGACCTCACCAGGCCGGGCGGCTACGTCACCACCGCCGCACTGCACCGCGGCTGCAGCGTGCCCGCCGCCAAGCTGGCTGTGGTCGCCGAGGCAGATCTCACCGGTCGGCGCCGCGCGCACCGCACCGCCCGCCCGCGCAAGCGGCAGGGCACAGGGCTCTTCGAAGACCTCAAGCCCGGCAACTACGTGGTGCACTACCAGCACGGTGTCGGCCAGTACGAGGGAATGGTCAAGCGCACGATCGGCGGCACCGAGCGCGACTACCTGCTGCTGCAGTACAAAGGCGGCGACAAGCTCTACGTGCCCAGCGACCAGATCGATGCGCTGCGCCAGTACGTGGGTGGCGAGACGCCCGTGATGCACCGCCTCGGCGGCAGCGACTTCGCCAAGGCGAAGGGCAAGGTGCGCTCCGCAGTGCGCGAGATCGCGCAGGAGCTGGTGGTGCTGTACCAGAAGCGGGTGAACGCAACTGGCCACGCGTTCGGCATGGACACCCCGTGGCAGCACGAGATGGAGCAAGCCTTCCCGTTCGTCGAGACACCCGACCAACGCAAGGCCATCGACGACATCAAGGTCGACATGGAGCGCGCCTTCCCGATGGATCGCCTGGTGTGCGGCGACGTGGGGTTCGGCAAGACCGAGGTGGCCATTCGCGCGGCGTTCAAGGCGATCCAGGATGGCAAGCAAGTGGCGGTCCTCGCGCCCACCACGCTGCTGGCCACGCAGCACGGCAACACGTTCGCCGATCGCTTCGCCGGCTACCCGATCCGGGTGGAGGTGCTCAGCCGCTTCCTCACCGCCAAGGAGGCGAAGAAGGTCATCGAGGGCCTCAAGAGCGGCGAGGTCGACTGCGTCATCGGCACCCACCGCCTGCTCCAGGACGGCGTGGTGTTCAAAGATCTCGGGCTGCTGGTGGTCGACGAGGAGCAGCGTTTCGGCGTGCAGGCCAAGGAGACGATGAAGAAGCTGAAGCACAACGTGGATGTGCTCACGCTCACCGCCACACCCATTCCGCGCACACTGGAGATGAGCTTGGTAGGCATCCGCGACCTGTCACTGTTGCAGACCCCGCCCGCCGATCGCCAGCCGATCCTCACCTTCGTCGGCGGCTACGACGAGCGAGTGGCCGTCGAGGCGATTCGCCGCGAGCTGCTGCGCGAGGGCCAGGTCTTCTGGGTGCACAACCGGGTGCAGTCGATCGACATGGCGGCCGGTCGCCTGCGCGAACTGGTACCCGAGGCCCGCATCGCAATCGCTCACGGGCAGATGGACGAAGGCTCGCTCGAGCAAGTGGTCGTCGACTTCTGGGAAGGTCGCTTCGACGTGCTCGTGTGCACCACCATCATCGAGAGCGGCATCGACATGCCCACGGTGAACACGCTGGTGGTGGAGCGCGCCGACCTGCTGGGCCTGGGCCAGATGCACCAGCTGCGCGGGCGAGTGGGCCGTTCCGGGTCACGCGCCTATGCGTACCTGTTCCATCCTCCCGAGGCTCGCCTCAGCGAGGAGGCCTACGAGCGGCTGAAGACCATCGGTGAAGCAACCGAGCTGGGCAGCGGCTTCAAGATCGCCATGCGCGACCTGGAGATCCGCGGCGCCGGCAACCTGCTGGGCGAGTCGCAGAGCGGTCACATCGCAGCTGTGGGCTACGACCTGTACTGCCAGATGGTCACCGAGGCCGTCGCCGAGCTGAAGGGCGAGGCACCTCCCAAGGCAGCCAGCGAAGTGAAGCTCGACGTGCCCACCGATGCGTTCCTGCCCGTCGACTACGTGGCCAAGGAAGAGCTGCGCCTCGAGGCCTACCGTCGGCTGGCGGCGGTCACCACGGCCGCCGAGGTGGCCGACATCCGCAGTGAGTGGGAGGACCGCTACGGCCCGGTGCCAAATGCGGCAGAGGCGCTGCTGGCCGTCGGCTCGCTGCGCGCCGAGTGCAACCGGCTGGGCCTGCGCGACGTGCAGATCGTGGGCAACCAAGCCCGCCTCGGCCCCATCGATCTGAAGTTCAGCGAGGAGATGCGTCTGCGCCGCCTCAGCCGCGACGCGATCTACAAGGAGGAGCAACAGCAGGTGGTGGTGCCCCTCAAGCGCGGCAGCGACCCTGCAGTCTTCCTCTCCGCCTTCCTCCAGCAACTGGTTCCCCCCACCGACTGACCCCTCGGGCAGGGCACCCTCGGACTGGGGCGGGTGGCAGGGATCGTCAGGAAGCGGTGAGCCAGAGGTAGCCGTTGGCGCTCAGCTGGGCGACCCCGTCGACGGTGACCACCGCACCGACGGATCGCTGCACTGCGGCGCCGCCGGCACCCACGTCGGCCAACCGCACCACAGCGGTGCCGCGGCCGAAGTTGGCCAGCATCACGAACGAGCCCTGCACCGGATGTGAACGGGTGAAGCAGAGCAGGTGCGGGTCGGGCGAGACCTGCACGACCACTCGCCCGGATGCGTCGAGGGCACCGATGCCTGCCCGAGCGGCACCGAGGGCGGCGAACATCGCGAACAGGCGAGCCTGCAGGGTGCCGGGCTGGTGACGACGCTCGGCGAGCGCCCAGTCCATGCGCGGTCGGTGCAACCAGCGGTTGTCATCGGCTTTGGCTGCGTCGCCGAGGTACGTGGTGTCGTTGCACAGGCCGAGCTCGTCGCCCATGTACAGCAAGGGGGTGCCGCCATATGCGTAGGTGACGGCATACAGCAGCTCGAGACGCGCACACGCCAGCTCGAGGTGCACGTCGTCGTGGTCGGCGAGCGCGCGCTCGATGCCGCACAACGAGGCTGCGCTGCCGGATGTGCGGCCATCGCCGGTCTCGGGGTTGTACTGGAAGACGGCGCCCTTGGCGAACGAACCCGGGAACTGGCCGGCATAGAACTGCAGCAGGAAGTCGCGGTGGCTGAGGGAGCTCCAGCCCACCGATGCCGCGTCGGCCTCGGTGATTGCCCAGCCGATGTCGTCGTGGCAGCGCACGTAGTTCACCCACGCCGCAGTGGAGGGAATCGCGCCCAGCCGCCGCAGCGCGTTGGTCATCAGGGCTGCGTCACCGGTGGCGAGGCTGCTCCACAGCAGCACCATCAGCTGGTTGTTGTACGCCAGGTCGCACTCGTGTCGCTCGGGCTCGCCGGCACCCAGGTACGGCGGCAGCTCCTCGGGCGCGACGATCGCCTCGGCCTTGAACGCAGTCGCCGGTGCCGCCACCGACATCAGCGAGCGCAGCGTGGTGAGCAACAGGTGCACTTCCGGCAGGTTCTGGCAGATCGTGCCCTCCCGCTTCCACATGAATGGGGCGGCGTCGAGCCGCAGCACGTCGACGCCTTGATCGGCCAGATGCAGCATCACCTCGAACATCGATCGGAAGACATCCGGGCTGGCCCAGTTGAGATCCCACTGGAACTCGTTGAACGTCGTCCACACCCACTCCTGCCGATCGGGCAGCCAGCTGAAGTTGCCCGGCGCAAACGTGGGGAACACCTCCAGCAGGGTGCGCTCGTAACGGTCGGGCAGTGTGCGATCGGGGTAGAACAGGTACCGGTCGCGGTACGCCGGGTCGCCCGCGCGAGCCTTCACGGCCCAGTCGTGCTCGGCGGCGGTGTGGTTCACCACCAGGTCGATGCACAGGTTCATGTCACGCTCGTGCAACGAGCCGGCCAGCGACCCGAGATCGCTCATCGTGCCCAGTCGCGGGTCGACCTCGTCGTACGCGGCCACGGCGTAGCCGCCGTCGTTCTCGCCGGCGCGCGGCCGCAGCAGGGGCATCAGGTGGAGGTACGTGATGCCCAACTCGCGGAGGTAGTCGAGGTGGTCGGCCGCGCCGGCCAACGTGCCCGCGAACAGGTCGGCGTAGCAGACGTAACCGATCTGGTCGGGCCCCTGGAACCAGCCGGGATCGGCCTCACGCGCAAGGTCGCGAACGAACAGCGCTGCCGGGCGGCGACCCACGTGAGCACCGACCATCTCGCGCAACGCGGCGAGCAGCGAGCCATCATCGTCGGGATAGAGGCTCGCGAGGCCGTGCTCGACCGTCGCCCAGTGGCGGTGCATGCGCGCGGCCAGCACTGGACCACGGTTCGCGACTTGTTGCTCGACTCCTGCGGTGTCCCCGTGCCACAACACTCGGAGAAGTGTATTGTCTTCGCAATGCAAGCGCTTACACACTCTGGCAACGCAGCCGGCTCCGGAAGCGCCCCTGCCGTCACCCCTCGGTTGGCGGGCCCCGATTGGTGGCGCGGCGCCGTGGGCTACGAGGTGTACGTGCGGAGCTTCCAGGACACCGACGGCAACGGTGTCGGCGATCTCGCCGGGGGCACCCAACGGCTGCCATACCTCGCGTCGCTGGGCATCGACGTGGTGTGGCTCACCCCCTTCTTCGCCAGCCCAGGCTTCGACCACGGCTACGACGTCGCCGACTACCTGGCCGTCGACCCGATGCTGGGCACCCTCGACGACTGGCACACGCTGTCCACGCGGGCCAAGGAGCTCGGGCTGCGGTTGTTCGTCGACATCGTGCCCAACCACACTTCGAGCGAGCACGAGTGGTTCCGGCAGGCCGTCACCGACCCCACCGGCCCGTTCCGCGACTACTACCTGTGGGCCGAGCCGAGCCCGGGCGGCGGCCCGCCGAACAACTGGGTCAGTCACTTCGGCGGCCCCGCCTGGACCCTCGACCCGGGCGGCAGCGGCCAGTACTACTGCCACCTGTTCCTGCCCGAGCAGCCCGACCTGAACTGGGCCAACCCGAAGGTGATGCAAGAGTTCGCCGCCATCTTGCGTACGTGGTGCGAGCGCGGTGCCGATGGGTTCCGAATCGACGTCGCGCACGGCCTCACCAAGGACCCCGCACTGCGCAGCAACCCGCAGTTGCGCGAGGTGCATCCCGGCATGCATCCGATGGACGTGTTCGCCTCGTTCCAGCACATCCACGACCTGCACCGCCACGAGACCGCTGTGCTGTTCCGGCAGTGGCGAGATGCCGTCGACGACCTCGGCGCCGTGCTGGTGGGCGAGATGGACACCCGCGACGTCGACCGGTTCAGCGAGTACGTGAAGGACGGCAACGCCTTGCATGCAGCCTTCGTGCTGCAGGTCGGGCTCAGCGAGTGGGAGCCCGAAGCCACCGTCACCACGATGCTCGAGTACCAGGCGAAGTCGAATGGCGGTGCCGCGTGGGAGGTGTCGAACCACGACCAGGCACGTGCAGTCTCACGCTACGGCGGGGGCGAGCTGGGCCTGCGGCGCACGCTGGCGCTCACCACGTTGATGGGCGCCTTCGACGGCATGTTGTTCCTGTACCAGGGCGAGGAGCTGGGGTTGCCCGACGCCAACGTGCTGGGTCACATCGAAGACCCGATGAGCGCACGCAACGGTGCCGGGATGTGGAGTCGCGACGTGGCCCGCGGGCCGATGCCGTGGAGCTGCGACGACGACAAGGGCTTCACCTCCGCACCCGTCGCGTGGCTGCACACCGAGCCGTTGCCGGTGGAGCTGACCGCCGAGTTCCAGACCGATTCGCCGAACTCCACCTGGCACCGCTACCGCCAGCTCGTGGGCCTGCGCAAACAGCAACCCGAGCTGTGGCAAGCGCCCTTCCAGCTGCTCGAGCAGGGCGCCACGCATCTCGTCATCGCTCGCGGCGGGCTGCGCATCGTGGGCAACCTGGGTGCTGCGCGGGTCCCGGCCGCGTGGCTCGCCGACGCCGAGATCATCTTCCAATCCGTCGACGATGCGGTCTCGGTCGTCGACGGCGAGGTGTGGGTGGCA
Source organism: Acidimicrobiaceae bacterium (assembly GCA_016722025.1). Lineage (GTDB taxonomy): Bacteria > Actinomycetota > Acidimicrobiia > Acidimicrobiales > Ilumatobacteraceae > UBA668. Next base: position 492,782 of record JADKGZ010000001.1, read on the forward strand.
GGCGAGTCAACCATCGTCGCTCGCATCGCGGCCGACTAGCCTCGCCAACCGCCATGGGGGACGACATCAGCAGCGCACTCGGTCGGGCAACGATCGACGACGTCGCTCGCGAGGCGGGTGTGTCCACCGCCACCGTCAGCAGAGCGTTGCGCAACCACGCCTACGTCGCGGAGTCCACCCGCCGCAAGGTGCTGCAGGCCGCCGACCGCCTGCTCTACGTCGCCAACTCCAACGCCGCCCGGCTGGCCTCGGGGCAGACCCGCACCGTTGGCCTGCTCGCTCCGCTGCTCACCAGCTGGTACACCAGCGAGGTCGTCGCCGGCGTGGAAGAAGTGTTCGCGCACGCGCGCTACGACCTGTTGATCGGCACCGCCAACCCACTCGCCCGCGAGAAGATCTTCCGCGGCGACGCTCGCTTCCAGCAGCGGATCGACGGCGTCATCCTCGTCGACGTGTTCTGCTCGGAAGACGGTGCCCGCCAGTTGGCCACGCTCGATACACCGGCGATCGTGCTGGGCGAACGCCTCAAGTCAGTCACCTCGGTTTCGGTCGACAACGCTCGCGGCGCCCGCCTGGCCGCACGACACCTGATCGATCTCGGGCATCGCCGCATCGGCCTCGTCGGCGGCCACGCCCACCTCGACGTCGTGCACAACGTGCCCACCGAACGTGCCGCCGGCTTCGCCGCCGCGCTGGAGGCCGCTGGGCTGCGCCTGCCCCATCAGTTCGTCGAGGACGGCGACTTCTCCATCGAAGGTGGCCGAAGGGCGATGCACGCGCTGATGAGCCGCACCAAGCCGCCCACCGCGGTGTGGTTGATGTCGGACGAGATGTGCTTCGGCGCACTGCAAGCGCTGCGCGAGCTGAAGCTGGTGGCGGGGCGCGACGTGTCGGTGATCGGCTTCGACGACCACCCGGCTTCCAACGCCTTCGGCCTCACCACCATTCGACAACCCGTTCGCGACATCGGCCGGTTGGGCGCGCGTCTCATGCTCGACCAGCTGGAAGGCTTCGGCACCGTGATGCACCACCCGATCGAGCTCAACCTGGTCGAACGCATCACCTGCGGTCCGCCGCCCGGCTGACACTCGATGCGGCCGGCCGCTGACATTTCGTCAACGTTGCCCGATCGTATTGACGAGGGTGCTCGCACTGATCTACTCTGCAAGCGCTTACATATACGTCGAGCGCAACCCGGTGCTCGACATTTCCTGAGGGGGAGATTCATGGCGTCACAACGACGTTTGGCCACCATGGCCACAGTGCTCACGATCTCGTTGCTCGCTGCCGCATGCGGCAGTGACGAGAGCAGCAGCGACACCGCCGGCGGCGGCGACAAGCCGTTCGACGGCAAGACCGTCACGATCCTCAGCTCGATCCGCGACGTCGAGGCCGACCGCCTCGAGGCGGCATGGGCCGACTTCGAAGCCGAGACCGGCATCGACATCAAGCACGAGGGTTCCGCAACCTTCGAAGACGACATCAAGCTGCGCACCGAGGGCGGCGACTCGCCCGACCTCGCATTCGTTCCGCAGCCCGGCCTGCTGGCCACCCTGGTCAGCGGCGGCAAGGTCGTGCCGCTCACCAACCTGCAGGCCGACGTTGAGGCCAACGACATCGCCGGTTGGGTTGCCTTCGGCTCGGTCGACGGCAAGTTCTACGCCCCGCCGTTCGGCGCCAACATCAAGAGCCTCGTGTGGTACAGCCCGGTTGCCTTCAAGGACGCCGGCTACGAGATCCCCACCACCTGGCAGGCGATGCTCGACCTCAGCCAGCAGATCGTCGATGACGGCGGCACGCCGTGGTGCGTGGGCGCCGAGTCCGGTGGAGCCACCGGTTGGGTGCTCACCGACTGGGTCGAGGACTTCGTGCTCCGCACCGGTGGCCCCGATGTCTACGACCAGTGGGTCGCACACGAGATCCCGTTCAACGATCCTGCCATCGTCACCGCGGTCGACGCAGTCGGCCAGATCGTGAAGAACGACGACTTCGTGGTCGGCGGCGCCGAGAGCATTCCCAGCACCTCCTTCCAGGAGTCGCCGTTGGGCCTGCTCGACAGCAGCTGCTTCATGCACCGTCAGGCCAACTTCATCGGCAACCAGTTCCCCGAGGGCACGACCAAGGGCCCCGACGGCCAGGTGAACGCGTTCTACCTGCCCGTGGTCAACGAGGGTGACCCGAAGGTCATGCTCGGTGGCGGCGAACTGATCACCGCCTTCAGCGACAAGCCCGAGGTCGAGGCCGTCGCGAAGTACCTCACCGGCGCCGAGTACGCCAACAACCGGCTCGCCGCCGGCAACTGGCTGACCCCGAACAAGAAGGCCGACATCTCGCTGGTCACCGATCCGCTGGAGCAGACGTTCGCTCAGTTGCTCGCCGACTCCGACGTGTTCCGCTTCGACGGTTCCGACCTGATGCCCGGCCCGGTTGGCGCCGGTTCGTTCTGGAGCGAGATGGTCGAGTGGGTGGTGGGCAACAAGTCCACCGCAGAAGCCCTCGACGAGATCGAGTCCAGCTGGCCGTGAGCCACCTGTAGTTCCCCTCTCTCGGGGGTGGACCGGTTCGCCGGTTCACCCCCGAGGTGGAGTACGTGTAGATTCCCTTTCCTGCCGGCCACCTAGGTGAGCCGGCTTTCTTGAATCAGTCTGTGGGGGCCGCATGCTCGTGATTCTGAAGACCTTGCTCACCGTCGGGGCAGGGATTCTCGTGTTCGCCGCCATCCTCGGCGTCCTGTACTGGCTCGCCAGCCAGCTCCACGAGCCATGGCGCGAGCGAGCACGCGTCGCCGTGTTCGTGGGCCCGGCCATCGTGCTGCTCACCGGGTTGGTGCTGCCCGCCATCATCAACTTGCGGTTATCGTTCCACGACCGCAACGACGACTGGTACGGCTTCCGCAACTACGTCGACATCTTCACCGACGAAGACAACCTGCTCGTGATGCGCAACACCCTGTGGTGGGGCGTGATGGTCACGCTCGCCAGCACCGTGATGGGCGTCATCATCGCCCGCTACGCCGACCGGATGCGCGGCGAGCCGGTCGCCAAGGCACTCATCTTCTTGCCCACTGCCATCTCCATGGTGGGGGCAGGTGTCATCTGGAACTTCGTCTACTCCCCGAAGGAGTACGGCCTGCTCAACTCGATGTACCAGCTGCTGCCGGGCGAGCAGAAGACCCAGTTCTTCTTGCAGGAGAACACGTTCTTCGGGATCGAGAACAACTTCATTCCGGGCATCAACACGTTCTTCATCATGATCGTGGTCATCTGGATCCAGGCGGGCTTCTCCACCGTGGTCATCTCTGCCGCGCTCAAGGGCGTGCCCGACGACCTCGTCGAGGCCGCCAGGATCGACGGCGCCACCGACCGCCAGGCCTTCTACAAGGTGGTGCTGCCCTACATCAAGGGCACCATCATCACGGTGGCCACCACCACCACCATCGCCGTGCTGAAGATCTTCGACATCATCCAGACCATGGGCAAGGGTGGGTCGTTCGGCACCAGCACCATCGCCAACGAGATGTACGAACAGGGCTTCCCGCAAGACAACGAAGGGCTCGGCGCCGCCTGGGCCGTGCTGCTGTTCCTGCTGGTGGTGCCCATCGTGTTCGTCAATGCCCGTAACCAGAAGGCCATGAGAGAGGCGCGCTGACATGACTGCGACCATTGCTCCGGCACCGGGCCACGACCTCACCCCGCTGCCCACCAAGGTGGCCAAGAAGCTGGGCAGCCCAGTCGGTCGAGCCGCGGTGTGGATGCTTGCTGCGCTCTGGACCGTGCCCACGATGGGCCTGCTCATCTCCTCGTTCCGCCCCGAGGACGACATCAAGTCCACCGGCTGGTGGACCTGGTTCACCGAGCCCACCAACGTCACCCTCGAGAACTACTCCGGGGTGCTCGAGAACAAGGTCAACGGCCTCCCGTTCAGCGACTTCTTCTGGAACACGGTACGCATCGCCATCCCCGCCGCCGTCATCCCCATCGTCATCGCCGCCTTCGCGGCCTATGCATTCTCGTGGATGAAGTTCAAGGGTCGCGACCTGATCTTCGTGCTCATCGTCGGGCTGATGGTCGTGCCGCTGCAGATGTGCCTCATCCCGCTGCTGCAGTTCTTCGGCAGCAGCTACTTCCCCGACGCGTTGGAGGGCACCCCCACCATCTGGCTCGCACACGCCATCTTCGGCATGCCGATCGCGATCTTCCTGCTGAAGAACTTCATCGGCTCCCTGCCGAGCGAGGTGATCGAGGCGGCCCGCGTCGATGGCGCCTCACACATGACGATCTTCACCCGCATTGTGCTGCCGTTGTCGGTGCCGGCGCTCGCCTCGTTGGCCATCTTCCAGTTCCTGTGGGTCTGGAACGACCTGCTCGTCGCGAAGGTGTTCGGCGGCGGTGCCGAGAGCCAACCGATGACGTTCGCGATGGTCGACATGGTGGGCAACAAGGGCAACGAGTGGCAGTTGCTCACTGCCGGCGCGTTCGTCACCATGATCGTTCCGCTCATCGTGTTCCTGTCCTTGCAGCGTTATTTCGTCCGTGGCCTCCTGGCCGGAAGTGTGAAGGGGTAAATCGTGTCCACCCTCCGTATGGTCAATCTGCAGAAGCGCTACGACAACGGCTTCGAAGCAGTGCCCGGCCTCGACCTCGAGATCCACGACGGCGAGTTCCTGGTGCTGGTCGGGCCGTCTGGCTGCGGCAAGTCGACGGTGCTGCGCATGGTGGCCGGCCTGGAAGACATCAGCGGCGGCGACCTGCTCATCGACGAGGTCGTCGTCAACGGCATGGGCCCACAGCAGCGCGACATCGCGATGGTGTTCCAGAGCTACGCGCTGTACCCCAACATGACCGTCGCCGACAACATCGCGTTCGCGATGAAGCTGCGCAAGACCGACAAGGCAGAGATCGCGACGAAGGTCGCGGAGGTCGCCGAGCTGCTCGAGCTGACGGCCGTGCTCGACCGCAAGCCCGGCCAGCTCTCGGGCGGCCAACGCCAGCGCGTGGCCATGGGTCGCGCCATCGTGCGCAACCCGAAGCTGTTCCTGATGGACGAGCCGCTCTCCAACCTCGACGCCAAGCTGCGTGCAGACTCGTGCCGAGATCTCGAAGCTGCAACGTCGCCTCGGGGTCACCACCATGTACGTCACGCACGACCAGATCGAGGCGATGACCATGGGCGACCGAGTGGCGGTGCTGCGGCGCGGCGTGCTGATGCAGTGCGCCAGCCCCGCCGAGCTGTACGAGACGCCCGAGAACCTGTTCGTCGGCCAGTTCATCGGCTCACCGTCGATGAACGTGGTCCGTGGCTCGGTCACCGCCGGCGATGGTGACGACATCACCATCGCCATCGGGTCGCAGTTCATCAGCCTCACCGGCGAGGCCGCAGCACGCCTGCACGGCCTGCGCGAGTACGTCGGCCGCGACATCGCCATCGGCGTGCGCTCCGAGGCGCTCGGCGGCGACGGCACCGCCTCGCTCGACGTGTCCGTCGACCTCGTCGAAATGCTCGGCTCCGAGCTGCTCGTGCACTGCACCATCGATGCGCCCGCGGTGCGCGCCATCGATAGTGGTGTCGAGGTCTCCGACCAGCCAGAGTCGACGATCGTGGCGTCGCTCGATCCGCGGCACCCGGTGAAGGTGGGCGATCGCGTGCACCTTTCGGTCGACACACTGCGCATGCACGCGTTCGACCTCGAGACCGGCTCCGCGATCGGCCGACACTGATCCTCGTACCGGTCGCCGTGCGGGCCGGCCGCTGATGCGGCTGCAACTCGCCAAGGCCACCGAGCACGCCGGCATCGTCGATTGGCCGCTCGACGAGCCGCTTGCCGAGTGGTCGATCGACGGCATGCAGAAGGTGCCCGGGCTGCATCGCCACGTGGTGCGCCTGGTCGAAGTGGGCGAGACCAGCTACGTCGTGAAGGAGCTGCCCGACCCGCTGGCCGAACGCGAGTGGCGGCTGCTGCGCGAGTTGGCCGAGGCCGGCTTGCCAACAGCCGAAGTGGTGGGGGTGGTCACCGGCCGCGACGACGAAGCCGACGGTCTGCTCATCACTCGCCATCTCGACTATGCGTTGCCGTACCGCACCCTGCTGTCGGGGCGGGGCCTGCGCATTCCATACCTTGGCGAGCGCTTGCTGGATGCACTCGCCGGCCTGCTGGTGCGGCTGCATCTCGCCGGCTTCTACTGGGGCGACTGCTCGCTGTCCAACACGTTGTTCCGGCGCGACGCCGGTGCCCTGTCGGCCTACATCATCGATGTCGAGACCGGAGAGCGACACCCGCAGCTGAGCCACGGTCAGCGCGCGCTCGACCTGCAGATCGCCACCGAGAACGTGCTGGGCGGGTTGCTGGACCTGCAGATGGGCGGCCTCTTGGCCGATGGGATCGACCCGGTGGAGACCGCCTTGGCGATCGAGACCTCCTACGATCGGCTGTGGCACGAGCTGACGGGTGTCGACGAGTTCAACGCCGACGAGACGTTTCGAGTCGATCGCCGCTTGCGGCGGCTGCACGATCTCGGCTTCGACGCCGCCGAGCTGGAGCTGGTCACCACCGTCGACGGTGCTCGCCTGCGGCTGGTGCCGCGGGTGGTGGAGCACGGCTTCCACACGCAGAAGCTGCGCGCGATCACCGGCCTCGAGGCCGGCGAGAACCAAGCCCGGCGCCTGCTCAACGACATCAGCCGCTACCGCGCGGTGCTGGAGCAGCGCGGTGGGCGCAAGGTGGTGGAGTCCGTGGCGGCCGCACGATGGTTGGAGGAGCGCTTCGAGCGCGCGCTCGCCGGCATCCCGCCTGAGATGGCCGCCAAGCTGGAACCCGCCGAGCTGTACCACCAGGTACTCGAGCATCGCTGGTTCCTGTCGGAGCGAGCCGGCGGCGACGTGGGCATCGACGAGACCGTTGCGTCGTACGTGGCCGACGTGTTGGCGAGTGCACCTGCCGAGCAAGTGATGACACCCGACGAGGCCTGAGCTCGCCACGATGCCGGCACGACACTGGCACCGGAATGGCCCCCGCACGGCATCGCCGACTCAGCCGGCGGCCTCGAACTCGCGCCAGATCTCGGCCCCGTCGGGATGACGCATCACCCGCGCGTGCAGCAGTTGCCGTTGCACCTCGGCCGCGATGGCCGGCTGGTCGACGGTGGCCCACTGCACCAGCCCGTTCCAGAAGCGCTCGATCAGCTCGCGACCGGCGATGGTGCCGCCATCGTTGGTGCGAAACGTGACCGCCGCACACTCGCCCAGGTAGAGCTGCAGCGACGACACGTGGATCTCCTCGTCGGCGCGGATGCGGCCGACGATCTCCGCGGCTTCCTCGGCCTGCGGGCGCCGGCCCGGGAAGAGGTCGGGCGTGCGCAGAATGGCTTGCGTGTCGGCGAACCCCAGCTCGGCACGGAACTCGATGACGAGCAGGTTCATCAACAGCGACAACAGACCCTCCACCTCGGCGGCGACCTCCGGCATCCATCGCCGGCCGACCTCCGGCCGAGCGATGTTCTCCGGCGGGTCGACATCGGGATAGGCGCCCTCACCGAACGCGAGGTCACGAGCCGCGAACCACATCTGGTCGTGCGCACCCGCGCCGCCGGCAGCGCCCAACGCAGGATCGGCGACACCACCTTCGTCCCAGCCGTGCGCCTGCAGCAGTCCGTTGCCGAGGTGACCGATGGCCATCTGCGAGATGTCGTCGACGATGTGCGGTTGCAGCGGCGGAAACGGGATCTCGGCCAGCAGGCGACCGCGAGCCTCGATCTTGCCGATGATGGTGAGCGAGTTCCAGAACGACTCGCCCAGGCCGTGCCGCAGCAGCACACGCGACTGCGGCACCGTCGGCAGCCGCACGCCACCCAGCAACGACGAGTCGGCGTCGAGCGGCCGACCACCGCGTTCGGTGAGAGCGGCGGCCCATGCGGCGAGTGCGGGTACCCGCACCAACGCCCGCGGCGGCTGGTAGCTGCCATCGGGCAGGAAGCCGCCGTGCATGCGCCGGCCACCCACGTCGTGCGGCGCCAGATCGGGATGATCGCGCAGCAGTTCGTCGGCCGTGTACACCAGCGTGCTCATGTGGCGAGCGTACGTCGCAGGAGCGACGCGGTCGTGGCCGGACGATCACCGGGGGTCTCGGCGGAACCGCACGGTAGCCTTTCAGCCCGATGAGCCAGCTCAAGAACCGCCTGCAAGCCCTGACGTTGCTCGATCGTGCTTTCAGCGCGATGACCGATGAGGAGCTTGCCACACTCGTGGCCACGTTGCCCGAGGATCACGTCACCGCACTCGACGAGTTGTGTGGTGCTCGCGAGGGTGGCTTCACCGATGTCGAGGCGCAACCTGGCGATGCGCGCCACTGCCGCCCGCGGCCGCATGAACGGCGGGCTCGAGCAGATCTGCACGCTCGTCACCGATCCTGCGCTCGCCAAGTGCATCGAGGCCCTCGGCGACAACTCCGACAACCCCAGCGAAGAGCAACTGCTCGAGGTCACTCCCGCGCTGGTCGAAGAGTTCGGCCTGGCTGCGACACGACTGATGCTGGCTTCCTCCGTCGCCGGGGAAGCTGCCGCGGCCGAGGTGCTCACGCGAGTGCTCAAGCACGACGAGACGCTGGCGTTGCCGCCCGCCGAGCGCGTGGAGGTGGAGGTGCTGCCGGCGCGCACCGCCGACGAGGAGACGAAGGCGAAGCGCAAGGCCGCCAAGGAGAAGAAGCAGGCAGAGGCCCGCAAGGCTCGCGAGCAGCAGCTCAAAGCCCGCCACCGCTGACCGACCCCCGCCGACCCCACCCCGACCCCGACCCCCACCGACCCGCCCCGGCTTTACGTAGAGGTGTCGGGCCACTACCAGGGGCTGTGAGTTCGAGGTCTTGACACAAAGCGGCTGGTTCGGGGATCAGTCGAGCAGGGTGAGGGTGCCTTGCTCGTGGCGCAGCAGCCAGGCCTTCGCCTCTAACCCGGCAGCGAAGCCGGTGAGCGCACCATTGGCACCCACCACTCGATGGCACGGCACGATGATGCTGATCGGGTTGCGCCCGTTGGCGGCACCGACGGCGCGCGACTTGCGCACGTCGCCGAGGCGGCGCGCCTGCTCGCCGTAGGAGATGGTCGCGCCGTAGGGGATGCGACGCAACTGCAGCCACGCCGACTGCTGGAAGTCGGTGCCCACCGGATCCAGCGGCAGATCGAACTCGCGACGATCACCGGCGAAGTACTCCTCCAGCTGGAGCACTGCCTCGCGCAGCACCTTCGCTGCATCCGGGTCGCCATCGGCCGCCATCGGCAACCTGCCGGGTTGGGCCAGTTCGTTGGGCCACAGCACGGCTCGGAGGCCGCGCGGGCTGGCGATGAGCGTGAGCTCGCCCACTGGGCTCGGCATCGTCGCGCGACAGGGCGCTGGTGTCGCCGAGGGCGGAAGCGTGGTTTCACTGCGGTTCATGGTTGCTCCTTCACAAGCTTGCCCAGAGATGGTGCAATGCGTACGAGCGCCAGGGCCGCCAGGCCTCGGCGAGTGCGGCAGCGCCGCGCGGCGACGAGTCGGCACCGAGCGCAGCGAGCGCGTGACGCACGCCGAGGTCGGTGGGCAGGAACACGTCGGGGTCGCCGAGGGCTCGCATCGCCACGTAGCCGGCGGTCCACGGGCCGATGCCCTGCAACGCCTGCAGTGCAACGACGGCCCCAGCACGATCGCTGCCGGCATCGAGCACGAGCGAGCCATCTGCCACCTGCGCGCACGCGTCGATGAGCGCGGCGCCTCGAGCCCGTGGCATGGCGAAGTCTTCCGGGCTGAGCCCGGCGATGGTGGCAGCCGACGGGAATGCATGGGTCACCCCGCCGACAGGTTCGGTCAACGGCTCACCATGTGCCGCGACCAACCTCGACGCCAACGTGCGGGCGCCGGCCACACTGACCTGCTGACCGAGCACCGCTCGAACCAGCAGTTCCGTGCTGTCGGGATGGCCGGGGGCGCGAAGGCCGGGCCGCTTCTCGATCAGTGGAGCGAGCAGTGGATCGACCGCGAGATGGTCACGTATCGATGCCGGGTCGCAGTCGAGGTCGAGCAGGCGACGCGTGCGCTGGACCGCGGCCTGCGCGTCGGCCACGTCGTCGAGCGTGAGCGCGCACGACACGGTCGCGGCACTGAGGGTGACGGAGACCACCCCGAGACCGCGCGCGAGGCGCAACGAGCGGCGATAGGTCGTGCCATCCACGCTTTCCACCCCGGGGACGGCACGGAGAGCCAGGAACCCGAGCAGAGCGTCGCCATCGAAGGGCTCGCGACACGCGAGCCGCACGGTGAGCGGACCGGCTGCGGGGCTCGGCGACCTGGCCGCTCGCATGTCGCTCGGGCTGGCGGCGTACACCTCACGCACCGTGTCGTTGAACTGGCGCACGCTCTGGAAGCCGGCAGCGAACGCAACCTCGGTGATGGGCAACGTGGTGGTCTCGATGAGGATGCGGGCGGTCTGCGCGCGTTGCGCCCGAGCGAGTGCGAGCGGGCCGGAACCCACCTCCGCAACGAGGAGCCGGTTGACCTGTCGTTCGCTGTAGCCGAGGCGGTTGGCGAGGCCACCGACACCTTCCCGATCGACGAGGCCATCTGCGATCAACCGCATTGCGCGACCGACGACATCGGCTCGCGAGTTCCACTCCGGCGAGCCGGGGGATGCGTCGGGCCGGCAGCGCTTGCACGCTCGGTAGCCATGCGCCTGAGCCGTCGCCGCCGCCCGGAAGAACTCGACGTTCTGGCGCTTGGGCGTGATCGCCGGACAGGATGGCCGGCAGTAGATGTGCGTGGTGCGAACGGCCGTCACGAACCATCCGTCGAACCGCGGGTCGCGGCTCTGGATGGCCCGGTAGCAGTGGTCGTCGTCGAGGAGCACTCGCCCAGTCTGGCGTGCTGCGACTGTCCTGACTAGCGGATTTCGGACATCACCGCCGACGAACCGATCCCGCCGTCAGAAGACTTCCGAGACATCGACGGCGACATGCAACGACTGGCCGCTGGGCGGGCCGATCACGACCCCACGCACTGGTGCGACATCGTCGTAGTCGCGACCCCACCCGAGCGTCACGTGACGCAACGGCGGCATCTGATTGTTGGTGGGGTCGAAGTCGATCCAACCGAACTCGCCCGCCCACACCGAGCACCAGGCGTGCGAGGCGTCGACGCCGACGAGCTTCGGCTCGCCCGGCAGCGGCACGGTTTCGATGTAGCCGCTGACGTAACGAGCAGGCAGCCCCACGGAACGCAGCGCGGCGCACGACACGTGAGCGAAGTCCTGACACACACCGCGCCGCTCGGCGAGCACCGCGTGCATCGGCGTGGACAGGTCGCTGAAGCTGGCGTCGAACTGGAACCCGGTGAAGATGCGGTTGCACAGGTGTTGCACGGCCCCGATGACCCCACGACCCTCGGTGAAGATGTCGCCGGTGAGGTCGCCGACAGCTGCGAGTGGAGGGGTCTGCGCGGTGTGGGCGAGGAACGGCGCCACGTCGGCCGCGAGGTCGCCTCTTGCCGCTGCCGCGGTGGCGGCCACGTGCTGCCATGGAACCTCGCCAGTGGGCAGCTCACCCGTGTCGAGGCCGACCTCCGCGTGCGAGACCACGGTGAGCGAGAAGTGAGGGTGGTGCACGGCGAAGTGAACGACCCGATTGCCGAAAGGATCGAGCGACTCCTCCCACTCGTCGGGAATCGGCGACACATCGATGGCAGCGTGCCGCACCGTTTGCAGCGGGGTGTTGCGCGGCAGCAAGCGAGCCACGGTGAAACCATCCGACATCGCCGTGCCGTACGTGTACTCGGTTCGATGCATCACGCGGAAGGTGCGCACGCCTCAGAACCCGCCCATCATCGTGGGGTTTACCGGGTCGGCGAACCAGTGCTGCCCGATCGCGTCGGCCAGCGCCAACAAGGGGCCGCGAACTGCGAGCACGTACCCGTCGAGCGAGACGCGCCGCCCGCTCACGACTGCGTCGTCGATCTCTGCAATGGCTGCGGCGCTCGCCTGCTGCACCAGCTGCACGCCTTGGCTCCACGCGAGCGCCGCGACGTGCTCCCGCAATCGGTCGAGCTGGAATGCCAGCCCGCGAGGGTTGGAGTCGTCGCGCAGCAGCAGATCGAGCAATGCGTCGAGATCGACGTCGCTTCGGTATCGGCGGCGGTATGCGACAAGGCTCTCGTTGGCCGCCAGCACCGCATCGGCCAGCGGCTGCAATGCCATCGGTGGCGCATCCGCGCCGAGCGCGCCTTCCACCGAGCCCAGCACCGCGAGCGCCCGCTCGATGCGCCGGCCGAGGTCGAGGAACCGCCACGCCGGGCCGCGCACCGTGCTCTCCATCACCAGGCCCGCCAGCGCGGCCAGGTCGACCAGCACCGAATCGAGCTCGTCGCTGGGCGCATCGTCGTCGAGCAGCAGGTTGTGCGCCATCGCCAGCCTTCCCAGCACGCGACCGGTGGTCTTGCTGAGGTACTCGCGCACGGAAGACGCCTCCTGCACCAGCGACGCCAGTTGCTGGGCAGCCACCGACACCGTCGCCTGCAACGAGGCCGTGAGGCGAGCGTTGAGGGGCAGCTCGGGCGTGACCGGCACCGGCTCGTTGCGCGCCGCGGCCAGTAGCGCACCCGCACCCAGCGCCCAGCCGCCGTCGCCCACCGACGTGAGCATCGGATCCTGGTCGAGCTGCACTCCCACGACCCGGGCTGCTCGCACTGCAACCTCGGCTCGCTCGGCCGAACGCCCCAACCAGTACAGCGCGTCGGCGGCTCGCTTGGGCACTGACGGGCCGAAGTCGACCTGCGGCGGCGCCATCACCGCGACCGGGCGCGGTGCGGTGGTGCCAACCACCCACACATCCTTTGCCAGGTGGGCCGTGGGCCACTCCGGTGCGTCGCCATCGGCGAGCACCCGGCCGGCTCCGCCGAGCATCACGAAGTGCCCGTCGGGCCCGTTCAGCACCTGCAACCGCAGCACCACCGCCCGAGGCTCGAGCACCCTGTCGCCGAGCCCGGTGAACACCGGCATCGTGGCCAGCGCTGCGCCGGCCTCCAACTGCTCGAGCTGCAGGCGGTCACCCAACAGGCGCTCCGCGATGGCGCCCATGTAGGGCCGTAGCTCGCGAGCCTCGGCCAGGCCACTGCCGTACGCATTGGCCAGTGCCAGATGGCCGCTGCGGGCGCCCCACACGATGCCGGGCACACCGCTGCCGCCCCCTTGATGACCATGCTCGAGCGGATCGAGCAGGGCATCCTCGACCCGCCGATACACGACGTCGATCGGTTCCAGCCCGTCGAGCGCTCGCAGCCACAGCCGCCCTTCCCGCATCACGAGATCGGCCCCTTCGACGAGGTGGTAGCCGAGCCGGGTGGCCAGGTAGCTGTGCTCGACGTAGGTGGGGTGCGCCGGCCCCGATGAGAGCACGACGGCACGCGGGCTGGGGCGATCGGCCGGCGCCGACGCGGTGAGCGAGCGTCGAAGCCGGTCGGCGTGAGCGCTGATGGGGGCAGCGCCGGCGGCGCGCAACCCATCGGGCAGCAACCGAGCCAGCACTGCTCGATTGAGCAGCGAGTAGCCGAGACCGCTGGGGGCGTCGGTGAGATCGTGCACGATTCGCCACCGGCCGTCGGCGGCGCGCACGACGTCGACCGCGTAGTGCACCAACCAGCGCGGCGGCGCGAACCCCGCCGTGTGAGCGCGGAACGACGGCAACGAGTACAGCAACGCCGCCGGCAGCACCCCGTCGCGGACGAGCTGTCGCTCGCCGGCACAGTCGACGAGCAACGCCTCGAGCAGTCGCATCCGTTGGATGGCCGCGTTGGAGAGCACGGCGAACTCGGCGGCGTCGATCACGAACGGCAACGGGTCGAGCCGCCACGGTCGGCTCTCCACGCGCGCCGAGGCGGACACGCCGTGACGATCGATGGCGCGCTCGAAGGCGAGCTCGTGCACGAGGTGGCCGGCGCCCTCGGCGTCGAGCAGCCGGTCGGCATCGCGTTGGCGTTCGAGCAGCGCCGAGGTCTCCATGGAGCCGACAGCCTGTTTCGCCACCGACCAGCAGGGTCGCGCTTCGCCCGCAGCGTCGAACGCTTCGTCGTAGCCGCCCTGCGGCGCGCGGTACTGATGCAGGTCCATCGCAGGTGTCATACCACTCCACGTACGAACGTGTCGTACACCCGGTCGTTGAGATCGACGAGCGCGGCCTGCACGCGGTCCATCGCGGTGTCGAGCGCCGCCCCGTCGGTTGCCTGTGCCGGCAGCGTGGCCAGCAGTGCCTCCAACGAATCCACGGACGCCATCGTTGCGTCGGGTCGGGGAAGGCGGGCAAGGGCCGACCGCATGCCCTGCACGCACCCGGCCACCGAACGCGGAAACGTCTCGTCGAACAGGAGGAAGGAGACCACTGACGAACCATCGATCGGCCCGCGATGTGAGCGCTGATACATCTGCATCGCTGTGACGCTGCGCAGCACCCCCATCCACTGCACCTCGTCGTAGTCGTCGGCCCCGGCGGGAGTGGAGAGCAGTGAAGCCGCTCGAACACCCAACACCCGCGTGGTCATGTCGGCCCGTTCGACCATCTGCCCCAGCCGCCAGAGCTCGTAGGCCTGGTCGCGACGCATCATGCCGCCGAGCACACCATCCAGCCGTTGACAGTCGGTGATGACGCGACCCAGGTAGCGGGCCCGGCTGCGGCGATCGACACCCGACTCGGTGTCGCGGCTGGTGAACAGGTAGAGGTCGTTGACGGCCTGCCATGCGTCGCGAGGGAACACCTCACGCGTGGTGCGCAGGTTCTCGCGCGCGGCGGCGACACTCGACACCACGCTGCCACCGTTCGACAGGTCGGCGACCAGGAAGCGCACGATGTCGCTCTCGTGGGCGCGCGCATGGCCTTCGTCGTACTCGGCACGGCTGCCGGCGACGGCGAGCAGCGGCTCCCACGACGACCCCACCCCACGGGGCAGATCGAGGATCAGCTCGGTGAAGTTGCGCACCACCCGCGCCGTGTCTTCGGCACGTTCCAGGTAGCGCGCTCCCCAGTAGAGGTTGTCGGCCACGCGCGACAGCAGCATCAGGCCTCCACGATCCAGGTGTCCTTGCTGCCGCCACCTTGCGACGAGTTGACCACCAACGAGCCGCGACGAAGCGCGACGCGCGTGAGGCCACCGGCAGACACGTAGCTGGTGGCGCCGCTGAGGATGAACGGCCGCAGGTCGACGTGGCGCGGTTCCAGCGCTCCATCGCACAGAGTGGGCACGGTGCTGAGCGCCAGGATCGGCTGCGCAACCCAGTTGCGCGGATCGGCCTCGATGCTGGCGATCGCATCGTCGAGCTCGCTGCGCGTGGCCCGGTTCCCGATGAGCAACCCGTAGCCGCCGCTCTCGTTCGCAGGCTTCACCACCAGCTCTGCGATGTGCTCGACCACGTACGCCCGTTCGTCGTCGTAGACGCAGCGATACGTGGGCACGTTGGGGAGCAACGGCTCTTCCTGCAAGTAGTAGCGGATGAGGTCGGGCATCCAGGCGTAGACGACCTTGTCGTCGGCCACACCGGCTCCGGGCGCGTTGGCGATGGCAACGTTGCCTGCACGCCACGCGCGCATCAGGCCCGGCACCCCGAGCGTGCTGTCGGCACGGAACACCTCGGGATCGATGAACAGATCGTCGACGCGGCGATAGATCACGTGCACACGCTCGAGCCCGTCGATCGTGCGCATGTACACGCACTCGTCGTCGCCGACAACGAGGTCGATGCCCTCGACCAGCGCCGCGCCGATGCGCTGCGCGAGGAACGAGTGCTCGAAGTACGCGCTGTTGTAGATGCCCGGCGTGAGCACCGCGATGGTGGGCTCGGCGATGCCCTCCGGCGCGAGTGACGACAGCATGCGGTTCAGCTCGTCGGTGTACGCATCAACGGGCAGGATGCTCTGCTTCGAGAACAGGTCGGCGAACGCACGCTTGCTGATGGCCCGGTTCTCCAGCACGTAGCTGACACCGCTGGGGACGCGCAGGTTGTCCTCCAGCACGTACATCGTTCCGTCACCATCGCGCACGAGGTCGCTGCCGCTGATGTGCGCCCAGACCCCGAACTTCGGGTTCGCCCCCACACACTCACGACGGAAGTTCACCGAGTGCTCCAAGAGCTCGGCAGGGAACACGCCGTCGTGGATGACCCGCTGTTCGTGGTACACGTCGTCGATGAACATGTTGATCGCGCGGAGTCGTTGCACGAGGCCGCGCTCGATGCCGCGCCACTCGTCGGCAGCGATGACGCGTGGGATCACGTCGAACGGCCAGGCGCGGTCGATGCCGCGGCCGTCGGAGTAGACGGTGAACGTGATGCCCATGCCCACGATGTCGAGCTCGGCCAGGTCCTGACGTTGCTGCAGCTCGGCGAGACCCAGGCTCTGCAGCTGCTGCACCAGCTCGGCGGCCGCACGACGCGGCGCGCCGTCCTTGTCGAGAAGTTCGTCCCAGAGGTCCGCGGAGGTGCGCAGTTCGGCCATGCTCATCCACCCACCGTGTCGACCAGGCATTTCCGCAACATCACGCGACTATGACACGTTCGTGAACGACCACGTTGGCCAACGACCACCACGATGGGCCGAGTCGATGCCCGGGAACTAGCCTGCGGGCCGATGAGCAGTTCAACGACCGACGTGCGACGAGCGACCACCGCTGGGTCCGAGCCGGTTGTTGCGCCCGAGCAGAGTGACGGAGCGACCCCCGTGGCACGTCCGCCGGGTCGCGCCCTCCGGGTCGGTGGGCACTCGTACCCCTTGGTGCTCCCGAAGATCCGCGACCCGCGCCTGCACGTGGCCGCGGTCGTCATCACCATCCACACGCTGGGGCAGGTGGGCCTGCACTTCCAGGTCAGCGTCCCGCAGATCTTGGCGGCGGTCCTGACCACTGCCATCATCGGCGTGGCGGTCAGCTTTCGAGCGACCCGCACCATCGTGTGGCCGGCCAGCGCGATGCTCACCGGCAGTGGCGTGGCGCTCATCCTGCGCGTCCCGACCACGCCGCCCGGCGACCACTGGTCCACCCACAAGTGGTACGTGTTCGCCGGCGTCGCGGCCTTCTCGCTGCTGACGAAGCACGTCATCCGGTACCGCGGCGGCCCGTTGTTCAACCCGTCCAACGTCGGACTGGTCGTCGCCTTCCTCGTCCTCGGCGGCACCCGCGTGGAGCCACTCGACTTCTGGTGGGCTCCGCTCAACGGGTGGATGATCACGGCCTACGCGGTCATTCTGGTGGGCGGGCTGCTCATCACCAGGCGGCTGCGGCTGCTGGCCCTCGCCGCAACCTTCTGGATCGCCCTGGCGATCGGACTCGGCCTCCTTGCCAACTCCGGCCACTGCATCACGGCCCGCTGGGCGTTCACGCCCGTGTGCGGGTTCGGCTACTGGCGCGCCATCATGACCTCACCGGAGCTGATGATCTTCCTGTTCTTCATGATCACCGACCCGAAGACGGTGCCCAAGGGGCGCGTCGGCCGTGTCGTGTTCGGCCTTCTGGTCGCTGTCACGTCCGTGCTCCTGATGGCGCCGCAGACCACCGAGTTCGGCACCAAGATCGCCCTCCTCGGTGGCCTCGTCCTCGTGTGCGCGTCCCGGCCGCTGATCGACAGGTTGGTTCCCCTGCCGGGGTCCGCCGAAGACCGTCTGGGCCGGTTCGCGATGGCGGTGGTCGGTGGGGGCACCACACCGCGCATCGCCCAGCGCATGGCTCGGCTGGCGCTGGTCGGCGCTGCTGCCGCCGTGGTCGGCGTCGGGGTCGTCGCCGCCGGCACTTCGGCACGTGAGGTCGTCGGCGACGACGCCGAGGAAGTCATCGGCCGCGTCCCCCACGACGTGAACCCGTCCACGTTCCCCACCATCTCCGTTGATCAGGGTGTCCTGGACTGGAACCACGAGATCTCCGGAGCGGGAGCGCAGCAGATCGTGCTCACGTTGGCGGAGAACCTCGAGCTCGAGACCCAGGCCCTCCTCCGAGACGACACTGCGGTGCTGGAGGCAGTCGACCACGGCGACCGGCTCGAGCAGATGCAGGGGCGACTGCTCGACGCCCGGGCGACCGGCACGACCGTCATCGAGCGGTACCAGATCGACGACGTTCACGTCACCCTGCTGGTCCCCTTCGGTCGGCAGGACGGCCTGAGCCTGGGCCTCGAATCCACCGGCACGGTGACGACGGAGACCTACGACGAGGCCGGGAAGTTGCAGTCGAGCGACTCGTCGCCGTTCGCCTCCACGTTCGTCCTTCGCCGGGCGACGGGCGGGCGGTGGCTCAACGTGGCTCAACTGCCGCTGGATGCCGCGCCCTGAGATCCAACTCCGCCTGGCGGCCACGTCAACCCGATCGGAAGGTGGTTGAATCGGTCCATGCCCGACGAGATTCCAGACACCGACCAGTCGGCAGCGGATCAAGCAAGGAAACCGTGGCCGCGGTGGAAGCGCTTCGGCGCTCTCGCTGCAGCGCTGATCGTCGTGAGTGGTGGGGTGCTCGTGGTGACCGGGTGGCCGAGCGGCTCGGCCACCTCACCGGCCGACGGGCCACCGAACTACGTCGACGAGTCCGCCTCGGCCGGCATCGATCACACCTACGCCGGCGGCTTCGAGTTCTTCGTCGGGGGCGGTGTGGCGGCCTTCGACTGCAACGACGACGGGCGCGACGAACTGTACTTCGCCGGCGGTAGCGAGCCGGCTGCGTTGTACCGCAACGAGAGCCCGGTGGGCGGCGAACTGCGCTTCACCGAGCAGTCGTCGCCGGTCACCGATCTCACCGCGGTCACCGGTGCCTATCCGCTCGACCTCGACAGCGACGGGCAGATCGACCTCGCCGTGCTGCGCCGCGGCGGCAACGTGGTGCTGCGCGGGCTGGGCGACTGTCGCTTCGAGGATGCCAACGATTCGCTCGCCATCGACGGTGGTGAGGCGTGGACCGTTGGCTTCAGTGCCACATGGGAAGGCTCGAACACGTTGCCGACCCTGGCGTTCGGCAACTACCTGACGCCTGGCGGCGACACCTGCGGCGACAGCCGACTCGTGCGGCCGGCGGCCGGCGGCAACACGTATGCGCCGCCCATCGCGCTCACGCCCGGGTACTGCACGTTGTCGGTGCTGTTCAGCGATTGGGCCCGGTCGGGGCAGCGCGATCTGCGCATGGCGAACGACCGCCACTACTACCTCGACGGCAGCGAGCAGCTGTGGCAGATCGCTCCCGGCGCAGCACCCCGCCAGTTCACCGAGTCCGACGGCTGGCGCCCGCTGCAGATCTGGGGCATGGGCATCGCCAGCCACGACCTCACGGATGACGGGCGCCCGGAGGTGTTCATCACCAGCCAGGGCGACAACAAGCTGCAAACGCTCGACGAGGGCGCGGTAGGCCCCGCGTACCGAGACATCGCGCTCGATCGGGGCGTCACGGCGCAGCGTCCGTTCGTCGGCGGAGATGTCCTCCCATCGACCGCGTGGCACCCCGAGTTCGAGGACGTGAACAACGACGGCTTGGTCGACTTGTTCGTCAGCAAGGGAAACGTCGAGGCACAGATCGACAACGCGATGCGCGATCCGAGCAACCTGCTGATCGGCAAAGCCGACGGCACGTTCGTCGAAGGAGCAGAGGCGGCGGGCATCGTCAGCTACGACCGCACCCGCGGCGCCGCACTCGTCGATCTCAACCTCGACGGGATGCTCGATCTCGTCGAAGTGAACCGGCAGGTGAACGTGAGGGTGTGGCGCAACGTCGGCCGCGGCGATGCCGAGCAGCCGCAGCCGATGGGGCACTGGCTGGCGGTGCGCCTGCACCAGTCGGCTCCGAACGTCGACGCCATCGGCGCGTGGGTGGAAGTGCGTGTCGGTGAACGCACCGTGGTCCGGGAGGTCACGGTCGGGGGCGGGCACGCCGGTGGGAAGATCGGCTGGATCCACGCCGGTCTCGGTGAGGCGGCCAGCGCCGAGGTGCGGGTGCAATGGCCCGACGGTGAAGCCGGACCATGGATGAGGGTCGTCGCCGACCAGTTCGTTTCGATCGATCGAGATGCCGCCGAACCGCTTCCGTGGGCCCCCCAGCAGTGAGCGCTCACCCCGACATGTGGCGATGGCGGCCGGCCGACTTCTGTACACATTCCTGACATACTCCCGCAACGTGGTACGTTCCGAGCGGAGTTGTCCGTCAACGGGCACTCGAACTCAAGGGGAGGTAGTCATGAGAACTCGACGTTGGGCAGCAGTTGCTGCAGCCACGCTGATCGTGGCCGCATGCGGTAGCGACGACAAGAGCGCCGACACGACAGCGGCTGGCGGGTCGGAAACGACCGCCGCGGCCGGAGGCGACACCACCGTCGCGGCCGGCGGCGACTGTGTCGTTGGCGTGTCGTGGAACAACTATCAAGAAGAGCGCTGGGCGAAGTGGGACGAGCCGGCCCTCAAGGCAGCCATCGAGGCCGGCGGCGGTACCTACATCTCCAACGACGCCAAGTCGTCGGCCGAGACCCAGGCCAGCAACCTCGAGAACCTCGTCACGCAGGGCGCCAACGTGCTCATCGTGCTCGCGCAGGACGGCACGGCCATCAAGCCCGCCGTCACCAGCGCCATCGAGGGCGGCGTGCCGGTCATCGCCTACGACCGCCTCATCGAGGACCCGGCGGCGCTGTACATCACGTTCGACAACCAACTCGTCGGCAAGATGCAGGCCGAGGCCGTGTTCGCACTGGTGCCGAAGGGCAACTACGTGATCATCAAGGGCAACAAGGCCGATGCCAACGCAGACTTCCTGCGCTCCGGCATGGAACTGGTCATCGGTGAAGCAGTCGCGAGCGGCGACATCACGATCGTCGGCGAGGACTACACCGACAACTGGGATCCCGCCAAGGCCCAGGCGAACATGGAGCAGTTCCTGACGGCTGCTGACAACAAGGTCGACGCCGTGCTGGCGGAGAACGACGGCATGGCCGGTGGCGTCATCGCGGCGCTCGACGCCCAGGGCCTCGCGGGCAAGGTGCCCGTGTCCGGCCAGGACGGCGATCAGGCGGCGCTCAACCGCGTCGCACTCGGCACGCAGACGGTCGACGTCTGGAAGGATGCTCGTGCACTCGGCACGGCTGCCGGCGAAGCCGCCCTCCAGCTGTGCAAGGACGCAGACGCCTCGAAGGTGGCGGGCGCATCGCCGTTCACCACGCCCGGCGGCAACGACCTGGCAACGATCCTGCTGACCCCGATCCCCGTCACCCAGGACAACCTGGACGTCGTGCTCGACGCAGGCTGGATCGACAAGGCAGCGCTCTGCGACGGTGTCGATGCCACCAAGGTGGCGGTCTGCGCCTGAGCGCAACGAAGTGATCACATGAAATGATGAATGCCCCTCGCCCGCCTCGTTGCGAGCGAGGGGCATTCCTTCATCCCGGCACAGCACACCAGCACAATCTCGAAAACAAGTGAGGACGACGATGACCGAGACCGCTCCCGCAGTCGACACAACAGGGAGCGAACGATCGCGTCGGTCGTGGCGCGAGTTCGTGTCGTCGAGCGGCATCGATACACGGCTGCTCGGCATGGTCGTCGCGCTGGCAGTGATCTGGATCGGGTTCAACGCGCTGTCCGGGGGCAAGTTCATCACGTCCCGCAACCTGTGGAACCTGTCGGTGCAGAGCGTCTCGATCGGCATCATGGCCACCGGCATGGTGTTCATCATCGTCACCCGCAACATCGACCTGTCGGTCGGCTCGCTGCTCGGCTTCCTCGGCTACACGATGGCCCTGGTGCAGACCGACGGCCGCATCTCGGTGCTCGGCTTGAACCTCACCATCGACAGCCTCAAGGACAACCCGTGGTACACGTGGATCATCGCGCTTGCGGTGGGCCTGATACTCGGAGCGCTCGTCGGGCTGCTCCAGGGTTCCCTCGTGGCGTACGTGGGCGTACCCGCCTTCATCGTCACACTCGGCGGCTATCTGGCGTGGCGCGGCCTGATCTTCCGCACCGGCGGCAAGCAAGGCCAGACCCTCGCCCCGCTCGACGAGACGTTCCGCTACCTCGGTGGTGCCCCGGAGCGGTCGCTCGGCGATTGGAAGACCTGGATCGTCGCCGGGCTCGTGTGCGCGGGCATCGTCTCCAGCATCGTCATGGCCCGTCGCCTGCGGCAGCGCCACGACCTCGTCGTGCGATCGCTCTCCATGGACGTCGGGTTCGCGATCGCCGGCTGCGTGGCCGTCGTCGTCGGGATCTGGCTGGTCGCCGTCAAGTACGCATCACCCACCACTGGTGAGCCTGTCGGCATCGCCTACCCCGTGCTCATCCTCATCGGGGTGACGCTGATGATGACCTACCTCGCCCGCCGTCGCCGCTTCGGGCGCTACATCTTCGCGTACGGCGGCAACCCCGAAGCCGCCGAGCTCGGCGGCATCAACACCCGCCGAACCATCACCTACACGTACATGGTGATGGGCATGCTGTGCGCCGTCAGCGCCGCCATCCAGACCGCTCGCCTCAACTCGGCCACCACCAACCTCGGCGTGCAGAACGAGCTCGACGTCATTGCCGCGGCCGTCATCGGCGGCACGTCGTTCTCCGGCGGCATCGGCACGATCCCTGGCGCGGTCCTCGGCGCAGTCGTCATGCAGTCGCTGCGCTCCGGCATGTCCCTGCTCAACATCGACTCACCCTCCCAGGACATCGTCGTGGGTGTGGTGCTCGTCACCGCTGTCGCCATCGACGCACTCATTCGTCAACGGCGGCGCACATCCGTGTTCGGGGCGCTCGGCGCCGGCGTTCTCGTCGCCGCCTGGGTCATCCAGACGGGCCGGCCGTGAGCCGAGAAGGAGGCGCCGACATGTCCGACACCAGCCCTGCCGACACGACTGTCACCGACACCCGGGGCGTGCCGCTGTGCGAGCTGCGCGACATCAAGGTGGCGTTCGGTGGCCTGCACGCCGTCGACGGTGTCACCGTCGACCTGTACCCGGGCGAGGTCATCGGCTTGGTCGGCGGCAATGGCGCCGGCAAGTCCACGCTCATCCACACGCTCTCGGGTGCACACCCCGCCGACGCCGGCGAGATCCGCATCAATGGCCAGACCGTGGTCATCCACAACCCGCGCGACGCCCGCAACTACGGCGTCGAGGTCATCTACCAGAAGCTCGCGCTGGCCGACAACATCGATGCTGCAGCCAACGTGTTCCTCGGGCGCGAGCTGCGCACCAAGACCGGGTCGCTCGACGATGAGGCGATGGACTCCGCCACGCAGAAGGTGATGCAGCGGCTCAACCCGCGGTTCAAGAACCTGAAGACCGCGGTGAAGTCGCTGTCCGGTGGTCAACGCCAGTCGGTGGCCATCGCCCGCGCCGTGCACTTCAACGCGCGGATCCTCATCATGGACGAGCCCACCGCGGCGCTCGGGCCGGCCGAGACCGCCCAGGTGCGCGATCTCATCACCCAGCTGAAGGCCGAGGGCATCGGCATCTTCCTCATCAGCCACGACATCCACGACGTGTTCGATCTCGCCGATCGCATCAGTGTGATGTTGCAGGGCAAGCTCGTCGGCACGGTGAACAAGAACGACGTCACCAAGGACGAGGTGCTGGCGATGATCATCGCCGGCAAGCAGCCCGGAGAATCCACCAAGCACGAGTTGGCCGCGCTGCACGATTGACCACGGCGGCCTTCAGTCGAGGCAAGTCGGTTGGGCCCGGTGAAGGTGAGCTGCCACCAGCATCGACGATCTCCAGTCTCCGCCGGCGTCAAGGTTGGAGTTGCCAGAATGCCGAGGTGAGGCCGACCGTGTCGAGAAGCCGCTGTGTCTCGGCCACCGTCCTTGGCCTGAACGAGGGAGAGAGCCGATCGCCGTACCAGTGCTGCGAGAGGCTCCACATCGTGGTGAGGCTGACGGCTTCACGACCGGCTCGGCGGTTGTCCTTCGACCGAAGGAACTCGATGTTGCTTCAAGTGAAGACGATGTCGTCCCACCATTGACTGGCGGGGAGTGGAAAGCAGATGTAGCCCTCGGTGTGACCGAGTTCGCCTTCGGCGACGGTGAGATGAGCTGGCTCACCCGTGTCTGCCCACGTTGATTCGATGCGGCCGTTGCTGTGGAGTGCCGCCAGGATGGCCAGGGAGTCCCAGGCGCAGTTCGCCCACCATGCGCCTTGCGATGTCGTGACCATCCACTTCGTCGGCTCGGAAGCGAACGGCAACGCCATTCGGATCTCACCCTGCCGCCCCGGACGGTCGTCGAGCACGAGCATGTGTCGGTCGTGAAGCTCACGAAGCAACACGTCGACGAGTTCGGCGGCGCCGACCGTCTGCGCAAGTTCGGCCCGGGCGGGCGCCACGCCGGTCTCGACGAAGTGGCGATAGACGATCAACCGGAGCTCGAGCGCATCCACAGGTGAGAGCGTAGAGGGGCACGATCAGACGAGATGGAACTCGGGTCGGAGAAGGAGGCCACTCAGGCGTCGATGATCTCGACCCTCACGCGCTTGTTGCCCTTACCCTTGTTCTCCAGCTTTGTCACCCTCAGACGGCCCACCTCGGCGGTACTGCGCACATGGGTGCCACCGTCAGCCTGCTTGTCGAGGCCGACGATATCCACGACCCGTATCTCAGAAACTGAGGTTGGAATGAGGCTCACCTTGGTGCGGATGAGATCCTCGTCCTGCACCGCCGTGTCGCGAGGTAGGAACGACACCTCGATCGGATGATCGGCAGCGAGCGCCGCGTTGACCAGTTCCTCGATGCGGGGGCCGAACCCCTCCGGCAACGGATCGAACTCGAAGTCCATCCGCGCGGACAACGGCTCCATGTTGCCGCCCGTCACGGGCACCTGCCACTCGTTCCAGATCACCCCGCACAGCACGTGCAACGCAGTGTGGGTGCGCATCAGCTGGTGACGACGATCCCAGTCGACCTCGCCCTGCACTTCGGCGCCTTCGGCAGGCAGCGGGCCTCCAACCACGGTGTGCCACACGTCGGCGCCCTCCTTGCGCACGTCCGTGACAGTGAGACCGGCAAGCACGCCCGTGTCGCAGGCCTGCCCACCGCCGGTGGGGTAGAACGCGGTGCGGTCGAGTGCGATCGCGTCTGCGCGCAGACCGGCGACACGTGCGGAGAATCGGGTGAGGTAGGCATCGCGGAGGTACAGCAGTTCGGTCACCCCCCGAGTCTGCCCGCTCAGCGCTGCGCTCGGGTGACGGGCGTTAGCGTGGCCCCGTGACGAACGACTCCAGTTCCACCGCCCACCGAGCCATCGCGTTGCTCGACCTCACCGAGCTCGGCGACCACGCCACGGTCGACGACGTGACGGCGCTCTGCACTCGAGCCATCGGGCCGCACGGGAAGGTCGCCGCGGTGTGCGTGTGGCCGCGCCACGTCGCACACGCCGCACGGCAGCTGGCCGCCACTGGCGTTCGCATCGCAACCGTCGTCAACTTCCCGTCGGGCAACGACGACATCGATGCCGTCGTCGAACTGGCCCGGGCCGCGCAGCTCGACGGCGCCGACGAGATCGACCTCGTGCTCCCCTACCGCGCGTTCCTCGCCGGCGATCACGCTCGCGGGGCGGCGATGATCAGTGCTGTCAGGCAGGCCGTCGCCGCCGGCTCGGGCAAGACGCTGAAGGTGATCCTGGAGACCGGCGAGCTCGTCGACCTGGCAGTCATCCGGGCGGCCGCCGAGCTGGCCATTCGCCACGGCGCCGACTTCATCAAGACCTCCACCGGCAAGACCCCCGTCAGCGCCACGCTCGGCGCCACGCAGGTGATGCTGCAGGCCATCCACGACCTCGACCCTGCTGTCGGCCTGAAGCCCAGCGGCGGCATCCGCACGCTGGCCGACGCTGCTGCTCACCTCGCCCAGGCCGACACGATCATGGGGCCCGCCTGGGCTTCCCCGGCAACGTTCCGATTCGGTGCCAGCGGACTGCTCACCGCACTGGAAGCGGCCATCGACGGCGACACCACCGTCACCGGCAAGGCGGCCTACTGATGATCCCGCAGGAGCTCATCCGAGCCAAGCGCGATGGCAAGGTGCTCAGCGACGCCGACATCGCCACGTTCATCGCCGGCCTCGTCAACGGCGCGGTCACCGAGGGGCAGGCGGCCGCGTTCGCGATGGCCGTCTACTTCAAGGGCATGAACATCGACGAACGAGTCGCGCTCACCAAGGCCATGCGCGACAGCGGCACGGTGCTGGCATGGGATCTTCCCGGGCCGGTGCTCGACAAGCACTCCACCGGTGGTGTGGGCGACACGGTGAGCTTGATGCTGGCCCCGATGGTGGCAGCGTGCGGCGGCTACGTGCCGATGATCTCCGGTCGCGGCCTGGGCCACACCGGCGGCACGTACGACAAGTTCGAGTCCATTCCCGGCTACGTCGCCGCGCCGACGATGACGAAGTTCCGCTCGGTCGTGGGCAAGGTCGGGTGTGCGGTCATCGGCCAAACCCCGGATCTTGCTCCGGCCGACAAGCGCTTGTACGGCATCCGCGACGTCACCGCCACGGTGGAGAGCATCGGGCTGATCACGGCATCGATCCTGTCGAAGAAGCTCGCCGCCGGCCTGCAGGGCCTGGCGATGGACGTGAAGGTGGGCAACGGCGCGTTCATGCCCACGCTCGCCAAGGCTCGCGACCTGGCCACCAGCATCGCCCAGGTCGCCACCGGCGCCGGGCTGCCCACCACCGCGCTCATCACCGACATGGACCGCCCGCTGGCCGACGTTGCCGGCAACGCGCTGGAGGTCGCCTACGCGGTCGATTACCTCACCGGCGTACGCCGCGAGCCGCGCATGCACGAGGTCACGATGGCGCTGTGCACCGAGATGCTGCTGCACGGCCGGCTCGCTCGCACGCCCAAGGCGGCACGAGCCAAGCTGCAGACGGCGCTCGACTCCGGCGCGGCAGCGGAGAAGTTCGAGCAGATGGTCGCCGCGCTCGGCGGGCCGAAGAAGTTCGTCGACAACCCGTGGAAGGCGATGGAGCGCGCCCCGCTGCAGGCCCCCATCGCTCCCCCGCATGCAGGCCCGGTCACTCGCATCGACACCCGCGCCGTCGGCATGGTGGTGGTCGCACTCGGCGGCGGTCGCACGCGCCCGCAGGATCCTGTCGACCACGCCGTCGGGCTCACCGGCCTGGCCGGCATCGGCGACGTGGTCGGCACCGACCGCCCGCTCGCCGTGGTGCACGCCCGCACGCAGGCACAGGTGGCCGAAGCAACGGCGCTGCTGCAGGCCGCATACCGCATCGGCGGTAGACCGGCAACCCCGTTCGAGCCCGTGCTCGACCGCATCACCGTGTAACCGCGCGACCGTGTGACGGGTTCCCCACTCGACGATGGCCGCCGAGCCACCGGGCCGGCGACCTACTGAGCGGGCTGCGGCTCCTTGGGGAGGCCCAGCACGCGCTCGCCGACGATGTTGCGCTGGATCTGGCTGGTGCCACCCCAGATGGTCTCGCTGCGACTGAAGAAGAAGGCGCTCATCATCGGGCTCACCGGGTAGCCCTCGCGACCCTTGTCGCGCGACGTGCCCGGCCAAGAACCGCCGGCGGCACCGGTGTCGACCAGCATCGACGACGCCCCTTTGATGTCGAGGGCCAGCTCCATCGCGGCCTTGTGCATCTCGGTCCAGAACATCTTGTTGGTGGCACCGAGCGCCGCCACGCCGAGATCCTTCGATCCGGCCAAGGTTGCCGACAGCGAACGCAGGCCGTTGATGCGCAGCAGTTGGATCTTGGTGTAGTACTCCATCAGTCGCTGGCGGATGAGCGGCTCGTGCACGGCGCCGTTGTCGGTGGCGTCGGCGAGCATCAGCTTGTACTCCTCCTCGAAGCGCCGGTACCCGGTGGTGGCGCTCATGCCGCGCTCGAACGCCAACGTCGAGTTGGCCACCTTCCAGCCGTTGTTCACGCCGCCGACCACGTTGTCCCTCGGGCACCGGGCATCGGTGAAGAACACCTCGCAGAACTCGGCGGTGCCGTCGGGCTGGGTGATGCCGCGCACCTCCACGCCCTCTTGGTGCATGGGCACCAACAGGTAGCTGATGCCCTTGTGCTTGGGCGAGTCGGGGTCGGTGCGGGTGAGCAGGAAGCAGTAGTCGGCGTGGTGCCCGCCGGTGGTCCACACCTTCTGGCCGTTGATGACCCACTCGTCGCCGTCGAGCACCGCCGTGGTCTTCAGCGAGGCCAGGTCGCTGCCGCTGTTGGGCTCGCTGAAGCCTTGGCACCAGCGCATCGTGCCGTTGAGGATCTTGGGCAGGAACTCCTTCTTCTGCTCCTCGGTGCCCCACTGCAAGATGGTGGGGCCGACGAGCGTGTCGCCGAAGAAATCGGCGCGCAACGGTGCTTTCACACGGGCGAACTCCTCGGCAAGCACCACACCCTCCATGGTGGAGAGACCCTTGCCGCCGTACTCCTTGGGCCAGGTGGCGCAGATCCAGCCGCCGGCGAACAGCTTCGCCGGCCAGCCGGCGTTGAACGCCTTGCGCTCGTCGGGCGTCATCTCCAACGACTGCCCTTCGGCACTCGCCGCGCACCATCCGGCGGGCAGGTTCGCTTCCAGCCAGTCGCGGATCTCGCTGCGGAACAGCTCGGCTTCGGGGGTGTAGCTCAAGTCCATGTCACCAGTATTGACCCACGGGTCAAGTCATCGCCAGTCGGCGTCGCAACCACGCCGAAAGACCCTGGTGATGCACGTTGTGGTGGCGTAGCTTCGCGCTCATGCCCGGCACCGCGAACGGCTCACTCGACGCGCTCTTCCCTGCCGACATGGCCGCCAAGGCCGAACAGCTGGGCGTCACCAAGGCGCACCTCCCGCTGCGCCGCCTGGTGCCACTGGGCGTGCTGGCCGGCGCCTTCATCGCGCTCGGCGCCAACTTCTCCACCGTCGTCACCGCCGGCACTGGGCTCGATGCGGGCGTCTCGCGCGCGCTCGGCGGCGTGGTGTTCGCGCTCGGCCTCATCCTGGTCGTGGTCGGTGGCGCAGAGCTGTTCACCGGCAACACCCTCATCGTCATGGCGTACGCCAGTCGCCGCGTCACCGCCACGGCGCTGCTGCGCAACTGGCTCATCGTCTACGTGTCCAACTTCGTCGGCGCCGCAGCCACCGCGATGCTCGTGGTGGCATCCGGCCGGCTCTCCGCCGGCGACGGCGCCGTTGGGTTGCGCGCATTGCGGATCGCCGAGACGAAGGGCGCCGTGGGCTTCGGTGAAGCCATCGCCAGTGGCGTGCTCGCCAACTGCCTGGTGTGCCTCGCCGTGTGGATGACCCTCTCCGCGCACACGCTGGTCGACAAGGTCGTGGTCATCGTGCCGCCGGTGGCAGCCTTCGTCGCCGCCGGGTTCGAGCACAGCGTGGCCAACATGTACTTCTTCCCAGTTGCGTTGTTCCAGCGGGCATGGGCGCCCGATCGCTTCTGGGCGGCAACCGACACCCCCACCAGCGGCTTCCCTCACGTCAGCTGGCAGCACTTCCTGGTCAGCAACCTGCTGCCGGTCACCATCGGCAACATCGTCGGCGGCGCCGTGCTGGTCGGCCTCGTCTACTGGTTCGTGTACCTGCGGCCTGCCGACCACGCCGGCTGAACGGTTTACACGCCGTTCACAGAGGCAGAACAGCTGCGAAATCATCGCCTCGTAGGTTCGGGTCATGGCCAGCCCTGCTCCTGCCTCGAGCCTCGATGCCCACCCCCTCGCGTATCAGGGCCGACAGGAGCGGGCTGTGCTGGCCGTACTGCTCGCCAACCGCAATCGGGTGGTCGGCCGCCGTGAGCTCGCACGACAGGCGGGCCTCGCCGAGCTGAACCAGCGCCGCTGCGACAGCGTGCTGGTGGGCGTGCGACGGCAGTTGGGCCCCGACTCGATCATCACCGTCCGCAGCCGTGGCTGGATGCTGGCGGACCACGCGGTGCCCGCAGCGCAAGCGTTGCTCGCCGGCGACCCGGCGTGATCGCCGCCACTGACGGCGTCGATCTCGCTCGCCTGCTGCTCGATCTGCTGATCGTTCTCGCTGCGGCGAAGCTGCTCGCCGAACTGGCCGAACGCGTGCGCGTGCCGGCCGTGCTGGGCGAGATCCTCGCCGGCATCCTGATCGGACCGTCGGTGCTCGGACTGGTCGACATCACCGACACTCGCGGCGTGTCGCTGACCATGTTGGCCGAGATCGGTGTGCTGCTCCTGCTGTTGCAGGTGGGCATGGAGATGGACCTGGTGGAGCTGCGCAAGGTCGGAGCCACATCGTTGGTAGTGGCCGTCATCGGCGTGGTCGCACCGTTCGCCAGTGGCATGGCCGTGGCACTGGCCTTCGGCGAGTCCACCAACACCGCCATCTTCATCGGGGCCGCACTCACCGCCACCAGCGTGGGCATCACCGCTCGCGTGTTCGGCGACCTCCATGCGCTGGCTACCACCGAAGCCCGTGTGGTGCTCGGTGCAGCAGTCGCCGACGATGTGCTCGGCCTGGTCATCCTCACCGTGGTGGTGAAGGTGGTGACCGGTGGCTCCGTCGGCGTGGGCATCGTGGCATCGACACTCGGCATCGCCGTGCTGTTCCTGTTGGTGACGGGCGTGGTCGGGCTGCTGCTGGTACCGAGGGCGCTCGACGTGATCCATGCCAAGGCGAAGTCGCCCGCCACCGTCACGGTCGCTGCGTTCGCGCTGACCCTCGGCTTCGCCCAGTTGGCCGACTCGGCCAAGCTGGCGTTCATCATCGGGGCCTTCATGGCCGGCATCTCCATCGGGCGCAGCCGCCAGCACGAGCGCATCGCCCGCGATCTCGGCGCGGTGGGCAACATCTTGATCCCCGTGTTCTTCGCCCAGATCGGCATCAGCGCCGACCTCTCTGCAATGGTGAAGCCGCAGGTGCTCGGCATCGCCGCAGTGCTCACCGTGGTGGCCGTGGCCGGCAAGATGGCGGCTGCACTCGGCGCGTTCGGCATCCGGGCCGACCGCCTGCTCATCGGCCTCGGGATGATCCCGCGCGGCGAGGTGGGCCTGATCTTCGCGTCGATCGGTCTCAGCAACGGTGTGTTGGGAGACGACCAATACGGCGCATTGCTCATCGTCGTGCTGCTCACCACCATCCTCACGCCACCAATGCTGCGCTGGCGGCTGGGGCAAGCCGGCGCAGCAGCAACCGACGACGCCGACGTGACGCCGGAACCGACCGGCGGCTGGCTCTCGGTGGTGCGCGGCGAGATCGTGCTCGACGGCACTCCCCCGGTCTCTGCGACCGTGCCACTGGCGCTGCGCACCGCAACGCTCTCGACCAGCGCACGACCTTCGGCGGCGTTGCTGGACTGGTTCGGCGATCATCGCAACGTCTCGCTGGCCTGGCGCATGGACGACACACCGGCGCTCGTCCGCCTGCTGCGCGACGACAACCCGAAGGCCTGGCGCTTCCTCGACGTCTCCGGAGTGATCGAGCGGGCGCTGCCCGAGGTGGCGGCGTCGATGGCTCGCCGACGAGCCGACCTGGGTGATCTCGACCCCATCGGAGCCCTGCGGTTCCCCATGGTGGGCAGGTTGGACGACCTCGCGCCGCAAA
Organism: Acidimicrobiaceae bacterium; assembly: GCA_016722025.1. GTDB lineage: Bacteria > Actinomycetota > Acidimicrobiia > Acidimicrobiales > Ilumatobacteraceae > UBA668. The sequence goes on from JADKGZ010000001.1 coordinate 524,294, forward strand.
TGGGTCTGGCCGACGACCAGTTGGTGCTCGCCGCGTTCGTCAGCGACACGTGCGGCGAGAGCGGCGGCAGTGGTGGACCCGGCGGTAACCCCTGCGCAACGACGCTGGCCCAGCGGCTCGTAGCGCCGGCAGAAGCGGAGCGCCTGCTCGCCATCGTTGCCGATGCAACGCTGTTGCGAGCCGGAGTGAACGACCCGAACGCCTTCGGGGAACACGAGTTGCTGCAGCTGGCGACTCACCTCGCCAGCCCGGCACATGCGCGCGACGCCTACGAACTGGCGATTGCGAGCGGGCCGCTTCCCGGCTGGCAACGAGATGCGCTCGGCGAACGACTGCGGCTGGTCACCGAGGCGCTCGAGCACCCGGAGCTCACCGGGAGCCAGGCGAACAACCTCGCCGCCGCCAGGCGCATCGCTGCCGAGCACCTGCTCGAAGAGACCGAACCCATCGAGCGCCTGCGGTTCGCGTCGAACAGCTACCTGTTGTCGCACGAGCCGAGCGAGCTCGCGCGCCAGGCGCGGCTGGTCGAGCCACTGCCGCGTTCGGGCACCGTGCGCGTGGCGGTGTCTCCCGACCCGGAGCCCGACCACTGGCGCATCGATGTCGCCTGCCGCGACATCACCGGTCTGCTGGCGCGATTGACCAAGGTGCTCACCGACCATCACCTCGCGATCGAGGCCGCAACCATCGCCACCTGGCCCGACGGGCGGTGCTGGACAGCTTCCTCGTCCGCAGCCGTGAGCGCCCGCGGCAAAGCTGCTCGCCGAGGCGTTCGAGGCACACCTGCATGGCGCACTGCCGGTGGCGGCGATGCCGGATCTGACGCTCGCGTTCGACAACCACGCCCTGCCCTGGCACACCTCGGTCATCGTCAGCGGACCCGACCAACCGGGCGCGCTGCTCGCCGTGAGCACCGCGTTCGCTCGTGCCAAGCTGGTGGTGCACACGGCTCGCGTTGCGTCGCGAGGTGCGAGCATCGACGACCGCTTCACGGTCACCGATCGCCTCGGGCACAAGCTCACCGACGCGTCGATGCACGTCGTGCAGCAGTACCTCGCCGGCGAGAAGACGCCGCGCTGGCCGCGCCGCTGACCCTTCGCGCCGCCCGTACGCGAACGCCACACAGCCGAAACACGGTGGCCCCTACGGGGAAACAGCACCCCTCTACCGTGCCACCGTCCGGTCCAACGCCGTGCCGACACCCCTGCCCCTTTTCGTAACTCGGAGGAATTCTCTTGCGTACTCGTTCCGTACTCAAATATGTGCTGGGAGGCACGATCGGCGCGGCGGTGCCAGCACTAGTGCTTGCCGGTAGCGCCTTCGCCGACGAAACCGATGACAAGATCAGCGCAGCCGTACAGCCGCTGACGGAGTCCACCAACCTGTTGTGGGTGGTGATCGGCGCGATCCTGGTCATCTTCATGCAGGCCGGCTTCGCACTCGTCGAGACCGGCTTCACTCAGAAGAAGAACGCCGCTCACGTGATGAGCAGCAACTTCGCCATCTTCGGCCTCGGCTTCGTCGGCTTCATGTTCATCGGCTTCCCGTTGGCCTTCGGTGGCTTCAGCTACCCCGGCTACTTCGGCCTCGATGCCCCGATGAACGCAGAGCCACTGATCGGCTCCGGTAACTGGGCGTTCCTGTGGAGCGGCTGGGACCACCTCGGTGATGCCGCCTCACCGGCGCTGCTGGCGTTCTTCCTGTACATGGTGGCCTTCATGGACACCGTGGCCACCATCCCCACCGGCTCGATGGCCGAGCGCTGGAAGTGGAAGAGCTTCGTGGTCTGGGGCCTGTTCTGCGGCGCCATCTACTACCCCATCTTCGCTGCCTGGACCTGGGGCGGCGGCTGGCTGGGCAAGACGTGGGACACCATGGGCCTCGGTGCCGGCTACGTCGACTTCGCCGGTTCCGGCGTCGTGCACGCCGTCGGTGGCGTCGCCGCCCTGGCGGGTGCCATCGTGCTCGGGCCGCGTCGCGGCAAGTACGGCCCCGACGGCAAGCCGCGGGCCATCCCCGGCCACAACCTGCCGATGGCAATGCTCGGCTGCTTCATCCTGCTGTTCGGCTGGTTCGGCTTCAACGCCGCTTCCACGTTCGCCTCCAGCGACATCCAGTTCGCCACCGTCGCCACCAACACGGCCATCGCTGCCGCCATCGGTGCCACGGCTGCCATGTTCTGGGTCATGAAGCGCACCGGTAAGCCCGACCCGGGCATGATGGTCAACGGCATGCTCGCCGGCCTCGTGGCCATCACCGCACCCTGTGCCTTCGTCGGCCCGTGGGCGGCGGCCGTCATCGGCCTCATCGCCGCCATCGTGGTCATCGAGTTCGCCTGGTGGCTCGACCGCAAGGGCGTCGACGATCCGGTGGGCGCGGTCGCCGTGCACGGCATCGGCGGCACGCTCGGTGTGCTGTTCGTGGGCGTGTTCGCCAACGGCAAGTACGGCGCCGCGTGGAACCTCTCCGACAGCTCGGGCGTGAAGGGCATCCTGTACGGCGACGCCGGCCAGCTCGGCGCTCAGGCCCTTGGTGCGGTCGTCATCTGGACCGTGATCTTCGGGATCGCATTCGCGTTCTTCAAGATCCAGAACAAGTTCACCAAGGACGGCGGCATCCGCCTCTCCGAGGAGATCGAGATCGAAGGCGCCGACCTGCCCGAGATGGGCGTGATGGCCTACAACGACTGAGCCGAACCCGGCTCGACAGATCCGGCACGAGAGTGACCGGAAAGGGGCACCCCGGGCCAGGTGAGCAATCGCCTGGCCCGGGGACACTTCTTCCCAGCGCTCACGCCGACCACCACTTTTGTTCACAAGGAGTCAGTACATGAAGCTCATCACCACCATCATCAAGCCGTTCAAGGTCGACGACGTGAAAGACGCGTTGAAGGCCCTCGGAGTACAGGGCATGACCGTCACCGAGGTCAAAGGGTTCGGTCGCCAAGGCGGCCACACCGAGACCTACCGCGGCGCCGAGTATCAGATCGAGTTCGTCCCCAAGGTGAAGATCGAACTGATCGTCGACGATGCGATCACCGACCAGGTCGTCGACGCGGTCAAGGCGGCGGCCGCCACCGGCAAGATCGGCGACGGCAAGATCTGGGTGACGTCGGTCGACCGGCTCATCCGCATCCGCACCGGCGAGGAAGGCCTCGAGGCCATCTAGCCTCTGACGACCTGCCGGTCAGCCGGCAAGCGCGGACTTCAAGTCCGCACGAACCTGTTCGAAGTCGCCCTCGGCAATGCGTCCGTCGGGCGACTTCGACGTTTTCACGTAGAACACGTCGACCACCTCGTGACCCAGGGTGGCGACCATGGCCGCACGCACGTCGAGCCCCATGCCGGTGAGCGCGTGCGACAGCCGGTACAGCACGGCCGGCGCGTCGGGCGCCCGCACCTCGATCACCGTTGTCGACTCGGACGCCTCGTTGCTGACCAGAACCTCGAACCGCGGCGAGGCCGCAGCCTGTGGCCGGCGGCGCGACGCCGACCGCAGTCGTTGCTCCAATCGGCTGGCGATGTCGACGTCGCCACTCACCGCTCCGCGGAGGTCGTTCTCGATGCGCTGCCAGTTGGGCGTGACCCCTGCGCTCTTGGAGATGCGGAACTCATCGACGGCCACCTCGTCAGCACTGGTCGCCGCCGCTGCGTTGACCACGTCGAGCCCGTGCAACGCGAGCACGCCGGCGATCGTGGCGAACAGGCCCGTCCGATCGCGACTGGCGGTGCGCAACACCTCCACATCACCCAGATCCTCGTGCTCGGTGTGCACGGCCCCCGGCACATCGCTCACCAGCGCCGCAAGTCGTTCGAGGTGACGCGCGACCGGGGCCGTGCGCGACATCGACTCCTGCCCGCGCAACACACCTGCAGCAGCGGTGACGAGCTCGTCGAGCAGTGACTGCTTCCACGCCGACCACGCGGCAGGGCCAGTTGCCTTGCTATCGGCCTCGGTGAGCGCCCGTAACAGCTGCAGAGTACCGAGATCGCCGACCGCCTCGGCGACCACTTGCGCCGTCCGGGGATCGCTGAGATCGCGACGGGTGGCCGTCTCGGGCAGCAGCAGGTGCAGTGCCACCATCGATCGAACGACCTCGCGGTCGTCGTCCGGCAACCCCATTCGCGCCGCGACATCGTCGATCAGTCGCACTCCGGCATCGGTGTGATCACCCGGGTGCCCCTTGCCGAGGTCGTGCATCAGCGCACCCAGCAGCAGCAGGTCGGGGCGACCGACGTCGCGCACGAAGGCGCTGGCGTTGGCCACTGTCTCGAGCAAGTGGTGGTCGACGGTGAACGTGTGGAACGCGTTGCGTTGCGGCAGGCTGCGAACCGCCCGCCACTCGGGCAGGTACCGACTGAACAGGTCGTAGCGCTCCAACGCCTCGACGGTGGGCACCACCGCACGGCCGGCGCCCAGCAGGCTGACGAAGGCGCGCAGGGTGTTCTCGGTCCACGCCTCGCCTGGGGCCACACCGCGACTGGCCAGCATGCGCAGCGAGCGCCCGTCGAGGGGAAGCCCGGCGTGTGCGGCTGCTGCTGCGAAGCGAAACACGAAGGAGGGCGAGTCGAGGTCGGCACCATCGGCAACGCCGGCCTCCTCGTCGATCACCACGATGCCCGGTGCGAGCGTGGCACTGACACGAGTGCCACTCGTCGCTCTCCCACCCGTGCGAATGAGCCGTTCGATGCGTCGCCAGAAGCGATCGGCCGCCCACTCGATGGCGTGTGCAGAACCGGCCACCTGCAGCATCAGCGCGTCGGCATCGGCATACCCCATGGCGGCAGCGACGCGATCTTGGTCCTGCAGGAGCAGCATGTTGGTGGCGCGCCCGGTGGTGCGATGCAGCTCGCAACGCACGGCGAGCAAGAGATCGGCCGGGCCGGCGAGGTCTTCGATCGGCGCCTCCAGCGCCGCCGCGACATCGGAGCGATCCACACGCAGCGCCCAGCGGATCATGTCGTGGTCGCGCAACCCCCCGCGCCCGTCCTTCAGATCCGGCTCGAGCAGCGATGCCACGTCACCGAAGCGCTTCCATCGCTGATGACCGTTCTCCAGCAAGCGCTGCAACCAGACGAACGGCCGGCGACGCCATTGCTCCAAGGCCGCTCGCTGCACCTCCGCGGCCACGTGCGGGTCACCGGCGAGTGGTCGCACGGTCAGCACCGACGTGGCGGTATCGAGGTCGTCGCCGGCGAGCTGCAGCAGCGATTTCACCGAGTGCACTGCAGGGCTCAGCTTCAAGCCGGCGTCCCACAGCGGGTACCACAGCGCTTCCGCCATCTCCTTGACGAGGGACTCCTTCGCTTTCGGCGGATGCAGCAGCACCACGTCGATGTCGCTGCCGGGAGCGAGCACGCCGCGCGCGTAGCCGCCGGTGGCAATGACCGCCCACTCCGCTGGAAGCTCGCCGGCCAGGCTCTCGAACCACGAGTCGGTGTGTTGCGAAAGACGACGCGCAAGACCTCGCCCGGCCAGCGCTTCGTCAGCGACGAGAGCGGAGCGAACTCGTTTGATGGTGGCGGCGTCGACCGGCTTCATCGGCGATGCCTACACGGCATCGGTTCCCGATTCGCCGGTGCGGATGCGCACGATGGAGTCGACGTGGGTGACCCAGATCTTGCCATCACCGATCTTGCCACTCCGGGCGGCGTCGGACAGCACCTCGACGACACGTTGCACGTCGTCGTCGTCGACCACTGCCTCTACGCGGACCTTGGGCACGAAGTCGATCTGGTACTCGGTGCCGCGGTAGGTCTCTGTGTGCCCACCTTGACGACCGAAGCCGCGCGCCTCGCTGACCGTCATCCCTTCGATGCCGGCGCCGCGCAACGCATCTTTCACGTCGTCGAGCTTGAACGGCTTGATGATTGCAGTGATGAGTTTCATCGTGTCTCCTGCGGCGCTGGCCGTGGGTCGCGCACCCGGTTCACCCGAGCCCGCCGTTGTGATACGCCGTTTCTCCGTGCAGCGCCAGGTCGAGGCCCGTCGCTTCCGCCTCTTGGTCGACCCGCACTCCGATGGTCTTCTTCAACACCAGCATGATGGCCAGTGTGACACCGAACGACCAGGCAATGGCAGCACCGTTGGCCAACGCCTGCTCGAGCAGCAGCTCGATGTCGCCGCCGTAGAAGATGCCCTTCATGAACGCGCCCCCGAAGAACTCGGGGTTGGCGAAGAACCCGATGAGCAACGAACCCACGAGGCCGCCCACGAAGTGCACCCCGACCACGTCGAGGGCATCGTCGTACCCGAGCTTGGTCTTCAGGCGTACCGCATAGCAGCAGACGACCCCCGCGATGAGACCGATCCAGATGGGCGACGCACCTGACACGAAGCCGGCGGCCGGCGTGATGGCCACCAGGCCGGCGACGATGCCCGAGGCGGCGCCCAGGTTGGTGGGATGCCCGTCGCGCAGCCACTCGACCACGATCCATGCCAGGCCGGCAGCAGCGGCGGCGAGAAACGTGTTCATGAACGCTTGCACGGCCTGACCATTGGCGGCGAGCGCCGATCCGGCGTTGAAGCCGAACCAGCCGAACCACAGGATCCCGGTGCCGATCATGACCAGCGGCATGCTGTGCGGCGGATGACCCTCGTGCGGCCAGCCCCGCCGCTTGCCCAACACCAGCACGGCGGCGAGGGCAGCAATGCCGGCGTTGACGTGAATGGCGGTGCCGCCGGCGAAGTCGAGCGAGCCGCGCTGGCCGAGCCAGCCTCCGAACACCCACTTGAACACCGGCACGTAGACCAACAGCGACCACACCGGCACGAAGATGGCCCACGCCGAGAACTTCATCCGGTCGGCCACGGCACCACTGATGAGCGCCGGCGTGATGGCAGCGAACATCCCGAGGAAGGCAATGGTCGCGAGCTTCCCTCCGTTGTCGTCGATGCCGATGCCGGTGAGCATCGCAAAGTCGAGCGAGCCGAGGAAGTCGTTCTCGAACGGCTCCGACGACAGCGTGTAGCCCACCAGCACCCACAGCACAGGGATCACCAACACGCAGTAGAAGTTCATCATCAGCATGTTGAGCACGTTGCGAGTGCGGTCCATGCCGCCGTAGAAGAACGCAAGACCGGGAATCATGAACAGGACGAGTGCTGCTGATACCAGCACCCACGCGACGTTGCCGCTTTCCATCGGGCGTGTTCTCCTTGTGTGCGCCGGCCGAGTGCCGCGCTCCCGCACACTGTCGAAACAGTGTTTCCGGACTGTTTCGGCCGCGGGGCGAGCGTGTGAACTGCATTTCGCACCGGCGAACGCGGTCCTTCGCTCGAACGAGCGGCGGCACGAGCAGGAGTCGTAGAGTCGCGGCCATGACCCTCGATACTGCTGGCACGCTCGAAACCCCTGCTCAGGCCGGCCGCTGGACGGCACAGTGGAAGGAGCTCTATGCCGAGGTGATCACCACCGGGTTGTGCACCGGTTGCGCCGGGTGCGTGGTCACCTGCCCCCACGACGTGATCGGCTACGAACACGAGGAAGGCAAGTACCTGCCGTTCCACCTGGAGGAGGAGCTGGGCCTCGACAACTGCGTGCACGGCGAGAAGGGGTGCACCACCTGCACCCGCGCCTGCCCTCGCTTCCGTGCCTGGGAGCCCGCCGCCGACATGCACCTGTTCGGTCGCCTGCGTGCGCCGGAGGAGATGAGCGGCATCTGGCGCCAGCTGCTGCTCACTCGTGCCGCCGACGACACTCAGCACACCACCGGGCAAGACGGTGGGTTCGTCACCGCGATGCTCACCTGGCTGATGGATCACGACTACATCGACGCCGCGATGGTGAGCGGCGTGGAGCCCGACGATGCATGGAAGGCCAAGCCGGTGCTCGCGCACAACAAGGAAGAGGTGCTGGCCACCGCCGGCAGCCGCTACACCTATTGCGCCAACCCACTCGCCCTGCGCCAGGCGAAGGAAGAAGGCCTCAACCGGCTGGCGCTGGTGGGCATGGGCTGCCAGACCTCGTCGCCGCCCACCATGTGGGATCGCAAGGCCGGCAAGGTGAGCAAGCCGTTCCTCTTCAACATCGGCCTGCTGTGCAGCAAGACCTTCGACGACGCGATCTTCCCCGAGCTGTTCGAGGCCAAGTACGGGCTGCACAAGCAGGACATGGTGAAGATGAACATCAAGGGCGTGTTCCAGATCTGGATGAAGGACGGCTCGTATCACGAGATCGACCTGAAGGAGTGCCACCAGTGGACGCGACAGGGCTGCAAGAACTGCCCCGACTTCGCCGCCGAGCACGCCGACATCTCCACCGGCGGCATCGGCAAGGACAACGACTGGACGCTCACCATCGTGCGCACCGAGCTGGGCGAGGAAGTGATCACCCGCATGATCAACGACGGCACCATCATCGCTCGCCCTGCTCAGGAGGACGAGGTCGCGATGAAGCTGCTGCGCACGCTCAGCATCGTCAGCCGCCGGCGCTGGCCGGAGTGGGCCGACACGGCACCTTCGGTGGGCGTCCCCCCGCCGAAGAAGAAGGCCCCGGCGCCTGAAGCCCCTGCACCGGAAGCCACCTGACCCACCGCGTCAGGTGGTGGGTGGAGCGCACTCCACGCCGAGCCGCGCGAACTCGGCTCGCTCGGCATCGGTGAGGCCCTCGCGAGCGAAGAACTCCTTCAGCTCCTGCGTGGTGCGCACTTCGAAGAACTTGTCGACGACGCACTCGCTCACCGCTCGCTGGAGCCCGCCTTCGTCGATGAGCTGCTCGACGAGATCGTCGCGCGCTCGATCGCGCACCGTGCCACACGCCACCAGCGTCACCAGCGACATGGACGCGAGGACCAGCAGCAACGATCGACGCACGACCGCACAGTAGCGGTCGAGCACAGGTGCGGCACCGTGGCAAACTCCGCCGATGCTGTTGCAACCACACGCCGCTCGGCGCCGGCCGTCATGAACGAAGTGGGCATGGACTACGGCGACTACCTGCATCTCGACGACGTGCTCGGCGCGCAGCACCCGCTGTCGCCCGATCACAACGAGCTGCTGTTCATCGTGCAGCACCAGACCAGCGAGCTGTGGATGAAGCTGATGCTGCACGAGCTGCGGGCGGCGGTGGGGCACGTCGCCGACGACCACTTGCAGCCGGCCTTCAAGATGCTCAGCCGGGTCAGCAAGATCATGGAGCAGCTGGTGCACGCATGGGACGTGCTGGCGACGATGACCCCACCCGAGTACACCGCCATCCGGCCCTACCTGGGGCAGAGCAGCGGGTTTCAGAGCTGGCAGTACCGATGCATCGAGTTCGCCTGCGGCAACAAGCAGGCGGCGATGCTGGAACCACATCGCCACCGGCACAACCGCTTCGACGAAGTGCAGGCCGCGCTGCACATACCGTCGCTGTACGACGAGGCGCTGCGCCTGATGGCCCGCCGCGGCATCGAAGTGCCGGCACATGTGCTGCAGCGTGACGTGACCCAGCCGTACACCACCGACCCGGGTGTCGAGGCCGCGTGGCTGGCGGTGTACAGCAACGCCTCCGACAACTGGGAGCTGTACCAACTGGGCGAGAAGCTCGTCGATCTGGAGGACGCATTCCGCCTCTGGCGGTTCCGGCACCTCACCACCGTGCAACGCGTGATCGGCTTCAAGCAGGGCACGGGCGGCACATCGGGTGTCGGCTACCTGCGGGCTATGTTGAGCACCGAGCTGTTCCCTGAGCTGTGGAGCATCCGTACGGCGCTCTGAGGCGGCTCACCTGTTGGCGCGCTTCTCCTTGGCCCTGCGCACCGCATTCACACCCGAGCCCACCATTCGCCCTGCGGAGCGGCCGATCTCGGCGCTCCTGTCGCCGGCAACGGGCGCGTCGCTCGGCGTACCGTTCGGGTTGCCTGCCGGAGCCGACTCGGCCCGTTCCGACTTGGCCTGTCCCGAGGTGGCCTGCTCCGACTTGGCCGGCTTCTTCGGCTTCTCGCTGAAGCTGCTGCTGAACCACACGACGAAGTGCACTGCGGCAATGCCACCGATGATGACGCGCGTGCCGGGGTCGACGGTGATCCAGGGTTGCACGGCACCGAGCACCTGCAGGCCGATGACCAGCGGATCGAGCACTCGATGCAGCCGCCGATCGATCACCCGGAAGGCGGCCAGCGCACCGCGCGTGATGGCGGCGTGGCCCATGACGATGCCACCCAGCACCGCCGGCACCAAGGGGTACGGGCTCTGCAGGCCACTTGCCACCAGCGCCCCACCGAGGATGTACTCCACGAGCTGATGCATCCAGAACGGACGCTTGCCGGCCTCAGCCATCGACGTGCCGACCGGCGATGACACGAGTGCGCCGCGCCGACCGCAGGTGACGGAGGCTCGGCGTCATGCGAGCGAGCCTACCGCGCACCAAAACGACAACGACAACGAGGGCCAACGACAACGAGGGCCAAAACGACAACGACCCCGGGGCGATCACTCGCCACCGGGGTCGTGCGTGCGGGCGGCCCTGCGGCCGACCGAGTGCTTACATCATTCCCATACCGGGCATGCCGCCGCCCATGCCGCCACCGCCCATGCCGCCGGCCGGAGCCTTCTCCGGCTTGTCGGCGACGAGGCACTCGGTGGTGAGCACCAGCGCGGCGATCGACGCTGCGTTCTGCAGCGCCGCACGGGTGACCTTGGCCGGGTCGATGATGCCGGCCTTGACCAGGTCGACCATCTCGCCGGTTGCGGCGTTGAGGCCCATCGAGCCCTTGGCGGCCTCGACTTCCCGGGTGGTGACCGCACCTTCCAGGCCGGCGTTGTCGGCAATGAGCCGGCACGGCGCCGTCAGCGACTCCCACACGGTGCGGGCACCGGTGCGCTCGTCGCCTTCCAGCGAGTCGACAACGGCCTTCACCGCTGCACGGGCACGAACGAGGGCGGTGCCGCCACCGGCGACCACGCCTTCCTCGATGGCTGCACGAGTGGCCGAGACGGCGTCTTCGATGCGGTGCTTCTTCTCCTTGAGCTCCACCTCGGTGGCGGCGCCGACCTTGATGACTGCCACGCCACCGGCCAGCTTGGCCAGGCGCTCCTGCAGCTTCTCACGGTCCCAGTCGCTGTCGGTGTTCTCGATCTCGGCCTTGATCTGGTTGATGCGGCCGACGACGTCGTCGTGCTCGCCGGCGCCATCGACGATGGTGGTGTTGTCCTTGGTGATGATGATGCGCTTGGCACGGCCCAGCAGATCGAGGGTGACGTTCTCCAGCTTGAGACCGACTTCCTCGCTGATGACCTGGCCGCCGGTGAGCACTGCCATGTCTTGCAGCATCGCCTTGCGACGATCGCCGAAGCCCGGGGCCTTGACAGCTGCCGAGTTGAACGTGCCACGGATCTTGTTGACGACCAGCGTGGCCAAGGCCTCGCCGTCGATGTCTTCAGCGATGATCAGCAGCGGGCGACCCGACTTCATGACGGTCTCGAGCACGGGCAGCATTGCCTGCACGGTGGAGATCTTGCCGGCGTTGAACAGCACGTAGGCGTCTTCCAGGATGACTTCCTGGCGCTCGACATCGGAGACGAAGTACGGCGACAGGTAGCCCTTGTCGAACTGCATGCCCTCGGTGAACTCGAGCTCGGTGCCGAAGGTGTTGCTCTCCTCCACCGTCACCACGCCGTCCTTGCCGACCTTGTCGATCGCGTTCGCGATGACCTCGCCCACCGACGCATCGGCGGCGGAGATGGTGGCGACAGCGGCGATCTGATCCTTGTCGTCGACCACGGTGGCCTGGCTCTTGATGCTCTCGACCGCCGCGGCGACAGCCTTCTCGATGCCCTTCTTGAGGCCCATCGGGTTGGCGCCGGCCGTGACGTTGCGCATGCCGTGCTGCACCATGGCCTGCGCCAGCACCGTGGCGGTGGTGGTGCCGTCGCCGGCGACGTCGTTGGTCTTGGTGGCGACTTCCTTCACCAGCTGGGCGCCCATGTTCTCGAACGGATCGTCGAGCTCGACGTCCTTCGCGATGGACACACCGTCGTTGGTGATGGTGGGGGCGCCGAACTTCTTGTCGAGCACGACGTTGCGGCCCTTCGGCCCGAGGGTGACCTTGACCGTGTCGGCCAACTTGTTCACCCCGGCCTCGAGCGCGCGACGCGCCTCGTCGTGGAACTTCAGTTGCTTTGCCATGTGGTTCAGTGGCTCACTTCTCGACGATCGCGAGCACGTCGCGGCTGGTGAGGATCAGCAGATCCTTGCCGTCGATGGTGACTTCGGTGCCGCCGTACTTGCTGTACAGCACGGTGTCGCCCACCTTCACATCGAGCGGGCTGTGCGCGCCACGATCGTCGCTCCAGCGACCCGGGCCGACGGCAACGACGGAACCCTGCTGCGGCTTCTCCTTGGCGGTGTCGGGGATCACCAGGCCCGACGCGGTGGTGAGCTCGGCCTCGTTGGGCAGTACGACGATGCGATCGTCAAGCGGCTTGAGTGACATGGTGCAGGCCTCCATTGGCAGTACACGAAACGTGAATGATGTGGAATCGCTCGGAGAGCCGGTTAGCACTCAGCCCTCGCGAGTGCCAAGGCTAGGCGTCCGGAGGGGTCGTTAGCAACCGGGAGCCGAGAGTGCTAACGACGGCGGCACCAGCCGCTCACTGGCCCCCGGGCGACGGGCGTGCGACACTGTCGGCATGCGGCAGCCGCCAGGTACCGGCGACATCATCGAGATCGATGTCATCGACGCGGATCCCAGCGTGTTCGGTGGCCACGATGCGCCTGGAGAGCCTCGTGTTCGGCGGCGGCCACCACGTCGGGTTCTGGTCACGGTCGTCATCGTCGTGGCAGTGATGAGCACTGCCGCGTTGGTCTGGCGCCCATGGCAGCACGCGCCGACATGGCGCACCTTCGCCGCTGCCCCACCGGCCGCGTCGTCGCTGACCGACCAACTCGTGCTCGACCTGCCCAGCAGCCGCATCCTCGGTCTGCAGCCGGGTCAGAACCTCGCCGCCGACGAGCCAACCCCTCTCGGCTACGTCTTCGCCGAGGCCGATGGCACGTACGACTACGGCACGTGGGCGCTGTTCCACTCGCGTGCCTCCAACGGGCGCGGGGAGGTCACTCCCAGCAAGTCCACCGCCGTCGTGCGCGGGCTGCAGGCGAAGGTGCGGCACGTGCGAGTGCGCACCACCGTCACCTGGGGCCCCATCGACGGGAACTACTGGGACGTGGAATCGAATCGGCTCGACGGACCGGCGGCGCTCGAGTTCGCCAATGCCGTCGGGGTGGTCGAGGGGGTGCCCGCCATCGAACGCAGCTACTCGTTGGGCACGTTGTTGCCGCTCGGCGATGTGGAGACGCTCACCCGCGTGCAGGTGCTGGCCTCGCACCTCGGCGGCGAACCGGTGCTCAGCCGGTTCACGCCCACCGTGCTCACCTACGAGGGCGACACCGCACCGGTGCTCGCGGCCTCGATCGTGGCCGACTCGGATGCCCTCGCGATGGCCGAGTTCTACTTCGGTCGTGGGTCCAACATCATCGTGCACGGTCTGCCGGCGTTGCTCATCGAAACCCGGCGCCTGGGCACCCTGATCGTGTGGCAGGAGGGCGATCGCCTGGTGGCGGTCGCCGGCGCCGAACCCACCGCGCGAATGATCTCGCTGGCCGAGTCGGTGCACCCGGCCACACGCGCGGAGTGGGCCCAGGTCATCGACGAGGTCACCGACGTCGAGACCTTCAGAGTCGACACGGCGCAGCAGGTCACCTTCAGCACGGGCAACACGCCCGACGGCCTCGCGTGGCGTGCATCGATCACGCTCGGGAACCCGGTGGTCATCTGCGTGCACTTCGGCCCCGCCGACTCGAGCATGGCCGAGTGCATCTTCAGTACTCCGCTGTCACCGGCGACGCACGTCATCGGAACCGAGTCGCTCAACGCGTTCGTCGTCGCCGTGCTGCCCATCGGCATCGCCCAGCAGCTCGTCGTCACCGACGTCACCGGCAACTCCACCGCGTACGAACCGGTGCCGGTCGACGCCACCACGTCGGCCGTCGCGGCGCTCCTCCCGCTCGGTGCAACCTACGAACTGGTCGACCCCTCCACCTGAACCGAGTGTCAACTCCGTACCCCCGGAGCTCCTGGGGTGTTTCCGTCTCGGCCTTCGAGACGGAAACCGCCCAGAACCGCCGCCCGAGCGACGATCCGAGCGCCCGACCCGACCGAAGCCGTTGGGGACGTCAACCCAACAGCACCACGCCCAGGTCGCCGGCCAGCCGCACGACCGCGTGCAACGGAAGGCCGACGACGTTGCTGACGCTGCCCTGCACGTTGCACGAACACTCCGCCGGCGCCCTGCACTGCGTAGGCCCCCGCTTTGTCGAGCGGTTCGCCGGTGCCCACGTACCACTCGATCAGCGCCGCGGTGAGGGGCGTGAACGTGACCAGCGAGGTGATGGTCTCGGCAACCGTTCGGTCGCCCAACCGCAGCGCGACGCCCGTGTGCACCCGGTGGGTGCGTGCCGACAGCCGCCGCAACATCGCGCGAGCATCGTCGGCGTCGACCGGCTTGGCCAGGATCTCGCCACCGAGATCCACGGTGGTGTCGGCAGCGATGACCAGCGTGTGCGCCGGCACGTGCACTGCATGCGCCTTCGCAACGGCGAGGCGCTGCACGTACGGAACCGGCGCCTCGTCGAGCAGCGGCGTTTCGTCGACATCGGGCGCCTCGACGGAGAACCGCAGGCCCAGTTGTTCCAGCAGTGCGTAGCGCCGGGGCGATGCCGAGGCGAGCACGATCGGCGGCGCGTTCATCCGCCGCTGAGCGCCATCACGTCGGCGTCGTCAGGCACGACCAGGTCGTCGAGATGATCGAGGTAACCCATCGGCAGCACCACCCGGATGGGCCCGTTGGTGTGCCCGCGACGGATGCGCTCGCCACCCTCCACGATGGTGATCGCTGGGTCGAGCGTGGCGATGAGGTCCTCCAACTCGGTGTAGGTGGAGACGCTGCTGAACTGTCGCCGAACCTCGCCCCCGACGGGGTAGCCGGTGAAGTACCACGAGGTGTGCTTGCGGAAGTCGCGCATCGCAATCGGTTCGGTCATGTGCGGCACCAGCAACCGAGCGTGCTGGGCCATCACGGCGCAGACCTCGCCGAGCGTGGGGGCGGGCGGCGCCGGGCGGCCGTTGAGCGCTTCCACGAGGTCGCGGAAGAGCCACGGCCTGCCGAGGCAACCACGCCCGACCACCACCCCATCGCAGCCGGTTTCGCGCATCATGCGCACCGCATCCGCTGCCTCCCAGATGTCGCCGTTGCCCAGCACCGGTATCTCGGGCACGGCGGCCTTCAGCTCACCGATCGCGTTCCAATCCGCCAGGCCGGCGTAGTGCTGCTCGGCAGTGCGTGCGTGCAGTGCCACAGCCGCAACGCCTTCCTCGGCAGCGATGCGACCGGTGGTGACGTAGGTGAGCAGCGAGTCGTAGAGACCCTTGCGGAACTTGATGGTGACCGGCACGCCGTACGGAGTGGCGGCAGCGACCGCGCTGCGCAGGATGGCGCGCAGCAGGTTGGGCTTGGCAGGCACCGCCGCGCCACCGCCCTTGCGGGTGACCTTCGCCGCCGGGCACCCGAAGTTGATGTCGATGTGGTCGACGCGACCCTGCGCGCACACCGTGCGGATGGCTTCGCCCAGCATGACCGGATCGCTGCCGTACACCTGCAGGCTGCGCGGCTGCTCGTCGGCGGTGAACGTCATCATCCGTTCGGTCTTGAGGTTGCCGTGCACGACCGCGGTGGCCATCACCATCTCGTTCACATAGACCAGGCCCGGCGCGAAGCGGCGGCACATGGTGCGGAACGGCGCGTTGGTGACCCCAGCCATCGGCGCCAGCACCACGGGCGCAGCGGGAGTGAAGGAACCGATCCGCACGGGCTGACACGGTACCGGCTGCCGGCCCGAGGGTGACGTACGACTCAACCCCCACCGTCGTAACCTGACGCAGTGCGTTCTCGATCACTTCTCGCCACACTCTGCATCGCCGGAACAACCGTCGCCGGCACCACTGTCCTGTCGACGGTCGTGTCGACCGCTCTGCCGGCCGCCAGCGTCTCGGCAGCGGCCACCACCAGTAGCTACGTGGCACTGCCCACGGCACAGCGCCTGGTCGACACTCGCTCGTCGCGGGCACTCGCTGCCGGTGGCTCGCTGTCGGTCAACGTCACCGGCGCCGCCCCGCTGCCGCCATCCGGCACAGCCGTCGCCGCCGTGCTCAACCTCACGGTCGTCGGCCCGGCCGGTGCCGGCTACTGGACCGTGTGGCCGCACACCAGCGCGCGCCCCGACGCCTCCAACCTCAACATCGACGAACTGCTCTCGCTGGCCGGTGGCGCAGTGCCCAACCTGGTCACGGTGCCGGTCGGCGGCGATGGCGTCGTCGACGTGTTCGCCAGCGCCGGCGGCCACGTGATCGTCGACCTGCTCGGCTACTACACCCCCGCCGAGGAAGCCACCGCCGGTCGCTTCCAGCCCCTCGCCGCTCCGCGTGTGCTCGACACACGCGGTGTGGCCACCTTCGGCGGCGGCGAGACGCGGGCCTTCACCGTGCCCGGCGCTGCCGGCGCCAGCGCCGTCGCAGTCAACCTCACAGCGGTCACCTCCAAGTCCGGCTACTGGCAGGTCTACCCGCAGGGCGGGGTCGTGCCCACCACCTCGAACCTCAACTCGCCGTGGGGCGGCAACGCGCTCGCCGCCAACCAGGCCATCGTGCCGGTCGATGCGAACGGCGGTATCACCATCTTCTCCGAGAGCGGCGGCGACCTGATCGTCGACCTGGTCGGCACCTACACGGGCAGCGATGCAACTCCCGCCACCGAGGGCCTGTTCGTACCGATGGCCTCGCCCACTCGAGTCGTCGACACACGCGTCGCTGCGCTCAACCCGCTCGGTGGCACCACCCGCGCTCAGCCGGGCTGGCGCTTCGAGGTGCCGGTGGCCACCATCCCCGCACTCGGCGCCTCCAGCATCTCGGCCGTCGTGCTCAACGCCACCACCGCCGACACCATCACCACGGGCTACATCAGCGTGGGCACGGCCGGCGCGGTCGACCCGGCCACCAAACCGAGCACGTCCACGATGAACATCGCCCGCCCGGCACAGACGTTGGCCAACCACGCCATCGTGCCCGTGTCGGCGCGAGGCTTCTCCATGTTCACCGAAGCCGGTGGCAACCTGATCGCCGACCTTGCCGGGTACTTCATCGGCGGCGCTGCACCCGCGCAGTTCGGCCCACCCAGCAATGCTGCGTCACCGGCCTGCACCACGCCCTCGGTGGGCTTCCCCAACTCGCCCGTCGGGCCTATCGTGTTCGGCTCCTCGAAGCGCTCGGTCGCCGACCTGCAGAACCGGCTGGCCACGTTGGGCTTCTGGAACGCAGGTGCCGATGGGTCGTACGGCCTCACCACCGTGCAAGCGGTGATGGCCTTCCAGAAGTGGAAGGGCCTGCCCTCCACGACCGTGGTCGACAACGCCACCGCAATCGCACTCAACACACAGACCTGCCGCCCGGCAGCGGGCCGCAGCAGTGGCACCCTGCTGGAAGTCGACAAGGGCAAGCAGATCGCCTACGTCATCCAGAACGGCCAGATGAAGTACATCTTCAACGTCTCCACCGGCAACGGCCGCAGCTACGACGAGGAAGACCAGAAGAGCGCCGGCGCCCGGGTGATCGGCATCGCGATCACGCCCACCGGCACCTTCCGCACCTACCGGGAGAGCGACGTCGCTCGTTACGAGGGCGATCTGGGCAGCCTGTACCGACCCAAGTTCGTGGTGGGCGGCGTCGCCGTGCACGGGGCGCCGCGTGTGCCCAACTACCCCGCATCGCACGGCTGCATCCGGGTGGTGAACCCGGTGATGGACCTCATCTGGGGCCAGAACCTGCTGCCGTTGGGCTCCACCGTCTGGATCCACGACTAGCGCAGCGGGTCGCCGGCTGCGGTTCAGTCGTCCGACCACCCAGTGATCTCCGCTGCCCAGATCTCCGCGGCGGGGGGCGGGGGGTCCGCGGGGCGGGACCCGGGGGGCGGGGGCGGGGCGGGGGGGGGGGGGGGGCCGCCGGGGGGGGGGGGGGGGGGGGGGGGGGGGGGGGGGGCCCCGGCGGGCGGGGGCCGGGGGGGGGGCCCGGCCCGGGCGGGGGGGGGGGGGGGGGACCGCGCCCCGGCGGACGCGAGCAGCCTCTCCGGGGAAGGGCACGGCGCCAGCACGACACCAGCTGGCTGCTCTGATAAGCCGCACACTATCAGCAATGGAGGAGACAACACAGGCAGGATCCGCACCGACGGACGCCGACCCAGGCTGCCGGCATCGGCGGCGCGGGCCGGCCGCCGGCGGGTCCGGCCGCCGGCAGCTCACCAGACCGAGCACGACGGGTCACCGTGCTGGCCGGCGGCGGGGGGCGCGGGGGGGGCGGGGCGCGCGGGGGGGGTGGGCCCCTCCGAGCCGACGGTGCGTGTACCGGGTCGATCCTCTTCCCGGCGCTCGGTGCGTCGCGGAGGACTGGAACGGCCAACGGCCTGGCGTTCTCGGCCGACGACCGCACGCTCTACCTCGCGACACCCTAGCACATTCGGCATTCCACCGATGCGGCCCACGAGCTCACGCGGCGAAGAATTGCCACCCGCGACGAGGCTCCTTCCACGGCCTGCGCGCCCGGACGACGCCGGCGCATCTGGGCTGCTGCCGGCACCGGCTTCACTGCGCTCACCGCCGGTACCTTGCTCGCGCAAGCTCCACCTTCCAGGTGACGTCGAACCGCGTCTTCGGCTGTCCAGCAACCGCACTGTTCATCACGGCCAGCTCGTCCGTACGCCCTCCAGTCAACTTCGCGGGCTGCCACTACCCGCGCAGCTCATGGCGTGTGCCACGCCACGTCAGGTGGTCTCGGCGGGCACCGCGGCGAGCGGCCCGACCACGCCGGTCTGCACGGCAACCTCGATGCCACCGTTGGTGGTGGCCAACGTGGGCCGCAGCGGAAGCTGCATGCGCCACCGGCGTGTCGTGGGCGGCCAGCAGCGCCACGTGCCAGCCGACCCCGCGCTCGCGGAGCACCGCCCCGAAGCGGTCGTAGAGGTTGCGCAGATCGCGGTCGCCCCCACCTTGGCCACCCACGCGGTGCCCGTATGGCGGGTTGCTCACGACCCAACCGGCGCGTGGCGGCAGCTCGAGATCGCTCACCGTGCGTTGCAGCACCTCCACGTTCGCGCTCACACCCGCACTCTCGGCGTTGTGCAACGACGCGGCCACCGCACCCGCGTCACGATCGGACGCGACGATGGGAGGGCACTTCTCCACCACGTCGCCGTCGGCACCCCGCAGCAGACGATCCCAGCCCGCCGACTCGAAGGTGGGCCAGTGCTGAAACGCGAACGAGCGGTTGCGGCCCGGCGCCATCCGGCGCGCGATGAGCGCGGCCTCGATCGCGATGGTGCCGGAGCCACAGAACGGGTCGACCAGCGGCGACTTCATGTTCCAACCACTGGCCAGCACCAAGGCCGCCGCCAGCGACTCGCGCATCGGCGCCTTGCCGGCGGGCCCGCGCCACCCCCGGTGATGCAACGGCGCGCCCGATGCATCCAGGCTCACGGTCACCACATCGCGCTGCACGCGCACCTGCAGCGTCTGCTCGCCCAAGGGGCGCCCCAACACCTCGGCAACTCGCTCCTCCACGGCGCCCGAGTGGTACAGCTTCGACTCCTTGTCGCAGGTGGCGGCGATGGCAACACCCGCATGCGGACCGTCGGCGGCCGGCAGCCACGCTGCCCAGTCGACCGCACGCAACCCGACCTGCAACGAGTGGAAGCCGTCGGAGTGGAAGCGGGCGACGCGCACCACAACCCGCGTGGCCACACGCGAGCGAAGGTTGAGGGCCCACAGCTGCGGCCAGGTGATGTTGCACTCCACGCCTCCGCGCACGGCGCGGGCCGGGCGCACGCCGAGGCGCTGCACCTCATCCAGCAACAGCGGCTCCAGGCCGGGAACGGCAACCACGAAGGCATCGATACGGATGGTCATGTCAGCTCTCTCACGGCAGCAGCGGCAGCCGCAGGTTGGGGTACGCGCCGGCATCGAGCGCCGTCGGCCCGTCGCTGCGCAGCCGGTGCCAACCGGCCGCAGCGATCATCGCAGCGTTGTCGGTGCACATCTCCCGGCTGGGCAGGAAGCCGTGGATGCCGGCGTCGGTGCACACGGAGAGGAAGCGCTCGCGCAACAACGAGTTGGCGGCCACACCGCCTCCCAACACGAGCCCACGAGCGCCCACCTGTTCGGCGGCACGACGCGCCTTCGTGACCAGCACATCCACCACCGCCGCCTGGAACGAGGCGGCAACGTCGGCCGCCGACACATCGGGGTGCTTGCGCACGTAGTTCATCACGGAGGTCTTCAACCCGCTGAAGCTGAAGTCGAGCCCGTCGTGCAGCATCGCCCGCGGGAAGGCGATCGCCTCCGGGTCGCCGTGCATCGCCTCGCGATCGATCGCCGGGCCGCCCGGGTAGCCGAGCCCGAGGAAGCGCGCCACCTTGTCGAACGCCTCGCCGGCCGCGTCGTCGATCGTCTGGCCCAGCAGCCGGTACCGGCCGTGGTCCTGCATCTCGATGAGCATCGTGTGCCCACCCGACACCAGCATCACCACGAGCGGGAACTCGAGCGTCGGGTCTTCCAGGAACGCCGCATAGAGGTGGGCCTCCATGTGGTTGACACCGACGAACGGCACGTCCCACGTGAGGGCCAACGCCTTCGCCGCCGACACACCGACCAGCAGCGCACCGATGAGACCAGGACCAACCGTGCACGCCACTGCGTCGATGCGACCCTCGTTGACGCCGGCTTCCACGATGGCGCGAGCGATCATCGGGTTGAGCAGATCGAGGTGCGACGGCTGGCGATCTCGGGCACCACCACCACCGAACTAGGCGTGCAGATCCACCTGGGTGCTGACCGCGCTGGAGACCACGTCGTAGCCGCCCATCACCAGCGCGGCCGCAGTTTCGTCGCAACTTGTCTCGATGCCCAGCACGAGTGTGGCGTCGGTGACGTTCATCGATCCACCTCCGGGCACAGCTCGCGCAAGCGATCGCGATACTCGGGCAACGCCAGGTCGTTGCACCACATCACGATCGCGTCTTCCACGTTCTCGTAGTACCTCTTGCGCACGCCGGCGGGCACGAAGCCGAACTCGCGATACAGCGCTTGCGCGGCGGTGTTGCTGACGCGCACCTCGAGGGTGAGCGCCACACACCCGTGGTCGATGGCATCCCACGCCAACTCGGCCAGCAGGCGAGTGGCGATGCCTTGCCGCTGCCGGCGAGCAGCGACCGCGATGTTGGTGACGTGCGCATCGTCGACCACGAACATCACACCGCCGTAGCCGACGATCTCGTTGCCATCGCGGGCGATGAGGTAGTGCCGTTCGCCGCGCCGCATCATCTCGATCTCGCTGTGGAAGACACCCGCCGTCCATGGGCGCGGGTACGAGGCGTGCTCGATGGGCAACACCTCGGCCACGTGCCGGCGGCGCATGGGCTCGACCACCAGGCCGTCGTCGGTGGGCTTGCCCAGCAGCCGCGCGAGCACGCTCATTTCGCAGCCTCGCGAGTGGCCCAGTTGATCTGCGCGTCGGGCGCGCGCAGGTACATCGGCTGGATCTCCCACGGGTTCACCCAGTCCTCGCGCAGCGCACGGGCGTGGGCGAGCTGCACCAGCGGCGCCGCCGAGGGGAACTGCAGGAACTGCTCCGCGAAGTCGCAGTTCAAGCCGGCCGAGATCTGCTCGCGGTAGCGCAGCGCGCCGTCGCCCACGCACACCACGTTCTGGCCTCGCGCCATCAGATCCGCGACCAGGTCGTCGACCGAGCTGACCCGTGGGTCGGTGACCCGCTGCACGCCGCCGGGCACCGGGCGGTAGCAGGCGTAGAACAGCTCGCCCTTGCGCGCATCGATGACTGCGGCAATGGTGCGATCCGTGTAGCGCAGCGGGAAGGCGAGCAGGTCGAGCGAGCTGATGCCGATCATCGGCACCCGCAGCGCCTGCGCAATGGCCTTGCCCGCGGCCAGCCCCACACGCATGCCCGTGAACAGACCCGGGCCGATGTCGACCGCGATGGCGCCGAACTCGGCGATCTCGATGTCGGCCTGCCGGCACAGGAACTCGATGGCCGGAGTGAGCGTCTCGGCGTGGCGGCGACCGCGCGACACCTCGAACATCCCCAACACGCCTTCGTGCCCTCCGATTGCGACACTGACCTGCTGCGTGGCCGTTTCGATGCCGAGGATCAACATGCGAACGACCCCGTGGCGACCTCGACACGCTGCCACCGAGCTGCCCACCCGGGGCCGACGCCACTGAGCGTGACCACGCGGGCCTGCTCGTCGTCGTCGACCGCGTCGAGCTGCACCAGCAGGTGATCGCCCAGCGAACCGGCAACCACATCACCCCACTCGATCAACACGATGCCGTCGTACTCCAACAGCTCGGCGAGCGCGAGGTCGGCGACTTCGTTGTGCGTGCTGAGCCGGTAGATGTCGGCGTGGTGCAGCGTCAACTTGCCGGCCTGATAGCTGTGCACCAACGTGAACGTGGGCGAGGTGATCGGCTCGGTGACGCCAAGTGCTGCTCCGAACCCCTTGGCGAACGCGGTCTTGCCGGCGCCCATCTCGCCGGCCAGCACGATGAGATCGCCAGCGCGCGACAGGGCCGCCAACGCGGCGGCGATGGCATGGGTGTCGGCGAGTGACGACGCTCGAAGGTGCAACATGGCTTGATCAATCTAGAGGTCGCGGCTCCACCGTGCGCCGCTCGACCCGTGCGGAGACACCGCAGACGATCTCGTAAGCGATCGTGTCGAGCGCGTCGGCCCACTCGGCAGCGGTGATGGTGTGGCCGCCCTGGGAGCCGATCAGCACCGCTTCGTCGCCGGGCAGCACGTGGTCGTCGCCGCAGTCGACCATCATCTGGTCCATCGTCACCACGCCCACGATCAGCCGCCGGTGCCCATGCACCAGCACCGTGCCACCCACGGCATGCAGTCGGCGAGGCACACCATCGGCGTACCCGAGCGGCAGCGTTGCCACCGTGGTGTCGCGCTCGAACGTGTGCCGCAACCCGTACGAGATGCCCTCGCCCGCCGCGAGGCGCTTGACGTGCGACACGCGGGCGTGCAGCGACAGCGCGGGCCGTAGATCGGTGCACAGATGATCGACACCGGCACCGGGCGAGATGCCGTAGATGGCGATGCCCGCGCGCACCATGTCGTACCTCGATCGCGGGTGGGCGAGCGCGCCGGCAGAGTTGGCGGCATGCACCAACTGCGGGTGATGCCCGGCCGCGGCGAGCGAGGCGAGAACCACGTCGAACCGATCGAGTTGGTGATCGGTGAACGGGTTCTCCGGCTCGTCGGCCACAGCAAGGTGGGTGAACACCCCCTCGAGCTGCACTGCGGGCGACGCCGCAATCGTGTCGGCGAGCCCGACAGCCTGATGCTCGGCGGCGCCGACGCGACGCATGCCGGTGTCGATCTTGAGGTGCACAGGGTGGTTGGAGGCGCCGTACGCGGTGAGCGCGCTGATCTGCTCGTCGCTGTAGACCGCCACTGCCAGGCGGTGCCGAACAGCCGCCTCCAACGATGCTTCCGGCTGCTCGCTGAGCACCAGGATGGGCAGTTCGATGCCCGCCTCGCGCAACGCAACACCCTCCTGCACCAGCGCGACGCAGAGGCCTTGCGCGCCACCGGCGACTGCTGCCCGCGCTGCCAACACCGCGCCGTGGCCGTAGCCGTCGGCCTTCACCACCGCCCACACCTGCGCCGGCGCGGCAGCCTGCGCCACCACGCGCACGTTGTGCTCGATGGCCGCCGCCGACACCTCTGCCCAGGCCCACCGGCTCACGACGGTTCTCCTGGCGTCATCAGCTCGTGCAGCACCGCTGACAGGTGATCGGCGAGGTCGCCCGCGACCATGCCACGCTCCGGCGCTCGGCGCGCGGCGCGACCGTGCAGCCACGCGCCGGCGGCGCCGCCTGCAGCGCCGGCACCCCGGCGGCGAGCAACGCGCCGATGATGCCACTGAGCACGTCGCCGGTGCCGGCTGTGGCCAACCGCGCATCACCGGTGGTGACCACCAGCGCTGCGCCGTGAGGGTCGGCCACGACCGTCGCAGGACCCTTCAGCAGCACCACGCACCCGGTGTCGGCAGCCAGCCGGCGAGCCGCGACCAGTCGATCGGTGGCGGGCGCCGCACCCGTGAGCAACGTGTACTCGCCATCGTGCGGCGTGAGCACGGTCGGGGTGGTTCGGCGCCGCAGCAACGCCGCCGCGCCATCGGCGTTCCACGCCATCGCGAACAGCCCGTCGCCGTCGATCACGGTGGGAATCGGCGCCTCGACGGCCAGCATCCGGGCCTGCGCGGCGGTGTCGTCATCACGCCCGAGGCCGGGGCCGACCACCAAGGAGTGGAAACGGTCGAGCGTGTCGAGCACCTCCGGCGCCCAGCCCTTCGTCGGCAGCGGCCGCTGCACCACCTCCGCCGGCGCCTGCGCCACCAGCGTGCCCGGCGCGGAGAGGTGCACCATGCCGGCGCCGGCACGCATGGCGGCATGAGCGGCCAGTCGCGCGGCACCGGTCATGCCAGTGCTCCCGGCGATGATGCGCACCGCCGCCCGCCACTTGTGCGCAGCGGTGTCGCGGCCCGGCACCCACAGGGCCACGTCGGCGTGCTGCACGAGATGAGCATGTGCTCGCGCCGATGCCTGCGCTTCGAGCCCGATGGGCGCGAGCTCGAGTGCGCCGGCCAGGTCGCTTCCCGGAGGGATCAACAGACCCGGCTTCAGTGCCGCGAACGTGACGGTGCGCGTGGCCGCCAGCACGTCGCCGAGCGCTTCGCCGGTGAGCGCGTCGACACCACTGGGAACGTCGACGGCCAGCACCGGCGTGTCGCCCACTGCCGGGGGGCGCCAGGTGCCGCGGAAGCCGGTGCCGTAGGCCGCGTCGATCACCAGATCGGCGGGCGGCAGTGCCGTGGGGCACGCGTGCGCTTCGTAGAGCTGCACCCGTACGCCCTGCGCCGCCAGCCGCTGCGCCGCCACGCGTCCATCGGCGCCGTTGTTGCCCTTGCCGACGATCACCTGCACGGTGCGCCCGTAGGTGCCGCCCATCATCCTCACGGCGGCGCGAGCAACCGCCGAGCCCGCTCGCCCGATCAGCACGTCGGGTGCCTCGCCGGCGGCTGCATCGACTGCCCGCATCTCCTCCGGCGTCACGATCGCGATCACGCTCCGAGCCTACGCCCACGCACTCGCGCGAGGCTCCGCGACCACCGTTGGCTCACTCGGCGACGACGTATGCAATGGCGACGAGATCGGTGTGCGTGAGGCTGAGATGCCAGCTGGTGATGCCGCGGTCGACCGCCAGTTCGGCGGCGCGGCCGGTGACGTGCAACAGCGGCGCACCCGATGTCGAGCGCGACACCCACACCTCGTGGAACCCGAAGGCACCCAGGCCAAGGCCCATTGCCTTCATCACCGCTTCGCGCGCCGCGAAGCGTGCCGCCAGCGAGCGCACCTGGTCGACCTGCTCGGCAACATCGGCCAGTTCCTGCTCGGTGAAGAGCCGCCCGCGCATCGAGGGTGTCCGCCCCAGCGAGGTGCGGAAGCGCTCGATGTCGACCGCGTCGACGCCGATGCCCCGTATCACGAACGACCCGGCATCACGAAACCGGCATCACGAACGACCCGGCATCACGAACGCCAGTGGTCGGCGGTGTCGGAGATGGGCTGGATCAACAGATCGGCCACCGGGAGATCGGCCAGCAGATCGTCGCGGAAAGCGCCTTCGGTTTCCGTCACCCAGTCGACCAGCCGGTCGTAGCGGCGGTCATAGCCCTGCAACACCCCACGCATCGTCGCCGCCGGGAGCAGCTCGTGGAAGCGCACGTGCAGCAGCGTGATCCCGGTGCAGGTGCCACCCTTCACCTCGGGCACGAAGATGACCGTTCGTCCGTCGCTGCGGCCACGAGCCACCAGCACTTCCTTCTCGCTGGCCACGCGCCGCTTGGTGCCCAACAGCTGCGAGTTGCGCTCCACCCTGCTGGGCACGTCGCGCGACAGCCCACCGCGGTCGACGATGGTGATGGTGGCGCCACCAATGCCGGCAGGGTCGCCTTCGATCGCATAGCGGGTGTACCCGACCACCGCGTCGACTGCAGGGTCGAGGTCGGCCATCACCTTCAGCGTGCGATACGAGAGGCGGTCGCGACCCGCACCGGCCGACAACAGCTCCTGCACCAGCGCCCGGTCGAGCACTCCTTCGTCGTTGCGGCTGATGCCCACGGTGACCGTCTTGGCCTGGTGCTTGATGGCGTCGATCGGACGGGTGAGCTCTTCGATGGCCCGGGTGAGCGCGGCGGTGAGATCATCGATGATGGCCCCCGGCGTGGCGATCCTGCCCGTGGCGTGCTGGTACGCCTCGAGCGGCGACTCGCCGGCCAGGTCGCGCAGCAGGCCCACCAGGCGCACCGCGGTCGAGGCTTCCAGATGGCCGTTGTACTGGTCGGCCCGCAAGCCGTCGAGGAACCGCTCGGCGTGCACGCCGATCGCCGCCCGCACCGTGCGCAGCACTTCGTCGCCATCGGCACCTGTGGCGAGGGCGTTCTCGATGACCTCGCGGGCCTCGCGCAGTGGCCGCGCGGACGCATCGATGGCCAGCGCAGCCTCGTAGCCGAACAGGTGGCCCACCATTGCCGAGAGCACGAAGGCCAATGTCGAATCCACCGACGGCACGGTGAGCACCGCCGAGGCTGCCGCGAAGCGTTCGTCGGCATCTGTGGCCACCACGATCGGCGTGGCCTTGTGCGCCTTGTAGATGGCCACCTCCTTGGCCACATCGTCGGCAGTGCCGCCGACCAGACCTGCGGCGCACACCAGGATCAACGGCTCACTCGACAGGTCGATGTGCTTCTTGTCCTCGGTGACATCGCAGGCGATGGACTTGTAGCAGAGCTCGCTGAGCTTGATGCGCACCTCTTCGGCGGCGACCACGTTGGGGCCATTGCCCACGATCGCCCAGTAGCGCTTCGACGGAGCGAAGCGACGCGCCACCTCCGCGATGGCTGGGCGAGTGGCCAGCACCTCCACCATGGCATCGGGCAACAGACGCAGCGACGCGAGCAGTTCGTGGCGACGGTGTGCGGTGCCCTTTCCGGCTGCCTCCGCGATCGCGCACGCCAGCAGCACCCCGGCCGCAACCTGCGCGTAGAACGCCTTGGTGCTGGCCACGCTCATCTCCACATCGCGGCCGTCGCTCGTGTACATCACACCGTCGGCCTTGTCGGTGAGGTCGCTGTTGCGACGGTTGACGATGGCCAGCACCGAGGCGCCCCGACCGCGGGCGAGATCGACCGTGCGATTGGTGTCGGTGGTGGTGCCGCTCTGGCTGACCGCCACGATGAGGGTGTCGGCCATGTCGAGACGCAGGTGGAAGCCCGACAGCTCGGTGGCGGTGATCGGATCGACGTCGAGCGTGCCGTCGGCGAGCTGGTCGAGCACAGCCGCCATGCTGCGCCCGGCCACCGCCGCGGTGCCCTGGCCGATGACGCGCACCTTGGTGATCTCGCCGCTGGCAAGCCGGGCCGCGATGGATGCCGGCAGTGCACGCTCGCCGACCTCGGCGCGCAGGCCGTGCGGCGTCTCGACGATCTTGCCACGAAGCGTCTTGCGGAAGCTGTTCGGGGCCTCGCCGATCTCCTTCAGCAGGAAGTGCGGCGCACTGCCGCGGTCGATGTCGCGAGTGGTGACCTGCGCGGTGACCAGTTCGCCCGGGTCGATCGGCAGCTCGCCGCCGTCGTAGGCGATGCGGCGCACACCCGCGAGCGAACCCGCCTGTGCGCCGTCGAGCACGAACACCTGACCGCGGCTGCCGGTGGAGGAAGCGGTCTCACCATCGACACGAAGGAACTGAGTGGTCTCCTCGACGACGCCGTACGGCTCGCTGGCCACGATGAACATGTCGTCGCCGAGCCCCACGTACAGCGCCTGCCCGCTGCCGCGCAAGGCGAGGAACACCTGCTCTGGTGCATCGGCCGACGCGGCGGCGATGGCCACGCTGCCATCGAACTCGGCAACCGTGCGACGGAAGGCCTCACCGAGATCGCTCGAGGTGGCGGCGTGCATCGCCATCACCGCCGGGATCACCTTGGCATCGGTGGTGATGGGGCCGGCCAGGTGGAGCGCGTGGTTCACCTTGATGTCGGCATGGTTGTCGACATCGCCGTTGAGCACCGCAACGGTGTACGGCAGTTGCCCGGCGCCGGTCTGCGCTGCGCCCGGTTGCTCCATCTGCTCACCGTTCACCGGGTGGCAGTTGGGTTCGCTGATGATGCCGACGCTGGCCCAGCGAGTGTGGCCGAGCACCGACACGCGGGCATCGGGCCGCGTGAGCGCACGGCGCAGGAGCTGGTCGTCGTGCACGGCGGCGCGCAATGCCTTGACGTTGTCGCCCAGTTCGCCGATCTCCGCGGCCGCCTTGTAGACGAAGCCCAGTCGGTCGCCGGCCAACCGCACGGAACCGCTTTGGAACAACGGGTCGCGGTCGCGCTGGGCGATCGTGGCCGCCACCGACGGATCGGAGAGGTCGAGGCCGTGGTTCCAGACCAGCACATGGATGCCTGCGCTGTCGCGGCCGCGCACCTCCATGCGGTCGATCGCGGAGAGCGCCTGCTGAATGGCCAGGTAGCCCGCCACCGCGCCCACACTTGCGTCGCGACCGGCCAGCTCGGCGACGGCGTGCGCCGTGCGGATGCGATCCTTGCGCACCGCCCAGACGGCGTCGCGCACGGCCAACAGCTCTGCGTTGACCGCTTCGATCTCGTCGGCGGTGAGCATGTTGCCCGCTTCCAGCGACCGCTCGCGATCGACGATGCGACCATCGATCTGGTCGAGGCGGGCGCCGATGCCTGCGATCAGCTCGCTGCGCCCGACGAGTGCGAGCATGCCGGGCATCCCGTGCAGGGCATGATCCACCTCTGCCACCAACACCGCCGATTCGGTGAGCGTGGATGCAGCGACAGCTCGATCGAGCAGAGCGACGAGGTCGCTCGCCAGTGGAACGGGCCGGCTGCTGGGTCTGGAGACGATCGCGACGATGCCACACATATGACGAACAGGTTACTGACGCCTGTGGTCCGCATTCGTTCAGCCCGAGATCAGGTTTCGGGCAAGGTCAGCCGAAGCGACAGGGGTCAGCCAGGCCCAACACCACCGCGGCAAGCTCATCGGCCACTGCCTGCGCCTGCTGCACCGTGGCGGCTTCCACCATCACGCGGATCAGCGGTTCGGTTCCACTGGCGCGCACCAGGATGCGACCATCACCTCCGAGTGACCGCTCCGCGGCCTCGATCTCCGCCGACAGCTCGGCGGCCACACGCGGGTGACGCTCGCGCACACGCACGTTGACCAGCACCTGCGGGTAACTGGTCATCACTCCACCGGCGAGCTCGGCCAGCGCATGGCCCCCGTCGTGCACGAACTGGGCCAAACGAAGCCCGGCGAGCAGTCCGTCACCGGTGGTCGCCACGTCGCGATAGATGATGTGACCACTCTGCTCGCCGCCGACGCTGTGCCCGTGAGCATCGAGCGCCTCCAACACGTAGCGATCGCCGACCGCCGTGGTGAGCACCTCGATGCCGGCGGCGACCATCGCCTTGTGGAACCCAAGGTTGCTCATCACCGTCACCACCACCGTGTCGGCATGCAGTCGGCCTTCGTCGCGCAGCTGCAGCGCGGCCAACGCGATCAGCCGATCACCGTCCACCGCGTTGCCCAGTTCGTCGATGGCGATCACGCGGTCGCCGTCACCATCGAACGCGAGACCGAGGTGAGCACCTTCGGCGACCACTGCGGCCGCCAACGACGCGGTGTGAGTGGCGCCGCAGCGATCGTTGATGTTGCGCCCGTCGGGCCTGTCGTGGACCACGACGACCGTTGCGCCCAGCGCTCGGAACACGGCCGGCGCGGCAACGCTCATCGCACCGTTCGCACAATCGAGCACGACCCGCAGCCCGACCAACGAGCCACCGAGTGAGACGAGGTGCGCCACGTACTCGCCGAGCGCGTCGACGTGGGAGGGCACCACATCGTGCGGCTCCGGCCCGTCCAACTGCAGCACCGCTTCGATGGCGCGCTCCACCTCGTCGAGCAGCTTGAGCCCACCCGGAGCGAAGAACTTCACCCCGTTGTCCTGCCACGGGTTGTGCGAGGCGGTGATCATCGCTGCCGGCACACCGCGCTGCGCAGCGAGCCAGGCCAGCGCCGGGGTGGGCATCACACCGACGCTGATCGGCTGGGCACCGCCGGCGGCGAGCCCAGCAGCAACCGCTGCCGCCAGCGCCGGGCCCGACTCACGAGTGTCGCGGCCGATCAACCACTGCCCGCCGCCCAGCACCTGTGCCGCCGCGCTGCCCAGCGCCGCGACGTAGTGAGTGGTGAGCACCGTGAACGCCTCTGCACGCACCCCGTCGGTACCGAACTTGAGACTCATCGCTCGACCCTTCGACTTTGTGTCAAGAACCGGAACTCACAGAACCAGCTCAGCGCCCGACAGCCTTTACGTAAAACGGGTACAGCGCCCGCAGCTGGGTCCGAGGACGGACGGCTGGGGCGCTGTGACACGAACGCAGCGGCTGACGCGGATCAGCGCTTGGTGTACTGCTTGGCCTTACGGGCCTTGACGAGGCCGTACTTCTTGCTCTCCTTGCGACGCGGGTCGCGAGTGAGCAGGCCGGCCTTCTTCAACGCCGGACGAGCCTCGGGATCGAGCTCGACGAGTGCACGGGCGATGGCCATGCGCAGGGCGCCGGACTGGCCGCTGACGCCGCCACCGTGCATGGTGGCATCGACGTCGTAGGTCTCCTCGGCATCGACGACGCGCAGCGCTTCGGTGACGACCATGCGCTGCATGGCCGTGGTGAAGTATGCGTCGAATGCCTTGCCGTTGATGGTGTGAACGCCGGTGCCGGGGCGCAGGCGAGCGCGAGCAACAGCTTCCTTCCGACGACCGGTGGTTTGGGTGAGCGGCTTGGTGGCCATGTGAGTCGGTACCTTCCGGCGCTTCAGCGGGCCTTGGCCGCGGGGAGTTCGAGGGTGACGGGATTCTGTGCAGCGTGCGGATGCTGGGGGCCCGCGTACACCTTCAGCTTCTTGATCTGCTCGCGGCCGAGCGGGCCGTGCGGCAGCATGCCACGGACGCTGCGGCGAACGGCCTCTGCCGCATCGCGCTCCATGAGGTGCTGGTAGGTCTCGCTCTTGATGCCACCGGGGTACCCCGAGTGCCGGTACACGCCCTTGTTGGCGGCCTTGTTCTTGGTGAGCACCACCTTGGCGGCATTGACGATGACCACGTGGTCGCCACTGTCGATGTGCGGGGCGAACGTGGGCTTGTGCTTGCCGCGGAGCAACCGAGCTGTCTCGGTGCACAGACGGCCGAGCACCAGATCTTCGGCGTCGATCACGTGCCATGCACGCGTGATCTCGCTGGCCTTCGGGCTGTAGGTAGTCATCACGCCGTGTCCTTCATCAATACGGTCCTTCACACGAGTACGCCCTCGATCACCGCTCGCACCACCGAAGATGGTGCTGTCGCGGCTGCCAGGGAACCGTGAAATGATACGGGCATCGCGGCCAAAGCGGCAATGGTGGGCGCGAATGCACGCGAAATCAATGCGGTCGCGCGGTGGGAGTGCCGACCGGATAGGCCACTTCCCACAGCACCAGGCCGTGCGACGGCGCCACTTGACCGGCGAACTGGCGGTTGCGTTGCTCCAGGATGCCGCGCATGTCGCCGGCGTGGAGCTTGCCCATGCCCACTTCCACCAGCGTGCCGACGATCGAGCGGACCATCTGGTGACAAAAGGCGTTGGCCGAGATCTCGAAGCGCAGCAGGCCCGGCACGTCGCCCGCAACCACTTTCCAATCGGCATGGAACACGAGGCGCCGCATCGATCGAATGCGTTCGCCGTGATCCACCTTCGGGCGACGGCAGAAGGTGGAGAAGTCGTGCTCGCCGATGAGAGGGTCGCACGCCAGGTTCATGGCCCACAGCTGCAACGGCTCGGTGACGTGCCAGGCCGTGCGCGCCACGAACGGGTTGTGCTCACGCGCATTGAGCACGTGGTACCGGTACAGCCGCGAGCCGGCGCTGTAGCGAGCGTGGAACTCGGGGTCGGTGGCCCACTCCCAGTCACGAACGGCGATCTCGGGCCCACACATGCGGTTCACCCGGCGCTGCAGACCGCCGAGGTCGGTGTGATCGGGCAGGTCGCAGCTCACCACTTGGCCCCAGGCATGAACGCCTGCATCGGTGCGCCCAGCGCCGACGAGGTTGGCGGGCTGACGCACCACGCGCTCGATCGCGGCTCGTAGCTCGCTCATCACCGTGCGCACACCAACCTGCTCGGCAAAGCCGGAGAGGTCGGTGCCGTCGTACGACACGGTGAAGCGCGCACGACGGAGCACAGCGTCAGCTTACGGACGACAGTGGAGCAAGCGCCTCGGCGGAAGGCCCCGCGCCCGCAGCCAGCAGCGCTGCGCCCAGTTGCTCCCACGCCGATGCATAGCCAAGCGCCGCTGGGCCGTTGAGGATGAGGACGAACCCCACCTCGCTGCCGGCCACGACGTAGTAGCCGCCGAGTGACTTCACCTCGTAGGGGTTGTGCAGAGTGCCCGTCTTGCCCTGCAACACACCTGCCAAACCCTGCTGCTCGAACGAGTCGGCCAGCGTCGAACCATCCTGCCCGGCACGGGCCAGCCCGGCACCGACGGCGTCGGTAGCACTGCCTCGCTGCAGCACCCCTGCCAACGCTGCGCAGGTGAGCTGATTGTCGTAGCTGAGGCCGGAGCCATCGGTGAGCCGCACACCGGCGGTGGGGACGCCCCACGACACGAGACGGTCGAGCATCGCCTGCAGGCCGTCGGGCCGCGAGCCGCGCTGCGCCACGGCGAGACCGATCTCCTTCACCATCATCTCAGCGGTCAGGTTGTCGCTGGTGGCCAGCAGTTCGTTGACGATCTCGGAGAGCGGCGCCGATTGCACCCCGGCGAGCACGCTCGCCCCCACCGGCGCGGCGCCGTCGCCGGACCCACCCGCGACGGCGATGCCACGTTGGTCGAGCAGGCCGAGGAAGGCGGCCGCCGCGCTGGACGACGGGTTGCTGCTCTGCGCGTCGGACGGTGAACGCGAATCGTTGATCACCAACGCCCCGATTGCGCCGCCGTCGAACGACACTCGAATGTCGTCGGCCCAACCCGGCGGGTAGCGCTCGTCGTCGTAGCGGCTGCCGTCGCCCAGCACCCTGCCGGTGATCTGGGTGACACCAGCGGCCACCACGGCATCGGCGAGCGCCTCCACGCTCGTGGCATGAGTGGGCGGTCGCTTGCGGCTGGTCGACTGCTGCGTGTACCACTGCTCGCTGAGCACCGGGTCGCCGCCACCGACCAGGAAGACATCGCCGTCGATCACCCCGTTCACCGGTGCCGGCCCGACCACGGTGGTGGTGTAGGTGAAGCCGGGACCGAGCACATCGATCGCCACCGCGGCGGTGATGATCTTCAGGTTGCTGGCGGGGATGACTGCGAGATCCGGGTTGCGCACCACCAGCGAACGATCGTCGAAACCCACCGCCAGACACGAGGACCCGTCGATCGAGGCCGCCAGTGGCGCCACCGACGAGGCCAACAGATCGGCGCGGCGGTCGGCCGCCAGGGCGGCGGGCGCTCGTCGCACCGACAGCAACGGTGACGCCAGCGGCGCCGGCAACTGCTGCGGCACCGTCGCCGGAGCAACTGCGACCTTCGCCGGCTGGGCCTTGTCACGTGCGTACAGCGCCAGCCCGGCCAGCGCGGCGGCGGGCACCAGGGCTGCACAGGAGAGCGCCAGCAAGGGGCCGCGGGCGGCGGTGATCATGGGATACGACGATACGACCAAGCTGACGTGACAAACGTTCCATCGGCGGTCATCTTGCGTTCACCGAGCGGCTCGTACCCTGCAGAGTGATGCAGAGAGCGGCCGACCACGCCGAATTGATCTCCCTTGGTGCGGAGGTGCGCGATCTGCACGCCGCTCTGGTGGCCGCCGAAGCTCAGTGGCACACCGAGATCGAGGCCGCGCACCCCGCACACCGGGCCTCTGCGGCGAACCTGGTGCACTACGTCGAGCTGCGCAGCCACGATGTCCGCGAGCTCCAGGGCCGGCTCGCCGTGCTCGGCATCTCGTCGCTGGGACGATCCGAGCCGCACGTGCTGGCCACCATCGAGTCCGTGCTCAGCGTGCTCGGTCGTTTGTCGGGCGAGCAGCAGTGCACGCACCACCTGGCTGTCAGCTTCAGCGAGGGACAGGACCTGCTGGATCGCAACACCGAACGCCTGCTCGGTGCCCCTCCGGCTTCCCGATCCACACGCATCATGGTCACACTGCCGAGCGAAGCTGCCGACCGGCCCGACCTCGTCACTCGGCTGGCGAGCAACGGTATGGACATCGCCCGCGTGAACTGCGCCCACGACGACGAAGCTGCCTGGGCGCGCATGGTGCGCCAGGTGCGCGCGATCACCACACCCGACGGCCGCGCCTGCCGAGTTGCCATGGATCTGGCCGGGCCCAAGCTGCGCACCGGGCCGATCGAGCCGGGGCCGCGGGTGGTGCGCATCGGCCCGCTCCGCGACAGGCTGGGGGCGGTCACCGAGACCGGACGAGCGTGGCTGACCGCGTCACCTGGCGTCGACCCACCAGCCGAACTGAGCAGCGCCATCGTGGTGCCGATCGATGATCCCGACTGGATCGCCCGCCGGCGGGTCGACGACCGTCTGGAACTGGAGGACAGCCGCGGCGCGAAGCGAAGTTGGAAGGTGATCGCCGTGCACGCCGATGGTTGCCTCGCCGCCGTTCGCGCAACCACCTACGTGCAGTCCGGCCTGAAGGTCACCTGCCGCAGCACGAAGGTCGACGAAGCCACCACCGTCGGCGAGCTGCCGCGCGTCGAGCTCGCTCACCGCGTCGGGCGCGGCGACACAGTGGTGCTCACCCGCTCGCTCGCACCGGCACCGCCGACAGGCCTGGGCGAGACGCACTTCATCGGTTGCACGCTGGCCGAGGCCTTCGGCGCCGTGCTGCCCGGCCAACGAGTCTGGTTCGACGACGGCAAGATCGGCGGGTTCGTCGACAGGGTCGACGCCGACCAGATCTGGGCCACCGTCACCGACGTTCGCCCTGGCGGGGCGAACCTCAAGGCGGGCAAGGGGATCAACCTGCCCGACAGCGACCTCCCGCTGTCTGCCCTCACGGCCAAGGACATCGACGACTTGTCGTTCGTGACTCGCCACGCCGACATCGTCAACTTCTCCTTCGTGCGCAGTGCCGACGACGTTCGAGCGCTGCAGCAGGAACTGGAACAACGCGGAGCGCCCCAACTGGGCATCGTGTTGAAGATCGAGAACGTGACTGCGTTCGAGAACCTGCCGACGTTGCTGCTCGCCGCGATGCGCAGTGAAGTCGCAGGGGTCATGATCGCCCGCGGCGACCTGGCCGTGGAGGTCGGGTTCGAACGTCTGGCCGAGGTGCAGGAGGAGATCATGTGGGCCTGCGAGGCGGCTCACGTGCCGGTCATCTGGGCAACGCAGGTGCTCGACTCGCTGGCTCGTACCGGGCAGCCCTCGCGCGCCGAAGTCACCGATGCCGCCATGGCAGTCCGTGCCGAGTGCGTGATGCTGAACAAAGGCCCGCACATCACCGACGCCATCGGCGTGCTCGACTCCATCCTCATTCGGATGCAGTCGCACCAGCACAAGAAGCGGAGCCTGCTGCGTCGCCTGCGCGCGTGGGACCGGGCCATGCAGGACTGAGTGTGCTCCGCGGCTACCACTGCCGAAAACGCACACAGGCGCCGCCCGAAGGCGACGCCTGTGTTGCAAAGATGCGAACTAGACGAGCTCGATGCGAGCCATCTGTGCGTTGTCGCCGTGGCGCGGGCCCAGCTTCAAGATGCGCAGGTAGCCACCGTTGCGCTCGGTGTAGCGAGTGGCGACATCGTTGACCAATTTGTGGGTCATCTCCTTGTCGCCCAAGTAGCCCTGGATCTGGCGAATGCGGTGCACGCGCATCGGGCCTTCGTCCTGCGCCTTCTTGGCCTTGGTGATCAGCTTCTCGGCAATCGGTCGCAACGCCTTGGCCTTGGCCTCGGTGGTGACGATTGCCTCGGCAGCGATCAACGACGCGGCCAAGTTGGCCATCATCAGTCTCTGGTGTTGCGAGCTACCGCCAAAGTTACGGGCTCGGTGCGGAGTTGCGGGCATGACAGGTTTCTCCTCTAACGGCTTCTTGTGCTCAGCCGCGCAGCGTCAGGCCGCGCTCGTCGAGCTTCTGCTTCACTTCGTCAAGGCTCTTCTGCCCGAAGTTGGTGATGTTCAGCAGGTCGTCTTCGTTCTTGGTGAGCAGCTCGCCCACGGTGTTGATCTGTGCCCGCTTGAGGCAGTTGCGCGGGCGCTCGGACAGATCGAGGTCTTCGATCGGAAGATCGAGGTCGGGGGAGGTGCTGGCGGTGCTGGCCACTTCGCCCAGCTCGAGGCCCTGTGGCTCGTCGCTGAGGTTGGCGATCAGGTCGACCAGCGAACGCAGGGTGGCGCCGGCCGAGGCCAGGGCTTCGCGCGGCGTGATGCTGCCGTCGGTCTCGATGTCGATGACGAGGCGCTCGTAGTTCGTGCTCTGCTCCACGCGGGTGGGCTCGATCTCGAACATCACGCGGCGCACCGGCGAGAAGATGGCATCGACCGGCACCACACCGATGGTGCGGTTCTGCGAATCGCGATCGCTCGACAGGTAGCCACGGCCGAGACCGACGGTGAGGTCGACCGCCAGACGGGCCTTGGAGTTGAGCGTTGCGATGTGCAGATCCTTGTTGAGGATCTCGATCTCGCTGGGGCACTTGATGTCGCCGGCAGTGATGACGGCGGGGCCACGCACGTCGAGACGCAGCGTGACTTCCTCGTCGGCGCTGGAGGTGACCACGACGTCCTTGATGTTGAGGATGATGTCGGTGACGTCCTCGCTCACACCCTGGATGATGTCGAACTCGTGCAACGCATCATCGAAACGCACTGCGGTGATGGCTGCACCAGGAATGCTGGAGAGCAGGCACCGGCGCAGTGAGTTGCCGATGGTGTGGCCGAAGCCCGGCTCGAGCGGCCCGACGGCAAAACGCTGCCGCGCGGGGTGGTCGTCGCCGAGAGCTTCGACGGTGGGGCGCTGAATGACGAGCATGACGATTGCCTCTGGTGCGGGGAAGGTGGCCGGGATTACTTGGAGTACAGCTCGACGATGAGCGACTCGCGGACGGGAACATCGATGTGCTCGCGTTGGGGCAGGTCGCGAACCGTGACCTGCTTGCCACCGTCGCCCTGCTCGAGCC
This sequence comes from Acidimicrobiaceae bacterium, assembly GCA_016722025.1. GTDB lineage: Bacteria > Actinomycetota > Acidimicrobiia > Acidimicrobiales > Ilumatobacteraceae > UBA668. The sequence continues at coordinate 561,704 of JADKGZ010000001.1, forward strand.
AGCCGACCACGTTGCGGTCGAGCACGTCGAGGTTGTGCTGCACGATGATCATCTCGCGGGCCTTGGGCGACAGCGTGAGCACATCGCCCTTCTTCACGCGATAGCTACGGATGTCGAGGCGCTTGCCGTTGACCTGGATGAGGCCATGGCTGACGAACTGACCTGCCTGCGGGCGAGTGCTTGCCCAGCCGGCGCGGTACACGACGTTGTCGAGGCGCTGCTCAAGCAGGCGCAGCAGGTTCTCGCCGGTGGGGCCCTGCAAACGCACGGCTTCCTCGTAGGTGTTGCGGAACTGACGCTCGAGGACGCAGTAGATGTACTTCGCCTTCTGCTTCTCCTGCAGCTGGGCCAGGTACTCGCTGGGGTTGCCGCGACGACGCGTGCGACCGTGCGCACCCGGGGGGAACGGACGACGCTCGAGCGCCTTGCGGCCCTTCTCGTTCTCGTAGATGTTGATGCCCAGGCGACGCGAGATGCGCACCTTGGGGCCGGTGTAACGAGCCATGTGATCAGGTCCTGCGGCGCTTCGGCTGACGGCAGCCGTTGTGGGGTACGGGGGTGACGTCCTTGATCGAGGTGACCTCGATACCGGTGTTCTGGATGCTGCGAACTGCAGTGTCGCGACCCGAACCCGGGCCCTTCACCTGCACTTCGACGCGCCGCAGACCGTGCTCCATCGCAGCTCGGGCAGCCTTCTCGGCGGCCATCTGAGCGGCGAACGGGGTGCTCTTGCGCGACCCCTTGAAGCCAACACCGCCGGAGGACGCCCATGAGATGACGTTGCCTTCGGTATCGGTGATGGAGACGATGGTGTTGTTGAACGAGCTCTTGATGTGAACGACACCATTGGTGACGTTCTTGCGCTCGCGCTTACGAGGGCGGCGACCGCCCGGCTTCGGCTTCGCCATTACTTCCTCACAGCCTTCTTCTTGTTGGCGACGGTCTTCTTCGGGCCCTTACGGGTGCGAGCGTTGGTGTGCGTGCGCTGACCACGCACGGGCAGGCCCTTGCGGTGCCGAATGCCCTGATAGCACTGGATCTCGATCTTGCGCTTGATGTCTTGCGCCACGTCGCGGCGCAAGTCGCCTTCGACCGTGATGTTGGCATCGACCCAGACGCGGATCTTGTTGATCTCATCTTCGGTGAGGTTGCGAACCCGCTGGTTGGGGTCGAGGCCCGTATCGGAGCAGATGCGCTGCGCCGTGGGCTTGCCGATACCGAAGATGTAGGTGAGCGAAATTTCCAACCGCTTCTCGCGGGGAATGTCGACGCCGGAAATACGTGCCATCGTGCGATCTTCTCTTTCAGCCCTGGCGCTGCTTGTGTCGGGGGTTCTCACAGATCACACGCACGCTGCCATGGCGACGGATGACCTTGCACTTCTCACAGATTTTCTTGACGCTCGGTCGAACCTTCATGGGTGCGTGCTTTCGTGCTGCTCGTTGGACAACGGACGACTTGGAGAAACGGAACTACTGGGAACTACTTGTAGCGATACGTGATGCGACCTCGAGTGAGGTCGTAGGGGGTGAGCTCTACCTGCACTTTGTCGCCAGGCAGGATGCGGATGTAGTGCATTCGCATCTTCCCGGAGATGTGCGCCAGGACCTTGTGGCCATTTTCGAGCTCCACCCGGAACATTGCGTTCGGGAGTGACTCGTTGATCGTGCCTTCCAGCACAATGGCGTCGTCTTTCGGCTTGGGCAGAACAGCCTCCTCGATCGGTGGGATCAGAACACCCCGGCGAGCTGTGGACGTGACGAAGCACGACAAGGCTCGCAAGGGCCGAGGTGCAATGCTACCGCCCCGCGCACACCACGCCAAGCCCGCGCGGCGCGCATCGCGAATACTCGTCTGCGCCCCCAGTAGCTGGCGCGACGTCGCCGGCCGTGACACCTTGACGCGGGTGACACCTTGCCGGTTGTGTGGCTCACCTACCATCTGTTAGGGTCACCTAACAAATGGTGATGGGAGGCGATGGATGTGTTTGCGAACTTCTTGATCGGGCTGCGCGAAGGGCTGGAGGCAGCACTGGTCGTCGGCATCCTCGTCGCCTACCTGGTCAAGTCGGGCCATCGCGACCTGCTGCCGCGAGTGTGGGCGGGCGTCGGCATCGCCGTGGTCGTCTCACTGGCCGCGGGAGCAGCGCTCACCTACGGCCCGCGTGGCCTCAGCTTCGAAGCGCAGGAGGCCATCGGCGGCGTCCTGTCCATCGTCGCGGTCGGCTTCGTCACCTGGATGATCTTCTGGATGGCACGCACGTCGCGCCAGCTGAAGGGTGAGCTCGAAGGCCGGATGAACACGGCCATCATCGCCGGCGGCGCCAGCCTCACCATCCTGGCCACGTTGGCCGTCGGCCGCGAGGGCCTGGAGACCGCGCTGTTCTTGTGGGCCGCAGCACAGGCCACCGGGAACTCGACGCAGCCGCTCCTCGGGGGTGCGCTCGGCATCGCCACCGCAATCGTGCTCGGTGTCCTCATCTACCGGGGTGCCCTCAGGCTCGACCTCGGCAAGTTCTTCCGCTGGACGGGTGCCTTCCTCGTGGTCGTCGCAGCCGGCGTCCTGGCCTATGGCGTTCACGACCTGCAGGAGGCGGGCATCCTGCCCGGCCTCAACAACCTTGCGTTCGACGTCTCCGACACCATCCCGCCCAGCTCGTGGTACGGCACCCTGCTGAAGGGCACGTTCAACTTCTCCCCGAGCACCACGTGGCTCGAGCTGATCGTGTGGGTGGCGTACCTCGTACCGGTGCTCACGCTCTTCATCCTGTCCGTCCGGCGGCCATACCCCGTCGCCAGCACTCCCCCATCCATGCCGGCTCACGCCGCACGCTGAAAGGCAACCATGCGTTCACCCACCCCCATCGTCGCGCTCGCCGGTCTCCTCCTCGTCGGAGCGGCCTGCACGAAGAACGACACGGATTCAGCAAGCGGCAACGTCAAGGTGCGCAGCACCGACGATGCCTGTGAGGTGAGCGCTGCAGCGGCGCCCAGCGGCAACGTGGTGTTCGAGGTCACCAACGACGGTTCGGAAGTGACCGAGTTCTACCTGTTGGCCGATGACGGCCTGCGCATCATCGGCGAGGTCGAGAACATCGGCCCCGGCATCAGCCGCAACCTGGTCGTGCAGGCTGCTCCCGGCGGCTACTTCACGGCCTGCAAGCCAGGCATGGTGGGCGATGGCATTCGTTCCGCCTTCACCGTCTCGGACTCTGGCCGGGAGGTGGCCACGGGTGACGTGGCCGACCTGATCGCCACCGGTACCGAGCAGTACCGCCTGTACGTGCGCGACCAGGTGGGCCAGCTCGTTGCCAAGACCCAGCAGTTCGCCGACCTGTACACCGCGGGCAGCGACGACGAAGCCCGTGCGCTCTACGCCGACGCGCGCACCCATTGGGAGCGCATCGAGCCCGTCGCCGAATCGTTCGGCGATCTCGACCCCAAGCTCGACCTGCGCGAGGCGGACCTGGAGGCCGGCCAGGCGTGGACCGGGTGGCACGCGATCGAGAAGGACCTGTGGCCACCCGCCAGCGACTACACCCCGTTCACCGCCGACGAGCGCACCGCACTGGCCGACCTCCTGGTGGTCGACACCACCGACCTGTCCGCTCGGGTGCAGGAGCTCACCTACGACGCGACGCAGTTGGGCAACGGCGCCAAGGAACTGCTGGACGAGGTGGCCACCGGAAAGGTGACGGGCGAGGAGGAGATCTGGTCGCACACCGACCTGTGGGACTTCCAGGCCAACGTGGATGGCGCCCGCATCGCGTTCGAGAACCTGCAGCCGGCGTTGGAGACGAAGGACCCCGACCTCGCCACCACGCTCACCGAGCGGTTCACCGCCCTGCAGCAGCTGCTCGATCGGCACAGAGACGGCGAGGGCTTCCAGCTCTACACCGAGCTCTCCACCGCGGAGATCAAGGCACTTGCCGATGCCGTCAACGCGCTCAGCGAACCTCTCGCCGAGCTGACCGCGGCGGTGGTGCTGTGAGCCTCTCGCGCCGGCGCTTCCTGCACCTCGCAGGTGTCGGTACGGCCGGCGCCGCTGCTGCCACGGTCAGTGGCTCGCTGGCGGGCTGCGGCCGCAACGGTGAAGCCGCCGCCACCGCCGATGTCGTCGACTACTACGGCAGCCACCAGGCCGGCATCGTGACACCTGCGCAGGATCGGCTGCACTTTGCCGCCTTCGATGTGATCACCGAGTCGCGCGACGACCTCATCCAACTGCTGCAGGAGTGGACCAACGCCGCTGCCAAGATGACCAGCGGTCGCGATGTGGGCGAGTTCGGCGCGATGGACGGCCCGTACATCGCACCACCGGAAGACACCGGTGAGGCGTACGGGTTGCGGCCGGCGCGACTGACCATCACCTTCGGCTTCGGGCCCGGCCTGTTCGAGGACCAGGACGGCAACGATCGCTTCGGCCTCGCCGCGCGGCGGCCGGCAGTGCTGGCGACGCTCCCCCACTTCGCCGGCGACAACCTCGACCCCGCGCGCTCGGGGGGCGACCTCTGCGTGCAGGCGTGCTCCGACGACCCGCAGGTGGCCGTGCACGCCATCCGCAACCTTGCCCGCATCGGCTTCGGCACCACCGCGGTGCGTTGGTCGCAACTCGGCTTCGGCCGCACGTCGTCCACCTCCGACGCGCAGGCCACGCCGCGCAACCTGTTCGGTTTCAAGGACGGCACCAGCAACGTGAAGGCCGAGCACGACGACCTGCTCGATCGGTTCGTGTGGGTGGGCGACGACGACGACCCAGCCGCTGGTTGGCTCACCGGTGGCAGCTACTTGGTGGCCCGCAGGGTCAGCATGCGCATCGAGACGTGGGATCGCACGTCGCTGCAGGAGCAAGAGGCGATCATCGGTCGCGACAAGAAGGAAGGTGCGCCGCTGTCGGGAGGCAAGGAGTTCACCACTCCCGACTTCCAGCTGCCCGGTGCCGGGAATGCTCCCCTCATCGCGGGCGACGCCCATCTCCGAGTTGCTCACCCGGCACAGAACAACGGCACCCACATACTTCGACGCGGCTACAACTTCACCGACGGGTCGAACGGGTTGGGCAACCTCGATGCCGGCTTGTTCTTCATCGCGTACACACGCGACCCGCTGCAGCACTTCGTGCCGTTGCAGACCAACCTCGCGCGCAACGACGCGCTCAACGAGTACATCCAGCACACCGGCTCCGCCGTGTTCGCGGTGCCGCCGGGCGTGACCGCTGGCGACTTCATCGGCAGCCCACTGTTCGCCGGGGTGACCGTCGCGGTCGTTGCGCCGAAAATCGGCGCTGCACCGACGCCCCCGTGGACGAGACTGATGCGATGGCGACTGCGACTTCTCGCTGGCGCGCCCTCGCCGCGCTGCTGCGCCCAGACTCCCGCCGGTGGGTGGGCCTGGGCTTGTCGGTCGCGCTCGCGTCCGGCCTGTCGCTGGCGGGGCCGCTCGTGGTGCGGCGCATCATCGACATGGCAGCCGACGGTGCGGCAGCGGAGCAGCTCACGTCGCTCGCCCTGCTCTACCTCGCGCTGGCCATCGCCACTCAACTGATCACCGTGGTGGTGTCGTGGTTCGCCACCGTCACCGCCTGGCACACCACCAACCAGATCCGGCTGCAGCTCGCCGGCCACGTGCTGGGCCTCGACCACGAGTTCCATCGGCGCCACACGCCCGGTGAGCTGATCCAACGAGTGGATGGCGACGTCACCTCGGTCAGCGACTTCCTCGGCCGCGTCGTGCCCCGTGTCGTGGGTGCGGCCGCCATGGTCGTGGGCATGGTGGCCGTGCTGGCCGTCGTCGACTGGCGGCTGGCCATCGGCGCCCTGGCCTACGTGGTGCTCTCGGCCGGCCTGATCGTGCGCGGCAGGCACCGCGCCGTCGGCGAGGCCAGCGACGAGATGGGTGCCTACGCACAGCTGTACGGCGGCATCGAAGAGCGGCTCACTGCCGCCGAAGATCTCCGCGCCAACGGTGCCGGCTCACACGCGATGTGGCGCTTCATCGAGGAGAGCGCCGGCGCAATGCACAGCTCGGTCCGTCGCGAGTCCGCCTTCCTGCGATTGTGGTGGGCGGTGCAGGGCTCGGTGGCCGTCGGGTCGTCGGTGTCGCTGGTGGCGGGCGCGCTCCTCGTCAGCAATGGATCGATCAGCCTCGGCACCGCCTTTCTCATGTTCCAGTACGTGCTCCTGCTCGAGCGCCCGTTGGAGGACGTGGTGCAACAACTGGAGACCGTGCAGAAGGCGAACGGTGCGATGGTGCGCGTGATCGACCTGCTGGCCGAGCGACCCACGATCATCGACGCGGGCACCACCTGCCCTGCCGCCGGCCCGCTGGCCATCGACTTCGACGCCGTGTCGTTCGGCTACGCGTCGATCGGTCACTCGTCACTCGACCACTCGCCGGCCGACACCGGCACGAGCGACGGCGACCGGGTGCTGCACCAGATCTCATTGTCCATCGGCGCCGGCCGATCGGTTGGCATCGTCGGTCGTACCGGCAGCGGCAAGACCACGCTCTCGCGGTTGGTCGTGCGCCTGGTGGAGGCCACGCATGGCCAGGTGCGGCTGGGTGGCGTCGCCATCGCCGACATCCCGATGGTCGAGCTCCGCCGCCGCGTGGCACTCATCCCGCAGGAGGTGGAGCTGTTCAGCGGCACCGTCCGCGACAACGTGACGCTGTTCGACCCCGACCCCACCGATCAGCAGGTGGCCGGCGCGCTGCACCGAGTCGGTCTGAGCGCGCTGGTCACCGGCGGCATCCACCGCGAGCTCGGTGCCGGCGGCGCAGGCCTGTCGGCAGGTGAGGCACAACTGCTCGCGCTGGCTCGCGTGTGGCTGCGCGAGCCGGATCTGGTGGTGCTCGACGAGGCCACCGCTCGCATCGACCCCGCCACCGAAGTGCAGCTGGAGACGGCGATCGCCGAACTGATGCGCGGCCGCACCACGATCGTCATCGCTCACCGGCTGAGCACCCTGCGACATGTCGACGAGATCGTCGTGCTCGACCACGGCATCGTGGTGGAGCACGGCACGCGTGAAGCGCTGGCGGCCGACACGAGCGGCCGCTTCCACCAGTTGCTCGCACTGGCGCTGGAGGACACGGCATGAGCCCGCAACCAGGAGTGTGGCGCCTCGCATGGCGCGTGACCCAGCATCGACCGCGCACGTTCTGGCTGGGGTGGCTGCTCTTCGTGATGTTCTTCACCTTCCCGGTGCTGGGTGGCTGGCTGCTCGGCCGCGGCTTCCATGCGTTGGAGGCCGGCGACCATGCCGGGGTGTACTGGTTCGCGGCCGCGGCGCTGCTCACCGACGTGCTGCGAATGATCACCATCCACGCGGGAGCGCTGGTGTGGACCAGCGCGTGGGTGCACATGCAGACCTTCTTGCGCGCCAACATGCTCACCGCCCAGCTCGCGAGCGGTGGGCCCGAGGCCGGCCAACCGGTGGGCTCCGCCGGCGAAGCGATCACACACTTCCGCGACGACGTCGAGGACGCGACGATGTTCATCGACGGCCTCATCGATGTCAGCGGCGGCCTCGTCTTCACCGTGTTGGCGGCCTTCGTGCTGGGAAGCATCGATCCCGGCGCGGCGGCCATCCTGCTGGTGCCCCTGGCAGGCGTCGCCGTTGCCACCCGCACGCTCGACAACCGCATCAAGCGCTACCGGGCCACCGATCGTGCCGCTGCCGCGGCCGTCAGCGGGTTCCTCGGCGATGTGATGTCGGCAGCGACGACGGTGAAGGTGAACGGCGCGAGCACTGCCGCGCTGGCACGCCTGCGCGTGCTCGTCGATGCCCGCCGCCGAACCGCTGTGCGCGATCGAGTGCTCGACGATGGCGTGCAGGCATTCGCGCAAGGCGCTGCGGATGTCGGGCTGGGGTTCGTGTTGCTGATGACCGCCGGGGCGATGGCGGCAGGCACGTTCGACGTCGGCAAGCTGGCGGTGTTCACCGCCTACCTCGGTTGGCTGAGCTTCCTGCCCCGCATGGTCGGCCGAGTCATGGCTCGGCGCAAGCAAGCCGGCGTCGCGTTCGACCGAATGCGCGGCCTGGTCGCCAACGGCGACGTACGCAACACCGTGCAACCTCGCGAGCTACCGGTCGGCCGGCACGAGCAACGCCCCCGCATCATTGCCGTGCGGCCGGAGCGGGCGACGCTGCAGCTGCTCGAAGTGGTCGCGCTCACGGCCGAGTACCCCACCGGCGGTGGCGTCCGCAACGTGTCGTTCACCATTCCCCGCGGCAGCTTCACCGTGCTCACCGGGCCGATCGGATCGGGCAAGAGCACGCTGCTGCGCGCACTGCTGGGCCTCACCCACGACGCAGCGGTGCATGGCCAGGTGGTGTGGAACGGCAACGAGGTGGCCGATCGGGCCGCCTTCTTCGTGCCGCCCAACGCCGCCTACCTGCCGCAGGTGCCACAGCTGATCAGCGACTCCGTGGCCGACAACATCACGCTCGGCGACATCCCAGCGAGCGCTCTGGTGCGCGCGCTCGACCTTGCCGCCGTTCGAGCCGACATCGACGAGATGCCCGACGGCAGCGCCACGCTGATCGGCCCTCGAGGGCTTCGGCTCTCCGGCGGGCAGCGCCAGCGCGTGGCCACTGCCCGCGCTGTGGTTCGTTCGCCCGAGCTGGTGGTACTCGACGACCTCTCCAGCGCGCTCGACGTGGAGACCGAGCTCGAGCTGTGGGCCAACCTGGCGGCCGCCGGCATGACGGTGCTCGCCGTGTCGCATCGCGCGGTCGCGCTCGAGCGCGCCGACCAGGTGCTGCGCCTCGCAGCAGGCGCGCTGACGATCGACGCACGTGCCATCTGATCCGCACCGCTGGCCACCCACGTGCACAGGGCGCGTCTACGGCCCGAGCGGCGGAGCAGCACCCAGGTCGGCCATCAGCTCGACGAGCGTGCGATCGAGGACCAGCGGCGAGAAGTGCTGCTCGGCGAGACCCGCCAGCCCGCGTTGCACGAAGCGCCACAGATCGGGATCGTCGAGCAACGCCAGCGTCATCTCGGCGAACTGAGCAGGGTGGTCGGCAACCAGGTGGCGCGCCAGCTCACCGAGGTGCAGGCCTTGGGCGCCGATCGGGGAGGTGACGAACGGCGTGCCAGAGGCCATCGACTCGATCAGCTTCGTCTTCACGCCGGCGCCGAATCGCTCCGGCACCACATGCACCAGCCGCGCACCGAGCGTGTGGAACGGGTCGTCGGCGCGACCGATCACCGCCACCCGTTCGCCGGCACGGGAGGATCGACGGCGTTGGGTCCGAGCCGGCCACGGTGAGCGCCAGCTGGGGTCGCCGGCTCCACAGCAACGGCATGATGTCGTCGACGAGGTGACGCACCGAATCCGCGTTCGGTGAGGCCTCACCACCCATGAAACCGCCGAAGAACACCACGCCGCTGCGCTCGGCGTACGGAACCAGCCGCTCCGGGGCTCTGGCAACTGGCGGCAGGACGTGCACCGTCGTGCCGGGAGCTACCGCGCGCACCTCGGCCGCTTCCTCGCGCGACACGCACACCGCCACCTGGGCCCAGTTCCAGCCCTCGAGCTCCACCTCCCGTTGCCGAACCGCTTCCTCCGCGCACGAAGCAGCGAGGGCGGGGTCGCTTGCCGCCATCACCGTGGCACGCATGGCTGTGCGCCGCGAGTAGATGGCCTCCACGTCGGCCACGATGAGCGCCAGCGGTTGGGTACGTTCCACCATCTCGCGAAAGCGAAGCAGGTTGTCGGTGCGGCTGATGATGATGGCGCTGTAGTGGCCGGCCCGCTGCTCGAGCCAGCGTTGCGCACCATCGAACGAACACGCGGCCACTTCCACCCCGGCAGCCAACAGCGCCGGCGCATAGCGGTCGGCGCCGTCGAGGCTTGCCCCGAGCAACGTGACCCGTGCGGCAGGCCACAGCGCCGCCAACCGCGTCGCAATGGTGGCCATGCGAGGATCGCCGCTCCCGCGGTCGGTCTGCGGCACCCGATCGTCGATGATCAGGACGCGATCGACTGCGAACGCGTCACGAGCACGCACTTCGGCGCTCGCCGTCAGGTGATCGGTCGCAGGAGGGAGCTCGTCGAGCCGACTCTGCCAGCGGCGGGCGAAGATCGCACGGTTGTGCACCGTGCGGCGCATCGCACGCTCGCGGCTCGAAGACGCCCCGTGCACGTGCCGAGCGGACGAGCCCGCCACATACCCGAGGGACAGGCCCAAGTGGTCGAGCTCCATGGCCAGCTCGACGTCCTCGTAGTAGCCCAACCCGTACACGCAGTCGAGACCACCCAACTTGGTGAAGACGGATCGGCGCAGCAGAAGGCACGCGGCCGAGACGTAGGGCACCGTGCGCGAGAAGTCGAGCGCCCAGCGGTCGGCCGACGTGACCGCGCGGGTGACCCCACCGGCGAACAGCAACGAGCCGGCCTCCTGCACCGAGCCATCGATGTTCAACAGCACCGGGCTGACACCGGCCAGCGATGGGGACCGGTCGAGCGCGGCGAGCAGCGGCGGCAGCCATCCGGGTTCCACGAACACATCGCTGTTGAGCAACAACAGGAACTCACCGCGAGCATGCAGAGCGCCGACATCGACCCCCGCGCTGAAGCCGACGTTCAACGAGTTGCGCACGATCGTGGCCCCGACGACTCGGCTGCTCACCAGCTCGAGCGCATCGTCGGGCGATGCGTTGTCGACGATGATGAGCTCGAAGCAGGGCGGCGAGTTGGCGATCAGCGCGGCAATCGCCGGTATCGCCATGTCGGCCCGGCCGTAGAGGACGATGATCACCGAGACCCGGGGCCGGGTATTGGCCGGCACCACCAGGCGGGCCTCGGCTACCTCGCGAACCACCCGAACACCTTTCGCGGCCACCGCGCCAGACGGAACAGTTTGGTGCGGTGCACCGCGTCGAGCGCCGCTTCCGTGAGCAGCAGTTGCTGCTCGAGGTCGCCGATGGTCTGCTGCAGCAGTTGCTGACGGTGCTCGGCTTCGACGAGCCGGGTGCTCACGTCGGCCAGTTGGTTCTGTGCTGCCGCAGCGAACTCGGCATGGTTCTCGTGGAACTCGACCAGCCGCTCGTCAGCTGCTGCCAAGCCTGACCTCAGCGCGTCGAGAGCCGCTCGTTCGGCGTCGAGCGTGATCGCCCGGCCCATGCGCTCGGCGCTCAGCTGACGACCTCGGACGGCGTGCGCCCGGCGCAACGCGCCCAGTTCCGCCGCAACCACCGACGAACGCCGCTGCGCGCGTTGCACGTCGCCGCCCGTCGAGCTCGACTGTTCGATCACCTCGGCCATCCGGTCGAAGTGGCGATCGATGTCGGCCTGCAACTCGCGCACCAGCCGACCGTCGCACGGTACGCCCAACGCTTTGTGCAGCGCGGCGGGCAGCTCGGTGATGTCGGTGATGCAGGTTGCCATCGGCGACACCAGCTCGGCAAGGGCGGTGAGGTTCGAGCGACCACCCAGGTTGGCGATGACCGTCGGTCGCTGGAACGCCATCGCCGTGATGCTGGCCTGCATCGAGATCGACACCACCCCCGCGCACCTTCGATCACCGACGCGACGTCTTCGGGAACGAGTGCCTCCGGCATGGAGCACACCCCCACCATGGCAGCGCGCACGGCGGTGCTGAACGCCGCCTCGCCGTCGCCGGGGCCGGTCTCGAGCGTGACCAGCGAGAGCCCGGGGTGCCGGTCGAGCACGGTGTGCAGCGCGCTGCACAGCTGACCGACCTGGTTGAGGATCGAGCGATTGCCCTGCACGACGACGTAGTCACCCACCGGCAACCAACCCATCATGTGATGCAGCGCTCGCCGCCGTTGCAGCACCGGCAGCGGGAACAACCGGGGCACCAGGAACCCGGAGTCGGGCACGATCGAGATCGCACCCTCGGCGCCGGCGGCCACCAGCCGCGCCAGCGACCGTTCGTCGCGCACGCTGACGTACGCGCGGCCGGCCAGCGAGCGACAGACGCGAGCGGCGGTCTCGCCGGAGAGGTCGCCGGGAACGCCCACGCCGTGCCACAAGGTGGGGCAGCGCGGCTCGAGCTCGGGCCCGACCCCTTCGATGAACCAGCGAGTTGGAGCGCGCTCGATCGTCTCCTCCGCGTCGGCGCGGTACTTGGCAGCCAAGAGGTCGTCTCGGTCATGGATCAGTTCGCCGCCGCCGATGACGAGTGCGTCGAGCTGGTCGGCCAGTTCCGCGCGCCGTTGCGCCGTCGGCCGCCCCAGCGGTTCGGCCATCATGCCGCCATCCATGACGGTGGGGTGCTCCCACCCGAAGGGGCGAAGCGACGGAACTCGGCCAGCGGCAGACGCGCACCGAGCTCGCGCTCGGCGAGCCGGGGCAGCAGCTGGTCGCCGTAGCTGGCAACATCGAAGGTGCCGGCAAGGCCGACGATGCAGGTCGACGCGGCTGGCCCGTTCACGCGCACAGAGTAGCGGACCCCTGCTCACGGCGACACCTGCGAACGGAGCGACCGCACATCACTGTCGGCGACCTCAGCGTCGGCGGCTACGATCTCGGTCGAACGTGAAATGGGTCCTGTGAGGCTCATACGTGAGAGGAACGTCAATGAGCATCGAGGCCAGCACCGTCCTCAGCGCCGACGATGTGCGGCGAGCGATCACACGCATCGCTCACGAGATCGTCGAACGCAACCATGGTGTCGAGGGCCTTGTCCTCGTCGGGTTGCAGCGCGGGGGTGTGTGGATGGCGCGAGAGCTCGCCGCCATCTTGTCCACCATCGACGCCGCACACACGGTTCCCGTCGGCACGCTCGATGTCAGCTTCCACCGCGACGATGTGGGCCTGCGGCCCATCGTGCCCGGCAGCGTCACCGACATCCCGGTACCGCTCGACGGCCGTACGGTGGTGCTCACCGACGACGTGCTGTTCACCGGCCGCACCGTGCGCGCAGCGTTGGAGGCGTTGAACGACTACGGCAGGCCACGAGCCGTGCAACTGGCCGTGATGGTCGACCGCGGCCATCGCGAGCTGCCCATCCGACCCGACTTCGTCGGCAAGAACCTGCCCACCAGCCGAGACGAACAGGTATCGGCGACTGCGGCGGGGGTGACCATCCGATGAAGCACCTGCTCTCCATCGAAGACCTGTCCGCAGCGCAGATCCATCATCTGCTCGAGCTCACCGACCACATGGTGGAGGTGAGCAGCCGGCCGATCCCGAAGGTGCCGGCGCTGCGCGGCAAGAACGTCGTCAGCTTGTTCTTCGAGGACTCCACACGCACCCGCACGAGCTTCGACACCGCTGCCAAGCGACTCAGCGCCGACACGATGAACTTCGCCATCTCGAGCAGCAGCGTCAACAAGGGCGAGAGCCTGCGCGACACCATCGAGACGATCAGCGCGATGGGCGTCGATGCGTTCGTCGTGCGCCACAAGAGCAGCGGTGCCCCGCAGATGGTCACCCGCTGGACCAACGCCAGCATCATCAACGCCGGCGACGGATGGCACCAGCACCCCACGCAGGCGCTGCTCGACTGCTTCACCATCCGTACCAGCCTCAACCGGCGCGACGGCTTCGACGGGCTGCACATCGCGATCGTCGGCGACATCAAGCACAGCCGCGTCGCGCGCAGCGATGTGCAGGCGTTCGCCGCGCTCGGCGCCCGTGTCACGCTGGTGGCGCCACCGACGCTGCTGCCGCCGTCACTGGACGGCTGGCCCGTCGAGGTGAGCCACGACCTCGATGCGCTACTGCCCCACCTCGACGTGCTCTACCTGCTGCGCGTGCAGCGCGAGCGGATGGACGACGCGTTGCTGCCCTCGCTCGACGAGTACTCGGCGATGTACGGCCTCACACCCGCACGAGCGGCACGCATGGCACCACATGCACTGGTGATGCACCCGGGGCCGATGAACCGCGGCGTGGAGATGGTCGCCGATCCCGGCGAGCTGCCCGGCTCGGTGATCCTCAACCAGGTCACCAACGGTGTCGCGGTCCGCATGGCTGTGCTGTTCTGGCTGCTCGGTTCCGGCGCCGATCTGAAGAGCTCCGACCTGAAGGGAGATGCGTCATGACCCGCCTGCTCATCACCGGTGGCACGCTGCTGGACCAACACGGCGAGCGTGCCGGCGACCTCGCCATCGAGGACGGGCACATCGTCGCAGTGCGCGACGGCGCCGGGCCGCGGCTCACCGGCGACACCGTGCTCGATGCCTCGGAGTGCATCGTCGCCCCCGGCTTCGTCGACCTGCACGTGCACCTCCGCGAGCCGGGCAAGGAAGAGGCGGAGACCATCGAGACCGGAAGCCGAGCAGCGGCCCTCGGAGGGTTCACCGCCGTCGTCGCGATGCCCAACACCGACCCCGCACAGGACTGCGTGGCCGTGGTCGACTTCGTTCGCGCCCAGGGCCGCAAGGCCGGGCTGTGCGAGGTGCTGCCGTCGGGCTGCATCACCATCGGCCGTGCCGGCGAGCAACTCGCCCCCTACGGCGAGCTGGCGGCGGCCGGCGTGCACCTGTTCACCGACGACGGCAACGGCGTACAAGACCCGCAGCTGATGCGTCGAGCGCTGGAGTACGCGAAGCCGTTGGGCATCGTGCTCGCTCAGCACTGCGAAGTGACTGCGCTCACCAAGGGTGCCGTGATGCACGAGGGTTCGTGCTGCAGCCGGCTCGGTTTGCCCGGCTGGCCGGCACTCGCAGAAGAGCTGATGGTGTTCCGCGACATCGAGCTGGTGCGTCTCACCGGCGTGCCGATGCACTTCCTGCACCTCTCCACCGCCCGCAGCGTGCAGCTGGTTCGCCAAGCGAAGGCCGAAGGGCTGCCCATCACGGCCGAGGCGACACCTCATCACTTCACGCTCACCGACGAGCAGCTGGGTGGCTACGACCCCGTGTTCAAGGTGAACCCGCCGTTGCGCACCCGCGCCGACATCGACGCCATCAAGGCCGGCCTGGCCGACGGCACCATCGACGCCATCGCCACCGACCACGCACCCCACGCCCCGCACACCAAGGAGATGCCGCTCGACCAGGCGCCTCCGGGCATGGTGGGCCTGGAGACTGCGCTCGCGCTGGCGATCACCGAGCTCGACATGCCGCTGGCCGACATCGTGGCCGCGCTCAGCTGGCAGCCTGCCGCCATCGCCGGTGTCGCCGATCGCCACGGCCGGCCCATCGCGGTCGGCGAGCCGGCCAACCTCACCGTCTTCCACCCCACCCAGCAGTGGGCTGTGGTGCCGGCGCAGCTGGCGAGCAAGAGCCGCAACACGCCGTACGCCGGCCGCACCGTGCAGGGCAAGGTGCGCCACACCATCTTCGAGGGCAACCCGGTCGTCATCGACAGCGCCGCCCAGCGCTAACCGGCCGCCGGGCGCAGCGCCGGCTACAGCTGAGTGAGTATCTCCGGACCGTTGGGGCCGACCAGCACGGTGTGCTCCACGTGGGCTGCCAACGAGCCGTCGGCGGTGGCGATGGTCCAGCCGTCGTCGAGCTCGAACACATCGTCGCTGCCGCCGCCGAGCAACATCGGCTCGATGGCCAGCACCATGCCCGCCAGCAGTTCGTGGCCGCGGCCCGGCTTCCCTCGATTCTCGACGTCGGGGTCTTCGTGCATGGCCCGGCCGATGCCGTGACCGCAGTAGTGGCGCGGGTTGCCGTACCCCGCTGCAGTGACGACGGCCTCCACCGCTGCGCCGACGTCGCCGAGGTGGCGGCGCGGCCGCATCTCGCGGATGGCGGCGGCGAGGGCAGCGTCGGCCGTGTCGATCAGGCGCTGCGCCTCCGGCGAGATGCTGCCGATGCCCATCGTGAAGGCGGCATCGCCGTGCCAGCCGTTGACGATGGCCCCACAGTCGATGGAGAGCAGGTCGCCGTCGGCGAGCACTCGCGAGCCGGGGATGCCGTGGATCACCTCGTCGTTCACCGACGCACAGATCACGCCCGGGAAGCCGTGGTAGCCGAAGAAGTTGGAGTCGGCGCCTCGCCGTTCGAGCACATCGCGACCAACTCTGTCGAGCGCGGCCGTGGTGACCCCCGGGCGCGCTGCCGAGCGAATGGCCGCGTGCATCTCTGCCACGACGCGGCCGGCGGCGCGCATCTCGCGCAGCTCATTCGCCGACCGCCGAGGAATGCCGCCTTTGCCGAAGCGACCGCGTGCCGACATCATGCTGGTCAGCTCGGCCTGCGCGCAGCCTCGACCGCATCGGTGAGACGGCGGAAGACCTCGTCGGGCGATGCGACGCCGTCGACGATGGCGAGCCGGCCATTGCGCTGGTAGTACTGGATGAGCGGCGAGGTCTGCTCCTCGTACAGGTCGAGGCGGTGCGCAATGGCCTCGGGCGTGTCGTCGTCGCGGTGCATCACGTCGCCACCGCACACTTCACAGATCCAGGGCAGCTTCTCCACGCCGTCGGCCACGTAGTTGGTGCCGCAGTCGCGACACACCCGCCGCGAGGTGAGCCGGTGCAGCACCAGGTCGCGGGGCACGTCGAGGTCGAGCACCACGTCGATCGGGCGAACCGCCGTGATCTCGTCGAGCGCCTGTGCCTGACCGACCGTGCGCGGGAAGCCATCGAGGATGTAGCCACGGCTCACCGCATCGGGCTGGCTGAGGCGCTCGCGAACCAACCCGACCATGATGTCGTCGGTCACCAGGCCACCTTCGTCCATCACACGCTTGGCCATCACACCCAACTCGGTGCCTTCACGCACGGCAGCACGCAACATGTCGCCGGTGCTGATGTGAGGAACGACGAAGTGACGCGACAAGCGCACGCACTGTGTGCCCTTACCAGCGCCTTGGCGCCCGAGCAAGATCAGCCGGGCGCCCGGGATCACTTCAGGAAACCCTCGTAGTTGCGCAGCATCAGCTGGCTGTCGATCTGGCGCATCAGCTCGAGGGCGACACCCACGGCGATGAGCACGGTGGTACCGGCGAAGGGGAAGTTCTGCACGTCGAAGGCCCACAACAGCAGGTAGGGCGTGATGGCGATGAGCGCAACGAAGACGGCGCCGGGCAACGTGATGCGGTTGACGGCCTTGCCCAGGTAGCGCTCGGTCTGCGGCCCCGGCCGCACACCGGGGATGAAGCCACCCTGGCGACGGATCTGGTCGGCCTGACGAATGGGGTCGAAGGCGATGGAGTTGTAGAAGTAGGCGAACGCCACGATCATCAACGAGAACAGCACGATGTAGATGAGGTTCTGGCTGTTGACCAGGTTCTCGTCCACCCAGTCCTGCACCGCGAAGCGCCACGAGCCCTCTTCGGCGCTGCCGAGCAGGTTGGTGAGCAGCACCGGCAGCAGCAGCACGGAGCTGGCGAAGATGATGGGCACCACGCCGCTCTGGTTCACCTTCAGCGGAATGTACGTGCTCTGGCCGCCATACATGCGACGGCCGACCACTCGCTTGGCGAATTGCACGGGAATGCGCCGTTGCGCAAGCTCGACCTTCACCACCGCCACCACGATGCCCAGGCACAGCAGCAACAGCAAGGTGAAGACGAACCAACCCTTGCCGAGATAGACGTTGTAGAAGCCTGACGGCAGGCTGCTGACCACCGACGCGAAGATCACCATGCTCATGCCGTTGCCGATGCCGCGCTGGCTGATGAGCTCGCCCAGCCACATCAGCACAGCGGTACCGCCGACCAGAGTGGCGATGACCAGGTAGCCGCGTGGCCACATGCCGTCGGGCAGCAGTCGCAAGTTCTGCGGGAAGTTCTGGGCCGCACCGAAGAAGGCGTTGCCGTTGCCGTTGCCGAAGATGAACGTGAGCGCTGTCGCCTGCAACGTGGAGATGCCGATGGCGAGGTAGCGCGTGTACTGGGTGATCTTGCGCTGACCGACCGCGCCTTCCTGCTGCAGCTTCTCCAGCTTGGGAATGACCACACCCAAGACCTGCATGATGATGCTGGCCGTGATGTACGGCATGATGCCCAGCGCGAAGATGCTGAAGCTGGCGAACGCGCCACCGCTGAACAGGTTGAAGAAGCCGAGCGCACCCTGCGTGTTGGCTGCTGCCTTGAACTGGCGCACGGCATCGGCGTCGATACCCGGAACGCGGATGGCGACGCCGACGCGGTAGAGCGCCACCATCGCCATCACGAAGAGGATCTTGTTGCGCAGGTCGGGCACCTTGAAGACATTCTTCAAGTTGGAGAACACGGGCTGGCTCCCAGGAGGTTTCGATGCGACGCCGAGACGGCGAAGTGCATCAGCGGTTGGTGAACTGGTTGCCCTTGACCGGCGGGCGACCCTGCTTGTACGGCGACGGCAGCAGCGTGACGCTACCGCCTGCGGCCGTGATGGCGGCGTCGGCAGCCTGCGAGACTGCATGGGCGGTGAGCTGCACGGCGATGGTGATCTCGCCACGAGCGAGCACCTTCACGAGCGTGCCTTTGCGCACCAGGCCGGCGGCCACCAAGACCTCGGGGGTGACCACTGCTTCGTTCAGGTTGGTGAGCTGATCGAGGTTGACCGGGCTGTACTCCACCCGGAACGGGTTGTTGAAGCCCTTCAACTTCGGCACTCGCTGCTTGAGCGGCATCTGGCCGCCTTCGAAGCCGCGGGCGACCTTGCCGCGACCACGCGACTTCTGGCCCTTGGTACCGGCACCGGCGGTCTTGCCGCCCTTGCCGCCGATACCGCGACCGACGCGCTTCTTGGCCTTGGTGCTGCCGGGGGCAGGTGAGAGTTCGTCGACGCGCATGTCAGTTCACAGTTCCGTTGTCTGAGGTGGTGGCGGCGTTCTCCGTGACCTCGATGAGGTGCGGGACGCGAAGCAGCATGCCCCGGATCTCCGGACGATCAGGCAGCACGTTGGTGTCGCCGATCTTGCGCAGGCCGAGCGCACGCAAGGTGCCGCGGTTCTTGGGCTTGTTGCCGATCGCCGAGCGCACCTGGCGCACGGTGATGGTGGGGCCGTCGTAGTTCTTGTCGGTACGCATCAGTGCGACTCCCCTGCGGTCATCTGCTTCTTGCGCTCGTTGTAGGCCTTGAGGACGCCCTTGGGGACGAAGTCTTCGGCAGCGAGGCCGCGGCGGGCCGCCACCTCATCGGGGCGCTGCAACGACATCAGGCCGTTGATCGTGGCGCGTGCCACGTTGATCGAGTTCGAGGAGCCGAGCGACTTGCACAGCACATCGTGGATGCCGGCTTCTTCCAGGATGACACGAGCAGCGCCACCGGCGATGACGCCGGTACCGGGAGCGGCCGGCTTCATCATCACGCGACCGGCGGAGTTGATGCCGATGATCGGGTGAGTGATGGTGCTGCCGGCCAGGGCCACGTCGAACAGGTTCTTCTTGGCTTCTTCGGTGCCCTTCTGGATGGCCAGCGGCACTTCCTTGGCCTTGCCGTAGCCGAGGCCGACGCGACCATTGCCATCGCCGACCACGACGAGCGCGGTGAAGGAGAAGCGACGGCCACCCTTGACCACCTTGGCGACGCGGTTGATGGAAATGACACGCGATTCACGCAGCCCGCTGGGATCTGGGGCGCGCTCCTCATTGCGATTGTTGCCGTAATTCGAGGGGGCGGCCATCAGAACTCCAAACCTGCTGCACGGGCCGCAGTAGCGACTGCGGCAATACGGCCGTGGTAGGCGAAGCCACCACGATCGAACACGACCTGAGTGATGCCGGCGGCCTTCGCGCGCTCAGCGACCAGTTGGCCCAAACGAGTGGCTGCGTCGACGGTGGCGCCGCTGCCTTCGCTCTTCACGCCTGCCTCGGTGGTGCTGGCTGCGACGATGGTGCGACCGGCAACATCGTCGATGACCTGCAGCGTGAGGTGCTTGTTGGAGCGGAACACGGCCAGGCGCGGACGCGCGGCGGTGCCATGGATCTTCTTGCGCACCCGCCGGTGGCGGATGATGCGGCCGTTGCGGCGCTTTTGTGCGGTGTTGCTCATACGAGTGGCTCTTCCTGGCTCGTCACTTCTTGCCGGTCTTGCCGGCCTTACGCAGGACCTTCTCGCCGAGGTAGCGCACACCCTTGCCCTTGTAGGGCTCGGGCTTGCGCACGGCACGGATGTTGGCGGCGACTTGGCCGACCACTTCCTTGTCGATGCCGCGGACGATGATGCGGGTCTGGGTGGGCACCTCGAAGGTGACACCTTCCGGCGCTTCCATGAGCACCGGGTGGCTGAACCCGAGGGCCAGACGCAGCTGAGTGGGGGTGAGGGCTTCGGCGCGGTAGCCCACGCCGATGATCTCCAGCTCCTTGGAGAAGCCGTCGGTGACACCGACGACCATGTTGCTCACCAACGTGCGAGTGAGGCCGTGCAACGAACGGTTCTGCCGCTCGTCGTTGGGGCGCTCGACCAGCAGGGTGCCCTCGTCACGGCGCACCGAGATGGCGCCCGGAACGGTACGCGACAGGCTGCCCTTGGGCCCCTTGACGGTGACGAACGCACCATCGATGGTGACGTCGACGGTGCCGGGTACGGCGATGGGAGTCTTACCAATGCGAGACATGACGAATCCTCTTTCTCACCACACGTAGCAGAGAACCTCGCCGCCCACCTTGCGCTTGCGCGCTTCGCGGTCGGTCAAGAGTCCCTGGCTGGTGGACAGGACGGCCACCCCGAGGCCACCGAGCACACGCGGAACCGCGTCGCTCTTGCGGTAGATCCGCAGGCCGGGAGTGGAGATACGACGAAGGCCCGAAATGGTGCGCCGACGATCGTGCGAGTACTTCATCGAGATGGTGAGCACCTCACCGGGGCCGGTCGTGGACGCTGCCACGGCGAAGCCGGTGATGTAACCCTCCTTCTGGAGGATGGTGGCCAAGGCCACCTTCTGCTTGGAAGCCGGCATGCGAACCTCATCGTGCATCGCCGTGTTGGCGTTGCGGATGCGGGTGAGCATGTCAGCGATGGGATCAGTGAGCATCTTCTCTCCTCACCAGCTCGCCTTGGTGACGCCCGGGATCTCGCCCGCATGGGCCATCTCGCGGAGGCACACACGGCAGAGGCCGAACTTGCGGTACACCGAACGGGCACGACCGCAGCGGCGGCAGCGCGTGTAACCCCGCACCTTGAACTTGGGTGTGGCGTTTGCCTTGTTGATCAGCGACTTCTTTGCCATATCCGGGCCCTCTACTTCTTCTTCGCAGGCTTGCCTGCGCCCTTGCCGCCGCGCACAGGGCCGCGACGCTTCTGCTTCGTGGGAGCCGCACCGGCTTCGTCGCCCCGCTTGAACGGGAACCCGAAAGCATCGAGCAGCGCCTTGCCCTGCTCGTTGGTGGCGGCGGAAGTGACGATGGTGATGTCCATGCCACGGTTGGAGTCGATCTTGTCGTAGTCGATCTCGGGGAACACGGTCTGGTCGGAGAGACCGAACGTGTAGTTGCCACGACCATCCCAGCTGTGTGCCGGCAGACCACGGAAGTCGCGGATGCGGGGAATGGCCACCGCGATCAAACGATCGAGGAACTCCCACATCCGGTCGCCACGCAAGGTGACCTTGCAGCCGATCGACTGACCCTCGCGCAGCTTGAAGGCGGCGATGGAGTCCTTGGCCTTGGTGATGATGGGCTTCTGACCGCTGATCTTGGTGAGATCGGCGACAGCGCCTTCCAGCAGCGACGGCTGCTGGGTGGCACGACCGACACCCATGTTGATGACGATCTTCTCCAGCTTGGGGATCTGCATCGGGTTGGCGAGGCCGAGCTGCTCTTGGAGAGCGGCGCGGATGTCGTCGTGATACTTCTGCTTCAGCCGAGGGGCCGTTGCGGTTGCGATCGCGGTGTCGGTCATGAGATCACCTCACCGGTGCGCTTGGCGACGCGCACCTTGGTGCCGTCGGGCTGGATCTGGTAACCGACCCGCGTGGGCTTGCCCTTGTGCACCAGCATCACGTTGCTGGCATCGACGGGCATGTCGCGATCGATGATGCCGCCCTGCTGATTGGTCTTGCGGGCCTTGCTGTGCTTCTTGGCCGTGTTGACACCGTTGACGATGACCTTGTTGACGGTGGGCATGACCTGCACCACTTCGCCTTCCTGGCCCTTGTCCTTACCGGCGATGACCACGACGGTGTCGCCCTTCTTGAGCTTCATGGTCACAGCACCTCCGGGGCCAGCGACACGATGCGCATGAACTTCTTGTCACGCAGTTCACGACCGACTGGCCCGAAGATGCGGGTGCCACGCGGGGTGAGATCGTCCTTGATGATGACGGCAGCGTTCTCGTCGAAACGGATGTAGCTGCCGTCGGGGCGGCGACGTTCCTTCTTGGTGCGAACGACGACGCACTTCACGACGTCACCCTTCTTCACCGCGGCGCCGGGAATGGCGTCCTTGACGGTGGCCACGAAGATGTCGCCGATGCCTGCATAGCGCCGGCGAGTACCGCCCAGCACCTTGATGCAGAGCACTTCCTTGGCGCCGCTGTTGTCGGCAACGCGGAGGCGGGATTCCTGCTGGATCACTTGGCACGCTCCAGGATCTCGATGACGCGCCAGCGCTTGTTCTTGCTGAGCGGGCGGGTCTCCATCACGCGCACCTTGTCGCCGATGTTGGCGTCGTTGGCCTCGTCGTGGGCGTACAGCTTCTTGGTACGCATCATGAACTTGCCGTACTTCGGGTGGCGCACGCGCTCGACGACTGCGACGACCGCGGTCTTGTCCATCTTGTTGGACACGACCAGGCCCTCGCGGGTCTTGCGGTTGTTGCGCTCGGCAGTTGCAGCGGCTTGCGTTACTTCGGACATCACTTGGTCCCCTCTGCCAGGGCGATTTCCTGCGCACGGATCTGGGTGTTGATTCGGGCGATCTGTCGACGCACCTTGCCGATCTCGGCGTTGTTGTCGAGCTGGCCGGTGGCGTTGCGGAAACGCAGGTTGAGTGCCTCTTGCTTGGTGGCCCGCAGCTCCTCGACGAGGGCGGCGAGATCCAGTTCCTTCAATTCGGTGTTGGAACGTGCCATCTCAGTACACCTCCTCGCGGGTGATGATGCGTGCCTTGATCGGCAGCTTCTGGATCGCCTTGGCCATGGCAGCCTTGGCGATCTCTTCATTGGGGAACGACAGCTCGAACAGCACCCGGCCCGGCTTCACCACGGCGACCCAGAACTCGGGGTTGCCCTTGCCGGAACCCATGCGGGTCTCGGCCGGCTTCTTGGTGACGGGCTTGTCGGGGAAGACGTTGATCCAGACCTTGCCACCACGCTTGATGGCACGGGTCATGGCGATACGAGCAGCTTCGATCTGGCGGGCGGTGAGCCAGCACGGCTCGAGCGCCTGAATGCCGTACTCGCCGAAGGCGAGCTCGTTGCCACCCTTGGACAGGCCAAACGTGCGACCACGGTGGTGCTTGCGATGTGCGACTTTACGGGGCATCAACATGAGCGATCAATCCTCCCCACGGAAGTGCGGGGCTTCTGCGGCGCCGCCATGAGTGCGGCGAGCGATTTCTTCTTCCTCGTCGAGCAGCTTCTCCAGTTCTGGATCGGCCTCCTTGACGAGCGGTGCAGCTTCGGTCTCGGGCTCGTCGGCCTTGCGTCGGCCGGTGGACGAGACCACCTTGCGCGGAGCGCCGAGGCCGGTGGCATCGCCGACCGCAAGCGCGGCTTCGCGGGCGATCTTCTCGTCGGTGGCGGCCTTGTAGGGCACGATGTCGCCCTTGTAGATCCACACCTTCACGCCGACGCGGCCACTGGAGGTACGAGCCTCACGCATGCCGTAGTCGATGTCGGCGCGCAACGTGTGCAGCGGCACACGACCTTCGCGATACCACTCGGTGCGGCTCATCTCGGCGCCGCCGAGGCGACCCGAGCACTGCACCCGGATGCCGAGGGCACCGGCCTTCTGTGCGTTCTGCACGGCACGCTTCATCGCCCGACGAAAGGCGATGCGGTTGACCAACTGGTCGGCAACGCCTTGGGCGATGAGTGCTGCGTCGAGCTCGGGGCTCTTGATCTCGACGATGTTGAGCTGCACCTTCGGGTTGCCGGTGATCTGCGTGAGCAGTGCCCGCAGCTCGTCGGCCTGGGCGCCACGACGGCCGATGACGATGCCGGGGCGGGCAGTGTGGATGTCGACGCGCACCTTGTCACGGGTGCGCTCGATCTCGATGCGGCTGACAGCGGCGGACTCGAGCTTGGTCATCAGGGCCTTGCGGATCTTCCAGTCCTCGGTGAGGTACTCCTTGTAGTCGCGCTCGCTGAACCAGCGGCTCTTCCACTCGGTGGTCACGCCAAGACGGAAACCGTAGGGGTTGATCTTCTGACCCATTTTAGTTGTCCTCCTTGGCGTCCGCTGCGCTTTCGCCTGCGTCGGACTGTGCCTCGTCGCTGGCGCTTCCCTCGGCACCTGCGGTCACGCTGTCGTCCTCATCGCTGCTCTCGTCTGCGTCGTTCTTCTGGCTTCCGGGGGCGCTGAAGCCGGCGGCTTCGGCGTTCTCGACGGTGTCGAACCAGTACTCGGCCTTGGTCTGGCCGTAGTAGCGGCTGCCCGGCTCGTGATAGAGCATCGACTGCGCGTTGCCCTTGATCTCGTAGCCCTCGGGCGCCTGGTCGGTGTCGGCAGGCACTGCGCCCACGAACGACTGCACGGCCACTTCGGCTGCGTCGTGGTCGTGGTCGTGACCGGCATGGTCGTGATCGTGATCGTGGCCAGCGTCGCCGGCCTTGAGGCCTTGTGCACGCTGGCGGCTGCGGTCGACGCGTGCCTTGCGGCTGGCGGCGGTGCCACCAACGGCTGCGCCACGGCGGCCGGCGGCGGTGCGCTTGGCCTCGCGGGCCTGCACCACTTCCAGGCGGCGGTCGTCGAGACGAGCAACCACGATGGTGATGTGGCAGGAACGCTTCTTGATGGCGCCGGCGCGGCCACGGGCACGGGGGGTGAACCGCTTCATGGTGGGGCCTTCGTCGGCGAAGCACGCCTTGACGTACAGCTCCTCGGGATCCTGCTCGTCGTTGTGCTGTGCGTTGGCGACGGCCGAGGCCAACACCTTGCGCACCACGGTGGCGGCATCTCGATCGCAGAACTGCAGCACTTCGTCGGCGTTGCGCACCGGCAGGTCGCGGATGAGGTCGAGGACCACGCGTGCCTTCCAGGCGGACGAGCGGATGTACAGCGCGCTGGCCTTGGTACCGCTGCGTTCGCCGGCGACGAACGACTTCTCGTTGAGCTTCGGACCGGTCATCAGCGGCGACCCTTCGTGTTCTTCTCTTGGCCGGCGTGGTACTTGAAGGTACGAGTGGGGCTGAACTCGCCCAGCTTGTGACCGACCATGCTCTCGGTGACGTACACCGGCACGTGCTTGCGACCGTCGTGGACGGCGATGGTGTGCCCGACCATGTCGGGGATGATGGTGCTGCGACGGCTCCAGGTCTTGATGACCTTGCGCTCGCCGGCTGCGTTCTGCGTGTCGACCTTCTTCAACAGGTGGTCGTCGACGAACGGGCCCTTCTTCAGGCTGCGTGACATGGTGGACTACCTCCGGCCCTTCGACGTGCGGCGACGGCGCACGATGAGCTGCTGCGTCGGCTTGTTGGTGTTGCGAGTACGGACGCCTTCGGGCTTGCCCCACGGCGACACGGGTGGGCGGCCACCGCTGGTGCGGCCTTCGCCACCACCGAGCGGGTGATCGACCGGGTTCATGGCCACACCACGGGTCTGCGGGCGGACGCCCTTCCAGCGGTTGCGACCGGCCTTGCCGATGGTGAGCAGCTCGTGCTCGCTGTTGCCGACCTCACCGATGGTGGCTCGGCAGTCGATGAGCACGCGACGCATCTCGGTGCTGGGCAGGCGCAAGGTGGCGAACTCGCCTTCCTTGGCGACCAGCTGCACGGCGGTGCCGGCCGAGCGAGCCATCTTGCCGCCGCCACCGGGGCGCAGCTCGACGTTGTGCACCGTGGTGCCGACGGGGATGTAGCGCAGCGGCAACGCGTTGCCCGGCTTGATGTCGGAGCCGGCACCGTTGGACACATGGTCGCCCACGTTGAGGCCCTTGGGCGCCAGGATGTAGGCCTTCTCGCCGTCTGCGTAGTGCAGCAGCGCGATGCGGCAGGTGCGGTTGGGGTCGTACTCGATGGCGGCGACCTTGGCGGTGACGCCGTCCTTGGTACGGGTGAAGTCGACGATGCGGTACTGGCGCTTGTGGCCACCACCGCGGTGCCTGCTGGTCTTGCGACCATAGACGTTGCGCCCGCCGCTCTTGGTGAGCGGCGCGAGCAGCGTGCGCTCAGGCGTCGTCTTGGTGACTTCCGCGAAGTCGGAGCTGGTCTGGAAACGGCGACCGGCGCTGGTGGGCTTACGTGAACGAATGGCCATGGTGGTGCGCCTCAGTGCTCGAACAGCGGGATCTCATCGCCCGCTGCAAGGGTGACGATGGCCCGCTTGGTGTCAGGCTTGGAACCGGCCTTGCCAGTGCGCCGAGCGCGCGTGGCCTTGCCCTTGCGGTTGAGGGTGTTGACCTTCAACACGGTGACGCCCCAGATGCTCTCGACGGCGTCGCTGATCTCTGGCTTGCTCGCGCTGGGGTGCACCTTGAAGGTGTACACACCCTGCTCGATGAGGCCGTAGCTCTTCTCTGACACCACTGGTGCCAGGATGATGTCGCGGGGATCCTTCATCAGTCCTTGTCTCCATCTGCCGAGTCAGCGGCGGTGCGCTGGCTGGGGGGCAGCTGGAAACCAGCGGCCTCGGCATCTTCGGCGGTGGCGAACCAGAACTCGGCCACCGTGCGGTTGTAGAACGCAGACCCGGGCACGTGGTACAGACCCGAGTCGGCGTTGCCCTTGATCTCGAAACCCTCGGGAGCGGAACCGTCGGCGGTTGCCGCTGCGGCACGGGGAGGGAGGTCGGCGGTGGCGGAAGCCGTGTCGGCGACGGTTGTGTCGGCGACTGCTGCATCGACGAGGCCGGCAGTCTTCGGGGCAGCGGCCTTGGGAGCGGCAGCCTTCTTGGCGGCGGCCTTCTTCGGGGCCGGCACGGCGGCGGTCACCGACGTGCCGGGCAGGGTTGCCTGGCTGAAGATGACGTAGTCGTTGCACAAGATGTCGTAGGCGTTGAGCTCGTTGACTTCGATGAGCTGCACTTCCGGCAGGTTGAGGAAGCTGCGCACGACGTTGGTGTCGTTCTCGAGATCGACCACCACGAGCGCCTTGCCGGAGATGCCGAGTGCGCTGAGCGCGGCCTTGGCGTCCTTGGTCTTGGGCGTGGTGAAGCCCCACTCGTCGATGACCACGACCTTGCCCTCTGCAGCGCGGTCACTGAGCGCCGAACGCAAGGCGAGCTTGATCATCTTCTTGGGGGTCTTCTGGTCGTACTTGCGCGGCTTCGGGCCGAGGGCGACACCACCACCGCTGAAGTGAGGTGCGCGGGTCGAGCCCTGCCGGGCGTTGCCGGTGCCCTTCTGCTTGAACGGCTTCTTGCCGCCGCCACGTACCTCGGCGCGGGTCTTGGTGCTCTGCGTGCCCGACCGGCGAGCCGCCAGCTGAGCAGTGACCACCTGGTGCATGACGGGCACGTTGGGCTGGATGCCGAACACATCGGTGTCGAGCTCGACGGAGCCGGCGTCCTTGCCGGCGGCGGTCTTCAAGGAAACGGTCGACATGGCCGTCACTTCCCCTTCACTGCGTTGCGAACGATGACGACGCCGCCGTTGGGACCGGGCACGGAGCCCTTCACCAGCAGCAGGTTGCGCTCGGGATCGGCCTCGACGACTTCCAGGTTGAGCGTGGTGACCTGCTCGTGGCCCATGTGGCCGGACATCTTCACGCCCTTGAACACGCGACCGGGGAAGCTGGCCTGCCCGATGGAACCAGGCGCACGGTGGTGCTTGTGGTTACCGTGGCTGGCACCTTGACCGGAGAAGTTGTGACGCTTCATGGTGCCGGCGAAGCCCTTGCCACGGCTGACGGCGGTGACATCGACGAGCTCGCCCTGGATCAAGGTGTCGACCTTGATCTCCTGGCCGACTTCGAAGCCGTCGACCGAGTCGAGGCGCAGCTCGACGACCTTGCGGCCCGGCTCGACACCTGCCTTGGCAAAGTGGCCCGCTTCGGGCTTGTTGAGCTTCTTTGCGTCGCGGTGTCCGTAGGTGACCTGCAGCGCCGTGTAACCGTCGCGTTCGGTGGTCTTCACCTGGACGATGCGCGCAGGCTCGACGCGGAGCACGGTGACGGGAACGACTTTGTCGTTCACCCACACCTGGCTCATGGCGACTTTCTCGCCAACAATCGCTTTGAGTGCCATCTCGGCAGCCTTTTCGGTCGGACCCGGAAGAACCGGGCATCTGGATTACACGCAAATGCTCCGCTGGCCAAATGGCCGGCGGAGCACCGGATTCGGTTGTCGCCGGGCGGTTTCTCACGAATGAGACCTGCTCGGACATCGATTGCCGTACACCGGCTGGTGCACACGAGGACCGAACTCTATCGGCGGCCCGGCACGCACACCAACCCCTCGCGGGAACCTTCGCGCGTGTCGAGGCCGCAGATCAGTGGTCGTGCAGCGCGTGCGCGTCGACGTCGTCGCCCCCGAACGCCTTCGGGAACTTCAGGCTCGCCCAGATCGAAAGCGAGAGCAGCCCGACGATGACGCCCAGCGAGACCAGCGTGTCGATGTGGTACCAGTGGCTGATCGACATCTTCACGCCCACGTAGATCAAGATGATGCCGAGCGCGTGACTGAGGAAGTGGAACTTCTCCTTGGCATTGGCCAGCAGGAAGTACATCGCACGCAGGCCCATGATGGCGAATGCGTTGCTGGCGAAGACCAGGAACGGCTCGTTGGACACCGCCAGGATGGCCGGCACGGAGTCGACCGCGAAGATCACATCGGTGAGCTCCACCACCACCAGCGCTGCGAAGAGTGGGGTGGCCGCACGCTTGGCGTTCACCTTGGTGAAGAACTTGTGACCGTCGAGCTCATCGCTGACCGGCATCACCTTCTTGAGCAGTCGGATGCCGGCCGTGTGCTCCTTCTCGCCTTCGTCGTTGCGGTGGCGCAGGATCTTGAGGCCGGTGACGATGAGCAGCGCACCGAACACCAGCAGCACCCACCAGAACTTGGCGATGAGCGCGGTACCGGCCCAGATGAAGATGCCACGCAGGAGCAGCGCACCGAAGATGCCCCAGAACAGCACCCGGTGCTGGTACTTCAAGGGGATCTTGAACGTGGCGAACAGCATCGCCCACACGAACACGTTGTCGACGCTGAGCGACTTCTCGATGACGTAGCCCGACAGGTACTCGGTGGTTGCCTGGCCGCCGAAGGCCAAGGCGATCACGCCGCCGAAGGCAAGGCCGAAGCTCACCCAGATGGCCGACTCGATGAGTGCTTCCTTCTGCGACGGCTCGTGGTCGTCGCGGTGGCGGTAGAGGTCGATGCCCAGCATCACAGCGATGGTGGCGGCCAGCGCCAGCCAGGCCCATGCGGGCACATCGAGATCTACGAACTGATCGCGCGAACCGGATCGCGTGCTGAACGGGGCCAGATCGAAACGCATCGGCGGATGTTAGGGGCTCTTGACGGCAGATAGGACACCGTGGCGAAGGATCGGCGGTTATGGGAAGCGAGCAGCCAACCACTCGGCGACGATGCCGAGCGCCTCCTGCCGATGGCCCTCGAGGTAGTGCGGGGCGCCTTTCATCTCCACGTAGGTGGTGTCGGCCGCCCCCGCAGCAGCGACGATCTCCTTGGCCTGCCAGACACGGATCTCGGTGTCGGCAGTGGGGTGCACCAGCAGCGTGGGCACCGTCACCTGCGGCATGGTGTCGGCCAACTTCGCGTGGCTGCTGAGGCCCGACCACGTGCTCAGCCAGCCGCGAGCCGTCATCGTGCGCGCCAGGCCACCACGGCCGTAGTTGGCATCGAACGGGTCGGGGAACGCGAACAGGCTTCCCATCGGCCGCTCGTCGGGGTCGATCGACAAGTCGAGGTAGGCAGGGTCGGCGAGCGTGCGGTAGGTCGTGAGGTACCTGGTGAACACGGCTCGGCGGCGCAGCTCACGCCAGGCCACGGTGTCGGCTTCCTTCTCCACCCCTCGCAGGCGGATGCCGGCATCGACGGACTCGGCGATGCCGGCCTTGGCCACTGCATCGATGCGGGCCACTCGAGCCACTTGCGCGGCGCGGTAGCCGACCAACCAGTCCTTGTCGTACACGCACGGCTCGGGCCAGGGGCGCCAGCCGTTGTCGGGGTGGTACATGTCGAGTTCCGGCACGGTGCTGAACGGGTCGGTCTCGTCGGCCACGCTGGGGTCGATCACCTGCAGCATGAACACGCCCTCGCCCGGGTGCGCAGCCATGCCGACCCACCCGTCACCGATGCCCAGTTGCGCCTGGGCCATGGCCATCAGGCTGCCGCCGCCCGAGTTGCCCAACAGCACCACCGCCTCGGCGCCACGACGGCGCATCTCGTCGTGGGCCGTCTGCACGTCGACGATGCAGCTCTCGTGCAGGCAGTCGGTGTCGTTGTTCTGGTAGCGGGTGCCGAAGCCGAGCACGGCGTAGCCGGCGGCGGCCAGCAGCGGGCAGGCGTAGTGGACGCTGAAGTCGCCGCGGGGGTGGCTGAGGATGACCGCTGTCTTCCACGGCTTGCCATTGGGCGGGGTCCAGAGCACACCGCGCACCAGCGCGCCGTCGGGCGAGACCAACCGAATGGACTCGCGCGGGATCTCCACACCGGGATCGTCCTGCGCCAGCGGCCAGTAGTTGAGACCGAACGGCCGGCGACCACCGACGTGCGCATCGAGTTCCTGCATGCGACGCACGCTAGTGGGGGCAATCAGCCGGCTGGTTGCCGCGCCAGGGTCGCCGAGAGCGACACCAGTCTGCCGCTGCGGCGCAGCCCGATCAGCACCTCGTCGCCGGGTTGGCCGTCGCGGATGGTTGCCATCAGCCCGGCGGGGCCGGTGATGGCCGTGCCGTCGATCGAGACGATCGCGTCGCCCACGTCGACACCGGCGGCGGCGGCCGGCGAGCCCGGCTCGACCTCCGCGACCAGCGCCGCTGCCGCCGTCGAACCGGTCGGCGAGGCCGACGCCCAGGTAGCCGGCCGTCGGCGCGCTCCCGTTGGTCGCGTCGCGCAGGCGGTCGATCGTGGGCAGCAGCTCCTGGTTGGAGATCGCAAAGCCGACGCTGTTGGCCGATGAGCCCACATCGGGAATCGCCACGAAGGTGGTGAGGCCGATGACCTGTCCCAACGCGTTGACCAACGCGCCACCGGAGTTGCCCGAGGAGATGGGGCATCGGTCTGGACGAGCCCTTTCAACGCCTTCGTCATGTCGACACTGGTGCGATCCAGCGCCGAGACGATGCCGACCGTGACAGACGGGTCGCCATCGAGGTCGAGCGCGTAGCCGACAGCCACCACGGCGTCGCCGACACGGACGTCGCCCGGCGCAGCGAACTGCGCGGGCACCAGCCCGTCGGCCTCGATGCGCAGCAACGCCAGGTCGCGACCGGAGTCGATGACGAGCACGACCGCGTCGCGGGGCTCGGTCTCGCCCGGCACCCGCACCGTCACCGTGGCCGCGCCGGCAACGACGTGCGCGTTGGTGACGATCTCGCCATCCGCCGTCAGCACCACACCGCTGCCGGTGGACTGGCCGACGAGCTCACCCCGTTGGGTGATGGCCGAGACGTTGACGACGCTGGGCGCAATGGTGGACGCAACGGCGAACACGTCGAGCGCCGGCAGCGGCTCCGTTCGCGGCTCGACCCTCACCAGCCCGAGTGTGGAGGCCACTCGCGCCGGAGAGCGATTGCCCTCCGCCAGCCGCACACCCATCCAGGCACCCACCAAGCCTGCGGCCCACGCGACCACCACCACCAGCAGCCCCATCAGGAAGCCCCGACGAATCCGACGGCCGTACACCTTGCGATCGACGACCCTGCGCTCCACGACCCTGCGCTCGACAGCTCGTTCGCCGGCGAGACCGTCGTCGCCGGCACCGTCGCCGGCACTGTCGTCGGCACTGTCGTCGGCGCCATCGTCAGTCACTCGGGGCGCGTCGCGAACGGCTCGGTCAAGAGCGGCTGGAGCGGCGTCGTCTGCATCGAGCACGGCGGTGTCGGTGGTTGGCTGCGGTCGTTCGTTGTCGATGAAACGGGTCTATCGCACGTGCAGCACCGTTGCCATGCCGAACTCGTTCAGGTCTTGTCTCCCACCACAGCGCTCAGCGGCCGAGCACGCGCTCGAAGCGAGATCCGGCCCGAGTGAACCCGTTGCGGACGAGATACGCGCTGTGCGGCTCGGTGCCGGGCTCGGTGGAGATGCGATCGATGCCCAATCGACGGAACACACCGGAGCCCTTGCCGTACAGCCAGGTGGAGATGCGCGAGTCGCGGTAGGGCTTGGTGACGTAGTCGAGTTGCACGCGCAGCTCGGCACCTTCCTGGCGGCCGATGAGCGCGCCTGCCGGCAGGCCGTCGCGCATCAGCAGCATCGCCAGCGAGCTCGGCTCGGGGCCGAGCTCGAAGCCGGGCTGGAAGCGGTGGATGTCGGGCAAGTGGTACCGAAGGAAGTCGACGAGGTAGGGCGAGTCGACGGGTACGACGACGGCGGCGAGCGCGCGCCTGCCGCCCAGCTCGGACCGCAGGAACCACACGTTGAGCACGGCGATGGCAGCGTTGGTGACGACGATGGGGATCGACTCGATGAGCACCCCGTATGCGACGAAGGC
This sequence comes from Acidimicrobiaceae bacterium, assembly GCA_016722025.1. Lineage (GTDB taxonomy): Bacteria > Actinomycetota > Acidimicrobiia > Acidimicrobiales > Ilumatobacteraceae > UBA668. The sequence goes on from JADKGZ010000001.1 coordinate 594,289, forward strand.
GAGGGAGCCGACGAGTGAGATCGCCCGCAGGCGCACCACCGAGGTCATCGCCAACGACACGACCACCAACGCCGAGGCGAGGTAGCCGACCAGCTCGGTGTTGTCGAGATGCATGAGCAGTGTCTATCGGCTGCCCGACCGGTCGTTGCACGCAAGAAGGCCCCGCCGGCCGAAGCCGACGGGACCCTCTGCGTGCGATACCCGTGCACGGCAGGCCGTGCACCGACGGCTCAGCTGTTCTGGATCTTGATCTCGATGTCGACACCGGCGGGCAGCTCGATGCGCTGCAGGCTGTCGATGGTCTTCGCGTTCGGATCGACGATGTCGATCAGGCGCTTGTGGACGCGCATCTCGAAGTGCTCGCGCGAGTCCTTGTCGATGTGCGGGCCACGGATGACCGTGTAGCGGTGCTTGTCGGTGGGCAGCGGGATGGGGCCGCGCACCGTTGCGTTGGTACGGGTGACCGTCTCGACGATCTTGCGCGTCGACTGGTCGATGATCTCGTGGTCGAACGCCTTGAGACGGATGCGAATGCTCTGTGCCATGTTGGTTGGTCTCTCTCAGCTCGCTCGGATCGATCACTTGGTGATCTTGGTGACGCGGCCGGCGCCCACGGTACGGCCACCTTCACGGATGGCGAAACGCAAGCCCTCGTCCATCGCGATCGGCTTGCCGAGCTCGACGGTGATTGCCACGTTGTCACCAGGCATGACCATCTCGGTGCCCTCGGGCAACTGGATCGTGCCGGTCACATCCGTCGTGCGGAAGAAGAACTGCGGCCGATAGTTGTTGAAGAACGGCTTGTGACGCCCACCCTCCGACGAGGTCAACACATACACCTGACCCTCGAAGTTCGTGTGCGGCGTGATGCTGCCGGGCTTGCACAACACCTGCCCGCGCTCCACATCTTCCTTCTTCGTCCCCCGCAGCAGCGCACCGATGTTGTCACCCGCACGACCCTCATCGAGCAACTTACGGAACATCTCCACACCCGTACACACCGTCTTCTGCGTCGTCTTCAACCCAACGATCTCCAGATCATCACCGGTATGCACGATGCCCTGCTCGACCTTGCCCGTCACCACCGTGCCACGACCCGTGATCGAGAACACATCCTCGATCGGCATCAAGAACGGCTTGTCCAGATCACGAACCGGCTCAGGAATGCCTGCGTCACACGCATCCATCAACTCCATGATCTTGGCCTGCCACGCCTCATCACCCTCGAGCGCCTTCAACGCCGACACCCGCACCACCGGCGCATCATCACCAGGGAACTCGTACTCGCTGAGCAACTCGCGAACCTCGAGCTCAACCAGCTCCAACAACTCCTCGTCTTCCACCATGTCGGCCTTGTTCAACGCGACCACGATGTAGGGCACACCCACCTGACGAGCCAACAACACATGCTCACGCGTCTGAGGCATCGGACCATCAGTCGCCGCCACCACCAAAATCGCACCATCAACCTGCGCAGCACCAGTGATCATGTTCTTGATGTAGTCAGCATGACCCGGCATATCAACATGCGCATAGTGACGATTCATCGTCTCGTACTCGATGTGCGCGATGGAGATCGTGATACCACGAGCCTTCTCCTCCGGCGCCTTGTCGATCTGATCGAACGGCGTGTACTTCGCCAACCCCTTATCCGCCAACGTCTTGGAGATCGCCGCCGTCAACGTGGTCTTCCCATGGTCAATATGACCCATCGTGCCAATGTTGACGTGTGGCTTGGTGCGCTCGAATTTTGCCTTGCTCATCGCAGTCTCCGTTGTCGGGGATTCATAGGGTTGTCAAAGAACGTGACGAGCCTAGCGGCCCTGGCCGGTCAGTTACCACCCCAACCGGAGCAATCAGAAGGCGAACGCCCAAGCCGGTGCGTCGGCAGTGGGATGCAGCGTCCCAGCAGTTCGGGTCGTCGCCGCTGTACACGGCGCTGATCACCACGCCCGGCTCGTCGGCGGGCAGGCCGACGTTGCCATGATCGATCCCGCGGATGCCACGGACATCGAGCGCGCCACCTCCCTCGGACTGCACGATGTCGAAGTCGAGAAAGCTGCCCGTGCCATCGATGCGGTAGCCGATGAAGACAGCCGGATGCCCGATGCCGGCGTAGTCGCCGATGTAGAGATCGACGGCGGTGAGCTCGAAGTCGTACTCCTCGGTCGTGCGGCAGGCCTCCACCCAGAACGTGTCGACACGGGCGTACACCTCGACGACACCAACTCGGTCACGTCGCGGCCTGCAACCAGGCGCACTGGATCGCGCTGCAGGCCGTGGTCGCCGAGGACATCTCTGTGTACGAACAACTGGCCCGCACCAAGCGCTCCAGCGGCTACACCCAGCACATCCTCTCCGAGCGCGTGTGCAAGCTCGCCCACTACCACGAGACGATGGGCCGCCTCATCCGCGAGTAGGCCGCGGGCGTCATGCAGCGGAGGCTTCGCCGATCTCGCTGCCGTCGGGGCGGTATGTGTGCCAGATGCCGGTGACGTCGCGGCGCACTCGGTAGCCGCCGTTCTTGTGTCGATCGTGCCGTGGGCACATTGGGCCGCCGTTCGTCGGCGCGGTGACGCCTCCGTGTTGCCAGTCGTGAGTGTGGTCGGCGTCGCAGCGCCCGGCCGGGGTGGCACACCCCGGCCAGATACATCGGGGCGAGTGCAACATCACCGCCGCGCGTGCTGCTCCGGTGAAGAGCCGCCGTCGGCGACCAAGATCGATCACGTTGCCGGCACTGTCCACCACTACCCGGCGAACATGGCCCAGCAACGCTGCCTGCACCGCCTGCACCGGGTCGACCAGCACACCCGACACGGTCTCACTGCGCCGATGCTCGAACGGCGTCGGCATCTCGCCGAGCCGCGGGGCCAAGTCGAGCTCGGCCAGCGCAGCCTCGAACGTGGTGATGTCCATGACGATGTTCAGCGTCGGTTCGGGCAACTTCGCATCCACCGGCTGACCGGCTGCTGTGCGGAAGATTGCCATCAGCGCATCCCAACGACGCTGGCTCTCGGTACGCGGCAGCGGGGCCGACGGCGCGCCAGCCTCGACGAGTGCCGTTGCTTGGTCGGCATCGCTCATGAACTCGGCCTGGGAGAAGGCATCCCAGATCTCCTGCATCTCGGCTGTGTCGAGCGCGCCACCTTGGCCGGTGAGATAACCGACCCCGTCGCGTTCGCGCAACGATGCGTGACGCGACTCGTGCACCGCCTCAGCGTCGCGATGCGCGCCATCGGTGTCGGCCAACAACTCCCAGCGGCGCACGCAGCGGTGAAAGTCGGAGTACTGCAACTGGCGGGCGAAGCCCAACAGCAGGTCGGCATGCTCCACGAGGTCGCTGCCGCAGCGTGGGTTCGCTCGCGCGCGAGCAAGATCGTGCACTTGGGCAACGCCGACCTCGCCGTTGCCCAACGCATCGACCACGTGGGGCAGGTCGGCCAGCAGCCGACCGGTGCGCAACCGGTGGGTGACGTCGCCCTCGGACCAGCGCAGCTCGGCGCGCAACAACGCCCGCACGGAGGAGTGGCCATCGGCCTTGAACCCGGCCGATTCCGCCAACGCAACGACGGTCAACGACAGCTCGGCTTCCAGACGACGATGTGCGGCCTCGAGTTCGCGCAACCGCGCCACCTGATCGGCATAGGGCAACGACCCCACCTCGGCAGCCACAGAGGCACCAGAGAACGCAACCGACCCTTCCATCTGGACATGGTATCGAACATATGTTCGATATGCAACCTCATTGACGGAGAAATCTTGCTGGTCACCGCCAGCACCTACGATGCTCGGCGTGATGGCGCGGGGGCTTGATGGCTGACGAGTTGGATGTGTTGCTGGACAAGGTCGGCGATGCATCGTTGCGCGCCCAGCTGCGCGGCGAGATCGACAAGGTGCGCGCCAAGCGCACGTTCGGGTTGGTGTTCGAGTCGCACCTGCCCGAGCGGGTACGACTGCCCGAACACCCGGTGCGCCGCGGCACCAAGGTGGTCCGCCGCGCCGACAAGCACGGCGACACGATGAAGGTCACGGCCGTGCGCCGAAACCAGGCCACCGTCGAACTGCCCGAGGGTGGCAGAGAGACGATTCCGTTGGACGACTTGGTCGTGGTCGCCGAGTTCGGTGAGCCGGTGTACCCCGGCCTCACCCGCCTGGGCAGCATCGACCGCGGCGGCGACAAGCCGGCTCACCTGGTGATCAACACCGAGAACCACCACGCGCTGGAGATGCTGCAGTTCACCCATGCCGGCACGGTCGACTGCATCTACATCGACCCGCCGTACAACACCGGCGCCAAGGACTGGAAGTACGACAACAACTCCGTCGACAACGAAGACGCCTACCGCCACAGCAAGTACGTACGCATCGAATCGATCGTGAAAGTGGGCGACACTCTGCGCGTGCTCGACCTCCACGACCCAGGCGTGCGTGCCGCAGTCATGGAGTTCGACGGCGCCCAAGTAGCAGCCCTGTACGAAGGCGACCTGGCGCGCGAGTATCGGTAAGCGGGCTTCGGCCGGACTCGCCGTCAGTCGAGACCGATGAGTTCGTAGCTCACTCCGAGCAGGTCGTAGGTGCGTTTGGCGCGCATATCGCGTGTCAGCAGTACGCACTCGTTGATGCGCGCTGCCTCGCCCACCAACGCGTCGTAGATGGCGCCACCGGCGATGCCGACTGTGCCGAGGCGACGCAGCAAACCAGCCGACGACGTGTCATCGAGCCAATACACGGTTGGGAACACTCGGCCGATCAGTTCGCCAGCGATCGTCGCCTCGATACTCAGCTGGCCAGGCATTCTGGTGAGGACCGACATGGTCTCAAAGGCTGCGTGGCCAGCCAAACCCGGCCGACGAGCTTGGACTGCTCGACGACAGATTTCATGCGCGGCATGCGCCGCATCGAGCGCCGCGATGGCGACGCTGGTGTCGACGGCGTACCGCCTAGCGCTGGTCGGCATCGCGCCACCGTTGCACATCCGCATCGGTGATGGCTGGGCCGTCGCCGCGCTCGATCACCGGCCACCCGTCGACTTCGGCCACCCGTCGACCCCGGGAGCGAACAGGAACCAGTCGAATCGCATCACCGTCAACTTCGACCTCGACCTCGGCATCAGCGCCCAGGGAGAGTCGGTCGCGAATGTCCTTCGGGATGACAACCCGGCCAGCGCGATCAATCGATACCACCATGGATGCCATTCTACCATTCATGCCAATCGGAAGCGTGCAAAACGGCAACGACCCGGCCCCACGAGGGGACCGGGTCGCTGCAACAACTGCGGTTGCGACTACTCGCCGCGGACGCGCTTGATGATGTCGCTGGCGATGTTGGGTGGCACTTCCATGTACAGCGCGAACTGCATCGTGTAGGTGGCGCGACCCTGCGTGCGCGAACGCAGGTCGGTGGAGTAGCCGAACATCTCGCTCAACGGGATCTGCGCTCGGATGACCTGCGCGTTGCCCTGGGCCTCCATGCCTTCGATGCGGCCACGACGGCTGCTGAGGTCGCCCATCACGTCGCCCATGTAGTCCTCGGGGGTGACCACCTCGACCGACATGATGGGCTCGAGGATGACCGGCTTGGCCATCTCGGCAGCCTTCTTGAACGCCATCTGACCGGCGATCTTGAACGCCATCTCCGAGGAGTCGACGTCGTGGTACTGACCGTCGACGAGGCTGGCCTTCACGTCGACCGTGGGATAGCCGGCGAGCACGCCCGAATCCAGGGCCTGCTGCATGCCCTGGTTGGTGGGGTTGATGTACTCACGCGGGATGCGACCACCGCTGATCTTGTCGACGAACTCGTAGCCCTTGCCCGGGTTCGGCTCGAGCGTGATCTTGACGACGGCGAACTGGCCGGAACCGCCCGACTGCTTGATGTGGCGATACTCGACCGACTCGACGGTCTTGGTGATGGTCTCGCGGTAGGCCACCTGCGGCTTGCCGACGGTGGCGACCACGCCGAACTCGCGCATCATGCGATCGACGAGGATCTCGAGGTGCAGCTCGCCCATGCCGGAGATGACGGTCTGGCCGGTCTCTTCGTCGGTGCGCACACGGAACGTCGGGTCTTCGTCGGACAGGCTCTTCAGGGCCTTGCCCAGCTTGTCGCTGTCGTCCTTGGTCTTGGGCTCGACGGCCACGAAGATGACGGGCTCGGGGAAGATCATCCGCTCGAGGATGATGGGGTTGTTGCGATCGCAGAGCGTGTCGCCAGTGGTGGTGTCCTTGAAACCAAGGCCCGCCACGATGTCGCCGGCCATGGCGACGTCGAGGTCTTCGCGCTGGTTCGCATGCATCAGCAGGATGCGGCCAAGGCGCTCACGGCGCTCCTTGGTGGAGTTGTAGACCTCTTCACCCTTGTTGATCTGGCCCGAGTAGACACGGAAGTAGGTGAGCTTGCCGAACGGGTCGGCGACGATCTTGAAGGCCAACGCGGCGAACGGCTCGCTCTCGGATGCCTTGCGGTAGAGGATCTCGTCTTCGTGGTTGGGCTTGGTGCCCTGGGTGGGCGGGATGTCGAGCGGGCTGGGCAGGAAGTCGATGACCGCGTCGAGCATCGGCTGCACGCCCTTGTTCTTGAACGCCGAGCCGCACAGGATGGGCACGAAGTCGAACGCCAGCGTGCCCTTGCGAATGGCCCGCTTGACCTCGGCCTCGGTGAGCTCCTCACCGGCGAGGTACTTCTCCATCACTTCGTCATCGCTGGTGGCGATGGTCTCGAGCAAGGCCTCGCGGTACTCGGCAGCCTGCTCGGCCATGTCGGCCGGAATGTCGATCTCGTCCCAGTTGGCGCCCAGCTCTTCGTCGCGCCAGATGAGGGCCTTCATCTTCACCAGGTCGATCAGGCCGACGAACGGCTTGTTGCTCTCCGGGCCACCGGCGCCCACCGGCAGGTGGAGCACGGCCGGGGTGGCCTCGAGGCGGGTCTTCACCATGTCGACCGTGCGGTAGAAGTCGGCGCCGATGCGATCCATCTTGTTGACGAAGCACATGCGCGGCACTTTGTACTTGTTGGCCTGGCGCCACACGGTCTCGGTCTGCGGCTCGACGCCGGCCACCGAGTCGAACACGGTGACAGCACCGTCGAGCACGCGCAGCGACCGCTCGACCTCGATGGTGAAGTCGACGTGCCCGGGCGTGTCGATGATGTTGATGCGGTGGTTGTCCCAGATGCACGTGGTGGCAGCCGACGTGATGGTGATGCCACGCTCCTGCTCCTGCGCCATGTGGTCCATGGTGGCGGCGCCGTCGTGCACTTCACCGATCTTGTAGCTCTTGCCCGTGTAGTAGAGGATGCGCTCGGTGGTGGTGGTCTTGCCGGCGTCGATGTGGGCCATGATGCCGATGTTGCGTGTGCGCTCCAGGGGGAATTCGCGCTTGGCCATCTCTGTGTCTCTCTACTCTCGTCGTCTTGTCGTTCGTCGTGCTGCGATTCTTGGGGCGCGCAACGACCGAAAACGGCCGAGTGCACGGCTCGCAATGCTATCGGGGGCCTGCGCGAACACGACCAAGTTCGCGCGACCGAGGCTCAGGCCCAGCCACCTGCATACGCCACGAACTGCCCAGTGGTGAACCCGCTGGTGCCATCGATGTAGGGCATGCAGAACGCCGCGCACTCGTCGACCGTGCCCAGGCGGCGCATCGGCACGGCGGCCTCGATGCGAGCGCGCACGGCGGGGTCGTCGGCGCCGGCCGCGCGCCGGAACTCGGGGAAGTCCATGAAGTTGGTGCCGATCGCATTCACCTGCACGCCGTGGCGGGCGACTTCGGCGGCGACGTTCTTCACCAACATCGTGGCGCCGGCCCGGGCCGCCGAGTACAGCGGCGCATTCGGGGTGGGTCGCGCGCCGGCCGCGCTGGTGAACACCAGCACCTGCCCGTGACCCTGGCCCACCATCACGGGCACGACAGCGCGCAGGAAGTGGAACGGCGCTTCCAGGCAACCGGCGACTGCCGTACGCAGGTCGTCGAGCGACGAGTCGAGGAACGAGCCGGTGACGATGCGGCCACTGAAGGCCACCGCGGCATCGATGCGCCCGAACTGCTGCAGCGCAGCGTGCACCAACGCCGCGGCCGCAGCAGGGTCGGCCAGATTGCGCACGCCGTCGACCACCTCGACCGTGGCACCCGCCGCGCGCAGTTCCTCGACCAGCCCGGCGGCAGGGTTGCCGATGACCAGATCGTGCCCACGCGCTGCCAGCAGCCGGGCGATGGGCGGCCCGACGTAGAAGCCCGCATCGGCGACGAGCGCTACACGGCGGGAGGGTTCGGTTGTCGACATCGACTCATTCAAACAATTGACATGATTGGTGTCAACTTGTCGCCTGCGCTCGTCGTACGGCCAGGCCTCGGCTAGGCCGGCATGGCGGCGAGACTGGCGAGCACTGCTTCGGCGGTGCGTCGCCCACTGAACAAAGCACCCTGGATGGACGGCGTGTCGCGGTGGTCCCCGCACACGAACAGGCCATCGCCCAGCGACACGCGACGCTTGGGCGCGAACGGAGGTTGCGAGTCGGGCTGGCCGTGCTCGATCGAGTCGGTGCGCAGCACTCGCCACTGATCGACCTGCGCGCCCCACCAGGTGCGCAGCTGCGCACGCACCGCATCGGGTAGCTGCGCCGGATCGCCGTCGGCGGCAGGGCAGGCGGCGGCGATGAGCGCCTGGCCCGTCGGCGCGTAGTGAGGTGACACGTTGCTCATCACAGCAACGTTCAGCGCCGGGCCGACGAGCGTGCCGTCGAGCACGATCAGCTTCTGCGACACCGGCGGGGCCGCCGCCGCGAACCACACGCACGACACCTTCCGCGATGCCGGCGCAGCGACATGGTGCTCGCGCAGCAGCTGCGCGGCGGCCGGGCCCTCCGTCGCGACGACCACGCAAGGCGCCCGTGCCACGCGGCCGTCGGCCAGGTGCACCGCACCGGGGGCAACGGCCGCCACCGGGGAGCTCAACTGCACCGTGCCCGGCGCAAGCCGAGCAGCCAGCTGATCGGGCAGCGCTTGCATGCCCAGCGCCGGCACCACCGAGTCGCCGACGGCGAGGCAGCGCAGGATGACGTCGGCCATTCGGCGGCTGGCGGTGAGGTGCACGTCGAGCTGGATGCCACCCAGCAGCGGCCGGAAGAAGCGATCGATCATGCGCGTGCTGAACCCGATGTCGCGCAGCGCCGTGAGGGTGCTGACGTCGTCGCCGCGCAGCAGCGCCACCGGGTCGGCCTTGCGCAGCCGATGCAGCAGGCCCGCCAAGCGCACCTTGTCGGTGAGGCTGCCGACCGGGGCGAGCGCGCTGGAGAGCAGCATCGCCGGCCGGCGAGTGGGATCGCCGAGCGAGTACATCCGCTTGCCCAACCACACCATCGAGCCCGGGTCGAACGCACACGGCCGAAGCGCGGCCAGATCGACCTGACGGCGCACCTCCGGGTAGGCGGTGAGCAACACCTGGAAGCCACGATCGAGCCGGAAGCCCTCGACGACATCGGTGCGCACCCGGCCCCCGACCCCATCGCCGGCCTCGAGCACCGTCACCGCACGACCGGCCTCCTGCAGCGCGCGAGCGGCGGCCAACCCGGCAAGGCCGGCGCCGACGACGACGACATCGAGGTGCTCGGGCAGTTCGCGAGTGATGGCCATGCGCCGCCGAACCTACCCGTGCGGCGAGGCCGGGATGCGACGGCACGCGTCACATCCACCCGGCTCGTGCGATCTCCTCGTTCCCCGCCACAATGGCCGCTACATGTTGCTACGACTCCTGCGCACGCACCTTCGGCGCTACCGCTCGTTGCTGATCGCGGTGGTGCTGCTGCAGGCGGCGCAGACCGCGGCGGCACTGACGCTTCCCACGCTCAACGCCGACATCATCGACAAGGGCGTTGCCACCGGCGACACCGGCTACATCTGGCGCCACGGTGGGCTGATGCTGCTGGTCAGCCTGGTGCAGATCGCGTTCTCCATCGCCGCCATCTACTACGGGTCGAAGGTGGCCACCGGCTTCGGGCGCGACGTTCGCGGCGCGCTGTTCCATCAGGTCACCGAGTTCTCCGCCCGCGAAGTCACCCAGTTCGGGCCGCCGACGTTGATCACCCGCGTCACCAACGACGCGCAACAGGTGCAGACGCTCGTACAGATGACGTGCACCCTGCTCATCGCCGCACCGCTCACGGCTGCCGGTGGCCTGGTGATGGCGCTGCGTGAAGACGTGCAGCTGACGTGGATCCTGGCAGTCGCGATCCCCGTGCTGGTGCTCTCCATCGGCACGGTCATCTACAACATGGTGCCCACCTTCCGGCGCATGCAGGAGCGAACCGACGAGATCAACCGAGTGCTGCGCGAGCAGATCACCGGCATCCGCGTGGTGCGTGCATTCGTGCGTGAGCCCTACGAGACGGATCGATTCGAGGCCGGCAACGACCAGCTCACGCGAACCGCGCTGCGCGGCGGCCGGCTGATGGGCCTGATGTTCCCCACCGTGGTCATGATCGTCAACGTCTCCAGTGTCGCTGTCGTGTGGTTCGGCGCAAACAGGGTGAACGCCGGCGACCTGAAGATCGGCGCGTTGATCGCCTTCCTCACCTACCTCACGCAGATCCTGATGGCCGTGATGCTGGCCACCTACATGGCTGCGCTGGTTCCGCGCGCCGCCGTCAGCGCCGAGCGCATCCAGGAAGTGCTCGACACGCCGTCCAGCGTCGCCGCCGCCGAGCATCCGGTGCTCGCGCTGCCACCTCACGCATCGGTCGAGTTCCGCGACGCCGGCTTCCGATATCCGGGCGCCGAGCACGCCGTGCTCTCCGACGTCACCTTCACCTGTCGCGCCGGGCAGACCATCGCCGTGATCGGCAGCACCGGCTCGGGCAAGACCACGTTGATCAGCTTGGTAGCCCGCCTGTTCGACGTCACCCAGGGTTCGGTGCTGGTGAACGGGGTCGACGTGCGCGATCTGGCCACCGACGCGCTGTGGCAACGCATCGGCCTGGTGCCGCAGCGGCCGTACCTGTTCAGCGGCACCGTGGCCAGCAACCTTCGCTACGGCAAGCCCGACGCCACCGACGACGAGCTCTGGGAGGCGCTCACGGTGGCGCAGGCCGACGACTTCGTCCGCGCGATGCCCGACGGGCTCGAGTCCCGCATCGCCCAAGGCGGCACCAACGTGTCGGGTGGCCAGCGGCAGCGCCTCGCCATCGCCCGCGCGCTGGTGCGCAAGCCGGAGGTGTACCTGTTCGACGACTCGCTGTCGGCACTCGACATGGCCACCGACGCCAGGCTGCGGGCCGCACTCACGCCCTACACACGAGACGCCGTGGTGCTGATGGTCGCCCAACGCGTCACCAGCATCAAGCACGCCGACCAGATCCTGGTGCTGGAGGACGGCGAGCCGGTGGGCCTGGGCAGCCACGACCAACTGCTGGCGAACTGTCCCACCTACGTCGAGATCGTGCAGTCGCAGCTCACCGCCGAGGAGGCGGCGGCATGACCGGCGGACACGACGACGCAGACGACGTACGCCAGCCGCCGGCACCACCCACCAGCACCTCCGAGATGCGCGGCGGGCGGATGAACACGGTGGGCGTGCCCACCGAGAAGTCGAAGGACTTCGCCGGCTCCAGCAAGCGCCTGTTCCGCCGCCTCGGGCCAGAGCGCCCGAAGGCCTACATGGTGCTCGCGCTCGCTGTCGCCAGCGTGGCCCTGGTCGTGTCGGGCCCCAAGATCCTCGGCCACGCCACCAACCTGATCTTCGAGGGCCTGGTGCGCCAGTCGCGCGGCGGTACCGGCATCGACTTCGCTGCGCTGCACACCACGTTGTGGTTCGCCGTCGGCCTCTACCTGCTGGGCTACCTGCTGGCCTACCTGCAGGCGTTCGTGCTGGCCGGTGTGGTGCAGCGAACCATGTACCGCCTGCGCGCCGACGTGGAGACCAAGTTGCACGCGATGCCACTGTCGTACCTCGATCGTCAGGCGCGTGGCGATCTGCTGAGCCGGGTCACCAACGACATCGACAACGTGGCCCAGAGCCTGCAGCAGTCGCTCAGCCAGCTGTTGCAGGGCGTGCTCACCATCGCCGGCACCATCGGCATGATGCTCTGGATCTCATGGCAGCTGGCCATCGTCGCAGTCGTCACCGTGCCGCTCTCGCTGCTGCTGATGAAGAAGATCGCCGGTCAATCGAAGAGTCGCTTCATCGCGCAGTGGAAGCACACCGGTGCACTCAACGCGCAGGTGGAGGAGACGTTCACCGGCCACCCGATCGTCAAGGCGTTCGGCCGCCAGCGCGAGGCCCAGGCTCGCTTCGATGCCACCAACGACAAGCTGTACGAGGCCGGCTTCGCCGCTCAGTTCATCAGCGGCTGCGTGCAGCCGGCGATGGTGATGGTCGGCAACCTCAACTACGTGGCCATCGCCGTGTTCGGTGGCCTGAAGGTGGCCAACGGCTCGCTGGGTCTCGGCGACGTGCAGGCGTTCATCCAGTACTCGCGCCAGTTCTCGCAGCCGCTCACGCAGACCGCGTCCATGGTCAACGTGCTGCAGTCGGGCATCGCCTCCGCCGAGCGCGTGTTCGAGCTGCTCGACGCGCCCGAGCAGAGCGCTGACGCTGCCGCGACACCGAACCCGCAGCCGGCGCTGGGTCGGGTGGAGTTCCGCGACGTCTCGTTCCGCTACCGCGACGACACGCCGCTCATCGAGCACCTGTCGCTGGTGGCCGAACCGGGCCAGACCGTGGCCATCGTGGGCCCCACGGGCGCCGGCAAGACCACCCTGGTGAACCTGATCATGCGCTTCTACGAGCTCAACGGCGGCGCCATCCTGCTCGACGGCCGCGACATCTCGCAGATGCCACGCGCCGAACTGCGCGGCGAACTGGGCATGGTGCTGCAGGACACCTGGCTGTTCGGCGGCACGATCCGCGACAACATCGCCTACGGCAACACGGAGGCCACCGAGGCAGAGATCATGGCTGCGGCCAAGGCCTGCTACGTCGATCGGTTCGTGCACTCGCTACCGCTGGGCTACGACACCGTGCTCGACGACGAGGGCAGCTCGGTGAGCGCAGGCGAGAAGCAACTGCTCACCATCGCCCGCGCGTTCCTGTCGAACCCCACCATCCTCATCCTCGACGAAGCCACCAGTTCGGTCGACACCCGCACGGAGGTGCTCATCCAGCGGGCCATGGCCAAGCTGCGCGGCGGACCGCACGAGCTTCGTCATCGCGCACCGCCTGTCCACCATCCGCGACGCCGACACGATCCTGGTGATGGACGCCGGCCGCATCGTCGAGCAAGGCTCGCATCACGACCTGCTCGTGCGCCAAGGCGCGTACTTCACGCTCTACAACGCTCAGTTCACCGGAGCCGCCGCCGAAGTGGCCTAGCGCCTGCAACACTGCGGGCATGAGCATCGACCTCAACGGCAGCAGCTGGCTGCTCTCCGGTCCGCTGCAGCTGCCCGACGGCGTCGACGTGACCATCGAGTTCGGCCACGACTCGGTGAGCGGTTGCTCCGGCTGCAATCGGTTCCATGGGCCGTACCGGCACGGCGAGGGCGAATTCACCGTCGGGCCCCTCGCAGGCACGATGATGGCCGGTTCTCCGGCAGTGATGGCAATGGAGCACGACGTGTTGCAGCGCCTCGGTCGGGTGGTCGCCATCACGGTGACCGACGATGGCGGCTCGCTGTCGATGCACGATGCCGACGGGGTGCTGTTGCTCGCCTACACCGCACAGGGCTCGGACGATCTGGCCGGCCGCTGGCTGGTGACATCGGTTCACCACTCAGCGCGCCAGGCGATCATCTCCGTGCTCGCGGAGAGCGAGCCGACCCTCGAGTTCGATGGCGATCGCGTCGTGGGCAGCACAGGGTGCAACACGCTCCGCGGCACGTGCACCGTCGATGGCAGCACCCTCGGCTTCGGCCCGCTGATGACAACCCGGAAGTGGTGCGGTGACGAAGCGATGGCACAGGAGCAGGCGCTGCTGGCGGCGCTGGCCGACACGGTGGGCTTCCGCCTGGAGGGCAGCCGGCTCACGCTGTTGCGCCCCGATGGCGGCATCGCCGTCTCCTTGCGGCGCGGCGATTGACCGGGGCCACCTTTCGCCTCAGCGCGCAGCGGAGACGGTGACGCGCGTGTCGTTGAAGCAGGCACCGTTGATCAGCGCGTCGCCGGTGGCAGGAGTGAGCGCGTTGACGCCCCATCCATCGGAGTGGTTGCGCAGCCAAACGCCCTTTGCCATCACTGCCACCCCCGGCCGGGTGTCGGCACCGACGGCGAGGGGCACCGTGATGCTGCCCACCGCGCTGGCCACGTGCACCGCCTGGCCGGCCACCAGCCCACGATCGGCCGCATCCGCGGGGTGCAACAGGATGGCCGGCGAGGGGCTCTGGAACTCGCCGAACATCGAGTTCACCAGCTTCGAGGTGGCCGGTGAGATCAGCGTCAGCGAACCCTCGGCCGCCGCCAGCGGCACGAAACGCGGCACGCCCTGCACTGCGTCGACCAACTGCGCGCGACCGCCCGCTGGCACAGTGTCGACGAACTGATGAGACGGCGCGGCCGACTCGCGCGGGCCGAAGTCGGCCACCGCCACGCGCTGGCCGGGGTCGGCCCAGTCGTACCCGAACGCCCGCGCCAGAGCCAGGCCGGTCTCGTCGTTGGAGCGGCTCTCACCCACTCGGTCGATGACGGCGACGACGGGCAGCACGGCCAGCGAGCCGTAGCCGGAGCTCACGTCGTCGATCTCGAAGCTGGTGGTGGCCGGCAGCACCACGTCGGCGTAGCGGGTTGTGTCGGTGAGCACCTGCTCGTGCACCACGGTGAACACGTCGTCGCGGCTGAACGCGGCCACCACCGCCTGTTGGTGCGGGCACATCACCAACGGGTTGGCGCCCTGCACGAACAGCACCTCGCACGGGTCGGCCGAGCCCGGCGCCATCCACTGGCCAACCTGGTGCAGCGGCAGCGAGCGGCGCGGCGGGCCGGAGAACGCTTCCTGCGGCCAGCGGGCGCGCGGCTTGGCTGCGCCGGCCGAGGTGGAGCCGATGACACCGCTGCCCCGCTGCACGAAGTGGCCGCCCAGAACCGGCAGGGCAAGGATGGCACGGCAGGCCGCACCACCGTTGCTGTTGCGCTCCTGCCCCCACCCGATGCGCAGCATCGTGGGCCGAGTGGTGCCCCACCACTCGGCAAGCGTCGTGATGTCGGCGGCGGCCAACCCGGTGACCTCCGCGGCACGATCGATCGACCACTCGGCTGCTGCCGCCAACAACGCCTCCGCACCATCGGCGTGCGCGGCGATGAACTCGTGAGCGAGACGACCGGTGGCCGCCCAGTGGTTGGCGACCGCCAACGCGAGCACTGCGTCGGTGCCCGGCCGGATCGCGAGGTGGAGATCGGCGCGCTTGGCCATGGCCGTCGCCCGCGGATCGATCACCACCACCCTGGCACCGGCCTTGGCCGCCTGCTGCACGAGCGGCGGGAAGTGAGTGTTGCTCACCGTCGGGTTGGCGCCCCAGATGACCACCAACTTGCTGTGCACCACCTCGCGCGGATCGGCGGAGGCCATTTCGCCGAACACGCTGTCCCACGCGGCCCCCATCGTGGCCGCGCAGATCGTGTGCTCGGCGATGGTGGCGCCAACGGCGGCGAAGAACGCCTCGGTGAAGCTGGCCCGCTCGAGCACCGCTGCCGACGAGTTGTAGGTGAACGCGACCACGGCATCCGGGCCGCTGCGTGCGATCGCACCGCGCATTCGGTGGGCGACCAGCCCGAGCGCTTCCTCCCACGTGGCCTCACGGAACTCGCCGGCACCCTTCGCCCCGGTGCGGATCAGTGGGGAGAGCACTCGCTCGGGGGCGTACACGCGCTGCGCATGGCGCTTGACCTTGGCGCAGATCCACCCGTCGGTGAACGTGCTGTCGGGCGAGGCATCGATGTCGGTGATGCGGCGACCCTCGCTCGTCATGGTGACGGTGACGGCCAGCGAGCAGGCGTCGGGGCAGTCGAGCGTGCACGCCGTGTGCACGACCGACCGAGTAGTGCGGCCGGCTTCGTCGATGACAGTCATGGGGATCGGTCTAGCCGGTCGGCATCTGCCGGGCAAGGGAGTTGGCCGATGCTGTGGGCATCCGTCTGCTTCCGTGGGGTGACCGCCGGCAGCGGCCCATGGGGCGCATCGAGCGACGACGCCCTATTCTGCAGCCGATGATCGCAGTGGTGGTGGTGCGCGCCGGGCAGCTGCCGGCAGGCGGGGCGGAGGCCGTGGCCGAATGCGCCGGGCGTGCACTGCTCGCCGGCTCCGGCCTTGCCGAGGCCGCTGCCCAGCTGACCGGCATCGCCACCGAGCTCACGCTGGTGGAACTGGGCGACTTCCAACCCGCCGCGTGGGCCCATGGCCTCGCGCCGCTGCTCGCCCATGAACCGGCCGTGCTGCTGCCCGCATCGCCCGACGGGCGCGACCTGGCGCCGCGCCTGGCCGGTCTGCTGCATCGACCGCTCTACGCCGGGGCCACCGCGGTCGGGCCGCAACGCATCGAGCTGGCTCGCAACGGCGGCCGCGAACTGCACACGGCGACGCCCGGCCCCGAGTTCGTGGCCACGCTGCAACCTGGCGTGCGCGGCGTCGAGGCCCACCCGCACCTGCCCGCTGCAACGGTCGGCGCCGTCACCGTGCACCTGTACCCCGAGGCGCGCGATCCGCTCGTGCTCGACGTGCAACCCCCCGATCCGGCAACCATCGACCTGGCCGAGGCGCCACGCATCGTCGGCGGCGGAGCAGGGCTCGACGGGCCACAACGCATCACCCAGCTGGCACAGCTCGGCGCTGCCCTCGGCGCCAGCATGGGCGCCACCCGCGTCATCACCGACCGCGGCTGGGTGCCACACGAGCGCCAGATCGGCACCACCGGTGTGGTGGTCGACCCGCAGCTGTACATCGCGTTCGGGGTCAGCGGTGCAGTGCAGCACACCAGCGGGTTGGGCGATCCGGCACACATCATCTCGGTCAACACCGACCAGTACTGCCCGATGATGCAGCTGGCCGACCTGGCCATCGTCGCCGACGCCAACGCCACCCTCGACGCGCTGCTCGATCTGCTGGCGGAGAACGCGTCGTGACCGCTCGTTCGGTGCCAACCGACAGGGATGTGGATGTCGTCGTCGTCGGTGGCGGGCCAGCTGGTTCGTGCGCGGCCTTGGTGGCTGCTCGTGCCGGCCTCTCGGTGGTGCTGCTCGAGCGTGGCCCGTTCCCCGGCAGCAAGAACATGTACGGCGGCGTGGTGTACCCGCGCATCCTCGACGAGCTGATCCCCGAGTGGTGGAACGACGTGCCGATCCAGCGGTGGGTCACCCGGCGCAGCACGATGCTGCTCACCGAGACGCAGGCGCTGACGGTCGACTTCCGGGCCGGCGCGTGGGGTGCCCCGCCGTACAACGGTGCCACCGCCTACCGACCCGACTTCGACAACTGGTTGGCCTGCCACGCGCAGGCGGCGGGCGCCCAGCTGATCACCAGCACCACGGCCACCGGCCTGCTGCGCGACTCCGCCGGCACGGTGATCGGCGTGCGCACCGATCGACCCGATGGCGATCTCACCGCTCACGTGGTCATCGCCTGCGACGGGGTGAACAGCTTCCTCGCCAAGGAGGCCGGGCTCTACGAGCACACCGACGCCAAGCACTTCACACTGGGCGTGAAGGAGACGCTGGCGTTGCCCAAGCACGTGATCGACGAACGCTTCGGCGTGCGCGGCCGCGAGGGTGTCGACATCGAGATCATCGGCGCCACCGGCGGCGTGAACGGCGGCGGCTTCCTCTACACCAACCTCGACACCATCGCCATCGGTGTGGTGCTGAAGCTGTCGAAGTTGGGCGCCCAGCAGCAACGCCCGGAGCAGATCATCGCCACGCTCAAGCAGCACCCGGCCATCGCCCCGCTGGTGCAAGACGGCGAGCTGAAGGAGTACAGCGCACACATCATCCCGGAAGCAGGCCTGACGATGATGCCGAAGATGACCACCGATGGCATGCTCGTCGCCGGCGATGCCGCCGCGCTGTGCCTCGCGGCCGGCATCTGGCTGGAAGGCGTCAACTTCGCGATGGCCAGTGGCATGTACGCCGGCCAAGCCGCGGTCGAGGCAGTGCAGGCGAACGACACCAGCGCGGTCGGCCTCGCCGGGTACCAGCGGCGTCTCAGCGACACGTTCGTGCTGAAGGACCATCGCAAGCTGCGGCGGGCGCCGGCACTGGTGCTCAGCGACCGAGTGCAGCACCTCTACCCGGGCATGGTGGCCAACGTGGTCGAGCGCATGTTCCGCGTCGACAACCCCAACCCCAAACCCGGCGTCCGCCGCATCTTCAACCAGGAACGCAAGCGCGCCGGCGTGCGCCGCCGCGACCTGCTGCGCGACGGCTGGACCGGCTTCAGGAGCTTCGGATGACCGACCACACCGGCCACACTCGGGCACACCCGGCCGAGATCCTGGCGCCCAACGCCTGGGGCGGCATGTCGTTCCAGGAACGGATGGCCACCGCCGAGTTCCGCATCCACCACCAACCACACATCGTTGTCGATGGCAAGGTGTGCGCCGACTGCAGCACACGCGAGTGCGTGGTTGCATGCCCCGCCAACCTGTTCGTGCCCACCAGCGACGGCGGCATCGTGTTCAACCACGAGCAGTGCTTCGAATGCGGCACCTGCTACCTCGTGTGCAATCGCGAGGGAGCGATCAGCTGGCACTACCCCGAAGGCGGTCACGGTGTCGTCTTCCGACGCACATGAGACACACGCGATGATCCTCGCCTGCCTGAAGTGGGTCACCCATCCGGGCGAGCCGCACGACGAGCGATTCGCCGGCATCAGCCCCGCCGACCAATCGGCGCTCGAGTTCGCACTGGTGCAGGCCGCCGCGCTCGGCCTCGGCGTCACCGCCGTCACCGTCGGCCCTGCCGGCGCCGAGAAGGTGCTCCGCGACGCGCTCGCGTGCGGGGCGCAGCGAGCGGTGCGCATCCACTCAGCGGGCACGCTCAGCAGTGCCGAAGTGGCCGACGCGCTCGCTGCGGCCGCGCCCGCAGCGCGGTGGGTGTGGTGCGGCGACTACTCGCTGGATCGCGGCACCGGGAGCGTGCCCGCCTATCTGGCCGCCGCGCTCGACGCACAGCAGGCGTTGGGCGTCATCTCCGTCGCCTGGCAGGGCGACGGAGTGGTGGCCACGCGGCGCCTCGACGGTGGCCGGCGGGAGCTGTTGTCGGTGGCCGCGCCGGCGGTGATCAGCGTCGAAGGCGCCACAGCACACCTACGTCGCGCCGGCCTCGGTGCGCTGCGCGCGGCCGCCAGCGCCACCATCGACGTCGTGCACCCGGCAGCACCGGCGCACATCGACGAAGCGGTGGTGCGTGCGTACCGGCCTCGTGCCCGCGCGCTCGCCGCTCCCCTCGGCGAGCAGCCACTCGATCGCCTGCGCGCGCTCGCCGCCACCGGCGCCGCAACGGCAACGCGCGTCGAGACGGTCACGCTGGCCCCGCCGGCCGCAGCTGCCCGCATCGCCGCTGCCCTGCGCGAGTGGGGCTACCTCGACTGACGACCCGGCAGGGTGCACCCGCGCTCACACCAGCGCGTCGGTTCGATCCTCCTGAGCGGCCACCGACGACGAAGCGGCCGCCCGACTGGGCAGCCAACGGATGGCCATCGCCGCGCCCGCCAACGTGATGCCGGCCGAGACCCACGAACCGAAGTGGAACCCGTCGAGGAACGCTGTGTTGACCGCGCCCTGCACCAGTCGGCCGGCCTCCGGCCCCGCCTCCAGCCCGGTGCGGCGAGCCACTTCCGCTCCCGCGCCCACCGACTCCTGGGCGATGGCCAGCGCTGACGGAGGGAGTGCCGACCCGGCCAGCAGCTCGCCGAGCCTGCTCGCATAGACGGACGCGAACAGGCTGCCGACGATGGCGACGCCCAGCGTGCCACCCAACTCGCGGGCGGTGTCGTTGACAGCCGAACCGACGCCTGCCTTCTCCGGGGGCAGCGACCCCATGATCGCCTCCGTCGCCGGCGCGTTCACCAGGCCGAGCCCACCGCCCATGAACATCATCTGGCCCACGATCAGCCAGTACGACGAGCCCGCCTGCAGCGTGGTGGTCCAGGCGAAGCCGATCGACATCGACGCGAGACCGGCGGCCACGACCGACTTGGTACCGAACCGGTAGGCCAGCTTCGCGGAGATCGGCGCGGCGAAGCCGGTGAACAGCGCGAACGGCACGGTGCGCACGCCTGCCTCCAACGTGCCGTAGCCGCGGACCACCTGGAAGTACTGCGTGACGTTGAAGATGAAGCCGAAGAGCGCGAAGAACGCGAAGGCCACCGACAGACTGCCCGCCGTGAAGCGCAGGTTGGAGAACACGCGCACGTCGAGCATCGGGTGCTCGCGACGCCGCTCCCACCAGACGAACGCAGCCAGCAGCGTCGCCGCGAGGCCGAACGCCACTGCCGAGGTTGCCGACAGCCAGCCATGGCTGGGCCCTTCGATGACCGCCCACACCAGCACGCTGATGCTCATGATCGACAGCAGCGTGCCCAACGGGTCGAATCGACGCACCGTGGTGTCGCGCGAGGTCGGCACCATGCGACCGACCAGCACCATGGCGATCGCGATGATCGGCACGTTCACCAGGAACACCGAACCCCACGAGAAGTACTTCAGCAGCAGGCCGCCGCTCACCGGCCCAAGCGCCACGGCCAGGCCACTCGTTGCCGCCCACACCGAGATGGCCACCGCCCGCTGACGAGGCACGGTGAACACGTTCACCAGCAGCGCCAGCGTGGCAGGGAAGATGAGCGCGCCGCCCACGCCCATCGCCGCTCGCCAGGCGATGAGCGACCCCGCGCTGTCGGCCATCGATGCGAAGACCGATGTGAGTGCGAACACGGCGAGGCCGATCTGCAGCACGCCCTTGCGGCCGAAGCGATCGCCGATGCTGCCGGCCGCCATCAGCAGCCCGGCGAACACCAGCACATAGGCGTCGACGATCCACTGCAGCTGGCTGGTGGTGGCCCCCAGTTCGCGCACGAACGTGGGCAGCGCCACGTTCACGATGGTGCCGTCGACCACGATGATGAACACGCTGGTGCACAGCACCGCGAGGATCAGCCACGGCGAGCGACCGGCTGCGACCGGAGCCGGAGACAACGGTGACAACGGTGAGGACGGTGACGGTGAGGACGACATCAGCACTCCATTGGATCGGGGTTATCACACTGTTATCACAAGGTTGTGAGCGCATCCATCGCGGGTCTCATGACATCCGGCACAGGCGGCCCCGGCTAGCCTGCGGCACGTGAGCTTCGCCACCGCCGGTCATCTCGACGACGTGGGCAGCGCGTTGCTGCGAGCCGCCGACGGCCTCCTCGCCACAGAGGGCCCCTCGGCGCTGACGGTGCGGCGCATCGCCGCCGAAGCCGGCATGAGCACGATGAACGTGTACTCCCGGTTCGGCGGCAAGGACGGCGTGGTCGAGCAGCTGTTCCTGCACGGGTTCGAGCTCCTCGCTGGTGGCATGGGCGAGGTCGGCGCCACCGACGATCCGATCGCCGATCTGCGCCGTTGCGGCCAGGCCTACCGGCGCTTCGCCAGCGAACACTCCACCTTGTACTCGGTGATGTTCGAACGAGTCGTGGCCGACTACGAGCCGACGCCCGCGGCCAAAGCTGCCGCCCTCGGCACCCTCGAGCTGTTGGCCGCCCGGTTGCAGCGGGCGATGGATGCCGGGCTGGTGCGCCGCATGGACGCGACGCACGCCGCTGCCATCGTGTGGAGCACGTGCCACGGCGTGATCAGCCTGCAGCTCAAGCACGACGGCATCACCCCGGTGGATTGGCAGCAGGTCTTCGCCGACGCCACCGAAGCAGTGGTGAGCGGGTTGGCACCGTGAGCTACTTCGCTCGCCGCGGCGCGGCCTTCGTGCTCGGCGTCGCCGTCGTCGGGCTGGCCGCCGGCGTGATCCACGACGCCACCGGCGACGACCCCACCACCGATCGCGCCAGCCTCACACCCGCCGAGCCGAGCAGTGACGGTTCCACCACGTCACCAGGAGCGCTAGGTGGCAGCAGCGGCGACGGCGCGGTCGCTCCCGACACCACCACTGCTGCGGCACCTGCGGCCGCCGCCGCCACGACCACGTCGACGACACCGTTCGTGGCGCGCACCGATGTGCTCGTCGATCCCGCGTCGTTCGCCCGGCCCTACAGCAGCACCGTGCCGGGGGTGCTCACCTTCCGGGGCAACCCCACGCGCAGCTTCTACGGCACGGGCCCGATGCCGCGCACGCAACCACAGGTGCTGTGGCAGTACCCGGGCAACGGCAACCCGATGTGCGGTGAGAGCAGCGAGTACGGCAACGTGCGCACGTGGTGCGGCACCGGCTGGACCGGGCAACCCGCGGTGTTCGAACGAGATGGCCGCACCTGGGTGGTGTTCGGCGCCTACGACTACAAGATCCACTTCGTCGACGCCGCCACCGGGCTCGACATCATCCCTCCGTTCGCCACCGACGATCTCGCCAAGGGCAACGTCACCATCGATCCCGATGGCTACCCGCTGGTCTATGCGGGCTCGCGCGACAACTACCTGCGGGTCATCGCCTTCGACGGCGCTGCACCGCGCGAGCTGTGGAAGCTCAACGGCCGCACCGAGGATCGCATGCACAACGACGACTGGGATGCCGCCCCGCTGGTGCTCAACGGCTACCTCATCGAGGGTGGCGAGAACAGCTGGTTCCACGGCATCCGGCTGAACCGTGGCTACGCCGCCGACGGCAGCGTCACGGTCGACCCGTCACTGGCGTTCCGAGTACCCGGCTGGGACCAACAGCTCATCGACGACCTCGGTTCGAAGGACCTGGCGCGTCAGCCTGGAGGCGTCCGTGTCCGTCAGCGGCGACACGGCCTGGCTGAACTCCTCGGGAGGGCTGGTGCAGGGCTGTGACATCTCCTCGCTGCGCACCGGCCAGGGCGAGGTGCGCCGCACGTTTCGCTACTGGACCGGCGACGACAGCGACGCCAGCATCGTGCCCGACGACGAAGGGTTTCTGTACGTGGGCGTGGAGATCGACCGCGCCAACAGCCGCGTGCAGAACGCCGGACAGATGATCAAGCTCGATCCGCGCACGCCCGACGATCCCGTCGTGTGGAAGTACGACCTCGACTTCTTCGTCGACGACGGAGTGTGGACCACACCCGTCGTCGTCGGCGATGTGACGCTGTGGACCACCAAACCCGGCTACATCTACGCACTGGATCGCTACACCGGTGAGTTCCTGTGGAAGCAGAAGATCGGCGGCCCTGCGCTCAGCTCGCCGGTGCTGGTCGACGGGGTGCTCGTCCAGGCGAGCGGCAAGGGGGTCATCTACGGCTTCGACTTCTCCTCGCCGCGCACGCAACCCACCGAACTGTGGTCGGTGCAGCTCGAAGGAAACATCGAGAGCACTCCCGTGGTGTGGAACGGCCGCATCTACGTGGGCACCCGCGCCGGGTTCGTCTACTGCATCGGCCTGCCCTCGTGACCGCGGCTGCCAAGGGCCGGCGACGATGACGAAGCACCTCGGCCGCACCACGTGGAGCGATCACTGGAAGCCGACACGACGCCCGCTGCTGGTGGTACCCATCGGCGCGTGCGAACAACACGGGCCGCACCTTCCCCTCGACACCGACACCCGCATCGCCGTCGCACTCGCGCAGAGCCTGGCCGACAAGTACGACGAGGGCGACCTGCTGGTCACACCCGCCCTGGGCATCACCGCCAGCGGCGAGCATGCATCGTTCCCGGGCACGCTGTCGATCGGTGCAGCAGTGATGGAGCAGGTGATCATCGAGCTCGTGCGCAGCGCCGACTGGAGCGCAGGGGTGGTGCTGGTCAACGGGCACGGTGGCAACCGCGTGGCGGTCGAACAGGCCGTTCGGGTGCTGCACGCCGAACAGCGACGCGTACTGGCCTGGTGGCCCAACATCCCGGGGGGCGATGCGCACGCCGGCGACACCGAGACCTCGATGATGCTGGCGCTGGCACCCGACCTGGTGCGCATGCACCGCGCGGAGGTGGGCAACACCGAGCCGCTCGCCAACCTGCTCGACGAGATGCTGGAGGGCGGAGTGCGTGCCGTCAGCGCCAACGGCGTGCTCGGCGACCCGCGCCATGCGTCGGCCACTCACGGCCGCAACACGCTCACCCGCCTCAACATCGACCTCGTTGCCGCTGTCGACGAGTGGTGGGAGTAGGTGCTCGGCACTCGCTACCACCTCGACTCGTCCTGGCGCCGGCCCGGCGACGGCCGAGTGCTCATCGCCGGTTCACCCTTGCGCCTGTTCCGGCTGTCGACCGGCGGCGCGCAGGTGGTCGCCATGGTCGAGGCCGGCGAGGTACCCGACACCGCTGCCATCCATCAGCTGCTCGACCGGTTCGTCGACGCCGGCGCGCTGCACCCGCACCATCCGCAGGCACCGTTCACCGCCGCCGACGTCACCGTGGTGATCCCTGCCTACCGCCGCCTCCCGGCAGAGATCCCTGCGGGCGTGCGGGTGATCGTCGTCGACGACGCCAGCCCGACACCCCTCGTCGTCGATGACATCGTCAACGTCAACGGCAACGGCAACGGCAACGGCAACGGCAACGGCAACGGCAACGGCACGACACTGCTCCGGCATGACAGCAACCGGGGCCCTGGCGCCGCACGCAACACCGGTCTGGCGGCGGTCACCACGGCGTTGGTGGCGTTCGTCGACACCGACGTGGCACTCCCGGCGGAGTGGTTGCAGCCGTTGCTCACTCACTTCGCCGACGAACGCGTCGCGCTGGTGGCACCGCGCGTCGCCGGCGCGGCAGACGACTCGTGGTTGGCACGCTACGAGCAGCGACACAGCCCGCTCGACCTGGGCACTGCCGCAGCGAGGATCGCTGCGGGCACTCGGGTCAGCTACGTACCCGCCGCAGCGCTGCTGTGCCGCACGGCAGCTGTGCGCGACGTCGGCGGCTTCGATCCGGCGCTGCGCCTGGGAGAGGACGTCGACCTGGTCTGGCGGCTGGCAGCGGCCGGCCATCGATGCAGGTACGAACCGGCGAGCGTGGTGCACCACCAGCCGCGCCGCTCGTTCGTGGCGCTGCTACGGCAACGATTCGGCTACGGCCGGTCGGCGGCCGCGCTTGCACGACGTCACCCCGGCGCGTTGGCGCCCGTGCGCATGAGCGGCTGGAGCGTTCTCGCGTGGCTGCTGTTGGTGGCGCGACATCCGCTGCCGGCGCTCGCCGTTGCCGGCGGCACCACGGTTGCCCTGCAGCGCAAGCTCACCGATGTGCCGCGCCGCGAATCCGCCCGGCTGGCGGGGCTCGGCCACCTGGCAGCCGGCCGGCAACTGGCACAGGCCACCGTGCGCGCGTGGTGGCCGATCGCGC
The DNA here is from genome assembly GCA_016722025.1 of Acidimicrobiaceae bacterium. Classification (GTDB taxonomy): domain Bacteria; phylum Actinomycetota; class Acidimicrobiia; order Acidimicrobiales; family Ilumatobacteraceae; genus UBA668. The sequence continues at coordinate 619,707 of JADKGZ010000001.1, forward strand.
TCGTGGCAGCCGCCGCCGATCGCCGTGCCCGGTTTCCCGTCGCGGCCGCGTTCCTCGGCCCGGCGATGGTCGACGCCGCGCGCAGTCGTTCGCTGCGCCCGCTGCTGGATGCGCCGCTGGTGACCGCGGATCAGATGGCGTACGGTGCCGGCGTGTGGGCGGGTGTGGTTGCCGAACGCGAGGTGGGGCCGCTGCTGCCGTCGTTCACGAACTGGCCCCAGCGAAACGGCGGCTGAGGTCGTTGCACTCCTCGCAGATCTCGGCGGGGATGACACCCCAACGCATCAGCCGGTTGAAGACCATGCAACCGAGACAGAACGCGAAGGCCGACTCGAGCGTGGCGGCCAGCACCAGTGCGGTGACCAGCCAGTAGCTGACTGCCGGTGCACCTGCGGCCCACGCCACCAAGGCGCCACCGCTGAACACGAGACCGACACCCTGCGCGAACCGCTTCGGCGGGCCAGGCACGATGCGGTGCTGCACACGCAAGCGAGGGGTGACGACGCGGGTGACGAACTGGCCGAGCGGGCTCAGGCGCGGGCCGGTGAGCACCCGGGCCAGGAAGCCGTACGCCAGCGGCAACAGCAACCACCACTGCCGGAACACCAGGAACACAACACCCTGGGTGACCGCACCGGCCGCGACCAGGCGCGCCGACGTCTCGTTGACCTCGCTGGGGAAACCGAACAGTCGGGAGCGCATGGGTCGATCGTAGACCGACAAAGCCGATCAGACAACTCGGAATTAGCCGGACCCCGAAACCCTCGGATGAGGCCCGAGGGCGGGGCTACCGTGGCGGCGTATGACCGTCCGCCTCACCGTCGACCGCGCCGCGTGGATGGCGCACCTGCGCAGCACGGCCGCGGCGTACGGCGATGGGCTGGTGCCGGTGGTGAAGGGCAACGGGTACGGGTTCGGGCGCCCGCTGCTGCACGACCTCCTCACCGGCGACCTCCTCGCTCGCGACACGGCCACCGGCGACCCGGGCACTGGCGACACGGGCACAGGCGACGCCGCGACCCGGCCGGGCATGGTGTGCGTCGGCACCGTGCACGAAGTGCACGACGTGCCCGCGGCCTCGACACCGGTGGTGCTCACGCCCACGCTCACCGCTCCGGGCGACAGCCGAGCGGTGCTCACCGTGGGCAGCATCGATCACGTGCATGCGTTGGCAGGGTGGCACGGCAGCGTGATCGTGAAGCTGGCCAGCAGCATGCGTCGCTACGGCGCGACCCCCGACGAGTTGGGCCCGCTGTTGGCCGCGGTCACGGGGGCCGGTCTGCAACTGGAGGCCTTCGGTGTGCACCTCCCGTTGGCCGGCAACGACACTGCGCGGCTGGCCGAGATCCGAGCCTGGCTGCCTCATCTCCCACCAGATGCCCACCTGTGGGTGAGCCATCTCGAGCCCTCATCGTTCGAGCAGCTGCGCGGTGCACACCCGACGCGACGGTTCCGCGTGCGCATCGGCACCGCACTGTGGCATGGGGTGCCTCGCCGCGGCTTCCTGCACCTGTCGGCCGACGTGCTGCAGCTGCAGCAGGTACGAGCCGGCGACACCGCCGGCTACTTCCACAGCCCGGTGCGCCACGACGGCACGCTGGTGGTCATCGGCGCAGGCTCCACGCACGGCGTTGCGGCGCCCCCACCGTCGCCGCCGGGGCCGCTCCACTCCGCCGGCGCCGCCACCGCCAGCCCGTTCCACTTCGCCCGCCATCCGCTGCCGTTGCTGGAGCGTCCACACATGCACACCAGCCTGGCAGTCGTGCCCAACGGCCAGCCGTGCCCTCGGGTCGGCGATCGGGTCGACGTGCAGCGACCGCTCATCAGCACCGTCAGCGACGAGCTCGAGTGGACATGACCGGGCCCACCAGCTCGCGCTACATCGAGCTCGATGTCGTTCGCGCCATCGCCCTCATCGGCGTGTGCGTGATGAACTTCCACGGGTACCTCATCATCGACGGCGCCAAGTACCCACCAACCACCTTCGTCGAGCGCATCTTCGACCCCTGGCAAGGGCCGCTCTCCACGCGTTTCGCCGCCACGTTCGTGACCGTTGCGGGAATGGGCATCACCCTGCTCACCCGGCGCAGCTGCGCCGGTGCCAGCCGCGCCGCGATCAGCGCCGACCGGTGGAAGCTGGCTCGCCGCGGCGTGCTGCTCTTCACCTTCGGCTACTTCCTCGACTGGGTGTGGGGTGGCACCATCCTCTTCTACTACGGCGCCTTCTTCATGGCCGGGGCACTGCTGTTCACGCTGCGCAGCCGATGGCTGGCACTCATCGGCACCGGCGCGGCGCTGGCCGCGGCCGGCCTCTCGTGGTGGGCGGTGCAGCGCACCACCGGCGGCCACGACGTGTCGTGGCTCCTGTCCGCCAACGCCACCGCCAACCGATCCCCGCGCGACCTGTTGCTCGACACGTTCGTGCGCGGCACCCACCCGCTGCTGCCATGGCTGGTGTTCCTGTGCATGGGCATGGTGTTGGGTCGCCTCCTGCCGTTCAGCCCTGCGCGTCGGGTGCAGCTGGCCGTCGCCGGCGCGGGGCTGCTCGCGATGGGCTACATGATGCACGAGGCCGTCGCCTGGCACCCGACACTCGAGTCCACCCGGCCGTTCGACCGCGGCCTGCTCTACACGCTCACCACCGTGGGTTCGTCACTCATGGCAGTCAGCCTGGTCGGCTGGGCCGCGCAGGCCTCGGCCGGCGCCCGCGTCACCCGGGCACTCGGCGCCACCGGGCGCACCACGCTCACGCTCTACGTTGGCCACGTGTTGGTCTACAACCTGCTGGTGCACCGGCTCGCGTGGGTGCACCCCGACGGGCTGGGCACGGCACTCGTCTTCGCCGCCGCGTACTGGTTGTGCGCCGTCGGTGCCGCAACCGCCTGGCAGCGCTGGCGCGGCATCGGCCCACTCGAGTGGGTGTACCGCCGCTTCAGCGACGCCAGCTGAGTGCGCTCAGAGCACTTCGGTGAACGTGTCGCACTGAGTGGGGTCTTGCGAGTTGAAGCCCGTCAGGAACCACGACTTGCGCTGCTCGGCCGAGCCGTGGGTCCAGCTCTCGGGGTCGATGCGACCTTGGCTGCGCTGCTGGATGCGGTCGTCGCCCACACCCTCGGCAGCCTTGATCGCCTCGTCGAGCTCAGCGGGGTTGTCGAGCACGTCGCGGGCGCCGACCCACGCCGGCGAAGCAGTCGGCCTGCAGCTCCAGCGCGACCGAGTACTGGTTGGCGCGGCCCGGATCGTTCTGCGAGGCCTGCTGCACCTGCGCATTCGTGCCCAGCAGGTTCTGCACGTGGTGGCCGTACTCGTGAGCCAGGATGTACTGCTCGGCAAGGTCGGTGGGTTGACCGATGAGCATCTGCTCGAGCTGCTGCATGAACTCGAGGTCGATGTAGACGAGGTGGTCGGCCGGGCAGTAGAACGGCCCGGTCTCGCTGCTGGCCTGGCCGCAGCCGGTGCTGACGCCACCGGTGAACCACACCGTCTCGGTGATCTCGTACGGCGTGTCGAAGAACTGGGGGAGAGCGTCGGACCAGTACAGCTGCACGTCGTTGGTGACACCACACACGATCTGCTCGAGCTCGGTGACGCACTGCCCTGGCGCGCCGCTGGAACCCACCTCGGCCGCCTGCGAGGTGGCGCCGGTGCCACCCGCCCCCAGCAGCTTGGGCAGGAACACCGCAGCGAGCAGCACGATGATGCCCAGCAGGCCGCCGCCGGCCTTCAGGCCACCGGGTAGGCCGGGCATGCCGCCGCCACCACCGCTGCCACCCATGCCGGGGATCTGGAACGGAAAGCCGCCACCGCCGCCACCGCCACCGCTCTGGCCTCGACGGTCGTCGATGTGCGACCCATCGGTACTGCGAATCTTCGTCATCCGGTCACTCCCCTCGCCATGAGGCGAGAGCCTAGGCCGACGTTGCAGGCCTCCGCTGAATGTGAGCGACAGGCGAGATGAGTCAGCGCGAGGAGCGGGCGCGCCGTGTTCTGTGGATGCCGCGAACCGCCACTGCACCGGCACCGATGAGCGGGCCGCGGTCGCCGAGGCGAACCGGTGTGATGCGCGCGCCGCGCACGAAGGACAGCTTGGCGTGCTCGTCGAGCGACTCTTGCGCCGAGTTGAAGAACGTCGCGCCGAAGCCGAGCGCCACCGACCCACCCACCACCACGAGGTCGAGGTCGAGCACGTTGCAGACCGATGCACACGCGCGGCCGACCAGCCGCCCCGTGCGCTGCATGATCTCGTACGTGGGCTCGGTGGGCGAGCGACCGGTGATCGACTCGATGGCAGCACCGGATGCCTCTGCCTCCAGGCAGCCGCGAGAGCCGCACGGGCACCGGCGCCCATTCGGCTCGACGATGATGTGGCCGACGTGGCCGGCGTTGCCGCCGGCACCGTCGAGCAGTTGGCCGTTGAGCACGATGCCGCCACCCACACCGGTGCTGACCACCATCGCGAGGAAGCTCTGCTTGCCCTGCGCGGCACCCAGCCAGCCTTCGGCGAGCGCGAGTGCCTTGGCATCGAGATCGCCGAACACGGGCAACCGGGTGGCCAGCGACAGCCGTTCGCGGAGCGGGAAGTTGCGCCACGAGTGGATGTTGAGCGGTGAGATGGTCTCCACGTTGGGCGTGCTGGGGCCGGCGCTGCCCACGCCGACGGCAACGACCCGCATGTGGTGATGCTCGCGAGCGCGGGCAAGTTGCGACTCGATCAGGGCGTTGAGCGTGGCGAACAATGCGTCGGCACCCAAGTGGTGATCGACGTCGACCTTGTCGCGGTCGATCAGCTCGCCCTGCATGGTGACCAGGCCGACGCCCATCTTGGTGCCACCGATGTCGATGGCGAGCACCACTTCGGCGAGCGGCTTGGGCGCGGGCGCGGCCGGCTGCGCATCGCTCGCCTCGTCGGTTGCGGCCGGTGCGGTCATGCTTCAGCCGACGCGACGCGCCGTCTCCACCAGGTTGATCTCGTAGAGCACCAGATCGAGCGCATCGGCGCTCATCATGCCGCTGAACCGCTGCGGGTTGTCGGGAGTGATGCACGCGGCCAACGGGTTGAGCAGCGTCCAGGGCGTGGGATGAGCGAACTGCACCACGCTGTACCGCTCGCCGGTGAACCCGGGAGCGGCCACCACACGATGGATGCCGGTGGGGATGACGCCGTTGGTGAGGCGTTCGAGCATCATGCCGGTGTTGATGATGACCTGGCCGTCGGGGGCCACCGCATCGACCCACTCGTCGCCGACCAGCACCTGCAGGCCCGGGGCGGTGGCACGCGGCAGCGCAGTGATGAGGTTGATGTCGCCGTGCGCACCTGCCCACACGTGCCCGTTGTTGGGCGCGGAAGTCATCGACGGGTAGCGAATGGCACGAGTGAGCGTGGCGCCGTTGGTGGTCATCTCGTCGAAGAACGACTCGTGACAACCAATGCTCTCCGCGATGATGCGCAGGAAGCGACGCTGGATGTCTTCCACCTTGAGGTGGAAGTGGTTGAGCACGTCGGTGATGCCGGGCACTGCCGCCTCGGGCAACACCTGCGGGCCATAGCGATGGGGGTAGCGGGCTCGCAGCGGATGGCCCTGCGGCAAGGTGAGGCCCCAGTTGAGCATCTCCTTCCAGTCGGGCACGTCGCTGCTGGCAGCGGTCTCCACCAGTAGACCGGTGTAGCCGGTCTGGCCGTGACTGTCGGGAGCGATGAACGCCTGCTTCATCTCCTGCGGGTGCTCGAAGAACTCGCGCAGCATTCCGTAGGCGGTGTCGAGCATGTCGTCGGAGAGATCGTGACGTGTGTAGACGAATCCGGTGGTCAAGCTGCGGCGCACACCATCGACCACCGCCCGGCGTTGTGCGCCGGTGCCCCGCTCGAACGCAAGAAGATCTACTTCCAGGATGTCGCTCATGCCATCACCGTAGCGTCAGAGGCCGGCACGGGGCATCGGTGGCTCACGGACGCGAGTAGTAGCTCGCGAGGTCGTTGCGGTTGGAGAGGCCGAGCTTGGTGTAGACGCGCTGCAGGTGGTTCTCCACCGTGCGCACCGAGAGGAACAGGCGCTCGCTGATCTCGCGGGCGCTGAGGCCGGACACCGCGAGTGCAGCGATCTCCTGCTCGCGACGCGACAACGCAACCGCCGCCGGAGCATCGCGCTGATCCAGCATCGGGGTGACGGCGCCCTCGCACTGCTGTCGGTACCGGTCGGCCAGGCTGCTGAACGCAGCGACCTGCCGGCCGGCGCCGGCAGCCCAGCGTGCTGCCGCGGTGTACGCCTCTGCCGCGGCCAACCGTGCACCCACGGCCACGAGCTGCGCAGCGGCGTCGGCCAAGGCCTCGGCGTCGCCACTGGTCGCGGCCGCCGCATGAGCGGCTCGTGCAGCCACTAGCGGTGACTGCGAGGCGATGGCCAGCTCTGCGAGGCGGGCAACCATCGGCTCTCCGCCCAGTCGCAGGTGCTCGTGCAGCAAGAAGCTCTCCGACACCACCTGGCCGGCGGCCTTCGCCATGGCTGCACCATCGAGCAGCAGCTGCCGCGACAGGGTGTGCTCACTGCGCACGTGAGCGGCCCACGCTCGGCCGACCGCCCGCTCGGCACGGAGGAATCCGCGCACGTGTGCCAGCTCCTCGGCCCGCCGCTCGTACCGTGCGACGGCGTCGGCTTCGCCCAACTGTGCGTGTGCTGTCGCCAGCACGGAGACGATCAACGACTGGCCGACGATCAACCCAGCACGCTCGGCGGTGATCATCGCATCGCCCGCCCACAATGCCGCGCTGCGAGGGCGTCCAGCCATCAGGTGGGCCCTGCCGGCGTTGAGCGCCGCCCACATCCGGTCGAGTGCCAGCGACAGCCCGACCACATCGGCGCGCAACGCCTGCGCGAGCTCGGACGCTTCGTCCGGTCGCCCGTGCTCGGTGAGGCTGAAGCTGCGCACCACGTGGTGCAGGGCCACCGCCGTCGGCGCCAGCTGGGCTGCAACCGCGTCGGCAGTTCGCCCGAGTTGACTCAGCGTTGCTTCCTCCACGGGATCGAACAGCAGCCTGTCGTCGTGGTCGAGCGCGTCGAGCGCGAACTGCTGCAACCGATCGAGCGCGGCAGCCGGCCGGTCACTGAACGACAACGCGTTGGCCGCTGCCACCCCGAGCAGCACATGGCCGGGCCCTGGGGGCGTGACGGCTTGAGCGAACTCGACCACCGCCAACGCGCCATCGGCGTCGTCGAGTCCCCACATGTACGTGCGATAGAGCGACGCGACCAGCAGCGCCTGCTCGTCAGGATCGGCCGCCACCCCGAGCGCCGCGGTGGCTTCGGCGGCCGACTCCGTGAACGCGCCCATCTCGTACAGAGCATCGGAGAGCACCAACGACGCCGCGGGGTGGTGCGGCACGATCGCTTGTGCGGCGCGCGTCAGCCGGCTGGCCAGCAGCAGGTCGCGGCCTGCCATTGCCGACCGGGCGGCGCTGACGAGTGCCTCCAGGTTCGGCGCGCCCCCGGCATCGAGCTGCCACACCGTCAGGCGGAGGTCGTCGCCCGGTCGCAGGTGGGGCGACACGCGCCGCACCACGTCGCTCAGCAACTGCCGCTCGCTGGCAGCGGAGAGGTGAGTGCGGATCACTTCCGCGTAGATGGGGTGCGACAGACGCAGTTCGAGGTCGGTGGCGGGACCGGAGGTCGATACGACCCCGGCTCGCATCAGTTGGTCGAGCGCACCCAACTCCTCGCCGTCGAACATCGCCATCGGCAACGGCTGGCACAGTGCCAGCATGTCGGCCAGGTGGCGAGCGCCGGGCTCGAGGCTGCGCACGCTCTGCAACAGGTACTCGGTGAGGTGCATCGAGCCCACCAACGGCTGTGCCAGCACCCAGGTGCCGCCATGCTGCGCGATGCGCCCGGCCGCGACCGAACCGACGACGAGCTCGCGCAGGTAGAGCGCGTTGCCGCGCGATTGCTGCCACAGTGCTTCGTGCACCTCCGGTGTGGCCGCACCCATGATGCACCGCACGATCTCGTCGCACGCCGAACGATCGAACGGGCCCACCTCCAGGCGCACCAGCCCGGTGGCGGTCCACAGCGGCACCGCACCATCGGGCAACGCCTCGCCGGTGCGATAGGTGGCCAGCAGCTGCACGGGGGCGTTCCCGGTGAGCTGCACCAGCAGCCCGCACGACGCATCGTCGAGGTGGTGCAGATCGTCGACGAAGACGACGAACCGTCGGTCGGCGGTAGCGCCCGAACGCAGGATGTGCTCGGAGACCATGGCGAACACGCTGAGCTGCTGGGTACCGGCCGCGACCGCTGCCATGTGGTGCGCAGGGATCAACCCGACGAGCGCACCGAACGGCACATCGGCCAGCGACGAACTGGCGACGCAGCGGCTGCCCGATCCGCCACCGGCCAGATGCAGCTCCAGCGCTCGCTCGGCGAGCCGGCTCTTGCCCACCCCTGCTTCACCGGCCAGCAGCACGGTGGGGTGACTCCCGCTGCCCAGCAGTGCCGCCAGCGCGTCGAGCTCCTCGCCGCGCAGCATGAAGCCCCAGCCGCTCACCGGGGTGGTGTCGTCTGCGCGCACGACCGAACTCTTGCACACATCGCGCCGACCCTCGAGAGTCCCGAATCCGTCCAAGATCTGTCCAGGTGTCGTCATCCCCGCTGCACAATTCCGGGCATGTCGCCAAACCTCGGCCACCGTCTGGGCGTGTCCCACCTGTGGCGACGATGGCAGCGATGATGGGAGAGGCAGCGGAAGCCGGCGATGTCGTCGTCGTGGCCAGCCTCGAGACCCTCTTCCGTGCGAACTACGCGCGCCTCGTCCGCACGCTCGCCGTCGTCTCCGGCAGCCAGGAGTCGGCAGCCGATGCCGTGCAGGAGGCCTTCGTCAAGGCCCACGTGCACTGGCGCCGAATCGAGCGCTACGACGACCCCGTGGGCTGGATCCGCCGGGTCGCCATCAACAAGCTCCGCGACGATCACCGTCGGTCCGGCCGCAAACAACGCGCGCTGGAACAGCTGAAGAGCCACGATCGCCCGGAGGCCGTCGATTGGTCGAACGGCACCGATGTGGCGGCGCTGCTGGCCGACCTGCCCCGGCAGCAGCGGCTCTCGATGGCCCTGTTCTACGTCGACAACCTCAGCATCGCGGAGGTGGCGGCCACCCTCGGCCTCAGCGACGGAGCGGTGAAGTTCCACCTCCACCAAGGACGCGACCGGCTGCGTGGGCTGTTCGCGGTACAGCAGGACGCACAACCATGAGCGACTTCGACGACCCTGAGCTGGAGCGCATCCTCGGCCGCTCCGGTGGCCCCTTCCCCGATGTGAACCTGGCGTACCAGCAGGTGCAGGCGCGAGTGCGCCGAGCGAAGCGGCGCCGCGCAGCCGTGATGGGCGGTACCGCCTGTTCGTTGCTGCTCGCGCTCGGAGTGCTGGCGGCTGTGCGCGGCGGCGACGGCCGCTCCATCCAGCCCGGCGGCAGCAGCGAGCTCACGGGGCCTGACGGCAGCCAGCTGCGCCCGGATCACACTGCCGGCGAGAGCCACGACAGCAGCCCGAACGACAACCAGAACGACAACCAGAACGACAGCCCGAACGACACGGCCGGCAGCACGCCGTCGAGCACCGGCGACTCCAGCGGCGACGGCACCGGGCCCACCCCCTCGATCACGGCCACCAGGTCGTCCACCGGCGACGCGTCGCCGGCGTCCAGCAACCCAGCTGCGGGGTCGCCCAGCAACCCCCCGCCGACCCCGGCCACCTCCATCGCGCCGCCACCCACCGCCACGCCCACCACCGTCGGCACCACGACCAGCACCACCGCCAGCACCACCACGACCAGCACCACCGGCACGCCACCCGCACCGATCACGCAGACGTTCACCGGCATCGGCGGCAGCATCACCGTGCGCAACGACGGCGACACGCTCACGCTGGTGGCCAGTACGGCTGCGGCCGGCTTTACGACCGAGGTGAAGCACTCGTCGGGCGGCCACGTCGAGGTGCGGTTCGAATCCGATGCGCATCGCACCGATGCCGCGTCGATCTGGTGAACGGCACGATGACGAACAACTTCACGGAGTCGCCCCGCTGACGGCCGACGGCCGTGTCGAGGGCGTCGCCGGTCGTCCATACTGACCGGGTGGCCACCCACGAGACGACCGATTGGAACCCTGTGCTGCGCGGCGAGTTCGCGAAGCCCTACTGGCAACAGCTGCAGCGGTTCGTTGCCGAGCAGCGCGCCAGCACCACCGTCTTCCCACCTCACGCCGACGTGTTCGCGGCCCTGCGCCTCACCGCCTACGCCGACACGCGAGTGGTGATCCTGGGGCAGGACCCCTATCACGGGGCGGGCCAGGCGCACGGCCTGTGCTTCTCGGTTCGCCCCGGTGTGGCGCTGCCGCCGTCGCTGGCCAACATCTACAAGGAGCTCCACAGCGATCTGGGCATCACCGTTCCGCGGCACGGCAACCTGGAAGCGTGGGCTCGCCAAGGGGTGCTGCTGTTGAACACCACGCTCACCGTGCGCGCCGGGCAGGCTGCCTCGCACCAGGGCAAGGGCTGGGAGATCTTCACCGACCAGGTGCTGCGCGCGGTGAACGACAAGCAGCAGCGGGTGGTGTTCATCCTGTGGGGCGCCGCGGCTCGCAAGAAGAAGTCGTTGATCGACCTGTCACGCCACGTCGTGCTCGAGTCGGCGCACCCCTCGCCGCTCAGCGCGCACAACGGCTTCTTCGGCAGCCGGCCCTTCAGCAGGGCCAACGCGGCGCTTGCTGCAGCCGGCCAGCGCCCGATCGACTGGGCGCTGGCCGACTGAGCTCAGCCGAACGTCAGCCGGCGGGGCTGGGGTAGTCGCCGCGCTCTTCTCCAGCGGGTGCTGTCTCGTAGATCGCCACCGCTCCGGCCGGATCGAACATCTTGTCGTCGGTGGGCCACTGGCCCGGCAGGTAGCGCAGGCCACCGTCGACGTACTGGTACATGCCAGTGCCTTCACGGCGGATCTCGTCGGGGCCCGTCGCGACGGGATCCCACCAGAACGCAGTGGCGTCGTCGACGCCCTGATAGTCCGCGACGCCACCCCAGTAGCCCTTGTCACCATAGGAGAGGTACGGCTGGCTGATGCCGGGCCGGGTGCCTTCCGCCGCGAACAGCGTGTCGCGGAACGTCTCGGGCGACAGGTTGGGGCCGACCCCCTGCACGACGGCGAAGAACAGTGCCGGACTGGGCGCGATGACCCCGATGGAGTCGTTGGCCGGCGGCTCGACACCCGTGAACCACTCGTAGTTGGCGTAGGCGCCGCTGGTGGTGGGGTTGCTGCGTGCGGCCAGTTGGGTGACCCCGAACGCGTGGGCCCACTGCTGCTGGTCGTACGTGCGGGCAAACGCGGTGACATCGACCAACGTGCTGGCCGCCACGACCCACTCCGGGAAGTACTCCTGTGCGGTGGCTTCGTTGGTGAAGTCGCGCGGGGCCACCGGGTCGCCGCTGAAGACGATCGTGGTGACGCCGGCCGCCTTCATCTTGGTGATCACCTGTGATGCCGTCTGCTGAATGGTCGCCGGGTCGAGCTGATAGGCGGCGACCGCGGCGAGCGGTGAACCCATCGTGTCCATCGCGGCAGCGAACGTGTCGGCGAGGTCCTTCGAGGCGCCACTGCTCTCCAGGTACACCAGGCCGAAGCTGCGCGGCAGGGCCTTCACCGCATCGCCACCGTGCTCGGCGTTCTTGCCGATCAGTTGCTTCTCGATGAACTCGAGCACGTGCGCCTGCTTCTGCAACGCGCTGCCGTCGAGGCCCCAGACGTATGGGTCGCGATCGGTGTAGAAGTTGGCGGGCTGGCCGGGCGTGCAGCTGATGCACAGCACCTGGCGCGCTGCCAGCTCGTCACCGAAGGCGCTCGTGAGCGCTGGCCCACCAAGCACCGCGAACGGCGAGTACTGCTCGGCGATCGTGGCCGCATCGGCGCGCGCCGCCACTTCGTCGGTGGCACCGCCGGTACCTTCGAACGTGACCAGGTTGATCTTGCGGCCGTAGAGCTCGTAGTACGCCTCGTAGTAGGCGACGAGGCCCTTCATCGTGTCGGCGTACTGCTCGTTGGTGTCGTCGTTGTCGATTGCATCGGTGATGTAGGCGATGATCGGGTCGTTCGCCTGGCCGATGTAGTTGACGACCGTGATCTCCTCTGCGGTCACGCCGGTGGCCGTGACCCCACCGTTGTCGCCGGTGAACGGCGCCATGCACTCCGGTGCGAAGTAGTCGGGCACTGCCAACCGACCGGTGGCGGTGTCGCAGCGCTCGCCCCACTCCACATCACCTTCGATGCCTTGCTCGACGGCTTGTGAGTACGACAGCGGGAACGTGATCTCATCGGTGGGGGCGCCAGTCGTGTCGACCCCGGTGTCGGGTGCGCCAGTGTCGGGCGGGCCGGTCTCCGGAGGCGTCGTCGACTCGGCGGCGACCGTGGTGGTTGCTGCCGTGGTGGTCTTGCTGTCGTCGTCCTTGGTGGCCAGCAGCACGCCGCCACCGATGGCAACCACCGCGAGCACACCCGCGATCGGTCCCCATCTTTTCAGCTGCCGGTTGCTGCCCCCATTTGCTCCCGAAGTGCTGGCCGGTTGCATGGCTACCCCCTTGTGCCGGAGCGCTCGCGCGCCGCTGCGTTGTTCCCCAAATAGCTCTCTATCACGTCTGGATGACCCAGTACGTCAGCGGGTGCGCCCTCGGTGAGCACAGCACCCTGATCCAGCGCGACCAGTCGATCACTGATCGACGAGATGAGCGGGATGTCGTGTTCGATGACCAGCAGGCTGGCGCCCATCTCGTCGCGCAGTCGTCGCAGCACGGGTGCCAACGCTTCCACCTCACGCTGTGCGATGCCACTGCTCGGTTCGTCGAGCAGCACCATCACCGGACGGTGCGCAGCGATGCAGGCGAGGTCGACGACGCGACGCGTACCGGTGCTTAGCTCGCGCACGAACGAGTTGCGATAGTCGCCGAGGTTGATCAACTCGATCAGCTCGTGCACGCGCAGCCTCGTGCGCTCCTCGTCGTCGAACACCGCGGGCAGCCGCAGTGCCGCGGCGAGCGCGCTGCGGCTGTTGACCCATCGCTCGAGGGACACCGCGAGGGTCTCGCTGACGGTCATGTCGGGGAACAGCCGCGCATCCTGGAAGCTGCGCCCCAACCCGGCGGCGGCGCGCTCGCTCGCGCCCAGGTTGGTGATGTCGCGCCCCTGCAGCTCGATGCGACCACTGTCGACCGCGACGAACCCGCTGACAAGATCGAAGATGGTGGTCTTGCCGGCGCCGTTGGGGCCGATCATGCCGACGATCTCGTGCGACCGCACATCGAAGGTCGCGCCGTTCACCGCCCGGTTGCCACCGAACGCGACGGCGATCTCGTTGACTCGCAGCAGCGGCGCCACGTTCTCATCGGTCGCCGAGTCGCGGCGCACGGCCGTCGCGGTGCCATCGGGCTCGGCGGCGCCGGACAGGAACACCGAGCGCAGCAGATCCTTGCGCCCGAGCAGATCTGCGGTAGGCCCGCTGAAGCGGATGGTGCCGCGTTCCATGAAGTACGCCCGCTCGGCAACCGACAACGCGACGTTGACGCTCTGCTCGACCAGGATGACGGCGGTGCCCTGCTGAGCCACGCGCTGCACGATGGGAAGGAGCTGGCCCACCACCACCGGTGCGAGCCCCAACGAAAGCTCGTCGATGAGCAGCACCCGCGGCTGCGCGACGAACGCCATGCCCAGCGCCAGCATCTGCTGCTGGCCGCCACTGAGGTCGGCCGCCGGTCGGTGCAGGCGCTCACGCAACAGCGGGAACAGCACGAGCACCTCCTCCATCGCCGCGTCGCGACCCACCGGGTCGCGGTGGCGGGTCCAGCCGGCCAGCTGCAGGTTCTCCTGCACCGTCAGGCCGCCGAACACCCCTTGGCCGCCGGGCATCTGGCTGATGCCGAGGGCCGCGATCTCGTTGGGCGGAGCATGCGTGACATCGCGGCCGTCGAGGATGACGGCCCCGCGATCTGCTTCCACCACCCCGCTGATCGACTTCAGCAGGGTGCTCTTGCCGGCGCCGTTGGTGCCCAGCAGCGCGACGATCTCGCCTTCCTTGACGTCGAAGTTCACCCCGAACAGCACCTGCCGGCCGCCGTAGCCGGCGTCGAGGTTGCGGATCAGCAGCAGGTCGGCCTCGCCGTGGCGGCGTTGGTACAGCGCCTCGCTACGAGCAGCCGACGCTTGCCACACCTGCGCGATGTCGCCGTCGATGGTGTTCTGCGCGGTGCCCAGGATGAGGCTGCCGATGATGAACAGCGGCACCAGCGTGAGCATGCCGACGCGAATGCCCACGTGGCTGCTGATCCAGCCGATCAACGGCAGGATGAGCAGGCCGGGGATGACCCACAGCGATGCCACGGAGAAGCCGGTGGCGCGAGCGCGAGAGGGAATGGCCAGCGACAGGGCCACCAGGATGCCGGGGCCGACCACGGCGAGGGTGCCGGAGATGACGCAGTTGAGCGCCACCGCGATGACGACGTTGGGGGCGAACGCGAAGCCGACCGAGGCGACCGATGTGCCGATGGCAACGCGTGCGATGAAGCGGATGAGCCCACGCATGTCGGCCATGAACCGCTTGGTGATGTAACGCGTGCCCACCACCAGCCCCACGAGCTGGAACGGCTCGGCGACTGCCGCTGCCACACCGCGACCGCGCTCGTCGAGACCGAACTGCTGCTCGTAGAGCAGCGACGCCAGCACCACGAACCCGATGAGGGCGGTGGCGAGGAAGGGCAGGCTCCACCACAGCCGCTGCAGCGTGGGGATCTTCTGCACCGTGCGCCAGCTCTCCGCGAACGACGGCACCGTCTCCTCGGTGTTGGCCACTTCGTCGCTGGCACCCATCGCCGCGCGTTCCCACTTGCCGCGCACGGGCTCGCGCAGCCGCAGCGCCAGGAAGGCGAAGATGAGCGTGGGCACCACGAACACCAGGAACGGCACGCGCCAACCGAACGCGTACGCCAGCATGCCTGCACTGAGCGGGCCGACGAAGGCCCCGACGGCGTTGGCCGCGCGATGTGTGCTGAACACCTTGCTGCGGGCCTCGATGGGGTAGTAGTCGGCGAGCAGCGAGTTGTGCGTGGGGTCGATGACGGCCTTCCCCAGGCTGCTGCCGCTGCGCGCGATGGTGAGCACCACCACTCCCCCGGCCAGGCCCGTCATGCCGCTGAACGTGGCCCACACGAGCGCACCGACGATGGCGAGCGGCACTCGTCTGGAACGGTCGGCGTACTGCGCGATCGGCACCTGCAGCGCCAGCGCCGCGATCGACGAGAGCGCCACCAGCCCGAGCACCTTGGTGTTGTCGAGCCCGAACTCGTCACGGATGTTGGGGAGCAGGATGCCGAAGGCGGTGCGGTCGAGCTCGTCGACCGCGTTGAGACCGAACAGCACGACGAGCGGGTAGGCCGACTCGCCGCCGCACACGCCTCGCAGCCACAGCATGGGGTGTGCCACATGACCGAAGAACTTGCGCACCGCGCTCATGCAACCTCTTCCACGGGCTCGAGTGCCACGCCTGCCGGCTGCGCAGTGATCGGTTCGGCGAGAGTGGCGAGGGGTTCGTCGACGCGTTGCCCGGTGAGCAACCGAACCACGACGTCGCGCAGCTTCACCCACAACCCGCCCAAACCACCGGGCAGGATGAGCAGCACCAGCAGCACGCCGGCCCCGGTGGACAGCGTCTGCCACGCGGGGTCGGTGATGAACCAGCGGGTGCCACGCAGGTACAGGGCTCCGAGAAACGCCCCACCCAACGAGCCGAGACCGCCGATGACCGCGCTGGTGAAGACGTTGAAGCTCTCGCCGGTGGTGAAGCTGTCGATGGAGAACGCTTGCTGCTGGTGCACGAACAGGGCGCCGCCGACACCGGCGACGAAGCCGGAGATGACGAACGCGGTGAGCTTGGAACGCACGACGCCGACCGAGAAGCTCTGCGCGGCCCGCTCGTTTTCGCGAATGGCGATGATGACCCGGCCGGCGCGCGACCGACGAATGCCACGCAACGCGAAGTACAGCAAGGCGAAGACCGCGAGCGAGTAGAAGTAGTAGCGCGTTGGTGTGGCAACGCTGACGCGACCGAACAGGGGCGGCCGCTCGAAGCGCTCCTCTCCTTTGGGGAACCACGTGAAGAAGCGATCGTTCAGCAACCAGAACTGGGTGGCCAAGCCGAGGGCGAAGGTGGTGACGGCCAAGTACAGCCCTCGCAGCCGCAGCGCGGGCACACCCACCGCAAACGCGGCCGCCCGCCGGCCATTCCCCCGATGACGAGCGCCAGCGTGAGATCGACCTGCCAGCGCGAGGTGACCGTGGCGCTGACCGCCGCCCCGATGCCGACGATGGCCATCTGACCCAGCGACACCTGGCCGGCCCAGCCGGTGAGCACCACCAGCGAGAGCCCGATGATCGCGAATGCCAGCAACGCCGACGCCTTGATGACGTTGCCGACGCCGAGCAGGCGCGGCAGCAGCAGCACGAACATTGCCGCAGCGGCCAGCAACGTGTACTTGACGGTGACCACCCACGGGTTGGTGGCCAAGTGCTCGGGCAGCGGGCGCACCTCCTCGGCGCCGCGCCAGCTGCTGGTGGCGTCGTTGTCGCGCCGCGAGCTGCTGCCTCGCTGGGCCAGCAGGGCGGCGAACATCGCGCCCGCCATGATGGGGTAGGCCAGGTACGGGGTGTCGGCGTTGCTCTGCACGCCGAACTCGAGCAGCTTCAACGCCACCGCCGCGGCCGCGATGGTGCCCAGGTTCTCCAG
This sequence comes from Acidimicrobiaceae bacterium, assembly GCA_016722025.1. Taxonomy (GTDB): domain Bacteria; phylum Actinomycetota; class Acidimicrobiia; order Acidimicrobiales; family Ilumatobacteraceae; genus UBA668. Next base: position 636,505 of record JADKGZ010000001.1, read on the forward strand.
CCTGCCGATCACGAGCGCGCTGAGTGCGATCAAGAGCGTGGGCAGCCCTTCCGCGAAGCCCAGCGGTACGCCGGTGATGCCACTGCGCAAGAACAGCGCGAGGAACGACAGCGCTGCCGCCAGCATCCACACCACGGTGTTCAGTCGGGCCACCGGGATGCCCAGCATCGCCGCTCGGTCGCTGCGTTCTGCCGCAGCACGAATGGCCGTGCCGAGCCGGCTGCGATTCAGGAACCAGGCAACGCCCAACAGCGCCAACGGCGCGACGATCATCGCGATGATGTCGTTGCCGCCGAGGATGAACTTGCTGGAGTCGGGCTTCCAGGGGGGCCAGCTGACCGACAACGTCAGCTTCCAGTCGAGCGGCGATTCGAGGCGCTGGCTGGCCAGGTTCTTGCCCCACCAGCGCGGAACCAGGATGCCCAGCACCACCAGCAGCTGCGTGACGCCCAACGTCGCCACGGTCATCACCATGCGCGGCGCGTTGCGGAAGCGGCGGATGATCGCCATCTCGACGACCAACCCCAGCACTACCGCGATCAGCATCCCCACGCCGAGACCGATCAAGTACGGCCACTGCCAGAACAGGATGAGCGCCGCCGCGAACCCGGTGGGCACCGTGCCCAGGTCGGCCTGGGCGAAGTTGACCACTCGGTTGGCCCGGTAGATCAAGGCCATGCCGACAGCCAGCATCGCGGCCAGCAGGCCGAGCACGAAACCGCGAGTCCACAGCCCCAACGGCATCCCGAAGAACACGAGTTGGATCGCGAAAAGAGCGACGATCGTGAGCGTTGCCACGATCGTGGCAGCACTGCGCTGAGCCCCCAAGCGTCGCACCCGGTGGACCGTACAAGATGCGGCGAGCCACGCGGGTACTTAGCTGCCCTACCGCCGGATTCGGCCGCGCCACGACCACTGCCGGCCGGGAGGTGACTTGTCTCGGTGCTTGCGAGTCGGCAGGCTGGGTGCATCATGCGGCGTCGCACACCCGATCAACGGCACATCGTGTGGCGCTGCGCGCTCGTCGGCGTGCTGGTGCTGCTGCCCGTCGCCTGCAAGAGCAGTCGCGCCCCGGCTGCCACCACGTCCGTCGCCATCACCACCACCACCGGCTCCACCAGCACCTCCACCAGCACGTCCACGTCAACCACCACGACCACCACGTTGCCGCCAACCACCACCACCGAACCGCTGATCGTGGAGGGAGGCATCGTCAAGGTCGCGAATGCGTCCGGCGTCGACGGCGCTGCACGCTCGCTCACGGGCGAACTGGCGGCGCTGGGATTCACCACTCGCGACGGCACTAACGCTGCGGGGATCGACGAAGACCTGGAGACGAGCAAGATCTACGTGATTGCCGGCAGTGAGCCGGTCGCCGAGTCCGTCAGCAGGTTGATGGGCGGCCTGCCCGTCGTGCGCATGCCCACCCCGGCCTGGATCAAGGGCGGTACGGCCGGCCTGGGCGACGCCACCGTGCTGGTGATGCTCGGACACGATCTGGCCGGCACGCCACTTGCCGAGATGCGCGGGTGAACCGCTCCATTCCGGCAGCGCCCTAACCTGCTTCCGCAATGGCGAAGGCGTCGTGGACCACTCATCCCAAGGTGCTCGGCGTTCGGCGCCGTTCGGCACCGGCCAACCTGCTGGTGCGTGCAATGGAGAACTTCCGCAACCATCGCACCGGGCGCAACGCCACGCTCGTGGCGCACTTCGGCTTCCTCTCCGTGTTCCCGTTGCTCCTGGTGTTCACCGCCGTGCTGGGCTTCGTGCTGGAGAGCTACCCGAACCTGCAGGAGTCGATCATCGACTCGGCATGGAACCGCATTCCGTTCGTGGGCCAGCAGTTGAAGACCGAGCCGAGCCAGCTCAAGGGCAACGCACTGGTGCTGGTCGCTGGTCTGCTGGTTGCCCTGTGGGCCGGCATGCGCGCCTTCAACGTGTTGCAGATGGCGCTCGACGATGTGGCCGAAGTGCCACGCGATGCGCGGCCCAGCCTGGTGCGATCACGAGCCAGATCGCTGCTGGGCATCGCCTTCGTGGGCGGCGCCCAGGTCACGACGGCCATCCTCACCAGCCTCATCGGCGTCGCCGGGGTGAGCACCATCAACAGGGTGCTGCTGGCGCTCGGCGCCGTGATCGTCAATGCCGCCGTGCTGGCCGCCACCTATCGCTGGTTGTGCATGCGCGAGCAATCATGGCGTCAGGTCGCGCCCGGGGCGATCGCCGGTGGCGTGGCCTTCGCGGGGTTGCAGTACACGGGCACAGCCATCGTCGGTCGCGCCATCGCCAATGCCGGCCCCGTCTACGGCGACTTCGCGACCGTGATCGGGTTGATCACGTGGTTCAGCCTGCATGCGGCCATTGCACTGCTGGGCGCCGAACTGAACCACGCGCTGCCGGCGCGCCGCTACACCGACGCCGACGCCGAGCTCGCCGACGCCGCGAGCAGCCCTCAGGCCTCGACCACCTGAGCGATTCGCTCCAGCGTCTTGGTCATCGAGTCGACGGTCTTGGATCGCAAGCTGCGCACCGACCACGGGTGGCGCTCCTGGCTGATGTCCCAGCTCTCGCGGACGAGCGTGCCACCTTCTTGCGCAACGAGCTGGTACCGCCAGATGCGGCCACCGATGAACAGACCCATCAGCGCTTGGGTGGGCCGCGGCTGCCACGCGATGCGGACGTTCTCCTCGAACTCGACGACCGTGTTCTCCATCGTGTAGCCGATGCCCATCTTCATCGACATGCCGAACTTCGAACCGAGCGCCAATCGCTGCGCTCCACCCGGGGGGCCTTTCACCGTACCGGAACCGTCGATCTCCTGGTGCCGTGATGGATCCGCCAGGAGATCGAAGATCTTCTCGGCAGGTGCATCGATCAGACGCTCGACGGTGGCGACAGACGGGGACGAATCGGAGGTCTCGGGCATGGCCGCAGCAACCGCTCGCGATCGACCGACATTCCCGATGTGTCAAGATCTGGTCCGGACGGGCCGATACCACATCGATGCCCAAGCTCACCCACCGACTCTCAGCGCTCTGCATGGCCACCGTGCTGGCAGTGAGCAGCTTCGCCACGGCCTCGCCGGTCGAGTTCGTGGCAGCGGCCGACGCGCCGTGGGTCACGCCGACCGTGCCGGCCAAGTGCACCACACAGCAGATCGACAGCGGCAACGTTGCCGGATGCATCGTTGCGCTCGGCCCCGGGCTGCCCGAGACCCGCGGCTGGCCGGCGCCGCCGTACCCGTCGCCTGATCTTGCCGGAGGAACCGTGCTGGCATGGGTCGATCTCACGATCGGGTCCACCGGGCCGACGGTGGTGAAGGTGCAGCAGGCTCTCATCGACTTCGGCGCCACGATCGCCGCCGACGGGCAGTTCGGCCCGATCACCGCAGCCGCCGTCACCACCTTCCAGGCGGATCGTGGGCTGCCCGCGACCGGCGTGGTGGACCAGGTGACCGCTACTTCCCTCGGCGTGCAGAACACGGGCACCGGCGTGTTCCCACCCGCTGGCTGGACGTGGTTGGGCTGGGGTTACAACGGCTCGACCGCACTGTTCGAGTGGGAGCAGCAGCTGGCGCGCAACGGCTCGCAGATCGGTTCGGTCAAGTCCGGGCAGCTGCGTAGCTTCGCCGACTCGTTGCCACTCTTCGAAGGGTTCGTTGCGGAGATCCAGACCAAGGGCTACGTCATCGGCGACGCCGGCATGTACGTGTTCCGTTGCACTGCCAGCACCCGCAAGGACTGTGCAGGGCTCACTCGCAGCAGCCTGTCGAACCACGCGTATGGTCTGGCCCTCGACTTCAACACGGCGAAGAACCCGTTGAAGACGTACTACGGCGTCAATGGCGCGTCGGCCTGCCAGACACCCATGCTCACCGACGTACCCCAATGGGTCGTTCAGGTCGCCGAGAAGTGGGGGCTCTACTGGGGCGGCTACGGATGGAGCAGTGGTTGCTCGTCGCCGTCGCAGGTGAAGTCGTCAGCCAGCCGCGACCCCATGCACTTCGAATTCAACGGCACGGTTGCACAAGCGCGCCATCCTGGCGTTCAACACCGCTGGCAGCAGCAGCAGCCCGGTCGTCGCACCGCCCGGTGCGGTCACCGCACCGGCGCCGTCTGGTGGCAAGTGCTTCCTGGTCGCCGACACCAAGGGCGCCATCACCACCCGCTGCTACGGCAAGACGGAGGTGCCCGGTGCCAACACCCGAGTAGTGGTTGCCACCGGCGCTCCCGCGGGCACCACGGCCGCACTGGTCAACATCACCACCACCGGGGCGGCCGACAACGGCTACATCACGGCCGAGGCCTGCGGCGCAGCGCCCAACAACTTCCGCCAGTGGTCCAACGGCAACGTCCGCCCCGATCGCGCCGTCGCGTCGGCGGCCGTGGTGCCGATCGACGCGCAGGGCCGCTTCTGCCTCTACCAGTCCACCGCGATGCACACCATCGTCGACGTGCAGGGCTACTTCTCTCCCACCGCGTTCGGCACGAACGGCAGCTACTACACGCCGGTGGCAGCGCAACGCACCACCGACACGCGCGTCAAGCCGGTGTGCTCACCGCTCATCGGCTGCAAGGGCCTCGGCCCGATCAACCCTGGCGTCGAGCTCTCCAACACCGCTCGGGCCTTGGACGGGGCAACGGCAACCGTCGCCAACATCACCGCCGTGGGGGGTGTCGGCACCGGCTACATCACGGCCGATGCCTGCGCCACGCTCATCCCCGGGCCACAGACCCGCAGCGTCGTCAACTTCGCGAAGGGCGACACGGTGGCCAACTTCGCAGTGGTGCCCTCGGCCCCTTCTCCGCAGGGGTCGGAGTTCTGCACCTACTCACCGAACAGCGTGCACGAGATCATCGACGTGCAGGGTTTCTTCGGGCCGCCGACTGCGAGCTCGCTGTCGTTCACCTTGCAGACACCGTCGCGGATCGTGGACACACGCGGGTGCTGGACCGACCCTGCCAATGGGGCACAACGATGCAACCAACGCAACGGTGCCGGCAACATCGTGCGCATGCGTGCCCCGGCGGGCGCAGAGGCAGTGGTGGTGAACCTCACCGCGATGGACGCACAGAGTGCCGGCTACGTGACTGCCAACTCGTGCGCCAGCATGGTGGCCGGGCCGCAGGCACAATCGAACCTGAATGCGGTCGTCGGCTCGCCGGTGGCCAACATGGCCATCGTGCCCGTGGGTGCCGACGGCATGATCTGCGTCTACGTGTCGAGCTCGATGCACCTGGCCGTCGATGTGATGGGCACGTTCACTCGCGGCGTCGCGGTTCAGTTCCGGCCCGTCACCCCGGTGCGGGTGCACGACTCACGCCCGCCAGCGTGAGGTCGCGCGACGAGAAGCCCACCAGCACCCGGTAGTCGCCCGGTGCGACCACCCATGCGTGCGCTGCCGCATCCCACCGGCTGAAGGCACGGGTGTCGAGCTCGATGCCGGCCACCACTTCCTCGCCGGGGGCAGCGTGCACTCGCGCGAAGCCCTGCAACGTGCGCACCGGCCGACCGGCCTCGCGCTGCACTGGCTCGACGTAGCACTGCACCACCGTGCTGCCTTCGCGGCTGCCCGTGTTGCGCACCGGCACCGCCACGCTGACACCGGACGCGATGTCGCCGCGCAGCGTCGCCTCGCCCGCCGCCCATGTGGTGTAGCCCAAGCCGTGCCCGAACGGGAACGCAGGCTGTGTTCCTTGCGCGTCGTACCAGCGATGACCGATGAGCAGGCCTTCGCCGTAGACGGCCCGACCGTCGGCACCGGGGTAGTACGGGTAGGCGGGCGTGTCGGCCAACTGCTCGGGAATCGTGAGCGGCAGGCGGCCGCCTGGCTCGGCGACCCCCAGCAGCATCTCTGCCAACGCCTCCCCGAACGCTTCCCCCGGGAACCACACCTGCATCACGGCAGCGACGTCGTGCAGCCACGGCATCGAGACCGGCGACCCTGCGTTGACGACCACCACCGTTCGCCTGTTGGCGGCGGCGACGCGGCGCACCAACTCGTCCTGCTCGCCGGGAAGGTGCATGTGCTCGCGGTCCTCACCCTCGGTCTCCCAATCGGCGTTGGTGCCCACGATCACCACCGCCACCTCGGCATCCGCTGCTGCTCGGACTGCGCGGCTCATTGCGTCGTCGAGCTTCGGCGCTTCGGCTCCGACGATGAGCCCGCGTAGTTGCGACCGCTCCTCCACACTGACCTCGACCGACACGTCGCGTCGCACGCCCGCCTCACACGGCACGGTGACGCGAATCTCCTGACTGCCGAGGCCGAAGAACGCCCCTCCGGTCTGAGGAGTGGTGAGATCGACGACGACCTCGTCGTCGACGCGCAACACGGCCGAACCGACTGCAGTGAGGCTGATCTGCCAGTCGCCGGTGACATCGGGGATGAACGAGCCCGCGATCGACACTCCGAAGGCGGCCACGCTGATGCCCGGCGCGGGGTCGTCCATCCAGATGAACGTGAGGCGATCGGTCACGGAGTCGGCGGTGGCCCCATCGGCACCGGTGTAGCGCACGCGGAACTCGCCACGCATGGTCTGCAGGCGCTTGTCGATGCGACAGCCGGGTTCGTGCACGATGGCGACGCCACGGCCCTGCAATGCCGCCAACGGCATCGAAGGACGGGTGGTGCGCACCCGGGCACTGCCACCCCCCTGCACCTGACCGCGGTCCGCGTTGGGGCCGAGCAATGCAACTCCCGTGCCGGCGGACAGCGGCAGCAGATCGCCGTCGTTCTTCAGCAGCACCGTGCCGGCGATCGCTGCGCGCTTGATGACGTCGCGCGTGGCATCGCTGTCGTCGGTGAACTCGTCGGTCGCCACCTCGCCCACGCCCGACCAGTTGAAGAGGTGCAGCAGCCGGCGAACCGCTTCGTCGACGCGGGCTTCGGTGGTCTCGCCCGCGAGCACTGCGGCCAGCAGCTTCTCGCCGCGCTCGCGCGGTGGCCCCGGCATCTCCAGGTCGAGGCTCGCTTCCAGGGAGCCGGCCGCGGTGTGAGTGCCGAACCAGTCGCTGATGACCACACCGTCGAAGCCCCACTCGTCGCGCAACAGGTCGCGCAGCAGCTCGCGATGCTCGCTCGCGTAGACGCCGTTGATGCGGTTGTACGAGCTCATCAGCGCACGCACATCGGCACCGCCCTCGGCGACCGGCCTGATCGCAGTTTCGAAGGGCACCAGGTACGCCTCGCGCAAGGTGACCTCGTCGATCTCACTGGAGATGGTGTGACGCTCGAACTCGGTGTCGTTGCCGACGAAGTGCTTGATGCAGCACGCGACGCCGTGTTGTTGCACGCCGGTGATGTAGCCGACGGCGATGCGTGCGGTGAGCAACGGATCCTCGCTCATGCACTCGAAGTTGCGCCCGCCGATGGGCGTGCGGTGCAGGTTCACGGTGGGAGCGAGCAGCACGTGCGCTCCCTTCGAGCGGGCTTCCCGACCGAGCGCATCGCCGACTTCTTGCACCAACGACGGATCGAAGGTGGCACCAAGTGCGGTGCCACACGGGAACGAGGCCGATGCCGGCCCCGTCCACGACGTGCCGCGCACACCCGCGGGGCCATCGCTGGTGCGCATCGGCGGAATGCCGGGCAACGCCACCGTGTGCCAGTTGTCGTGCCCTGCGAGCAGGCTCACCTTCTGCTCCAGCGTCAGTGAGGCCAGCGCAGCATCGATGTCGATCGTCATGCCGCCAAGGTTGCCAGACCGGCAGGAGTGGACGGATGCCGAGCGAGGCCTTGATAAATGACGCAGCGTCACTTAATGTCGGCACATGGACCGACGAAGAGCGCGCAGCGATCTCGACAAGGCGGAACGACGCGCCGACATCCTCGAAGCCGCGCGCGCGACCATCGACGGCAGCGAGATGGACGAGTTCACGATGGATGCAGTCGCAGCCAAGCTTGGCCGGGCCAGGGGAACGCTCTACCGGTACTTCCCCACGCGCGAAGCCGTGCTGTTGGGCATCCTCGTCGCCGACCTCGAAGGATGGTTCGCACACATCGACCGGCGCCTGGCCAAGGCCGTCGGCCGGGCACCCGTTGTCAGCGCACTCGTCGGCACGCTCATCGCCAGGCCGCGCTTGCTGCGCCTGCTGGCGGTGCTGCCCAGCGTGCTCGAGCACAACGTGCCCTTCGCAACCGCACATGAGTTCAAGTCGTTCCTGTTGCGCGGCAGCGCCTCCACGGGCAGCCTCATCGACACGGCCTTGCAGGCCCGCGAGCCCGGCGCCGGGGTGCACCTGCTGGTGCAGCTCAACGCGGGCGTCATCGGCCTCTACCACGGCGCCCACCCTGCACGCATCGTGGCCACCGTGCTGGCCGAGCCCGAGTTCGCACCGCTGCGCGTCGACCTTCGCCGCGAGCTGACCCATCTCACCCGCGCCCTCGTCGGCGCCATCCCCTGCAAGGACCAACCATGAACGAATCACACCCAACGGCACTGATCACCGGTGCGTCCGGCGGCATCGGCGAGGCACTTGCGCGCGAGCTGGCGAAGAGCAAGCACGACCTGGTGCTCGTGGCCCGCAGTGAGGGCAAGCTGCGCGCGCTGGCTGATGAGCTGAACACGGCGCACGGCATCACCGCCGATGTGCTCACCGCCGACCTCGCCGCGCCCGGCGCCGGCGTCGCGCTCGCAGACCGGCTCGCGGGCCGGCGGATCGATGTGCTGGTCAACAACGCCGGCTTCGGCGACTACGGCCTGCCCGTTCGCCGACGCCGACCCGGCGAAGGTGAGCGCGATGGTGAACCTCAACATCGCCACGCTCACCGACCTCACGCGAGCGTTGCTGCCCGGCATGATCGCCCGCGGCACGGGTCGGGTGATGAACGTGGCCAGCACAGCTGCGTTCATGCCCGGCCCGCTGATGGCCGAGTACTACGCGAGCAAGGCGTACGTGCTGTCGCTCAGCGAGGCCGTCACCAACGAGCTGCGAGGCACCGGTGTCACCATGACCGCACTCTGCCCCGGCCCGGTGGCCAGCGGTTTCCAGGCGGGCGCCGACATGGGTGCCAGCAAGCTGGTGAAGGGCAAGCAGTTGATGACCGCCGAACGGTGCGCGCAGCTGGCCGTGAAGGGCATGAACAAGGGCAAGCCGGTGGTGGTGACCGGGGCGATGAACAAGATGATGTCGATGTCGCCGAAGTTCATGCCGCGCCGCATGGTGCCCGGTGTCGTGCGCAGGGCTCAGGCACCGAAGCACTAGTCGGGTCAGGCCGGCGGGGGCACGCTGCGGTCGCTCACCCGGTTGCCGTGGAACTGCGGCCTGACTTCTGGGCGTGATCCGTTCCAAATGTGCTTCCGGACGGGATTCGTCTCGGCGTCCGAGAAGAATCCCGTCCAGGCGCCTCGATCCGAGCTGCCGAAGTGGGCGGTTCAGCTGAACCGCTTGATAGCGCCAGCTCTGCCGCCTTTGCCCGCCGGACAACGGGGCGTCCATTTCGGGCATTCGAGCCGGTGCCCGTTTCTCGCCGTAGGGTGCGGATGGGCATGCGTAAGGAGATTTGGAGATGGCTGGCAGGCAGGTGTGGTTGATCACCGGTGCGGCCCGCGGCATAGGAACGTCTCCGTCAAGGCCGCGCTGCCGAGGGCCACGCGGTGGTTGCCACCGGTCGTCGACCGAGAGGTGACGCAAGCCTTCGGCACACGCGACGACCCTCCTGCAATCCGCCCTGACGTCAGCACGGAAGACGTTGATGCGGCGGTCGCAGCGGCCGTCGAGCGGTTCGGTCACGTCGATTAGCCGTCAACAACGCCGGAGCGTCATTCAAGGGGTACTTCGGAGTGAGATGTCGCCCGCCAAGTCGAGCAGCAGCTGGCGACGAACCTGATTGCCGATGAACGTCGACTCCGAGCAGCGCTGCCCGTGATAAAGTCGTCAACGCTCGGTCACCTGATTGCGATCTCGCCGGGTGCCGGCCTCCTGGGGTTCGAGTACCGCCGGTCTTATGCGGCGTCGAAGTCCGGGCTGTGGGTTGATGGTGCACTGGACAGGAGGTTGCGCCGTTCGGAATCAGGGACCACGATTGTGAACCCCGGTTTTCCTCGAACCGGTCTCAGTGAGCTCCGGAGTCGTTGATCTGGCCGGGAGATCGCGACGACGACTATGCCGGAGCGCAGCGTTGCCGCAACGGCTTTGTGGCAGGCGCAGGGACGGTCAACAAGCGGGAGACCCGACAAGCTGGCGCGCGGTGGATGACCCCATCGCCGTTACCGAGGACCCACCGCCGCAACGGTTCATCGTGGACCTGACGTGCGCTTGGTCCTTGCCGAGCGCAAGAGATCGCCGAACTCCAACGCCAACTCGAAGCACGCCGCAGTTTCCTCGTCATCGCCTCAGCTTCGAAGACTGACCGCCCATACCTCCCGCCCGGTGTGGTGGACACCGCACCCGGGTCGGCGTCCGTCGCGGGGTTGTCCGTGGGCAGCGCATGGCGATGTTACGGCCCCTCGCTGCTGCAAGCATAAATGGCATTGAGAGCCGCTGACGAGGGCGAATCAGGCCCCTG
>JADKGZ010000002.1 GCA_016722025.1 Acidimicrobiaceae bacterium
GGTAGCTGCGCTCGAGCAGGATGCGCCGCACTGGCCATGCAGTTGGCCGCCAGGAAGTCGCCCTGCACCGGCTCGACCACGTGGTCTTGCGGCGAGCTCAGCAGCAGCAACGGCTGATGCATGCGGCCGTACTCCGACGCCAGCGGGGCCAGGCCGTCGTTGACCAGCGACAGCAGCGGGGCCAGCGGCGTGGCCTCGTACGCCGACTCGTGAGCTGCCGGGTCGGCGATGTCGCTGCCGATGGCGGGGATGAGGTGCGTGCCGCCGTCGATCATGCCCTGCAACATGGCCACCACCTCTGGCGCCTGCGGTTGGGTTGCGGGGTTGATGCACACCAGGCCGGCCACTTCCGGATGGTCGGCGCCGAGGCGCAACGTGAGCGCGCCGCCCATGCTGAGACCGACCACCACCACCTTGTCGACGCGAGCGGCGAGGGCCTGGTAGGCAGCTTCCGCAGCGCCGGCCCAGTCGGCCCAGCGGGTGGGCATCATCGCTTCCACGGTGGTGCCGTGGCCCGGCAGCAGCGGCATCTCCACGTGGTAGCCGGCGGCGGCCAACGCCTCGGCCACGCCGCGCATGCTGCCGGGGTTACCGGTGAAACCGTGCAGGACCAGCGCCCCGTGCGACGAGGAACCGAGGTGCGACCAGGGCTCGGCCCCGGGAATCAGTGCAGTCATGGCCTGCAGTATGTCAGCAGCTCACAGATACGGGTCGTCGGGACCAGCGGCATGATCCCACCACTCGACCGGTGACCCCTTGGCCTGCCAGTCCTCGAACGGGTAGATGCAGTTCACCGGGCATGCCGGCAGGCACTTGTCGCAACCGCTGCACAGTTCGGGAACGATGACCACATCGGGCCCGTGGTTGAAGATGGCACCGAACTGCGGTGGGCAGTGGCGCAGGCACGCATCGCAGTTGATGCACTCGAGCATCTCGATGCGCAGCGGCGGGTTCTTCCACTTCTCGTTGCGCGCGCGCTCGGTGATGCGGTCTGCTCGCGAGCCGGCCTTGAACGCAGTCATGGCGTGCAGTGTAGAAGTCCGGACGGGCACCGGATTGACCCGCGGGTCAATCCCCTGCTGAACTGAGCACGTGACCGACGATCGCCGTCATACCGAGCAGGGCAACGAGCGCAAGCAGCAGCTGGTGCACGCCGCCGAATGCCTGTTCACGCAGAAGGGCTACGGCGCCACGCGCATCAGCGACATCTGCGCCGCGGCCGGCGTGGCGAAGGGGCTGTTCTACTGGTACTTCCCCACCAAGGAGTCACTGTTCGGCGAGCTGGTGCGCACCATGCGCCTCAGCCTGCGGCGAGCGCAAGCGGCGGCGATGGATCCCACCGCCGATCCCGTCACTCGCATCCGGCAAGGCGCCGAGGCCAGTGTGCGGTTCATGGCCGAGCACCAGATGTACTTCGCGCTGCTCGACGTCGAGCGCACCGACGAAGCGCTGAGCCCGGTGATGCGGGAGGGCAGCGACGTCTACGCGACCGACGTGTGCCGGCTCATCGAGGCAGCACAGCGCGACGGCCTGGTGCCCGACGGCGAGGCGATGTTCTTTGCGGTGGGCGTGTTGGGCGCGGTCTCGTCGTTCAGCCACGCACACCGCATCGGCCGGCTCGCGATGCCGATCGACGATCTCGCCCAACTGGTGGGCGAGTGGGTCATGCAAGCACTGACCGGTCGAGCAGCGGCGCCAGCGACGGATCGCGGCGAAGCAGCACCGCGATGAACGCGCGCACGACGCGCGGGTCGAACTGCGAGGCGCGGCCGGCCACCACGTAGTTGATGGCGTCGACCGGCGACCACGTGCTTGTACACGCGGGCACTGATGAGCGCGTCGAAGACATCGGCGACGCCCACGATGCGCCCGCTGAGGGGAATCAGGTCGCCCGCCACGCCGTTGGGATAGCCGGTGCCATCCCACCGCTCGTGGTGCGTGAGCGCCAGTTCGGCGGCCAGCTGCACCACCGGCGACGGGCTGCCGATGAGCATCTCGTTGCCCAGCGATGTGTGCGTCTTCACCACGTCGAACTCGGTGGCGGTGAGCGGACCCGTCTTCATCAGGATCTGGTCGGGGACGGCCACCTTGCCGATGTCGTGCAGGCGGCCCGCCAGGCGCAGGCGATCGACGTACTCGTGGTCTTCGCCCAGTTCCTCCGCCACGTCGGCAGCCAGATCGCCCACACGCACCGGGTGCGCCGCGGCGTCGGTGTCGCGGAACTCGGCGAGCTCGGCAACTCGCTGCAGCGCCTCCACTTGGAACAGCTCGATCTGATCGGTGCGCTGCCCCACCATCTCCTCGAGATCGGTGGTGCGCAGCCGGATGATCTCCGATTGCTGGCGAGCGGCCTCGGTGTCGTGCTGGATCTGCAGCGTGCGGATGCGCAGGTCGGTACCACGGTTGAACATCTCCTCGTTCAACAGGTAGCGCGCTTCCTGATGCCTGAGCGCCTGCTCGAAGCGGCCCATCTCCTTGCACAGGTTGGCCAGCTTCTCGCGCACGCTGAGCGCGACCTCCGTCATGCCGGCCTCGGTGGCCAGATCCAGTGCACTGCCCCACTCGCGCAGCGCGTGATCGCGGAGGTGCTGAGCCACGTACAGGTCGCCGCGAGCGGTGCGCACCGTCACCACGCTTCCGGGCGAGAGTGCCACTCGGCGAGCAGTGCGGTCGCGCATCACCGAGTCGGCTTCGTCGAGGCAGCTGAGCGCTCGATCGAGCGCGCTCAGCGACACGTAGGCGATGGCCAGGCGAGCCAGGATCTCGGGCACGAACTCGGGAGCGTGCTCCTTGGCGAGCGCCAGCGCCGACTCGCCGAGGCTGACGGCGAGCAGGTCCTCATGACGGTCGGCGCGCACTCTGGCCATGTTGGCCAGGGTGACCGCATCCAGATCCGGGCGGTCCTGACCCTTGTTGGCCATCAGCGCCGCTTCATAGGTGACGATGGCCCGGTCGGTGTCGCGCAGGCTGTGCTGGATGACCGCCAACGAGTTCAGCAGCAGGCCTTCGCTCGAACGCTCGTTGGTGGTTCGGTAGAGCTCGAGTGCTGCCAGCGCCGATGCCAACGCATCGGAGAAGTTGGCCGCCTGGTACTGCACCGCAGCGATGAGGTTGAGCGCATTGACCTCCGACTTGGCAGCGCCGCATTGGTGGGCGAGGTCGCGCGCTTCCAGCGCGACGGCGAACGCCTCGTTGTTGAGACCCGATGCGTAGGACAGTTCGGCGAGCCGGTAGAGCGCCTCGGCCTCGCCTTGCGGATCGCGCCGAGCGCGGGCCATCACGCGCGCCTGCTGCACCATCGAGCGGGCCTTGCCGAGGTCGGACGAATCGACGCTTCTGGCCATCTCCAGCAGGTCTTCGACGGAGGGTTCGCTGCCGGGACTGTGCGTTGAAGGCACCGTCGACGTCATGCTCACCCTTTCGATCTCTACGCGCCGCGGAGAGTCGCGCCGCTGTTGCAGGTTAGTTATCGGCACTTCTGACCTGGGCGATAGCAGAGATTCCTGTGAACGGTCGCTCACGGCCAGTGAGCAGCGGTTTCTCTCGTATCGTGACCTCGTGGAACCCATGCGGCGACAGCAAGCCGCTCGCAGAAACGTCGACACGTCGGCCATCACCGCGCTCGCGCCGGTGCTCGCCGTCGCTCCCGTGTGGCTGCTCGCCATCTCGGTCATCTGGTTCCCGTGCACCTCGTGTGGGACGTCCCGTTCCTGTGGTTCGCCGGCGGCTACCTGGCGTCGGTGGTGCTGTTGTTCCTGCGCCCGGTGCAGGTGTTCGTGCTGGCCCCACTGCTGGGGGCGCGCCAACCCACGGCTCAGCAACGCAGCGTGCTGGCGCCGGCATGGCGACCGGTCTTGCAGGCCAACGACCTGCCTGCACGCCGCTACGTGCTGGCCGTGCTGCCGTCGAACGAGCTGAACGCGTTCGCGTGCGGCGGCCACCTGGTGGTGGTCACGTCGTACGCGATCGAGGCCCTGCCGCGCGACGAGCTGTCGGGCGTGCTGGCACACGAGCTCAGCCATCACCTCGGCCTGCACACGGTCGCGCTCACGGTGGGCCAGTGGCTCAGCATCCCGGTGCTGCTGCTCGCGCGCATCGGCTTCTTCCTGCAGAACGTTGCCTCGGCGGCCACCACCAGCTACGCCAGCCACTCGTCGGCCATCACCGCGGTCGGGCGCAGCGTCGCCGCGCTGCTCACCGCGGTGTCGTGGGTGTTCCTCAGCGGGCTGCTGCTCAGCAACATGCTCGCCAACGTCGTGGGTCGCAACAGTGAGTTCCAGGCCGATCGCAGGGTGGTCGGCATGGGGTTCGGGCGGCCGCTGGCCACCGCGCTGCGCCGGTTCGTGGCCGACTTCGGCGGCGATCGGCCGCTCACCTGGCGCGACCGGCTGGCGGCCAGCCACCCCACTGCTCGCACCCGCGTGGCTCGCATCGAGGCCATGCTGCGCTCGCGACGCTGAACCGAGGTACCACAACGTCACCGCAACCTCCGGTCGCGAACCACTAGTCTCGGTGCGATGAGCGGCGCCATCGACGTACACGCCCTGGCCCGCGCCTTCGGCGACAAGCGCGCTGTCGATGGGGTCGACCTGTCGGTGGCGGCGGGTGAGATCTACGGCTTCCTCGGGCCCAACGGCGCCGGCAAGAGCACCATGGTGCGCATGCTCACCACGTTGCTCGCACCCACGGGCGGGTCGGCCCGCGTCGCCGGGTTCGATGTGACCACCGATGCCGAGAAGGTGCGCCTGCGCATCGGGGTGGCGCTGCAGGATGCCGCGCTCGACGGCAAGCAGACCGGTCGCGAGCTGCTCGACCTGCAGGGCCGGCTGTACGGGTTGCCGAAGGCCGAGCGCCTGCGTCGCCTCACCGAGCTGCTGCAACTGGTCGACATCGGCGACGCGATCGACGACCGCATCAACACGTACTCGGGCGGCATGAAGCGCCGGCTCGACCTGGCCGCGGCACTGGTCCACCAGCCACAGGTGCTGTTCCTCGACGAGCCCACCACCGGGCTCGACCCCACCAGCCGCGCGGCCGTGTGGGCGGAGGTGCGCTACCTGAACCAGGAGCTGGGCATGACCATCTTCCTCACCACTCAGTACTTGGAGGAGGCCGATGCGTTGGCCAACCGGGTGGGCATCATCGCTCACGGACGGCTCGTCGCCGAAGGCACGCCCTCCGACCTGAAGCGTTCGATCGGCAGCGATGTCATCGTGGCGCGGGTCGCTCGCGGCACCGCGGCACAGGTCGCGCAAGCCGTCGCCGGGCTGGCCGACGTGGCTCGCGTCGAGACCGCCGGCGACGAGGTCACCATGTCGGTGGCCCACGGCGCATCGGCCATCAGCCCGGTCGCGGTTGCGCTGGCCGACGCCGGTCTGGCGGTGGAAGGCCTCACCCTGCGCACTCCCACGCTCGACGACGTGTTCCTGCACATGACCGGCGGCCGCATGCAGGAGGACGCGGCATGACCTCCGTCGCCACCGCCGTGCAGCATGGCGAGCGGGTGCACCCGCGCAGCGCCGGCTTCTGGACCGACCTGCGCACGGTGAGCCTGCGGGCGTTGCGCCTCACCTGGCGCGACCCAGAGGCGTTCGGGCCGGCGCTGGCCATTCCGCTGTTCTTTTTCGTGGTCAACGTCGGCGCGCTGCAGACGTTCGTGGAGGGCAGCTTCCTCCCGGTTCGACTACAAGGCGTTCCAGTTGCCGGTGGCCGTGGTGTTCGCGGTCACGGGGGTCAGTCGCGCGAACGCGTTGGTCACCGACATCCAGAACGGCTACCTCGACCGGCTGCTGCTCACGCCGGTGCGCCGCGGCACGCTGTTGCTGGGGCTGATGACCGCCGACTTCGTGCTCATCGTGGCCCTGGCGGTGCCGGTGCTGCTGCTCGGCCTGGCGCTGGGCATCCACGTCGCCACCGGCTTCGGTGGCATCGTGGTGTTCGTGCTGCTGGCCGGGCTGTGGGGCCTGGCGTTCACCGGCTTCCCCTACGCGATCGCGCTGCGCACCGGCAACCCCACCGCGGTGAACAACGCCTTCCTGCTGTTCTTCCCGTTCGCGTTCCTCACCACCGCCTACCTGCCCCAGGAAGCGATGACGGGCTGGCTGGCAACTGCGGTCAAGTTCAACCCCACCACCTATCTGCTCGAAGGCATGCGCGCGTTGATGCAGACAGGGTGGGAGTGGGCTTCGTTGGGCAAGGCGCTGCTGGCGATCGCCGGCATGGGCATCATCTCGTTCACACTGGCGTTCCGCTCGCTGCGCGGTCGCGTGAAGCGCAACTAGCGCCCTCGCCGGCCTCACGAATCAACGACCTGCAGAAGTTCTTCGCTTTTCTGCAAGGTCGCACCCACTCGTCTCTCTCCTTGGCAACACGCCACGTACGGCACCTACCAAGGAGACATTGAGATGAACCGCAACCGCAACACCAACGGCAACACCAACGGCAACACCCGCACTCGCACGATCGCCCGCCTGGCCGCCGCCATCGGTGCCGGCGTCGTCACCTTCGGCGCCGCCGGCTCGGCGTTCGCCGACAGCCCGGTGCAGCCGATCGACGCCCTCGACATCGCCCCGGCACCAGCGTGCACCCCATGGAGCAACGACGGGTTCGACTGGAACTTCACGGCACAAGGCCAGAACTCGTGGATGTTCCAGATCGGCTACCAGGATGCCGTGAACACCTGCGACGAGTTCGTCGCGCTGAAGATCTATGCGCTCGCCTCGGCGACCGCAGCCGTCGACGACCCGGGTTCGCACATGACCTACAGCGGCAGTTACCCGCTGCAGAAGACGGAGGACGACACCGAGCTGCTCGGCCTGCACGACTGGGCTGCCTCGAAACCGAACGAGTGCAGCGAGTTCCGGCTGACGGTCGGTGGCCAGCAGATCCTGGCCGAGCGGTTCACCGACGGGTGCACCCCGCTCGACCTCAGCAACGGCCCGGAAGTAGGCCCCGACCCGACGTTTCCGCAGAACCCGGGTGACCTGACCAACGGTGATCCCGAGCCCACCGACCCCGACCGACCCGACGACCTGACCAACGGTGATCCCGAGCCCACCGACCCGGATCGTCCCGACGACTTCACCGCCCCGACGACCACCGACCCGGGCAACCCCGGCGACCTCACCAACGGCGATCCGGGCGACCCGGGCGATGGCGGCGACGATGACGGCGGCCAGGGCGGCGACGGTGGCCAGGGAACAGAAGGCGGCGAGCTGCCACACACCGGCGCCTCCTCCGGCACGATGATCGCGCTGGCCGCCGGCCTCAGCGGCCTCGGTGCCCTGGTGCTGTTCGGTACTCGCCGGCGAGCAACTGCCGCCTGAGCCACGCAGCAACACGTCCACTCGCGCCGATCGGGCGGGGCCATGTTGGCTCCGTCCGGTCGGCGCGTTCGCCGGCCGGCGTCCGACGCGTCGCAATGGCGGCGGTGGCGCACATCGACCTGAACATGGCCGATACTGGCGGGGTGGCACGTCCGGAGGGCTTCACGTTCATTGTGCGCAAGAACGGCGACGTCGTGATCCGACATCACGGCCAGGTGGCCACGACGCTGCGTCGAGCCCGCGCCGCTGCGTTCCTCGCCGACGTCGCGAACGCCGACGATCAGGAGCTGATGGCGCGAATGACCGGCAACTACAAACGAGGGAACGAGCGGGCGGCCTCGAGCCACGCTCGCAACCGGCCTTGCTGAGGCTGGTTGACGCACACCACGTCCGGGGGGAGGGGCAGCGTGCACCGTCACAAGGTCATGTGGGTGTTCCCTTGGAGTGCACCGGTTGAGGTTGGATGAACGCCGAGACGTCGTCGAAGACGGAGATGGCGTCGGGATCGATGCGTACGACGACCTAGGCACCTGGGGTGAGGCGAAGGTCGCGCAGCGAGTCGATGCTCGCCCGCGCGCTGCGGGACTCAGGGGCTGCAAGGGTTTCCCCTCGAACCCGAAGTGGTGACCAAAGGTCTGCACCCTCGAAGGTCCAAGGTCCTGCGCCGCACGCTCGACCTGGCGCGGCGGGTGCCCCCGGATCTGCCCGACATGCGCACGGACACAGATGGGTGGCATTCAGCAGTCCGCAGTTTCCTCCGGGGTGTCGAACAATGCCAGCTCGGCGGCATCGGGCGCCTCGAAGCTGGCGGCCCACTCGTCGAGGTGGGCGCGGCTGATCGGTTCGCTGTTCCAGGGTGGCTCCGAGTTCCGGGCCTCGATGCGCCGCCAGAGCTCGTCGGTCGACGCGCCGAGGTAGTGCAGCTCGACCCCGACACCAAGGCTGCGAGCTACGGATCGCAATTCGTCGCGTTCGATCCGCGCCCACAGCCCAAAGTCGAGGACAACGCTCAACCCGAGGCGAAGCACTTCTTGGGCGAGGTGCCAGAGTTCGCGCTCGACCTTCTCCTGGATCAGTGCGTCCCAAGGGCTGGAGCCGAGTGCCCACATCCACTCGTCCTTCGTGAGACGCAGGGCATTCCGGTCCGCGGCGAGCTGCGTCGCGAGTGTGGTCTTGCCCGCTCCGGGCAACCCGCAGGTGAGGATGAGTCGGGCTTGGTTCACTGCGTCCACAATCGCACGCTGCACCACGGCGGCGCACGGTTTATGGACCTGGACGGGCCAGTGTGTCTCGACGTCGGCGCGACGATTCGTTGTGGAAGTGCACGCGCCCACCGGCGAGAACGACCCCCTCGACGTCGACGTCGACTCGCAGCGGGCGAGATGCTTCGCCGCGATCGGCACACCGCCCATGAAGTAGCGCTGACCGCGGATCGACCCGTCGGCGAATGCGTCAGTGGAGCGAAGTCTGAAAGAGGTGAACCGAGCCAAACCTCAACCTTGGGCGCCACCACCGCTGACCCGCGGCGCGTTCAGGCGCGCACACCAGCACGCCGGCACCGCAAGACCACAGCTCTCGGCGCGTCAGCCCGTCCGCTCCGCCCGGCCGGCTTGATGGGAGCACGTCGCGTTGGGCGACGCAGGTTCGGAGCACACGGCCGCGCGCAACCGGTCGGCGAGCGCGTTCAGCGCTACCCGGACCGCGTCGGAACCGACGAGCGTGAACGGGGCGGGAATGAACCCCAACTGAGCGGCGTACCAGGTGGGGTCGTCCGTGCTGCCCCGGAGCGCGCATGTGTGCGCGTCGAGTTGAACGAGGCGGCCGAGTGCCCGGGGAACGTATCGGGCGACCTCGTCGAATGTGGCGGCGATGTGAACCTCGACGTGGTGGGTCCACCCGTCGGCGAGGTGGTCCTCGACTTCTCGGATCGGGTCGAGATCGATCGGCGGTGCCGCTCCACCGTCGATCGGTTCTGCGCTCACGATCCGGTCGATGCGCAAAACCCGGCGCGCGTCCGCGGTGACGGACCAGCAGAGCAGGTACCACCGGCCATGGCGCACGACCACGGCCCATGGGTCGACGACCATCGAGTGGTCCGAACCGGGCCGCGACCGGTAGGCGAGCTGCAGTCGACTGTGGGTCTCGCACGCGTGCGCGACCTGCGCTGTCAGCGACGCATCGGGAGTCGCTGCGGCGTCGCTCGGGTTCTGGGCGACGACTCGCCGCAGTGCCTCCGCCGGAGCGGCAGCAGAATCCGGGAGCACCCGCAGGATCTTGCCAAGCGCTGTCGCCGCCGGATCGCTGGTGTTGATCGATCCGTGCCACCCCCGCAGCAGCGCCATCACCAGCCCGAGTGCTTCGGCGGTGCTGAACATCAGCGGCGGCACCCGGGCGCCGCGCCCCACCGAGTAGCCGCCGTACCGACCGCTCACCGATTCGACATGCATTCCCGCCTCGCGCAGGATGCCGACGTAGCGACGCGCCGCCCGGTCGGTGACACCCAGACGCGCGGCGAGCTCGTCGCCCGTGAGACCGGGACGGTTCTGGATCGCCTCGAACGCAAGCAACGCCCGAGCCGTCGGGCTCAGATCATGGGTCATGAATTTCTGCCATTCGAGGAAGTAGATCGTCCGGGTTCAACTTTACCATCGCCTCATGACCGACGAATCGAACCTCACCGCACCCACCGCCGTGTTGACCGAGCCACCGCTGGCCGGCAATGAGCTCGAGACCCTGCTCGGATCGCTCGAACGGATGAGACGCACCCTGGCATGGAAGTGCGCCGACCTCGACGCCGCAGCGATGGCCACCACCGTCGGGGCCTCGACGATGACGATCGGAGGCCTGCTCCGGCACCTCGCCCGGTGCGAAGCGAACTCGTTCTCCTGGAAGTTGCACGACCACGCACCAGCGTCCGCCGGTGATGACGACGGCTGGGAACGTGACTGGCAATGGACCGCCGCCGCCGACGCCGACCAGGCGTGGCAGGACTGGCGTACCGCGGTCGAAGAGTCGCGCGTGCTCATCGCCGCAGCCGTTGCCGACGGAGGGCTCGATCGGGCCAAGGGTCACCACTTCGACGGCTGGGGAACGCCGAGCCTCCGGCGCATCCTGATCGACATGATCGAGGAATACGCTCGCCACACCGGCCACGCCGACCTCATCCGCGAGGCCATCGACGGTCGAGTCGGAGAGGATCCCCCGGCATGACGATCTACACGATCAAACCGCTCGGACCCGACACCTGGGACGACTTCGCCCGGTTGATCGAGCGGCAGGGCAACGGGTCCATGGGGGCGCCCTTCTGCTGGTGCACCAACTTCCACCCGCCCGACCCCGACGACAACCGAAGCAGCGAGGGCCGACGCGCCTACAAGGAACAACTCGTCAGCCAAGGGCGAGCCCACGCGGCGCTGGTCTTCGACGGTGATCGCGCCGTCGGATGGTGCCAGTACGGCAGCCCCGAAGAGCTGCCCGGCATCCACCATCGCAAGGACTACGAGGCGGGCCTGGTCACGCTCCCGCACTATCGGCTGACTTGCATCTACGTGGACAAGGCCTACCGGAAGCGAGGCGTCGCAGCAGCCGCACTGCAAGGCGCTCTCGACCTGATCGGGAACGCGGGCGGAGGCGTCGTCGAGGGGTACCCGCACGACATCCCCGAGGGTAAGGAGATGTCGGCATCGTTCCTGTACAACCTGACACGCAGCGTCTACGAGCAAGCCGGCTTCACATACCAGCGTCCGAAAGGCAAGGGCAACTGCGTCATGACCATCACCGTCCCGCCGCACTGAGTCGGCGGGACCCACCACCACCAGGATGTCGATTCGGGACGAGCAGCAGACGTCAGCGGCGACTCGACCGTCAGAGAGCCAGATCTACTCGATGCGCAGGCCGGAGATCGCACGAGCGATCACCAGCTGCTGGATCTCAGACGTACCCTCGAAGATCGTGTGGCTCACCGTCTCATGTTCTTCTGGTCTGTCGTCGTGTGCTGCTGTGGGTTTGAGCTGGCGCTTCGCGAGTCGACGATTCCACCTCGTGTCACCGCTTCCACCCGTTTCTAGGTCCGAAACTAGGGATTTCGCCGATTTCGGCCCACTTCGATTTCGCGACATCCGTAGTCCGAAGATGGTCCGTAGGGCGATCCTCGTCGCAGCGTCGCGGGCGTCAATCGACCAGAACATGTAGCGAATCTTCGAGTGCAGCGAAGCCTTGTTGGCGGACGACCGCTGCGACGACATCCGCAGGCGACCTCGGCGGCCGCCTCTTGCGCGCCGCCATCGACCACATTGCGATGGCCACCACGCTGGGCTCGTCGTCGACGAGTTGTCCAACCAGTTGCGGTGGAGTGACGATCGCGATGCCACGCTCTCGGAGCAACTCGCTGTCGTCGCTGACGTCGTAACCAGGGCCTGCCCCACAGCGCTACGTCTTCGAGTTGCTGCTCTAGGCTGCGGGCATGTCAGAGACAGAGCAGCGAGCTTTTCGGGTGCGCTACAAGATCGGTCAGGCTCCCGCCGAGGCTGACGAAGACGATGTTCTTCGTGTCGAAGCCGCGATGTTTGTGACCAACGGTACGTTCATCGACTTCTACTCGAGGGGAGACCGAAACCTGGGCGGAACGCTGAATCCAACTGGAGATGTCGTGTTCCGGGTGAGCGCGGACATGGTTGCAGACATCCGTGAAGCGGGAGCATGAACGCCGCCGACTACCGGAGGGCCAGTGCGGGATAGCTGGATTGTTCGAGTTCTCGTCTCTGTCATTGTGGGCGCAGCGGCCTATGCAATCGATGCTTGGCTCAGCAAGGGTGGTGCGTCCGTTCTAACGGCGGTCATCGTCGCCGCCACGCTCGCCTACTGCTGGTTCACCTACGACCTTGTGACCACAGCTCGCAGCGAGAGGGACGGCGGGTGGCAGCTCTGCGGACAGAGGAGCGTCGTCTTGTAGAGCGTCTCATCGTAGAAATTCAACAGAATCTGCACCGGAAGGGACAGACCCACGCGTGGTATGCCCACGTTCCCTTCGAAATGACAGCCTTCGACGATGCTCGACATCTTTTCCTTCGGATGCCACCGGAGGTGTGGAGCCATGTCGCCGAGATCAGTTCAAGGTCCGCTCGGTACAACGTTGTTGCCCACTATGCGAACGAACGCATTGCTCCCGGGTCTGGCTCGGCTGACGGGTTCGTAACCCGACTCGCAGTTGAGGCGCATGAGACTCAGGAGAATGCGATTCCGATCCTTCAGAAATGGGCGAAGGAGACCTTCGACGACGAGTGAAGGCGCTCGGCACGCCAGCATCGACCACACTGCGAGGTTCACCACGCTGGGCTCCTCGTCGACGAGTTGTCCGACCAGCTGAGCCTTCGTGACGATGGCGATGTCGCGGCGCCGAAGCAACTCGCTGTCGAAGTCGCCCACTTTGTAGGGCACCATCGCCGTCGCGCCGATGTGGACTCCGGCCGCCGCGACATGCTGGCCTTCGGGTGGTTGTCCATGGCGTCGATCCGCCTGCCACTCTGCTGGCCTGCAACGTCCCGGGCAGGTGCTGGTACGCGATGGGGTCAGGCCATTTCAAGGATGCTGCAGCTGGATAGCCGGTCCTTCGCACGCGGGCATGGCCCGTCCACTGCGCGGGCGGCCAATGCTCCCACGACTGTGTTCAGGCACGGCGTACGGTGTGCACGTGAATCTGGGCTTCGCACTCGCTTACCAAACACCCGTCAACGGCCGCGCTGATGGGGCAACGGTACGGTCCAGCGCAGCGCGCGAAGCACTGCAAGTTGGCTGCCAGAGTCGTCGGTCGACGGACGGTCTGCACACGGCTGGCACCCGGATGATCCGCGCGTCACACCGTGAGGCGCGGCATCTTGAACAGGGGATGAAATGACCGGTGCCCAGCGTTCTGCCGCAAGCCCTTCGTCGCCCGATGTTGTACTCCGACCAGAGGAAATGATCGAAGACCGCGAGGTCCGAGAGGGCGCCGACGATCGTCTTCAGCATGGCCAAATCGGCCAGCAGCTCGCCGACCTCGCCATGTCGGTGCCGACCCCTTCCAACATTGCGTTGTATGGAGCTTGGGGATCAGGCAAGAGCGGCGTTGGCAACCTGGTTCGGTGCCATCTGGAAAGCAAGGGTCATCTTGACAAGCGGGGCGAGGTCGCATTCGCCCGGTTCGATGCCTTCAAGTATGCCGAGAATCCGCTTCGGCGAAACTTCGTCACTGCGATGGCAACCGAGCTCGGTATCGACGACGATGCCTTCCACGAGGATCTATACGCGGGGACCACGAACACAAAGCTCAAGTTCCCGCTCGGGCAAACGGCGCGACTCGTCGCCATCTTCGTCGCGTTCCTCGGCCTCGTCGTCGCTCTTCTGACTGGAGGTTGCCTACTTGTTGCGTGGTTGCAGCAAGGCGACACCAGCGACAACTTTGGCAAGATCGCCAAGGTGCTCTTCGCCGCAGCGCTTGCGCCAGCAGCTCTGCCTGCTGCGTTCGTTGCACTTGGCGGCAAGACCCTGAACGTGGATCGAAGGATTGACAAGGCCGACAGCCACGAGCAGTTCGAGAAGCTGTTCCGGAGCCTGGTCAAGAAGACCGGCAAGAAGGTCGTTGTCTTCGTGGATGAACTTGATCGGTGCTCGGCGTCGAACGTCGTCGCGACGCTCGACGCGATGCGCACATTCCTCGGTGTCCCCGGATGCGTGTTCATCGTCGCTGCCGACCGCCAGGTGCTCGAACAAGCGCTGACGACAGCGCTGCAGCAGGCAACACCGAGCGACACGGTCAATCCGTACTACAGCGAAGGGAGCGCATACCTCGACAAAGTGTTCCAATACGAGGTGACGGTGCCCCCGCTGCTTCAGCACAGCGTGACCAGGTTTGCGGTAGAGCTCGTAGATGGCAGGCCCGGTCTGTGGTGCGAGCTTCACGACCTCGAACTGGTGGTCTCGATCCTCGTGCCCTCGCACGTCAGGAGCCCGCGGCGGGTCAAAGCTCTGCTCAATGCATTCGCGCTCGCGTACCGCTTGGCTGAGGCGCGAGAGCGATCTGGCCTGCTGAAAACGGACGTGCGCGGTCGCGCCGCAGAGATCGCGCCTCGTCTGCCTTCGTATCGAGTTCCCGCTGTTCGCCCAGTACCTCGTGATGGATCATCGACTCCGGTGTATGTGCTGTCGATGGATACGCCGGAGCACCGGATGCGCTGTGGGAGAGGTTTCCGTTCGCCACAGATGAAGTGCGAGAGGTGGCCAAGAGGTTTGCGGAAATCCAGGCGTCCGTGGCGACGCTCATCAGTTCGCCGGAGGACGAGGATGAGGACATCGACGTGGAGGTTTCGCCCTCAACCTTGGCGAGTGCAGTGGGTCGCAAGGCTGGTCGGCAGCTGCTCGACTATCTGTCCCGAACACGGGACGTGCCAGGTCCCGGGCGCGACCTGATCCACCTCAGAAGCACCGGAAGTGTCGTCGGGCTCGAGTCCGATCAAGCCGAAGCGATCGAGGAGATGGCCAGCAACGGTTCGGTCGGCCAGATCGTTGAGATGGTCGAGCGCTTCGATGAAGCTTCCACGCAAGCGGTCCTTGGTCTGCTTATCGAGCACGCGCGGGGCGCTATCGGCGTGGAGTCCCAGGGTGTTGCGAGGACGCTGCTCGCACTCGCTGGCTCAGCGGACGTGGCACTCAACCAGCACGGTGGAGCGATCGCCAACTCGATCGCTCCAACGCTTGAGCTGTACCCAGAGCTTCTTGCCTCCTCCAGCTTGTCCGGCGCATGGCGGCTCGGGAGCGTCACCAACTCGACGGCGGGACGGCGTTTGCAGAGGATTGTATTGGATTCAGCAGCCACGCGAACCGACCCGGGGGTGGGCCTCATGGTGCTCCGCGACGCGTGCGCTGCCCTTGCCGCTGACGCGGCAGCGACCCAGCTGATCCTCCAGTCCCATCTCGTCGCCGCTCACGTAGCGGACACAGCCGCAGTGATCGAAGGTCTCGACCCTGGAACAGCTGCTGATCTACTTCGAGGCGACCCGGCCTCTCTCGCTGCCACACTGGCCGCTGCGCTCACTCCACCTGTCGCGCCGGCTGCGGCCCCGACGACTCCTCCCGCGCCTGCGGCCGCCCCTGCCGCCGCCGTCTCGACAGCCGATGAAGATGAGGAGGACGATGCCTCACTAGTCGACGGTGGCAGGGCTGACAGCACGCAAGTCCACGCAGCCCTGGTAGGCCTGTTGTCGAATCTGGCGTCCGGTCCAGACGGTCCAGCGCAGGCTCTGCTCGGTGTGCTGTTGCTCGTGGATAGCCAGGAGATGCGGGACACCGTTCAAGCGTCGCTGTCGTCGGTCGGAGACATCGAGGATCCTGAGCTCACCTCGCGATTTCTCGTCTTGCTGCCGACGTGGTGTGTCGGCGTGGCCCCGTTGGATGGACTCGCTCAGCCCGGTGGTCCTTGCCGACGCACGGTTCGACAATGAGCTCGATGCGGCCGCGCGGCTGCTGTGGACGCGGGCCGCCGCGTCTGACAAGCGCGCCACCGACGCGGCCTTGGCGAGCGCCGGCGCTGCGCTGTTGCGGTTGGTGGAAGGCCGACCGTTAGATCGTTGGCCGTCGCTGGACGATGAAGTCGAAGCAGCCTTGGGAACCTGCGCAGAGGACGACGTGAGCGCGCTCCGTCGAACGGATGTCCTCACGAACGCAGCACCGCTCGTCGAAGCAGGGCTCTTGCCGGTTCGAACACTTGCCAAAGCCGAATACGACGCCGCCGTCCAGACGCTGGAGATCGACAAGGAACCAGAACTGTTGGAGTCCGAACTGGTCTCCTACATTGTCGAGACCATCGCTCGAGCCATTGTGCACTGGGATCCGACCCTTCCGACAGGCGGTGCGATTGAGGTCGACGAGCTTGCAGCTCTCGCAGTTGCAGCGGACGGATGCGGCTGGCTTCCGGAACCGCAAGCGTCCGTGGTCAAACTGACTCTTCGAGCCGCTTGGGCGCCAGCGGACCAGACCTCACTTGCTGCGTTGCCGCTCACCGATGAGATGGTGCAGCTTTGGGGGGATTTCAGCACTCCCGCCGCACCGGCGGTTCAGGCCTGGCTGACCCTTGCTCAACTCTCGGCAGCCGACGTCGTGGCGATCGGAAGCGCGTTCGTGACTTCGCAGCCACCTGCGTCGGTTCTGGCTGCCCTCGGCAATGCGACGGTCGGCTTGAACCGGACGTCGAGGTTGGAGGCGCTCCAGCATCTGTTGGTCGATCCGGCTGGAATGGTCCCAAGCCGTGCGGTCCTCGACGCGTTGGGGGCGCCGTCCGTCTCGGCCGCAGATCTCGCTCAAATGCTCATCGCGCGTTACGGCCTGCGGCAACAACCATCAGAGGAAGCAGGTGAGGCTTTGGGGGCAGGCTCGACATCAGCGCCACAGCGCGGCGCGATCTGATCGATCGAATCGTGATTCCAATGTTCGGGCTGAACCAGCAAGCGAAAGAGCACGCCCTCGACTACGTGGAGCGACTCTGCCTTCCATTCCCGCCCAAAACGAAGAAGCGACTCGGCGACGTGATAGTGGGAGCTACTCGTGGCACGAGCATCGAGAAGCGGTCGCAGGACAAGATGAAGGCCATGGGATATAGCGTGAAGAAGACGGGCGGGTTCTTGGGTCTTGGAAAGACCACACTGGTCGATACGGGTAGTGACGAGGACTGACCGAGTCGCCCGCCGCCACCGCTGCAACATCATCAGTCGATCTCGATTCCTCGCAGCTGCGGGGGCGTTGGCTGCAGGTCCGCAACCTCGAGCCAGCGTCGGAGGGTCTCGTTTGAGCGGTCGCCCACCGTCAACCCCGCAAGCCCCGCCCGCCGAGTCACCGCTGGCACGTCGGCTCGGTCGCAGGTGATGACTCGTTCCAACAGGTCACGGGCTGCGCTGAGGTCGTCGGTGTCGGCGACGACCAGGACGTGGTTCGCTTGGCGTCCTCTGGTCATGCCCACGTACAGGCCGCGACCGGTCGTCGAGCCGGTGGCCAAGGTGATGCTGCGGTCTTGGGTGTCGGATTGGTTGCCGGGTTCGGTGGCGGCGTAGCCGAGGCGGACGTGGTCGCGGGTGTACTCGGCGGGGAGCACGACGACCCCTCCTCCGTCGATGCGAGCGGCGGTGATGTCGCCGTGTCCGTCGATCGCGGTCACGAGCCACTGGTCGCGATTGCGGACGAACTGGCCGGCCGACGTATGGAGCGTGCGGTTGTTGCGGCGGGTGGCGATGAGATCGCCGACCCAGGCGCCGATGTCGTCGGCGGTGTCGGCTCGGCGGGATCGGTCGAGCTCCCCGCGCTCCCAACGTTCGGCCTGGATGCGGTCGTTGATCAGGTCGACGTGCTCGTTGCGGGTAGTCGTGATCGCCAGCGATTGGCCGTGGTCTCGGCACTCGGACCAGTAGGTGGCGATCGCCTCGAGGTGCTGGTCGATGCTGCCGGGCACGATGCGGTCGTGGGCTTCGTAGGTGTCGAGCGATCGGGTGTCGCCGTGTCGAAGTTGCAGTGACGCGGCGGCTTCCCAAGGGTTGACGAAGCGGTGGATGCGTTCGAGCTCGATCGTGCGGCCGGCGGAGCACAGCTCGGCGAACATTCCACCGCGGCCGACGGCTTGGAGTTGGTGCGGGTCGCCGCCGAGCACGAGCCGCCACGTGTTCTGCCGGGCGAGCTGCATCAGCCGGTGCAGGTCGTGCGTGCCGAGCATGCCGGCCTCGTCGACGACCACCGTGGCGTGCGGGCCGAGCTGCCACCAGTCGCCGGGCGGACGGTCCGGTCGCGACCATTCGTGGAGCAGCTTGGCGACCGTGTCCGACACCATCCTGGTCTCGTCCTCCAGCACCCGCGCCGCCTTCGCCGTCGGGGCGAAGCCGAACACAGGCTCGGTGCGGCGGCGAGTGCAGCGTGGTGAC
This sequence comes from Acidimicrobiaceae bacterium, assembly GCA_016722025.1. GTDB lineage: Bacteria > Actinomycetota > Acidimicrobiia > Acidimicrobiales > Ilumatobacteraceae > UBA668. The sequence continues at coordinate 18,260 of JADKGZ010000002.1, forward strand.
GGCGGCGCGCAGCATCGTCGTCTTGCCGGCGCCGGCCGGGCCGACGATGAGGGTCAGCGGGTCGTAGCCGGCGACGGCGGAGGCGGCCTCGTGCTGGATCACGTCGAGCGCGCCGCGCTCGACGGTGGCCGAGGGTTGCGGGTCGAACGCTGTCGCCTCGGCGGCCCAGTCGAGGATCTGTTGCTCCTGGGCGAGCACGGCTTCGCTGGTGACGTGCGTGGCGATCGGTTCGATCCAGATCGACCGGCCGTCCGACGCCCGCCGGCGCGTGTGCTCGGGCAGCTCCGGGTCGAGGTCGACGCACTGCGCCATCACGGTGTCGACAGCCCTGTCGAGCCACGCCGCCCACCGCTCCCCCGACACGCCCGGCGCCGGCCGCGCGAGATCGCAGATGGTGCGCATCACGTCGGCGCGATGCCACGTCGATGCGCTGAGCGCGAGAGCGTCGATGACCGTGGCCGTCGTCAGCTCGGGCGTGGTCGGCGGGTGGTTAGCTGCTGCGGCTTCGATCGATCGGCGCAACGACGTCGGTGTGACGCCGACGGTCGCCGCCTCGACTCGCCACAGCGTTCTCATCTCGTCGGCGGTGCGACCGGTCTTGCGGGCGCGGGAGTCAGCGGCGGCCTGGCGTTGCATCGCCGCCAGCTCCTGCCGGGTCGGGTCGCAGCCCTCGCGCCGGTAGAACTCGGCGACCTTGCCGGTCATCACCGTGTCGATCTCCGCGGTGCGCTTCGAGAACACGGCGAGCAGCTCGGCCGGGACGCCGGAGATCTCGGCCTGGCCGTTGACGATCGGCTCGAAGGCGACGCCGTAGCGGTGGGTGAGCTCGGCGCGCAGCACCGACTGGTAGAGGCCGCCGAGCGTGCGCTGGTGGCGCTTGAGGAAGCGGGCGTCGAGCGCCAACCATCGCTCGTCGGCGGTCTGGACCTTGGCGGAGATGACGAGGTGAGTGTGTAGCTGTGGGTCGTCGGCGCGGCTGGTGGTCTGGCGGAACGCCGCCATCGTGAGGCCGTGGGTGTCGGGGTGCATCCGCTTCCCGTTCGAGCGGACACGGGTGGTGGCGCCGAAGCGTTCGAGGTAACCGGCCACCGCCCGGACGGCGACGTCGTGGCACTCGGCGAGCCCGTCGTCGCCGGTGAGCGCCCACAGCACCGACAGCGACTTCGGCGCCGAGAGCGTGGCGTCGAACCCGGCGACCGCCCGGATCACCTTGCCGTTCGACAGCGTGCGATCGACGAGCGGATGCCCGAGCGTTGTCCCGGTCACCGGGTCGCATCCCGACAGCAACGCCTGCAGCGCCTCGGTCGTCACCTCGCCGTGCAGCCCGAGCCGGTCGGCCTGGTTCCCGAGCCACTGCCCGGGAAGCTCCCCCGTCGCCTCGGTGAGGTAGCGGGTGTAGTAGCCGGCCGTCGTCGCCGCGGTGGCGGCGTACAGGGTGGTGACCCGCATCATGATCGGGACTCCCCGCCCGGCGCGGGCACCTGTCTGGTTTCGAACTTCGGGCTGACCGGGAAGGGGTGCATGGCGGTCAGGTCGCGGGCGCGGGGTGGGTCGCAGTGGCTTGGCTGGGGCGCGGCGGCGTGTGCGGCAGACGGTTCGTGGTGTCAGCTGGCACGGTGGAGTCCGTCGGTGGCAACGGCTGCGTCCGCGAGGCGGACAACTCGACCAGTGGTGATCAGCACGTCGAGCGCCCAACGAGGAACACGCATGCAGGTCCCGAACCGCAGCACAAGCAGCCCGGCGGTACCGCCGCTGTTCAGGTACTCGTGGGCGAGCTCGTAAGCGTGCGAGAGGCAGATCCGCATCTCTGCGGCCGCCTCCTTGATCGTCAGCAGCTTGTGAGCCGCCTCGACCCGCTCGATGCTGGTGCTGGGAGTCCGCAATGCCGTGTCCATGGCGCGGGATGGTGCGCTTCAGGCATCCCGAAGATGCTCCCGATGACGTTCCCGACTCGGCGAAATCGCCGGGGATGTTCCCGGCAATGTTCCCGATTGAGTTCCCGATCCGGCCCAGGGACTCCCTGGGACGTCCCGATTCAGGTCCCCGCCCCTGGTCAGCGACTCACGAAATGCCCCGGGACCGCGGGAGCGACGCGAAAGAAGCTCACCAACCAACCGCTCAGGCCCGATACTTGTGTCCATGAATCACGACTCCATGGCAGACACCGGCGACGTCCGCCAGGCAATCCGGGCGGCCGCTTCGGGACTGCTCGAACGCGACGCCCTCGTGGAGGTGCTGTTCCTTGCTGCCATCGCTGGCGAGCACGTCCTTGTCGTCGGCCCTCCAGGCACTGCAAAGTCGCAAGTGGTCCGAAACGTGGCCCATCAGCTCGGTGGGAGCTACTTCGAGTACCTGCTCGGGCGGTTCACCGAGCCGAACGAGATCTTCGGCCCCGTCGACCTACGAAAGCTCCGCGAGGGAACGGTGGAGATCGAGACCTCGGGCATGCTGCCCGAGGCCCACATCGCGTTCATCGACGAAGTGTTCTTGGGTTCAACGGCGATCCTCAACACACTCCTGGGGATCTTGAACGAGCGGGTGTTCCGCCGCGGGAGCACGGTCGTGAACGTTCCCTTGCGGCTCTGCGTAGGTGCCTCCAACACCATGCCGACCGACCCATCGCTTGCAGCGTTCGCGGATCGCTTCCTCGTGCGAATGTTCCTCGAGCCCATCGATGACGCCCTCATGGAGGACCTGCTGAAGACGACGGGAGACGCCCGCGGCTCCAGAAGCGACGTCATCGGCACTCTCGCTCGAACACCTCGACCGTCTCCGGGCGGCTCGTCAGGAGTGCGATCTCTCAGCGGTGCGACCGTCGCTCGCTCATGCAATTCGTGCCATGCGAACTGCCGGCGTGCCGATCACCGATCGACGCGCCGTCAAGGCCCAATCACTGGTCGCGGCCGCGGCCGTTCTCGACGGGCGCAACGTCGCGTCGAGGGCCGACCTTGGCCGCTACCTCTGATCGTCCCCCCGAACGAGTCTCAGATTGCTGCGCGTGAGGTTCTCGGGCCGTTGCTCGACGACGCCCTCTGTGTCCATGATCCGTGAGACAGATTCTCGCGGAGGTGGTTGCGGTGAAGCAGCGGGTGACGACCGGGATTCGTACCGGTCAGACTGAACGGCGTGGAACGTCACGCAAATCACTTCGAGCGCCCGGGGAACGCGCCGAGCGTCGGATCTTCCGGAACGACTACAAGCTCTCGGTGCTCGCCGAGTACGACCGCTGCTCCGAGCCTGGCGAGAAAGGCGCTGCTCCGCCGCGAAGGCCTCTACTCATCGATCATCACCGACTGGCGACGCCAACACCGCGAAGGCATCCTCGTGGTGACCGAAGGCCGCGTCCGAAGGCGGCCGAGGGGCCCCATCGGCCAACGAGGTCGCCCGGCTCCGCCACGAGAACGAACGCTTGAAGATCAAACTCGCCAAAGCCGAAGCGATCATCGAGGTCCAGGGAAAAGTACACGCGCTCTTGGAACAGCTCTCCAAGAGCGCGGACAACGACGACTCGTAGACGACATCATCGACACGGCGATCGACGAACTCGCCGACCGCAAGATCGCTCGAGTCGCCGCCTGCCAGGCAATGGGACGCTCCCGAGCAACGCACTACCGGCGACACCTCACCGCACCCGTGCAAGGGCCGCCAGCACCACGACCACCGTCGCATCGTGCGCTCACCCCAACCCAGGTCGACGAGATCGTTGACGTGTTGAACAGCGAACGGTTCTGCGATCAGGCGCCAGCACAGATCTGGGCAACGTTGCTCGACGAAGGCCACTACCTGGCCTCAGTGTCAACGATGTATCGGATCCTGCGCTCACGCCACCAAGTCCGCGAACGCCGCCAACAGTCCCGTCACCCAGCGCACCTCAAACCCGAACTCGTTGCCACCGGCGTGAACCAGGTGTGGTCCTGGGACATCACCAAACTCGCCGGCCCCACAAATGGAACTGGTTCCACCTCTACGTCATCATCGACGTCTGGTCACGGTTCGCTGTTGGTTGGCTCGTCGCCCCTCGCGAGTCCGACCGTCTCGCCCATGACCTCATCGCCGCCACCATCCAGGTCGAAGGCATCGACCGTGAGCAGCTGACCTTGCACGCAGACCGCGGCAGCTCCATGACCTCGCGAACCGTCGCCCAACTCCTCGCTGCTCTCGGCGTCACCAGATCAGCATTCCCGGCCGCACGTCTCCAACGACAACCCGTACCCGGAGTCACAGTTCAAGACCTCAAGAACACACCCAGATTCCCCGAACGCTTCGCCAGCCTCGCCCACGCCCGAGCGTTCGTCGACGAGTTCTTCGAGCACTACAAACCACCACCATCGACACTCCGGCATCGGCCTTGTCCCCGGGCATTCGCGAACCGGACGATGGAATGCGGCTTCGAACCGAGGCCATCCTTCGAGAAATCGACGCATCCTTCTCCGTGGAACAGCTCACACCGGAGCTTCGCTCGGCGCGCGAACGAGTCGTGGAGCTCCTCGGCGAGTGACGATCATCGACCCCATTCGACCCGCATGGCGAGATCGCGATGTTCCTCTCCGAGCTGCAGCAGTTGTCGCTCAGGAACCGGCAGCTCGCGGTCTTGTGCGTTCGGCGCAGTCCCGCATCAGCGCCGGTGCCAGCCTGAGCGCAGCGAGCGGGTGCGACTACGTGGTGATCATCGGCGACGAAGCAGACCTGCCCTGGAGCGACGGGGCCGTGTACCTCGGATGGGAGGCGGCAGTACTCGTCCCGACGACGCAAGAGCCCACTCCGCGAACGGCGCTCATCGCGGAGGCCGCCAGGCGAGGAGCAGGCACGCATGATCTCGTGATCGTGCTCCCGCAGACCGTCCTGCACACGCCGAGTCCTCGACCGATCGCCGACCCGGCGCTGCTCACCGATCTCAGCGCCGACTGATGGACTCGATCGCGCAACTGCCGCGGCCACTCTCGGGCTGGTCGATTCTCGGTGAGCTCTTCGACGATCAACTCGCAGCAGCCTTGGAGTTGCTCGTCCATCGAATCTCGGCCGGGATCGAGTTCCAGCACGAGGCGAACCTGCACCGCGGTGAGCCCAACGGGTTTCAAGGCATCGCTCGGCGCGGCCCTGTGAGTCGCCTGCTCCTCAGCGAGTTCGCGATGGCCGACGAAATGCCCGAGGAGTTCCTGCGACGGATCACCCAGGGAGAGGCCGGCTACTACGAAGTTGCGACGATCGAGGCCACAGCGTCCGGCCGGTTGGTTGTGCTGTTCGACGCTGGGCCGGATCAACTGGGCGCCGCACGAATCGGCCACCTCGCGACGATCTTGCTGCTCTGGCGAAAGGCTGAGCGAGCGGGTGTGCAGCTTGGAGATCGGGACCCCTGCAAGCGCCCGGCGAGATCGCGAAGGGCGAGCTCCGAGACCTCGTGATGTGGTGGCTTCGGTGCAGCACTCATGAACCGGCGCGTGCAGACGATCTCGCAAGCGTCGCCGCCGATTGGTCTGCCGACGACGAATGGTGGGTCTGCTGCAGCGAGCGCACATCGTCGAGGTTGGATTGGCCACCCGGCGTTGAAGTCGTCACGTTCGAGGAGTCGGGAGAGGACTCCGACGGGGCGACCCATCTCCAGGTCCGTCAGCGAGCTCGGCATGCGCTCGTTCCGTTGCCTGATCGGGTGGACGCGATACGTCTGCTCCGCGGGCGAGGCTTCCGGCGGGACGGGTCGTCGCAGTCGCATCCCCGCAACGCTGTTCGGCATCCACAGTTCCCCGGCGCCTCCGCCTACTTGCTCTGCCGCACCGACGAACCCGACGTCCTCGTGTCTGTGTCAGTGCCGGGGCCAAACCATGCAACCACGCCCCGACCGAAGCGGCGTACGTTCTCGGGGCCGGTGATCGCTGCCGGCTACATCGGCGCCCGGACGGTCGCCGTGACGTATGCCGATCACCAACTCGTTGTCGAGGTGATCGGCAAACAGCTCTCGAACCTGGGCGGACTGTCGGTGCCGCTCGGCGACGTGGAGGTCACTGAATCCGAGCTCGATCTTGGCGGGCTCCGTGCCCCGCGTTCGCTTGCGTTCAACGGTGGCGATCTCTACATCGACCTACCGTCCGGTTGGTGGCAGGTTGGCGTGGAGCATCGACCGATCCGCCATCCGATCGTTGCCGCCGCACCATCAGGAGTGCCCGACAGCCCGTCACTGATTCGAGCGATGAATCAACGCCTGTGGGGCAGCAAGTTCATCGCGGACGCACCGACGGACGGACCCTTTGTCATGGGAGCCGGCTACATCGGGTGGGGAGACGGAGACGAGTGGACGCTCGCCAGCTTGACCTCCGACGATCGCGTCACGACGCGCCTGGAGCGGACGCCGAACGGAATCGTGAAGATCGCCGACCAACCGACGTTCGTGGGCCTGTCCAACGCCGGCCAGATCGTTCGCCTCGTCGGCCGTACTACCAGCACCGTCACTCACGTCTCGGGCGACATCCTCGAGATCGCAGTGCACCCGCTGAAGCCGCTCATCGCCGTGCAGCACAACGATCTATCGATCTCGGTCTACGACCTCGTCGCCGACACGGTGGTGCTGCGGGTGAGGAGCGACGGGGCATGAAGAGGGTCGAGCTCATTCATCGCGGTCACGTGACAGCGGCCGGCTTCATCATCGACGTTCCGGCGATTGGTCAACGCGAGGCCCGCCGGCGCACGCTCGAGATGCTCGATCCAGCCGATCGGCTGCTGCTCATGCCTGACGAGCGTTGGCTAATGCTGACGGAGAACCCGGCCGAAGTCGACAGCGACCGAGCACCAGGCGCGGTGCTCGTTCGCGATGGCGAGTTGCTCGCAGCGGCACCAGTCCCAGGTGGAGGAGCCGGATTCACCGAGTACCGATTCGGCGTGCTGGCCTCGCTCACGATCGGTGAGCTCCCGCCGTGGATCATTCAGGGTGGTTCGACCTCGGAGCCGTGATTGCGCTACAACCCCTGGAGGCCCCACACGCTCCTGACCCGGTGGTCATCGACCCACCCAAGGCTCCCGATCTGCGCGCGAAGGCAGGAGTTGGCGCGACGCCAGCGGCTACCAACGACGTCGTACGCGAGCTTCAGACCCTCGCCCTCGCTGTCGCGGGCCGTTCCAACCGGCCCGGGCAATCGGCTCTCGCGGGTGCCGGAGGCAAGGCCCGACGTCGATTCGTGCGCAAGCACCAAGGTTCGGGTTCCGCCGCACCCGCGCCTCATCGCCTTCGCACTGCCATCGCACAACGGGTCATGAGAAGTCCGGCAGCCGGATTCGTCAACCGCAAGCACGCGCAGTACATCGAGGCTCACTCGTCAGTTCCGATCCGGTGACCTCGACGAGGCGCTCCACCGCGCGATTCCACTCGGAGGTGAACTCTCCGCGGCCTTGTCACTCAAGCTCCCGCAACGGCGAACCGACCTGCAGATCTCGGCGGGCGGACGCTCGGCGACCTCAGTGCCCTACGGATCGACCATCCAGCAGCACCTGCACGCTGTCTACCGCCAAGCCGCTAAGGATCTAGAAGCCGCTGGGAAGATCGACCAGGCGGCTTACGTTCTCGCCGAGTTGCTTCGTGACGCGCCTGGATGTGTGGCAATGTCGAGCGCCACCATCGGTTCGACTCAGCGGCGAGAATCGCCGAGCAGAGACAGCTCGACGCCGGCACGATCGTGCGGCTGTGGTGGCTTGCGAAAGACAAGAAGCGGGCCATCTCGGTGGCACGCCGACACGGAGCCTTCGCCGCGGCGCTTGCCCGACTCGACAAGGTCGATCCACAGGCAGGCGATGAGCTGCGAGTGGAGTGGATCGCCGACCTGGAGCGGGCCGGAGATCTCCTTGGCGCTGTCGAGGTTGCCTGGCCAAAGCCCTCCCTCCACCGACTGCTCGTCAACATCATCCCGAGGGGCGAGACGCTCGGTGGACCGAGCGGTGGGGCGATGCGGGCGTATGGGCTGGCGCTCAGCTCCACGGACGAGCGGGTCGCCTTGGCACTCGACCTCGTCCAACAAAGCGACGACCCGACCGGAGAGCTACTCGGCTTCCTCTCAACGTTCGCAAAGGTCCCAGCCGCCGCTCCCGCCACCGACCGTCGACTGGCCACCGCCTACATCCGGACGAATCCAATCGAGTCGTCCGGCAGCGTGAAGTCGGGATGGTGGTGGAAGATCAGAGGTAGAGCCGACACGGCCCTCGTGGCCGACCTACCGACCGGCAAACAACGGCCACCGGATTCGAATCTACCTATGCACTTGCCGGCTCTGCCACCGGGGCAGCTCGCGATCAGCGACGCAGCCGCCCTTCCGAGCGGAGAGGTGCTCGTGGCTCTCGGATCTCTCGGATGCAGGCTGTTCCGTCGCAACGGAGCAGCCGTCGCCGAGTGGCACGAGCCCACGACTCACATCGTGATGGCGGATCACGGTGGTAGCGCGCTGCTGCTGGACCAGCGGCCCAACGGTGAGGTCGACGTGCGGAGGCTCGACCTGACGACCCGTCGTCTCCGGAGCTACGGAACGATGGAGCTGGTGTCGTTTGCCGCCTCCTTCGACGGCGCGCAATGGCTGGTCGTCGACAGGACCAACGCTGCGATCGTCGATCTCACCGAGCATTCGCCAACCATCAGCTGGCGGCCGCTGGAACCCGGAACGGCTTGCCACTCACTGCTCAGGACTCCTCTCGACGTGACTGCATTGGTGACGGCGCACCGCGATTCGATCGGTGGTCAGGACATCGAGCTACGCACATGGAACCCCAACATGGCCCGGCTGACCAACCGCCGCATCGTTCTCTTCCCGGCCGACGTCACCTCATATCAGCTCACTCCCAACGGTTTCGTCATGCATCGTGGTGCGAACATTGAGATCAACCTGCCCGGCACGGTCACGGCCCGAATTGCGCTCGGCACCGACGAGGAAGCCCGGACCGCCGGCGACCTACTCATCCGCGTGACGCACACCGCCGATAGTCGGCAGGTCCGAGTCGAACGTCTGCCGAGCCACACCGAGGTCCTCCGACACGAACTCGCGCGAGATGAACCCCCGCCTGCCTTCAGATCGCATGGTGCTCTCGTCACGGTGTGGGACTCCCTCGGTCGAGTCCACGTGATCGACCTCGGACGGATGGCCATCGTCTCGTCGACTCGAGCCCTGCTCTGAGAGAACACGGCTCTGTTGCTGCGGGCGCCTGCCGCTACCCGCCCGGTCGCCACAACGGTCGGGCCTGCCGGAATGGGAGAGCCTGTGACCTATGGGAACTCCCGAAAGCCGAGTCACTTGGCAATCGCGCGAGGATGCTCGTGTGGGGTTCCTAAAGCGGCTCTTGGGTGGAGGGAGCGACGATCAGCTGTCCTCCGATGCTGCGGCTGCGGACGACTCGGGAAAGGGCTTCGCCTTTCCCCCACCAAGCCTTGCGGCACCAAAGCGACCGCCTGGACCGAACCTGCACGATCTGCGACCTGCCTGGATGGTGAACGGGGTTGCCGCGACGCTCTACAGCGGAGGCGAAACCCTCGAAGTAGTGGGTGAGTCCTACCGGCAGGAAGGCCTCTGGGGCGTGGTTGGACAGCGCCCAACGAATCAACGAGTACATCATGAGGCAGTCGCTCTTCTAGTTCCGGGAGACAGGGAACCCATACGATGCGAACGCGATCGCCGTTTGGATCGCGGGACACCACGTCGGCTACCTCTCCCGCGACGACGCTGCCGCATATCGACCCGGCGTGGAGCGACTCGCAGTGTCGGCACCGGTCGCATTGAACGCGGTAGTTGTGGGCGGCGGGTTCGGCAACGGTGTGGCAATTCTCGGGGTGTTCCTCGACCACGATCCGACCGACTTCGGTCTGTCACCGACCCGGTACCGACCCAGCACCGGCGAGCTTCGAACTGGGCTGAGCCAGGCGTTCCAGACGGACGAGCTCGACGACTCGTACGACCTCAGCTGGCTCAACGACCTCCCGCAGGATACGCGCCGAGCGATCACCCAACTCCGCACTCTGCTCATCAGCGATCCAGATCTGATCGACCGGCACTTCATGTTCTCCGAGTTGGAAGCGAGGCTCTACAAGCTACGGGACGTGGAAGATGCGGCTCTCGCCGAGTTCGATGATGCGTGCGCTCAGCACGATTCGGAGATGGATCGAATCCGTACGGCCCTCCACCAGAAGTTCGGCGCCGTGCCACTCTTGGAGATGTACAAGCAACAATGTGTTCGGCAGCAGAAGGCGAAAGACTTCGAGCGCGGACTCTGGTGGGCGGAACGCGGACTGGCGCTCTACGGCACGGATGCCTACAGCCAGGACTGGACTGACGACCTCGAAGCGGCTCGCCTGGTTTCGGATGAAGCTTGACTCTCCGTCACCAGCCGCGCCCCGCCCGCGCACGTCGCCGAAGTCGGTGGAGATGACGCTGGTGGTCGAGAACTTGACGTGCACGCGTTGCGGCTGCATCTGGGAGCGAACGAGGGTCCGGGGACGCAAGCCGCTGCTGTGTCCCTCATGCGCAGCAGACGCGTAGAAGCCCTCGATCTGGGTTCACGTGTGTCTCCACAATTCATGGTCAGACAGGCCACGGTGCAGCGGCACCGATCGGGCGTCCCGCTGTTCAACAACGCACCTGAATCGACCAGAGACTCGCTCAAATCCGTTGCGGGAACTGGCGAGGAAGTGCATACTGGTCTTGCCTCGGGCAAGCGCCCTTGGAAGTGGACCCGGTTGCCCACCCGTAGGTGGGGGAACCGGGTTCTGCGCGTTACGGCCGCAGTTCGATGACTCGCTGTACGAGCGGCTCGATGAGGCCTGCCAGTGCTCCCCTGCGCCGGCCGCCCATGTGATGCCGTCGGCGATGCCCAGCATGGCTTCACGTCGCGCCGTGCGGTGCTCGAAGACGAGCGGCGGCTCGGGCTGTCTCAACTTGGAGATGATCCGCGCATCCTCGCGATCGTCCTGCCGGCTTTCGAGGACGAGACGATCGACCCGCTGCGACTGCACCTCGCTCACGAGCGCGGCCAGGCACGCCTCGCGGGCGATGAACTCGGTGATGCCATGCCGCCGGTGACAGACCACGACGAACGCTCGCACTGGGAGTTCGGCGATCGATGCCAGGAGGATCCGCTTTTGCGCATCGACCTCGTTGTTGAAATGAAGGCGACGACCGCGCGTGGGTATGACACCGATGGCCGCACGGGTCGCTGCCAGATCGCGAGCCTCGATCAGCACGCAGCCCATCAAGTAGCGCTGCCCGCGGATCGACTCGTCGACGAATGCGTCAGTCGGGCGGAACCTTCGGCTCACTTGCCGTCTCCCTTCAGGATCTCACCGAGGTCGGCGGCTACTGCTTGGTCGGCGGCGGCGAAGGCGTGGGCGTATACGCGCAACGTCATCGCTGGGTTGGCGTGGCCGAGGCGGCCGGCGACGGTGCGGACATCGTGGCCTTGACCGATAGCAACAGTTGCCGACCAGTGGCGCAGGTCGTGCAGACGCCACTTCGGGTCGATGCCCGACATCTGGCGGGCTCGCTTCCACCACCAACTGATGCGGTCGGGGCTGACCAGGTCGGGGCCGAGGCCGCACATCCACGGACCATACGGCTCGCGTGCTCGGCGGAGCTTGTCGATCATCTCGACCGTGTCGGCGTCGAGGGTGACGGTGCGGACATTGGCCGTCTTCGTCGCTGCCTCGCGAAGCTCGGGCGCGCCGTCGCCGCGCTTGGTGACCTCGATCGCCGAGTCGATCAGCAGCTGGCCGTCGTGCTCGTCGGTCCAGCGCAGCGACGCCAGCTCGGCGCGGCGTGCTCCGGCGACGGCGGCAATTCGGAACGCCAACTCGGCGGCGGCGTCGATAGATGCTGCGGCTGTCATCACGGCGCGCACATCATCGACAGACATCACCGTGCGCTGCGCGACCTTCGTCGACCGCAGGCGAGCGAGTGAAGCGACGTTCGACGACACCCAACCCCATCGCATCGCCTGCGACAGCGCGGCCCGCAGCACGCCGTGCTGGTTCTTGATGCCGGCGTCGGCCATGCCCGCCTTGCGCAAGCGCGTGTGCCACCGCTCCACATCGCCGACCGTCAGGCGCGCCAGGGGCACGCGCGAGATCTGGTCCTTCTTGATCGAGCGCACTCGGCTCTGCTGATCGCGCGCCGACGACGGCGCCCACGTGTCGATGTTCTGCTTCACCCACTCGTCGAGCACGTCGCTCACCGAGCGGCCGGCCGGCTTGGCCTTGCCGCCCGATGACTCGAGCTGGGCGGCGAGCCGCTGCGCGTCGCGCTTTCCGCCGCGGACCGTACGCGACATCTGCGTGGGGCGCCCACGCGCGTCGGAGCCCGTGAAGACACGGACCTCCCACACACCGGGGCGCTTCTCACGGATCGTCGCCATGCCCGCGACGATACGCCGAGGGTGTCACAACGTCTAGGGCTGATCGCTAGGGACGACTGCTGCAAACGGTAAGGTGAGTCGAGTCATCCCGTCCAGAATCACTCGATGCGCAGGCCAGATATTGCCCGGGCGATCACCAGCTGCTGGATCTCAGACGTACCCTCGAAGATCGTGTGGATCTTGGCATCGCGGTGCCAGCGCTCGACGGGGTACTCACGGGTGTAGCCGTAGCCGCCGAGGATCTGGATGGCGTCCTCGGTGACACGCACGGCCACTTCGCTGGCCTTGTACTTGCTCATCGAGCCTTCGCCGTTCTTGAAGCCGCCGTTGCGGGCCAGCCACGCGGCACGCCAGATGAGCAGGCGGGCGGCGTCGATCTCGGTGGCCATGTTGGCCAGCTTGAACGCGATGGCCTGGTGCATGACGATCGGCTTGCCGAACGCCTTGCGCTCCTTGGCGTACTCGAGCGAGTACTCGTAGGCGGCGCGGGCGATGCCGAGGGCCTGCGCACCCACCGACGGGCGAGTGGCCTCGAAGGTGGTCATCGCCGGCTGCTTCTCGCCGCTGTGGCCCCGCTCGCGAGCGCGGGCCAGCTTGGCGTCGAGCTTGTCCTTGCCGCCCAGCAGGCAGCTGCCGGGGATGCGCACATCGTCGAGCACCACCTCGGCGGTGTGCGAGGCACGGATGCCGTGCTTCTTGTACTTCTGGCCCTGCGACAGGCCCTTCGAGCCCGGCGGCACGATGAACGAGGCCTGGCCGCGACCCTTCAGCTCGGGCTCGACCGCGGCGACGACCACGTGCACGTCGGCGATGCCGCCGTTGGTGATCCACGCTTTGGTGCCGTTGAGCACCCACTCGTCGGTGGCCTGGTCGTACACGGCGCGGGTGCGCAGCGACGACACGTCGCTGCCGGCGTCGGGCTCGCTGACGCAGAACGCGCCGAGCTGCACCTTCTTGGCGTCGCCGTAGCACTGCGGCACCCACTCCATGACCTGCTCGGGCGTGCCGTTGCCGCTGATGCCGGCGGCGGCGAGGGCGGTGCCCATGATGGCCATGCCGATGCCGGCGTCACCCCAGAACAGCTCCTCGATGGTGACCGGCAAGGTGAGGCCCGTGCTGTCGCCCATCGCGTTCATCAGGAACTCCCAGCCGTAGAGGCCGATCTCCGCTGCCTGTTGCACGATCGGCATCGGCATCTCCTCCCGCTCGTCCCACTCGTGGGCAGCAGGGCGGATGACGCCTTCGGCGAAGTCGTGCACCCACTTCTGGATCTGGAGTTGGTCTTCGTTCAGTGCGAAATCGGCCATGGGGGTCACCTTGCTGTTCTCGTACAGAGGGATAAGTTACTGACGGGTAACCCTACTCACCGGTAACCCCGATTGTCTACCTCTGGCCCGGCTGTTTTTGTCCACCGCCGGTGTGCCAGAGTGGCGGCGGATCGAGCCCAAGGGGAGACGGATGAAGCGCACCGTGATGGCGGCGTTGAGCGTGGCACTGTTGATGGCCGCGTGCAGCGACGATGGTTCGCCGGCGAGCGAGACGGTGATGATCGGCTCCACGCCCGTGGTGCTCGAGCCCGACGACACGACGGCCACCGTCCCACCGATGGCCGACGCAGATCCGGCCACCGCTGCGGCCATCCAGGAAGCCATCGAGAGCAACGGGAAGCTGTGCGACCCGCTCGACACCCGTCATTGCCTGCTGCCCTTCCCGAGCAACTCGTACACCCAGCAAGACCCCACCTCCGACACCGGGCTGCGCGTCTCGATGCCCGCCGGCGCCCTGGGCGCCAACGTCGATGGCACCGTCATCGACCTCACCGAGTGGAATCGCAACGACGGGTTCAGCCCCAACACTCCTCTGCTGGCCTTCTTGCCCGGCATCGACGCCGAGGCCTCCAACCTGCCGAAGTGGACCGACATCGGCGCCTCCATCACCGACGCCTCGACGGTGGTGCTGGTCGACACCGACACCGGCGAACGTGTGCCGCTGTGGGCCGAGCTCGATGCCCACGCCGCATCCGACGACGACCGCCTGCTCACCATCCGCCCCGCCATCAGCCTGCCCGAGGGCCACACGTTCGCCGTCGGCCTGCGCGGCATGCTCACCGCCGACCGCACCTTCATCGAACCCAGCCCCGGCTTCCGCGTGTTCCGCGACAACCTGGCCACCGACTGGGAGGAGATCGAGTACCGCCGGCCGGAAATGGAAGCCACGTTCGCGGCACTCGAGCAGCAAGGCGTTGCCCGCGGCGAACTGCAGCTCGCATGGAACTTCACCGTCGCCAGCACGCGCAACATCAGCGAACGGATGCTGCACATCCGCGACGAGGCGCTGGCCGAACTGGGCGAAGTGGCGCCGATCTACATGATCACGGCAGCGACCCCGAACACCGACGACAACATCGCCATGCAGGTCGAAGGTGTGTTCAGGGTGCCCAACTACCTCACCGGCGACGGCGGGCCCGGCCAGTCGTTCAATTACGACAGCACCGATGCCGACGCCTTGCCGGTTCGTAACGGCACGGTCGATGTCGGCTTCGTCTGCAACATCAGCGTCGCCACGATGAACGGCACCGAGCCCGCACCTCGTGCAGTACGGCCACGGCCTGCTGGGCAGCAACCACGAGATCGACGCCGGCAACGTGCGTGCGATGTCCAACGAACACAACGTCGTGCACTGCGCCACCAAGTGGGCCGGCATGGCGGAGGACGACATCGGCAACGCCGCCGCGACCCTCGGCGACTTCAGCAACTTCCCGACGATGGCCGACCGCCTGCAGCAGGGCGTGCTCAACCAGATCTACCTCGGCCGGCTGATGACCCGCCCCGGCGGCCTCGTCGACAGCGACCTCTTCCAGCGTGCCGACCTCACCCCGCTGATCGACACCGCTCACCTCGACTACGACGGCAACAGCCAGGGCGGCATCATGGGCGCGATGCTGGCCGCGGTGTCGCCCGACATCGAGCGCGCCGTGTTGGGCGTCACCGGCATCAACTACAGCCTGCTGCTGCCCCGCTCCGTCGACTTCGACGACTACGAATCCATCTTCAAGCCGGCATACCCGAACGACCTCGACCGGGTGCTGATCCTCGCTGCCACGCAGATGCTGTGGGATCGCGGTGAGGGCGGCGGCTACGTGCAGCACCTGACCGCCGACCCGTACCCTGGCACCCCGGCCAAGACGGTGCTGCTGCACGTCGCCTACGGCGACCATCAGGTCACCGAGCTGTCGGCCCTCATCGAGGCCCGCACGATCGGTGCCACCATCCACCAACCCGTCGCCGCTGATGGCCGCTGGCAGGAAGTGGAGCCCGGTTGGGGGCTGGCAGCCACCAGCTACCCGTCCACCGGATCGGCGATCGTCGTCTGGGACTCCGGCATGGCCGCCATCCCGTTCGAGAACCTTGCGCCCCGCGACGGCGACGACTCGCACGAAGACCCTCGACGCGACCCCGACGTGCGCACCCAGAAGGCCGGCTTCCTGTTCGACGACACGCTCATCGACGTGTGCGGCGGGGAAGCCTGCACCGCCGACCACAACCCGTAGCGACCCACGACCGGCTGGCCAGGCGTCTGCCCGCAGGTGTCACGACACCGGTATCGGTATCGCCAGCAGTGCGCCAGCGATCGCCTCCAGCGTCAGCTTTGCGCCCGGCTTGTACGCGTGCACACCATCCCACCGGTAGCCCAGGTCGGAGGCGATCGACTCGTCGGTGCAGTACTGCGTGGGCCCACTCACGAACGTGGTGGTTGCCGGGTTCGCCGCCGCCAGATCGCGCAACAGGTCGTTGACGTGCGCGACTCGTGCATCGTCGCCGCGCTCGGGCAACGCCGGCACGCCGGCACCCTTCACGTTCTGCGGGCGCATGCACGGCACCTCCAGCAAGGCCACCCGCACCCCGGCGAACGTGAGCGCGTCGATGCCCCGCTGCACGCCGTCGATGAAGCGCTGGTCGCCCGCTGGTGAATCGAACGCCAGCACCTGATCGTCGAGCTCCACGTCGAAGACATCCCACGCCCCGATCACCACCAGCGCCAACTCGGCACCGGTCCTCGTTGCCGCCGATGCCCACCGCTGCTCCCACCTCGAGCAACCGTCGAACGAACGAGTGAAACCCAACGCCGACACGGCCGTGCCATCGCTGTACACGCTGCAACCGTCGAGCGACCCGTCACCGAACTCGAACCAGCCGTCGATGCCGGCGGGCAGGTTGATCGCCAGCGAGTGCGCCGTCGAGTCGCCCACGATCACCACTCGACGCGGCAGTGCAGCCAGCGTGGTGGAAGGAGCAACGGTGGTGGCAGGAGCAACCGTGGTTGACGGAGCAACTGCGGTGGCAGCCGCGTCTGCCGTCGGCTCGGACCCCGCCGACGTGGAACTGCCGGCGACCGAGGTGGTGGCCGCGACAGGCGGGACGACGGTGGCCACGGCAGTGACCGGCGGCGTTGCCGCAGCCCCATCGAAGGCGACCTCGCCACTGGTGTCCTTGGCCGGATCGAACACGGCCGCCGCAGAGGCGAAGAACACCGAGAGCAACCCGGCCACCGCCACCACCGCCGCCACCGTGCTCGCCTGCACAATGCGACCGGACCACCGCCGGCGAGCGCTCCACCACGTGCTCAGGCCACCTCTCCGAATGGGCGTCTCCACCCACCGGTAGCAGGCTTCGCTCACCGGCGCGGTGACGGCCATGGCGAGCAGGAACCGGGGCCACGAGCCCGAGTACGCGTCGCAGATGCGGCTGATCGGCCAGCTCCACAGGTAGAGCCCGTACGAGCGCCGCCCGATGGCCACCATCGGCGCCGCGGAGAACGCGGCTCGCACCGTCGCCGCCGCCGGGTGCACCACGACACCGACCAGCACAGCGGAGGCGATCGTGACGGTTGGCAGCAGCCACCGATAGGTCGCGGGCGCCTCCACGCGGCCGATGACGAACGCGACGATCAGCACCCCCACCGCGGCGAATGCGGCCGCCTGCAGGCCGACGGCCGGCGAGCGTCGTGCAGCCGGGACGGTGCTCCACGGCCTCCACCGAAACGCCATCGCGGCACCCAGCAACAACCCGCTGGAGCGACTGAACGTGGAGAGGTAGAGGAAGTTGGTGGGGTCGACCGGCACCATCTCCATGCGGAACGGATGCCACATGCGAGTCGGCCACTGAGCCGCACTCGCCACTGCCGTCGCCACCATCACCCCCATCGCCACCAGGCCCAGCGCCAGCGCCCGCCGACGGTCGCTGCGCGTGCGCCGGGCCAGCAGGATGAACGCCAGTGGCCACAGCACGTACCACTGCTCTTCGACCGCCAGGCTCCACAGATGCCGGAACAGCGACGGCGAGCCCGCCCCCCAGTACGACTCCTGGGAGAAGATCTGACCCCAGTTGGCGAGGTACCCGAGGCCCCAGGGGTAGTCGTGACGCAGCTGCGAGTGCTGCTCGGCCGACCCCCACACGGCCGCCCATGCACCGACCACGATCATCATCGTGAACAACGCCGGCAGCAGGCGTCGCCAACGACGAACCCAGAACTGCCGCAGGTTCACCCCGCCCGCGCGGTCACGCTCCTCGATCAGCAAGGAGGTGATCAGGAACCCGGAGACGACGAAGAAAACCTCCACGCCGAAGAAACCGCCGTGCATCCACGAGAACCCTGCGTGATAGAAGATGACCGCGACCACCGAGAAGGCGCGGACCCCATCGAGCCCGGGCTGATACCCCATCGAGGTCGGTCGACCGGACTCGCTGTGCCCCGCGTCGCGGTGCCCGGTGTCGTGCAGCGCCTCGGTCATCGTTGGTCAGTCTCGCAGCAGCAGCCTCGCAACACGGTGCATCGGCGTCAGCGGCGCAGGGTGGTGCCGGCCTTGGTGGTCTCCACCGTCCAGCCGGCCGCCTGCAACTGCGCGCGCAGCGCGTCGGCAGCCGGGAAGTCCTTCGCTGCACGAGCGGCATCGAGCGCGGCAGCCAGCGCCGCCGCCTCTGCGGGAACCTGCTCGTCGGCACTGAAGGTGAGCCCGACCGCGTCGGCGATCGAGTAGATCGCGGCCACCAGCTGATGCGCTCGCCCTTCGTCGCCGGCGTCGGCGGCGGCATTGGCCTGCGTGATCGCATCGAACACGATGGCCATCGCCGAGGGTGTGTTGAGGTCGTCGTCCATCGCCGACCGGAACGCTTCCAGCACTGCCGCGTCGGCGCCGGCCGACACCGCGCCGAAGCGACGGGCCACACCGTCGAATCGGGCCAGCGCCTTCACCGATGCGTCGATGTTGTCCTGGCCGACCGAGACCGGGCCCCGATAGTGCGACTGCAGCAACAGCATGCGATACGCACGCGGGTCGTAGTGCTCCATCAGGTCGAGCAGGTTGTGCACGTTGCCCAGGCTCTTCGACATCTTCTCGCCCTCGGCGTCGACGATGAAGCCGTGATGCATCCAGTGGTTGGCGAAGCGCTTGCCCAGTGCAACGGCTTGGGCCCGCTCGTTCTCGTGATGCGGGAACTTGAGGTCTTGCCCACCGCAGTGCAGGTCGAAGCCTTCGCCGAGCAGATCGAGGCTCATCACCACGCACTCGCTGTGCCAGCCGGGCCGGCCCTCACCCCACGGTGACGGCCACGCCGGCTCGCCGGGCTTGGAGAACTTCCACAGCACGAAGTCGGCAGGATGCCGCTTGTTGCCGGCACCGAACACGTCACGGTCGCCACCACCGGCGAGCATGTCGTCGAGGCTCTGGTGCACGAGCAGGCCGTAGCCCGGCACGGTCTGCACCGACAGGTACACGCCGTCGTCGGTGAGGTACGCCTTGCCCATGTCGACCAGCTGGCCGATCATCGCGACCATCTGCACCACGTAGTCGGTGGCGTGGGGCACGTCGGTGGGCCGGGCGACGTTGATCTTGCCCATGGCCTCGAACCACACGGCTTCGCACTTGCTGGTGATCTCCTGCCATGGCCGGTTCTCGGCGTTGGCGCGGTTGATGATGCTGTCGTCGATGTCGGTGATGTTGCTGACCAACCGCACCTGCAACCCGCTCCACTGCAGGTACCGGCGCAGCACGTCGTACACCAGCGTTGCCCGGCCGTGGCCGATGTGCGGCGGGCCGTAGACGGTGGGGCCGCACAGGTAGATGCTCACCGAGCCGGGCTCGCGCAGGGCGAGCTCACGTACCTCTCTGGTGGCGGTGTCGTACAGGCGCAGCATGGCCACAGCTTACGGGCCGGCCTTTGCTGCGTCTTCTCGTTAATCCAGGTCCTCGACGACGGCGTCGCGCCCTGGGCCACCCAGTTCATCACCACGTCGGTCTCGTCGGGGTCGACGTTCAGTTCTTCGAGCAGGTCGAGCAGGTGTGCGGCGAGCAAGCTGAAGTGGCGATGGCTGACACCGCGCCCGCGGTGCGCTTCCCTGAGGCCGAGCAACCACGGGGCCTCCGGGCCGCCGAGTGCCTCGCCGATCATCTCACTGAGCTTGCGACGCTGCAGCTCGATGTCGGTCGTGTGGAAGTACGGGCCGAGCTCTGGGTCGGTGGTGGTGCGCTCGTAGAGCTTGGTGACGATCTCGGCAATGGCAGCGGCACCGCCAAGGCGATCGAACATGGTGGGCGCGTCGAGGGCCATCCCTCCAGCCCACCACAGGCTGGAGCTCCCGACGCGCTCCTCCTCGTTCATGACGCCTGCGGCGAGCCGAAGCGGTACCAGTCGATGACCACATCCTGAGGCGTGGAACCGACCTTGACTGCCAACGACGAACCGGGCTGCAGGCGGGCGAGGTGCAACTGCGAAACGACCTCGTTGATCGTCACCGGCACCGGGAAACCGGCGGCCGTCGGCACCAGCAGTTCGATCGCAAGGACCGGCTGCATGTTGATGTACTGACCCGACTGGCTGACTGCGACGATCGAGGCGTCGACCGGCGTGCCGTGAGCGGCCGCCGTCGAGTTGGCCCGGGCGGTCATGCCGGCGAGCATCGCGCTGGTCTGCGCCATCATCGCTTGACCCTGTGCCATCTGAGCGACGGGGTCGTAGTCCTTGCGCAGTTCCTTGCCGACCTTGTTGATGGCGGCGATGTCTTTGAAGAAGCCCATGACGATCGCCTCAGGCCACGTCGTAGTAACGACGGAACTCGGGGCCGATGGCCGGGACGGCGGTCATGCGGGCGGTCCATCCGGCAGCGGCGGCCTCCCAGTCGGCGGCGCTGATGCCGCGCTGGGCGGCGAAGCCGGCGGCGAGTGCCTGGTTGTAGCCGTTGTTGGCGACCTGCTTGCCGATCCACGCGTAGGTCGGCAGATCGACGCCGTTGATCGCCGTCAGGTGCTCGGGAGCGATCGGCTGGCCGACCTGCTGGTTGTAGGCGATTGCCTGCTGCATCTGGCCCATCTGAGCGGCCTGCATCGCCTGGGCGCTGGCGGCCAGGGCCTGACCCTGCTGCATCATGGCCGGAGCGGCGGCGACGACGTTCTTCATTTCCTTCATCTGCTTGAACAAACCCATGATCGTTGTCTCCTTGTTGTATGCGCCGCATCGGTGCGATGCGCTGATGACCCCATCGTGCGCTGGCCCGGAGATCGGCGACTGAGTAACCGCTACTCATTTCCTCGGCGAGCGCCTGTTCATCAGCCGCCGCACGGCCGAGAACCACCTGGCCAAGCTCTACGGCCTGGGCGCGGTGCCGGCTCGGCGGAGCTGACAGAATGCCACTCGATGGGGCTGACGGGAGATCTGGCGGGGCGGGATGCGGAGGTCCGTGCCCTTCGTGCTGCGCTGGACGACGGGACCGGCGCCTATCTCGTCGGGCGCGCCGGCGTCGGCAAGAGTCATCTCGTCGAGCGGGTCGCCACGCTCGCTGCCGGCGACGGCTACGAGGTCGTCCGCGCCAGAGCCACGGCAAGCTCCAGCGAACTCCCGCTCGGGGTCTTCCTCACCCAGCTCGGCGCTTCGGAGCGTTTCCTCACGCCGATGTTCACCGAGATCCGTGACCGCATCGTCGAGCGCGCCGAGGGCCGCCCGATCCTGCTCTGTGTGGACGACGTCGATCGACTTGACGACGCGTCAGCGGTGCTCGTGCACCAGATGGTCACCTCCGGAGATGCGAAGCTGATCGCCACGCTACGGAGAGGGCGGATGGCGCCGGGCGAGATCCTCGACCTCGCGCAGCGCGGCGAGCTGCGTCGGCTGGAGATCGGCCCGATGACCCGCGACGCAGCCGAGGCGATGGCCGAACACGTGCTCGGCGCGCCGCTGGACCACGCGAGCCACCAACGACTGTGGGAGGCCACTGCTGGCAATGCGCTGTTCATCCGCGAGGTGCTGCTGAGCGCGCAGGAAACCGAGCAACTGCTGACGACACCGGATGGCATCTCATTGGCCGAGCTCCCCCTGCGATCGCCGCGCTTGGTCGACGCGGTCAAGGGCCGCCTCGCCCACCTCAGCCCCGAACTGCACCAGGCTCTCCTGCACCTGGCCTTCGCCGAGCCGTGCGGCACCGCAGAGCTCACGAGCGTCGCCGACACCGATGCGTTGGCGGCATTGGAGGCCGCCGAACTGATCGAGACGTCGCTCGACCAGCGCCGCCTGTCGGTGCGCCTCGCCCACCCGCTCCACGGGGAGGTGTTGCGCGCGAGCACCCCGCTGTTGCAGCGTCGAGCCATCCTGGCCACTCTCGCCCGCGACCTGCAGGCCACCGGCGCCCGGCGCCGCAGCGACATCGTCAAGCTGGCCCGGCTGGCGGTGGACGGCGGTGTGGACGTCAGCGTCGACCTGCTGGTGCGAGCCGCCTCGCTCGTGTACCACAACGGCGATCCGGTGCTGTGCGAGCGAATCGGACGCAAGGCGTTCGAGGCATCGAACCGCTTCGATGCGGGATGGGAGCTGGCCAACTGCCTGTACCAGGCGGGCGACCTGCGCGCCTTTCGCGAACACGTGCCTGCCTGGCGGGCGTCGGCCACCAACGACGCCCAACAGCTCGCTGTCGCGATGCTGGAGGCGCAGAACGAGTTCTGGTACGCGGGCGACATGGCCCGCGTCGAGGCGATCACCGCCGAGGCGCTGGCCACCTACCCCGAGGACGTCGGCGAGGGCGGTGGCGAGCGCAACGAACTCGTCGCCAACCTCGCTCTCTTCGTCACGCTTGCCGGAGACCCGCAACGCGGCTGGCAGCTCGCCGAGCCGCTGCTGGAACTCGGCCCCAGCGCGGCGCTCATTCGCGGTGCCGTCAGCGCGTCCACCGCCCTGGGCCACCTCGGCCGCGTGGACGATGCAGTGAAGGTGCTCGACCGCGCGCTGGAGACGTTCGGCATCATCGGCATCGAGGCCACCGGCTTGTCGCAGCGCGTCACTGCTGCCACCCGGGCCGGCACCAACTGCTGGCGTGGCGACCTCCCCGCCGCGTGGGCAGACACCGAGACGGCGCTGCACAGCGCTGTCAGCGAGTTCCAGATCAGCGCAGCGAACTATGCGTCGACCGGCCTGCACATCCTCGCCGGCCGTCCCAGCAAGGCCCTTCCGCTGATGGAGCGAGCGATCGAGTGGTACGGCCGCACCACTGGCGGCAGCACCGAGTATCGCTGGATGCTCGCCCGCCTCGCGCTCGTCCATGCGAATGCGGGCAACCCCGATCTCGCCGAACGAGCGCTCGTCGAGTTCGACGCCGACGACAGCCCGGGCATCGTCTTCGACCAGGAAGCAGAAGTTGCCCGAGCCCGCGTTGCGTTGCTGCGCGGCTTTCCGGAGGAGGCTCGCAGGTTGCTGCGCGCCACCCATGCATCGGTCGCCGCACATGGGTTGGTCGGCGGCGAACTGATGGCCGCCTACGAACTCGTCCGCCTCGACCGCGTCGAGGAAGTGGCCGAGCGGATGGCGGAGCTGGCCCCGCAGGTACAAGGCCTGCTGTTCCCAGCCGTCGCCGAGCATGCTGCAGCGCTGATGGCCGCCGATGTCGGCCGTCTCGGGGCGGTGGCCGACAGGTTCTCCGATCTGGGCATCCTGCTGTTCGCCTCCGAGGCAGCCGCCCACGCCTCCGAGGCGGCCCGCCGTGCCGGCGACCAACGCACCGCCACCCGTTGGCTCAGTCGCGCCACGGAGCTGAGAGCGATGTGCGATGACGGCGTGGTGGCCACCCCGATCATCGACGCGGGCCCGGTCACACTGACCCGCCGCGAGCGCGAGATCGGCCTGCTCGCCGCGCAGGGGCTGGCCAGCAAGGAGATCGGCGAGCGCCTGTTCATCAGCCGCCGCACCGCCGAGAACCACCTCGCCAAGGTCTACGACAAGGTCGGGGTGCGCACGCGTGCCGAGCTGGCACGCGTGTTCGACGGCGGCTTCACCGCACTGGCCTCCTGACCCGCGAGCCGCGGTGGCCACGCGCGGAACGAACCGGCGAGCGGCGCGGCTGGTTCGGTAGCCTCGTGCACGCCATGACCAACGACACGACGAACATCCCTGACAAGCCGTCGCTCGACGGCATCGAGGCCCGCTGGATGCAGCGGTGGGAAGCTGACGCCACCTACCGCTTCGACCGTGATGCGAGCCGCGAGGGGGTGTTCGCGATCGACACGCCGCCACCCACCGTCAGCGGTTCGCTGCACATCGGCCACGTGTTCAGCTACACCCACACCGACACCATCGCCCGCTACCAGCGCATGCAGGGCAAGGCCGTCTTCTACCCCATTGGCTGGGACGACAACGGCCTGGCCACCGAGCGTCGCGTGCAGAACGTCACCGGCGTCCGTTGCGACCCGTCGCTGCCCTACGACCCCTCGTTCACCGCACCCTTCCGCGGCGACGTGCCCAAGGACCACCGCGCCATCCCCATCAGCCGGCCCAACTTCGTCGAGCTCTGCCGCGAGGTCACCCACGCCGACGAGGAGGTCTTCGGCGAGCTCATCCGGCGCCTCGGCCTGTCGGTCGACTGGTCGCTGCTCTACACCACCATCGGCGAGCGAGCGCGGCGCACCAGCCAACGAGCGTTCCTGCGCAACCTCGCCCGCGGCGAGGCGTACCAGCAGGATGCACCCACGCTGTACGACATCGACGAGCGCACGGCTGTCGCGCAGGCCGAGATGGAAGATCGCGACATGCCCGGCGCGTATCACAAGGTCGCGTTCCACCGCACCACCACCTCGCAACAGCCCGGCGCCGGTGATCTGGTCATCGACACCACCCGGCCCGAGCTGCTGCCCAGCTGCGTCGCGATGGTCGCCCACCCCGACGATGCTCGCTACCAGCCGCTCTTCGGCACCACCGTGCTCACCCCGCTGTTCGGCGTGGAAGTGCCGGTGCTCGCGCACCATCTGGCCGACCCCGAGAAGGGCACCGGCATCGCGATGATCTGCACCTTCGGCGACACCACCGACGTCACCTGGTGGCGCGAGCTCAACCTGCCGTCGCGGGCGCTCATCGGCTTCGACGGCCGCTTCGCCGCCGAGACGCCCGACTGGATCACCGACGAAGCCGGCCGCGATGTCTACGCGCAGCTGGCCGGCCTGTCGCCGAAGCAGGCCCAGAAGAAGATCGTCGAACTGCTGCAGGCCAGCGGCGAGATGCTCGGCGATGCTCGCCCCATCAGCCACCCGGTGAAGTTCTACGAGCGTGGCAGCCGCCCGCTGGAGATCGTGGCCACTCGCCAGTGGTACATCCGCAACGGCGGCCGCGATGCCGCGCTGCGCGATGCGCTCATCGAGCGCGGCGACCAGGTCGCCTGGCACCCCGGCTACATGCGGCACCGCTACGACAACTGGGTGGGTGGTCTCAACGGCGACTGGCTCATCAGCCGGCAGCGCTTCTTCGGCGTGCCGGTGCCGCTGTGGTACCGCCTCGACACCGAGGGCAACCCGCTGTACGCCGACGTGCTGGCGCCGTCCGAGGATCGCCTGCCGATCGACCCCAGCACCGACTGCCCCGACGGTTTCACTGCGGTCCAGCGCGGTGTGCCCGGTGGCTTCATCGGCGACCCCGACGTGATGGACACCTGGGCCACCAGCTCGCTCACGCCGCACATCGCCGGCGAGTGGGAGACCGGCACGCCGACGCCCAACGACCTGTTCGACCGCGTGTTCCCGTACGACATGCGCCCGCAGGGGCACGACATCATCCGTACCTGGCTGTTCAGCACCGTGGTGCGCAGCCATCACGAGCACGGCGTTGCGCCGTGGCGCCACGCTGCGCTCAGTGGCTGGATCCTCGACCCCGATCGCAAGAAGATGTCGAAGAGCAAGGGCAATGTGGTCACCCCCATCGACCTGCTCGAGCAGTACGGCACCGACGCCATCCGCTACTGGGCCGCGAGCGGCCGGCCCGGCGTCGACACCGCGCTCGACGAGGGCCAGATGAAGATCGGCCGCAAGCTGGGCACCAAGCTGCTCAACGCGTCGAAGTTCGTGCTCAGCTTCGGCGAGCCCCCGGCGGGCGCCACTGCAACCGAAGCGATCGATCTCGCGATGCAGGCCCGCCTGCGCTCGGTGGTCGCCGAGGCCACCGCAGCCTTCGAGAGCTTCGACTACGCACGCGCGCTGGAGGCCACCGAGCAGTTCTTCTGGTGGTTCTGCGACGACTACGTGGAGCTGGTGAAGAGCCGCGCCTACGGAGTTCACGGGCCGCAGGGCGCAGCCTCGGCTCAGGCCGCGTTGCGCGCGGCGCTGCACACCATCCTGCGCTTGTTCGCCCCCTCCATCCCGTTCGTCACCGACGAGGTGTGGAGCTGGTGGCAGCAGGGCTCGGTGCACAACCAGGCGTGGCCCAGTCGCGATGCCCTCGGAACCGCCGGCGATGCAACCCTGCTGGATCCCGTGTGCGAGGTGCTCGCGGCCATCCGGCGCTGCAAGACCGAGGCCAAGGCGAGCCAGAAGGCGGGCGTGTCGCTGCTCGTCGTGCACGCGCCCACCGAACTGCACGCGGCCATCGCCAGCGCCGAGACCGATCTGCGCGACGCCGGCTCCATCGCCGAGCTGCGCTACGAGCATGCCGACGTGCTGGCGTGCGACATCGTGCTCGCCGACCCCGCCTGAGCCGGCGGCCACGGTGCATCGGGCGGAAGCACTGCATCGCTAACATTGCCGCGATGCGTCGTGCAGTTGGCGGTCTCCTCACCGCAGCCCTCGCGGCTGTCGCGCTCTGGCAGGTGCCCGGCGCGCCCGCTGCCGCCGGCGCCGACACGACCACCACCACGACCACCACGACCACCGCCAACGAGATGGTGCCTGCCAACCGCGGCACCGCCGTGCAGGTGGAGCCGACGCTGGCACCGCCCCCCGCTGCGCCCACACCCGCCACACCGTCGGTCGGTTTGCCGGCCGGCTCGGGCAGCGGCCGGCGAGTGGTGTACGTGAAGAGCCAGATGCGGGTCTGGATCATCGACGCCGACGAGAACATCCAACGCACCTACCTCGTGTCGGGGCGGCTCAACCAGCCCAAGCCCGGCACGTACCACGTGTTCTCGAGGTCCACGTACACCTGCAACATCAACCACTCCAACGTGTGCATGCGGTGGATGGTGCGGTTCGCTCACGGGCCTGGGGGCGACAACATCGGGTTCCACGAGATCCCGCGCAAGAACGGCGCTCCGGTGCAAGGCAACCATCAGCTGGGCCAGGCGTTGTCCAGCGGCTGTGTGCGGCAGAGCACCGACGATGCACAGTTCATGTGGGCGTGGGCCGGTATCGGCACCACGGTCGTTGTCATCCAGTGACCTTCGTGGTGCGGTGAGGGTGGCTCCTCACTCGGTGACAGCGACCGCGGCGCCGCCCGACCCCTGCCGCTGCCGGTGGGCGGATATCCTTCACGCCGCATGAGCAATCCCACCGTCGAGCCTGCGCCGTTCAAGCCGCGCCACACCAACGTGCAGCGAGCGGTCCTCGCGGTCAACATCGTCATCGTCATCGCCTGCCTCGTGGGGGCGGGCGCCCTCGTCTATGGCAAGCAGCAGCTCGATGGTCGCCTGCAAACCGACGCCGTGCAGGTGAACACCTCGCTGGGCAGCAACACCGCGCCCAGCACGGCAACCGGCGACACCGGCGTCACCAGCAGCACCGAGGTCGCCGCCACGTTCCCTCCCGCCGATCCGCAGGCGCAGAACTTCCTCATCGCCGGTAGCGACGTCAACGCCTGCGTCGAACCCAACTCGCAATGGGCGGGCGCCGCCGACCCGGGTCGGGAGAACATCGGCAACCGCAGCGACACCATCATGGTGATGCGGGTCGATCCGGCGACTCGGCAAGCAGCGGTGCTGTCGTTCCCCCGTGACCTGTGGGTGAAAATCCCCGGCAAGAGCAACAACCGCATCAACACGGCGTACATCAAGGACGACTACTCGCTGCTCGCCCAAACGCTGTACGAGAACTTTGGCATCCAGGTAAACCACTACATCCAGGTCGACTTCTGCGCCTTCAAGCGCATCGTCGATGCAGTCGGTGGCGTGACCGTGCCGTTCAGCACCCGCATCCTCGACAAGAACGTCGGGCTCGATGTTGCCGCCGGCTGCCACACGTTCGTCGGTGACGAAGCACTCGCGTACGTGCGGTCGCGTCACCTGAAGTGGATGGACGAGAACGGCGAGACCCACGAGGACGCCACCTCCGACCTCGGCCGCATCTCGCGCCAGCAAGACTTCCTGCGCCGCACGTTGCAGGCAGCGCTCGACAAGGGCGTCTTCGACCCGGCAGTTGCCCGAGCACTGATCGAGTCGCTGCAGACCGACATCGTCACCGAAGCCGGCTTCACCGTCAACGACATGCTCGAGTTCGCCGGCGTGTTGCGCGACGTCGACCCGGGCAGCATTCGCACTTACCAGATCGAGGCTCGCGGCATGATGGTGAGCGGCGCCTCGGTGCTGGAACCGCGGATCAACGGCGACAACATGAAGGCGATCCTGGCCATCTTCCAAGGCCAGGCACCGCTTGCGGGCGCGCCCGAGCAGGCCTTCGAGACCACTACCACCACGGCCCAGACCAGCACCACCGCCGGGTCGGGCAGCACGGTGGCCGGCGAGGCCACCACCAGCACGGTGGCAGCCACCACCACGTCCGCCGTGGAGCCGGAGGAGAACGTCAAGGGCGACATCCTCCCCGACCCCAACCTCACCTGCTGACCTCCCACCACCCCCAGCGCGAGCTGGTATCAGCCGGCGCGGTCGAGCGCCTGCGTGAGGGCCGCCGCAACTTGAGAGGGGCCGCTGATGGTGATGCACCTCGCGCCGACCTGGTGAGCGAACGCCCGAGCCTCGTCACTGTCGGAATCGGGGGCGACGACGACCAGCTCGGTGAGCGCGCCGGCCGCTGCCACCGGATCGCCGTCGACCGTGGAGCGGCAGTCGCTGAGCAGCACCGTCACCTTGCGGCCGGCGCGGCTGCGTTCGAGTTGGGCACCCGCCACGCGCAGCGCTCCGGCGAGGTCGGTGGTGCCGAAGCCGCGCAACGAGAGCACGTCGTTCACCACCAGCTCGCTGGGCTTGGGAGTCAGCTGACCTTTCGCCACCACCGCGTTCTTCCCGAACGCCAGCACGCTGTAGTCGCTGGGCGAGCGATTGGCCACGGCCGCTGCCGCGAGCGCAGCGGTGGCGAGTGGCTTACCACCCATCGAGCCGCTGCGGTCGACCAGCAGGCACAGCGCGGTCGTCGGCTGCACCCAGCCGCGCACGCGCAGGCGCTCGGCGTCGATGGCCCCGCCACGACCCTCCATGATCGCCTCCAGGCTGGCGTCGATGTCGAGATCGCCGCCGTCCGGGCGATACGGCAGCTCGCGCAGCGTGCCCACACCGCGTGGGCGCACCGGGCCACGCCGTGCGATGTCGAGGAACAACGACGCGGCGAGACGCTTCGCCAGCTCGCGCAGCCGCCGATCGGTGGCACCCACCAGGTCGGCGAGCATCGCCAGCATCTCGTCGGGATCCTCGCGCAACCCCTCCTCCACGGCCGATTCGTCGAGCTCACCGACCTCCGGCGACACCTGCTCGAAGCGAGGGTTGCGCGCCAGCTCGCGACGCGACGTGGTGCGCTTCTGACTGTTGGCAACCTCTGCGTCGGCCTCGTCGCCCTCCTTCACGTCCGGCGGTGGTGTCAGCCCCTGTTCGCCCCGGTCGGGGCGCTCGCTTTTCCCGCGCCGCCCTCGCCTTCACCGGCGGCAGCCGGTGCGGCGAACACCTCGTGCCACAGCTCGGTGACGATCTCCTCCGCGCTGCGAGTGCATCCTTCGCGCAGGCGCAGGCGGCCGCTGAGCGCAACCAGCGCGGCATCGAGACCGACGGCCGCATCTTCTGCGGGTGCACCGCGCAACGACGCCAACGAGGCCGCAACCGCTGCGCAGTCGATGGCGCCCCGAACCGACGAACCGATGCGCACATCGGGATGGTTGCGCGTTCGGCGCACCACCTCGACCACACCCGCGAGCCAAGCGGCGTCGATGGCGGCCGACTTTGTGTTGAGGTGCGGCAGCGCGCGTTGCACGATGGCGACCTCGTCGCCCGCTTCCTGGTAACCCACCGACAGGCGACAGACACGGTCGTACACGGCGCTGCTGATGCGAGCCGTACCGATGGCGTCGAACGGGTTCATCGCGGCCACCAGCCGGAAGCCGGCGGCGGCGGCGACACGACCCAGCCGGGGTACGTGCAGCTCGCGTTCGCTCATCACCGTGATGAGCACGTTGAGCGTCTCCTCGGGAATGCGGTTGATCTCCTCCACGTAGAGCAAGGAGCCGTCGCGCATGGCGGTGACCAACGGGCCGTCGACGAAGACTGCCGGGTCGTAGCCGTCGACCAGCACGCGGGCAGGATCGAAGTGGCCGACGAGACGAGCAGGAGTGAGCTCGGCGTTGCCCTCCACGAACTCGAAGCCGAGCCCCAACTCGTCGGCAACGGCGCGCAGCAGCGTGCTCTTGCCGGTGCCGGGTGGCCCCTCCAGCAACACGTGCCGATCGGCCGCCAGCGCGGCAACGGTGAGCTCGATCTCGCGGGCACGACCGACCACGCGACCGAGCACTCGCGCCAGCAACCGGTTCTGGTCAGTCATACATGATCACGCCTCTGATGTTCTCGCCGTTGCGCATCGCCTGGTAGCCCTCGTTGATCTGATCGAGCGTGTAGCGACGGGTGATCAGTTCGTCGAGCTTCAGTGTGCCTTCGCGATACATGCCGAGCAGGTTGGGGATGTCGTGGCGCGGGTTCAGCGAACCGAAGATGGTGCCCTTGATCTCCTTGTTCCACATGGCCAGCTCGAACAGGTTCACCGACGATTCCGTTTGTGCCATCGGGGCGAGGCCGGTGACCACGATGGTGCCCCCCTTGCCCGCCATGGCAGTGCCCAGTTGCATCATCTCGCCGTACAGCACACCGGGAGTCATGATCACCTTGTCGGCCATCTGGCCCCACGTCAGCTCGGCGATCGCGGGCATCGCGTCGGCCATCGAGGCAAAGGTGTGCGTGGCACCGAACTCCATGGCCTTCTCACGCTTGAACTCCACCGGGTCGACGGCGATGACCCGCTTGGCACCGGCCATCGCCGCGCCCTGCACGGCATTGATGCCGATGCCACCGATGCCGACCACCACCACGGTGTCGCCCGGCCGTACATCGGCACGGTGAGTGGCCGAGCCCCAGCCGGTGGCGACCCCGCACGACACGAGCGCCACCACATCGAGCGGCAGATCGTCGTCGACCTTGATCACCGATGCTTCGGCAACGGCCGCGTACTCGCTGAACGTGCCCACCTTCGCCATCAGCTTGATCGGGCCGCCATCCAGGAAGTGGCGACAGGTGCCGTCGGTGATCATGCCGGTCTGCATGGCACCGGCACCTGCATCGCACAGGTTCTGCCGGCCGGTGCTGCAGAACCGGCAGCGACCGCACGACGGGATGAAGCTTGCCGACACGTGGTCGCCCGGCTTCACGCTCGTGACGCCCGGCCCAACTTCGGCCACGACACCGGCGCCCTCGTGCCCGCCGATGATCGGGAAGAACGGTGGAATGCCGGCGGCTTCCAGCATCTGGGCCGGCGGCACCAGGTCGCCGGTGACGAGGTGCTCGTCGCTGTGACACATGCCGGCGACCTTCCACTGCACCAGCACCTCGCCGGCCTTCAGCGCGTCGATGGAGATCTCCTCGATCTGCCATGCCTGACCGATTTCGTGCAACACCGCAGCACGACACTTCATGACGAACCCCCTCGTCGACCGACGGCCTGCAACTTACCCACGCGCCGGTCGCCGAGGAGAGTCGACGCCTGCAATGTCGAGTGCCCCCGCCAACAAGGGAGGGGGCACTCTCGGTGAACCTTGGGACGAGCCGGCGGATCAGTGCTCGTAAACGAGCACCCCACGGATGTTCTTGCCGGAGTTCATGTCGGCGTAGCCCTCGTTGATGCCCTCGATGGGGTAGGTCTTGGTGACCAGGCCATCGAGGTCGAGCAGCCCCTGCGTGTACAGCTCGAGCAGCTTCGGGATGTCTTTGCGCGGGTTGGCCGAGCCGAACAGCGAACCGATCAGCTGCTTCTCGAACACCGTGAGGAACACTGCCGGGATGGCGATGGAAGCCTCAGTGGTGGAGTGGATGTTGGTGACCACGATCTTGCTGCGCTTGCCACCGAGCCAGAACGCCTGGCCGAGCACGTCGCCGTTGCCCACACCGCAGGTCATGATCACCTTGTCGAACCCGCGGTTCCAGGTGGTGTCGGGCAGCGCCGCCAACGCATCGTCGATGGAGGCGTGCGTGTGCGTGGCACCGAACTCCATTGCCTTCTCACGCTTGAACTCCACCGGGTCGATGGCGGCAACGACGCGGGCGCCGGCCAGCTTCGCACCCTGGATGGCGTTGCTGCCGATGCCACCGCAGCCGACCACCGCGACCGTGTCGCCAGGCTGGACATCGGCGGCGTACACGGCCGAACCCCAACCGGTGACGACGCCGCAACCCAGCAGGCAGGCCTTGTCGAGCGGGATCTCCTTCTCGATCTTGATGCAGCTGGCCTCGTGCACCACGGTGTGATGCGCGAACGTGCCCAGCGACCCGATGCCGAGTGCAAGGTCGCTGCCGTCGGCCGCGTGGTGCCGAGCCGTACCGTCGCTGATCTGCATGCCGGTGGCCGTGAGCGAGCCCATGTCGCAGAGGTTGCTGTGGCCGTCGGCGCAGCTGGGGCAGCGACCGCACGCGGGGATGAAACCGAACACCACGTGGTCGCCCGCGACGAGCGAGAACACACCGGCACCGACTTCCATGACGATGCCCGCGCCTTCATGGCCGCCGAGCAGCGGCGGCTCGGGAGTAGCCCCGGCCAGATCGCCGGTGACGAGGTGCTCGTCGCTGTGGCACATGCCGCTGGCCACGATCTTGACCAACACCTCTCCGGCCTTCGGGGGATCGAGCTCGATCTCCTCCACGCTCCAAGCAGTGTTTCGTGCTCTCAGAATTGCGGCCTTGGTCTTCACGATTGCCCCCGAAGTGGTGAGTGGACGTCTGGGCCGCACCATAACGCGCGCCGCGTGCTCGGGGCCATGCGAGGCGCCCCGGCACATCGTCACCGCGGCAGGCGCAGGCCGATCCCCTTCGCCACCGCTTCGTCGAGCACCAGCCGCGCCGCGGCCCCATCTTCGATCGCGTGGCCGGTGCTCTTGTAGACGGTGATCTCGTCGGCGCTCGTACGGCCAGGGTGAGCACCTGTCAGCACGCTGCCCAGCTCCACCACGCGCGCCGGGTCGATGCCCTGCAGCTCCACCGCCCCTGCGGGAGGCGCCGACAGCGCCGCGCCGAGCCACTCCACGAACACCGTGCCGTTGGTGAAGCCGGTGTGCAACTCGGCCCGATTGCCGACCGACCCCACGTGCGCGCCGGGCGACACCCACGACGGGTCGATGACGGCGTGGTCGGCGTCGGTGGTGAGGCAGATGACGTCGGCACCGCGGACCGCCGCCTCGAACGACGACACCGTGGCTGCCGGATGACGCGCGGCGAGAGCGATCGCAGACCCGCGCGACCGCGATGCCACACGCACCGACGACCACGGACGCAGGTCGGCAAAGGCACTGAGGTGCGAGTGGCCCTGCACGCCGCCACCGATGATCGCCAGCACGGTGGCCTCGGGCCGAGCGAGCAGGTCGGCTGCCACCGCCGCCGATGCGGCCGTGCGCATGGCCGTGATCGATGTGCCGTCCATGATCGCGACCGGGGTGCCACTGTGCTCGTCGCACACCACGATGAGCCCCTGGTGCGACGGCACGTCGGTGCCGTGGTTGCCGGCGAAGACGGTGACGGCCTTCACCACCAGCCCAACTCCTGCCAGGTAGCCGGGCATCGCGGCCAACACGCCCAGCGGCGCCCGAGCGGCGATCCGCGGCGGTGCACGACACCGACCCCGAGCGACAGTGCGTTGGCGAGCAGCGCCACCCACGCGGCGGCCCAGCGGCCCAGTTGCGCGCCGAACCACCTGCTGTACACGGTGGCCTCGACCAGCACCACGGCGAGCTCGGCAACGACCAGCCCGCCGACCCCGAAGCTGTCACCCACCCATGGTGCGACGACGAACCAGAACAGCGGGTGCGTGAGCAGGTTGGCACTCAACGACGCAACCACGCCGGCGCGCGCACTCACGCCGAACCCGCGCCCGACGGCGACCACCACGGGCACTTCGATCGCAAGAGTGATCCCCAGATCGACGGCGTACGACACGCTGCGCAGTATCGCCGGTCGGCGTACGCGCCGGCGTCGGGCACCCCCTTCGTGCTGGCCTTCGCCGTCGCGCCGCTGCTCGCGCTGGCGTTCGCCGTCATCGCGCCCGTGCCCCTCGCGGTGGGCGCGGTCGCAGTGTTCGGTGTCGCCCACCTCGGCCTGGAGACGCGCTACGTCATCGGCCGCTTCTCGCCCTCGGTGCCCTGGCGGGGGCTGGCGTGGCTGCTGCTGCCGCTCACCCTCATCGCGGTGGTGCGGCTGGCGCAGCTCGGGCCGGCGGGCACGCGCCTGGAAGCGACCATCGCGTTCTCACTGGTCGCCGGCGCGTGGGCGTGGGCCGTACGCGGTCGCCGGGCCGCAGTCGCGATCGGCCTGCTCGCCCTTGCCGGTCTGGCCGTGCCTGCGATGCGACGACCGGAGCTCTATGCGATGGCGGTGGCCCACCTGCACAACCTCACGCCGGTGGCGTTCCTGTGGGAGTGGTCGCGCGATCGGGGCACCCGGCTCGGCCGCACGCTGTTCCGCACCGCACAGCTGGGCTGGGCAGCCGTGATCCCGATCGTGGTCTTCGCCGGGGCGTTCGATCACGAGGGGTGGGGGTGGTCCGCGTGGAGCGGCGACCGCGCACCGGCGCAGGTCGCGGCCGTCTACTCGCCGACGGGTTGGAGCGGTCAGTGGCCGCTGCGCTTCCTGATCGTGTTCTGCTTCGGTCAGTTGATGCACTACGTGATCTGGTGCGGCTTCCTGCCGGCGGTGGCCCGCCCCGCCCACCGCCGCGCGGGCAGCGTGCAACCTTTCGGTTGGCTGCTGCGCCCGCGGGTCTTCGCGCCGGCACTGGTGTCGGCGGCAGTGGCGATCGGGCTGCTGCAGGTGCTGTCGGGCCCCGACGGCCGCCGTCTGTACGCTGCGGTCGCGTCGTACCACGCCTACCTCGAGTACCCGCTGCTGGTGCTGCTCGCGGCATCGCTCGTCCGCAGAAGAACCTCGTCCGGAAGGAATCGATCATGAGCCTGCTGCTGCTCCACCCCACGGATGTGCCACCCGAGACCACTGCTACCGACGGCTCGAACACGTGGCTCGTCGTGGGCATCGTGGTGGTCGCCGTGATGGCGGCCATCGCCCTGGCCGTGCTGGCCCGCCGACGGCGGCGGACGAGTTGACCGCCACCCCGCGCGTCGGGCTCGTGCTCGGTGCGGGTGGGGTGGCCGGCGGGGCCTTCCACGCGGGGGTGCTGGCCGCCTTGCACGAGGCCACCGGATGGGACCCGCGCCACGCCGGCGTGCTGGTGGGCACCTCCGCCGGCTCCATCGCCGCCGCCTCGTTGCGGGCCGGCCTCTCCTGCGCCGACATGCTGGCGCGCGCTCAGGACCTGCCGCTGTCGGCCGAGGGCCGGGCGATCATGCAGGCGGTCGGCCCCTATCGCGGGCCGCCGCCACTGCGGGTCGCTCCCCGTCGCCGCTCGGCCGCGCAGCTGGCCGCAACCGTCGGCAGAGCTGCTGCCCGGCCCTTCGCGGCGCCACCGTGGGCGTTGCTCACCGGCCTGTTGCCAGAAGGCTCGGTGAGCACGGACATGATCGTGCAAGGTGTCGGCGGGCTGTTCACCGACGCATGGCCCACCGAACCGCTGTGGATCTGCGCAGTCCGACAAGACGACGGCCGCCGGGTCGTCTTCGGCCAGGAGCGATCGGCGGGCGAAGGGGCCGAGCAGTGCCCGCCCGTCGCAGAGGCCGTCGCCGCGTCGTGCGCGATCCCGGGCTTCTTCGCTCCGGTCTCGATCGCGGGCACGGCGTACGTCGACGGGGGCGTCCACTCGCCCACCAACGCCGACGTGCTCACCGATCCATCGCTCGGCCTCGATCTGGTGCTCGTCAGCTCGCCGATGTCGATCAGCGGCACTGCCGGTCGGCTGGCGCCGAGCAACGCCGTGCGCCGCTGGTCGAGCATGTTGCTCTCGGCCGAAGCGGTGCGCCTTCGCCGGCGAGGTGCCCACGTGATGGCCTTTCAACCCACCGCGGCCGATGCACAGGTGATGGGCAGCAACGCAATGGATCCGTCGCGCCGAGCAGCGATCGCTCGCCAGGCCTACGAATCCACGTTGCGCCGTCTGGCCCGCGCCGACACGCAGGTTCGCCTCGCACGTCTCGCCGGCTGAACCGCGACCGCTCTCGGCGCCGGCGCTCAGCCCAGCGCGGCGGGCAGCGGTGCCGTGGTGACGAAGTGAAGCACCTGCACCGCACGGGTCATCGCCACGTACAGCAGACGTGCGCCCCGCTCGCTGCCGTCGAAGATCTCGTGCGGGTTGACCACCACCACACCGTCGAACTCCAGACCCTTCACCGCTTCTGCATGGAACAGCGGCACGTCGTCGTGGCCCAGGTCGTGCACGCGGTCGGTGGCGGTGAGGCCGGCGGCGGCCAGCGCCTCGGCCACGTGGGCCAGCAACGCTTCGGGCACCACCACGCCGGTGTTGTGGTGACGGTGCCGAACCAGCCGCACTTCATCGGCAACCGCCGCACCCAGTTGCTCGGCCGACACCAGCCGCACCGCCGGCTCGACCCCTTCGCTGCGCACGCTGCGGCTGGCCTGCGTGGTGACACCGGTGTGCGGCAGCAGGCGATTGGCGACATCGAGGATGGGGGCCGGCACGCGGTAGCCGATGGTGAGGTGCGCCACCTCGGCGGCACCCGCTCGCATGAAACGCAGCGCGTCGGCCCAGTGGTGCTGCCCGGCCGGAGTGGTGCTCTGCGCGAGGTCGCCGAGGATGGTCATCGAACCTGCCGGGCTGCGCCGGCCGATGCACCGCAACGCGACCGCGCTGTGATCCTGCGCTTCGTCGACCACCACGTGGCCGTACGTGAACGGGGTGCCCACCAGCAGCGAGTTGGCTTCGTCGACCAGGAACTGATCGGCCGTGGTCCACGCGCGCTTCTTGCCGCCCGGCCCGGGCAGCAGCTGGTCGACCAGCTTCACGGGTGTCTGCGTGGGCCACGCCTTCGTGAGCGCTGCACGCAGCGCGGCGCCCTTCTCCCACACGTCGTCGCGGTCGTAGCGGCGCAGCATGTCGCGCTGCACCATGCCCTTCAACGAGTCGCGCCGCTTGTTGACCGGCGAGTTGGCCGCCAGCGCCTGCTCGAGCCACCCCGCCACCTCATCGCGGGTGATGGTGAGCGTGCGTGCCCCGATGGGCACCCGAAGGTCGTCGTCGGGCACCCGCACGTGGGCGCTCGATGCCACCTCCAGCGCGAGCAACATCTCCTCGCTTCCCTTGTGGCGCCGCTGTTCGGCGGTGTCGATGCCGGTGATGGGCACCTTCGGCACGCACAGATCCAGTGCCGTTCGCTGTTGCACGCTGCGCTCGCCCAGTGACGGCAGCACGTTGCCGATGTAGTCGAGGAACACCTTGTTGGGGCCCACCACCAGCACTCCGTCGCGCACCAGGCGACGACGGTGCTCGAACAGCAGGTAGGCGGCACGGTGCAGGCCTACCGCGGTCTTGCCGGTACCGGGGCCGCCTTGCACCACCAGGCACTGGTCGAGCGGGGCACGGATCACCATGTCCTGTTCGGCCTGGATGGTGGCCACCACCTCGCGCATGGCGCCGGTGCGGGCAGCCCCGATCTCGGCCAGCACAGGGTCGGGTATGCCCGAGCCCGCCGACTCGTGATCAGGGTCGTCGAGCTGCTCGTCGAGGTATGCGGTGAGCTCACTCGGCCCGTGCTCGGTGGTGGCGACCGTGAAACGCCGTCGGTGCGCCAGCCCGAACGGATCGGCGTGGGTTGCGCGGTAGAACGGCGCGGCGATGGGCGCCCGCCAATCGACCACCACCGGGTCGTGGGTGTCGTTCTCGATGTGGCGGCGGCCGATGTACCAGCGGTCGTGCGCCTCGTCGACGATGCGGCCGAAGAAGTCGCCGGCACCGGGCGTGCCCAGGTCTTCCAGCGCCTCGGCCACCGTCACCTCGATGTACCCTTGGTGATCTCGTCGGCGGCACCCTGCGGGTCGAGCGCGGCGAAGCGCTGGATCATGCGATCGCGACACGCGCGAGAACACCAGCTGTGCCTGCTCGGCGGGCAGGTCGGGGAACAGGTCGGCGCTCACAGGGTCTGTCACCCTATCGAGCGGGCACGAGTTGCTGTCGATGACAGGCGCTAGCCTCGGCCACATGGAGAACGAAGTCGTCGAAGACACCGCCGCTGCCACCACTGCCCCGGTCGAGATCACGGAAGAGCTGCTGGTGGAGGAGATCTCCATCGACGGCATGTGCGGTGTCTACTGAGCTGATCAGTCACCCGCTGCTCGCAACTGCGCTCGAGCTGCACCCGCAGGTGGCACTGCGGCCAGAGCCGTTCGGCGCGCTCGCCTATCACTACGGCAACCGGCGGTTGGTGTTCCTGAAGCACCCCGACATGGTGGCCGTCGCCAACAGCCTCGCCGGGCACGCCACGTTCGCCGAGGCACTCCAGGCGTGCGGCATCGATCCGCAGCGCTGGCCGTCGTTCGTCACGGCGTTCGCCTCGCTGCAAGAGTCCCACGTCGTACGCGAGCGAGCAGTTCACGAGGAGAGCCCTGAATGAGCGTCGAGTCACTGGTGTCGCAACTCAAGACCGGGCTCGATGCGCCCATCTGCCTCACGTGGGAGCTCACGTACGCGTGCAACCTGCAGTGCGTGCACTGCCTGTCCTCGTCGGGCCAGCGCGACCACCGCGAGCTGTCCACCGTCGAGGCCAAGCGGGTGCTCGACCAGCTGCGCGAGTTGCAGGTCTTCTACATCAACATCGGTGGTGGCGAGCCGATGGTGCGCCGCGACTTCTTCGAGCTGGTCGAGTACTCGGTCACTCCCAACCAACACGGCAGCGGCATCGGCGTCAAGTTCTCCACCAACGGCGCGTTCATCGATGCCGAGAAGGCCCGCCGCCTCGCGGCAATGGAGTACCTCGACATCCAGATCAGCCTCGACGGTGTCGACGCAGTCACCAACGACGCGGTGCGCGGCGCCGGCAGCTACGACATGGCTCGCCGGGCGATGGACAACTTGGCTGCCGCCAACTTCGGGCCGTTCAAGATCAGCGTCGTCGTCACTCGCCAGAACGTGCCCCAGCTCGATCAGTTCAAGGCTTTGGCCGACAGCTACGGCGCCCAGTTGCGCGTCACCCGCCTGCGCCCCAGCGGCCGCGGGGTCGACAGCTGGGATCACCTGCACCCCACCAACTCGCAGCAGCGCGAGATCTACGACTGGCTGATGGCCAGCGGCGAGAACGTGCTCACCGGCGACTCGTTCTTCCACCTCAACGCGCTCGGCCCGTCCCTGCCCGGCCTCAACATGTGCGGCGCAGGCAGGGTGGTGTGCCTCATCGACCCCATCGGCGACGTGTACGCCTGCCCGTTCGTCATCCACGACGAGTTCCGTGCCGGCAACGTGCGCGACCCGGGCGGCTTCGCCAGGGTGTGGAAGCAGAGCGACCTGTTCACGTCGCTGCGCGAGCCGCAGAGCGCCGGTGCCTGTGCCAGCTGCGGTGCCTTCGATGCCTGCCAGGGCGGGTGCATGGCCGCCAAGTTCTTCACCGGCCTGCCGCTCGACGGGCCCGACCCCGAGTGCGTCGGCGGCGACGGCGAGGTGGCCCTCGCCGAGCTTGCCGCCACGCCGGTCGCCGTCTCGCTGAAGCCACGCCCGGCGATGGACCACACCAAACCCGCCCGCGTGCCGGTGCTCAGCTAGTGCTCTGACCACAGACGTTCGCGCACACTAGACGATTCCTGTGGTGCGGGCTCGTCCGGCCCGGCGTCGTCGGTCGATCGGGCGACGTCGCGGACGCACCAACACGAGTGCGGTGAGTGGTCACAGCACTGGCACGGCGGCGAGGAAGCACCGTCGCTGTCCTATCCTCGCGGCCATGCGCGGACTCGCCACCACATCGACAAGGGCAGTCGTGTTCTGCGACATCGTGGGCTCCACCGAGATCCGCACCCGAGTCGGTGACTCGGTGGCCGACCCTTGGTTCGAACAGCTGATGGCCGCCATCTCCAACGCGGTGCTGGAGGTCGACGGGTTGGTCGTCAAGTCGTTGGGCGACGGAGTGATGGCAGTGTTCACATCGGCCTCGGCCGCGCTGCAGGGCGCGGTTGGCATGCAGCAAGCGGGCGAGGCGCATCGTTCGAAGGGTGTTGCGGAGTCGGCCCGCTTGAGAGTCGGGGTGTCCATCGGGGATGTCGCCGAGCTCGACGCCGACTGGAGCGGCCTGCCGGTGGTGGAAGCCGCCCGTCTGTGTGCCTGCGCAGGGTCGAACGAGATCTACGCTTCTGATGTCGTGCGCCTGCTGGCCGGCAGTCGAACCGACCATCAGTTCGAAGCGGTGGGGTCGCTCGAGCTGAAGGGGCTGGCCGAGCCCGTCGCGACGACTCGGGTCCTCTGGCACCCGCGCCCATCCGGCATCACTTCGGCTGCGCTGCCGGCCGCCTTGTCCACCGCGGTCACAGGGCCGTTCGTCGGCCGCGAGCAGCTCGCCGCAGACTGCTTCGACGAGTGGAAGGCAGGCACGTGGCGGGGCCTGCTGGTGGCGGGCGAACCGGGGATCGGCAAGACCCGCTTCGTCGCCGAGCTGTGCAACCGAATGGCCGGCACCGGCGCCAACGTCGCGGCAGGCAGATGCGACGAGGACATCGCCGCCGCGTACCGACCGTGGACCGACGCGCTCGACCCACTGGTCGCGGCGATGTCGACCGACGAGCTCGCCGACTTCACCCGTCGCCATGGGGCCGAGTTGGCGCTCGTCGTACCCGCCCTGCGCCGGCGGTCGGCGGAACTGCCGCCGATCATGCAGGTCGACGCGCTCACGCTGCAGGGTGTCGTCATCGATGCAGTCATCGCCCTTCTCGCACTTCACGCGTCCGAGCACCCGCTGATCGTCGTTCTCGACGACGTGCATTGGATCGACCCCGCCTCACTCGTGCTGCTTCGTCGTGTCGCCGATGCGACACCCCCCGGCGTGAGCATCATCGCCACCTATCGCGACACCGATCTCGACCGCATGCACCCGCTGAGCGCGGTGTTGGCCGATCTGCGGCGAGTCGACGGCATGCGCCGAGTTGCCCTGCCGGGCCTCGACGCCACTGCCATCGAGCAGTACCTCAGTGCGGCGGCAGGTCACGCCCTCGACGCCGACGGGCTACGGCTCG
The DNA here is from genome assembly GCA_016722025.1 of Acidimicrobiaceae bacterium. Classification (GTDB taxonomy): domain Bacteria; phylum Actinomycetota; class Acidimicrobiia; order Acidimicrobiales; family Ilumatobacteraceae; genus UBA668. The sequence goes on from JADKGZ010000002.1 coordinate 59,432, forward strand.
CGAGCGCAGTGCAGGCGGGCACCGCAGGCAACCCGTTGTTCGTCGGCGAGATGCTGCGTCACCTCACTGAAACCGGCGCGATCCGCAGAGCCGACGACCGATGGGTCGGCGAAAGCGGGTTGTCGCTTCCTGAAGGCCTGCGCGAGGTGATCGGTCGCCGGCTCACCCGTCTCGGCGAGGATGTCAGCGTGGTGCTGCGCACAGCCGCAGTGTTGGGCCGCAGCTTCGATCCAGATGTCGTCGAAGCGCTCATCGGGCACGACGTACTCGAGGAACTGGAGCTGGCAGCTGCCGCGGGAATCATCGTGGAGACGGGGCGGTGGTTCGAGTTCCGCCACGCCGTCCTGCGCGAGGTGCTGCTGGCCGAGCTCTCCACTGCGCGTCTGCAACGCCTGCACCGCGAAGTTGCAGGCGTGCTCGACCGACGGTGGGCGCTGAGCCACGATCAGCACATCGAGGAGCTCGCGCACCACCATGCGGAAGGCCGCACGGCCCTGGCGCCGCAGTGGTGCCTGCGCGCTGCGCAGTCGGCGAACGACGAGTACCAGACCGATCGTGCCATCCGGTGGGCCGAGCGCGGCCTGGAACTTGTCGAGCTGGCCGATGCCCCCGATCCGCTCGTGGAGTGCGATCTGGCGATTGCCAAGGCGTTCGCCCACGTCCGCGACGACTCACACTCGCTCCTGCCCTCCAAGGTGGCGTTCGATCTCGCAGTCGCACTTGGCGACAGCCAGCGGATGGCAAAGGCGGCGCTCACTGCGGGCATGCCCACCACCGGCGCGCTCGCGTCCGAGCACTTCCGGCACATCCAGCACGCGCTCGAACTGCTGGGCGACGACCGCTCCGCCGAGAAGCTGATGCTCGAGTTCCGGCTCCTCGAGGTCGAGCGGCTCAGCCCTCACCTCACCCAGGCAGCACACGCCGAACGGAGCCAGAGGATCCTCGACCAACTCGATCCCGGCCAGCCGCACTCGACGCAGATCGCTTGGAGCGTCGCGTGTGGCGCGGTGCTCATGAACCAACACCGCCTCGCTGACTCGATCTTCGCCAACCACCCGAAGCTGGCCGAGTTCCTTCCGTTCACCGCGGTGAAATCGCCCGCCGAGCGCTTCATCGGGCACATGCGCCTGGGTCTCGGCGACCGAGACGGCTTCGAGCAGGGCATCGAGGAGTTCGAACTCGCGCTGGGGCCGCGGGTGCGCGTGTACATGGCAATAGCCTCCAGACTGCAATCGCAAGCGATGCGGGCGTTGCTCGACGGCGACTGGGCGACGGCCAAAGCGCTCGTCGCCGAGATCCGCACGGTCGCCGGCCACGACGGCAACTTCGCGCTGGGGTGCCAGGCACAATCGGCATGGCTCCACCGCGAGACGGGACGTACGGAGCAGGAGTACCAGAGCAGCCTCCAGCTCGTCGAGATGCTGCCCGACTTCCCGGTGCTGAGGGCGCTGCTGGTTGCCGATGCTGCCGAGGCAGGCCACCTCGAGATCGCGGCAGGCCTGCTCGACGAACTCGCGCCCGACGACTTCGCTGCGGTCGGCCGCGGCTGGCTGACGGTGTTGGCGCTCGGCAACGTGGCCTGGGCAGCCATCGCCGTCGACGCCCGCCGGCACGCCCCGGTGCTGCGCACGCTGCTCGCCGAGTTCGAGGGGACCATGGCAGTCATCGCGTCCGGTACGCATGTGATGTGCTCGATCGACCGCTTGCTGGCCGGGTTGGCCGCACTCGACGGCGACCACGCCGAAGCCGACCGCCTCTTCGCTGCCGCCCTCGCTCAGGAGGAGGGAGTGCGGTCGGCACCGCTCGCGGCGCGCACTCGTCACTGGTGGGCGCGGGCATTGGTTCGACGCGGCGACACCCAGGCAGCCCTGCCCTTGATCGCTGCCGCGCTCGAGACAGCCGAGGTGCTCGGGATGCAGCGCTTGGCGCACGACCTCGCCGAGCTCGCCGCGGCGACAGAGGGTCCGCCGGCTCAGAGTGGCTGACCGACGCCGTCAACGCCGGACAGCTGGTTGCAGCGTGTTCGCCGCCAGGACGAATAGGGTGGCCCGCACCGGGCGAGCGAGACGAGGGGGGAAACGCGCATGATCTGGTTGCTGCTCGTTCCCGCGTACTTGCTGGGCACGTTCCCCAGTGCCGTGATGGTGGCGCGCAGCAAGGGCATCGACATCCACGAAGTCGGGTCGGGCAATCCCGGCGCCTCCAACGTTGCACGAACGATGGGCACCAAGTGGGGCGTGTTCGTGTTCTTCCTCGATGGCCTCAAGGGCGCCATCCCGGCGGCGGTCGCGCTGATGTTCACCGAACGGCCGTCGCCCGCCGCCTATGCGATGACCGGAGCTGCCGTCGTCGGCCACATGTATCCCATCACCCGCCGGTTCAAGGGTGGCAAGGGGTCGCCACGATGGGCGGTGCCACTCTGGTGCTGCAGCCGCTGCTGTTCGTCATCCTCACCGGCGTGTGGCTGGCGGTGCGCAAGCTCACCGGCAAGGCCTCGTTGGCCTCGCTGTGCATCATGGCCGGCCTGCCGATCGGCGTGGCCGTGCTGCGCGGCCCGGGGTGGGAGGTCGCCACCACCGCAGCGCTGGGAGTGCTGGTGCTGATGCGCCACCTCGACAACATCAAGCGGCTGCTCGGTGGCAGCGAGCTGTCGGCATCTCACGACGAATGACCGCCGAGTAGCGTCGGCGCTCGATGCAATTGCTGCAGCCACTCCCCCTCGCAACCGCGATCGCCCGCAATCGGGTGATGTTCGGCCCGCACGTCACCAACCTCGGCGACGACCAACGGTGTTTCACGCCGCGGCACACGGCCTACTACGAACGGCGCGCCCGCGGGGGTTGCGGCATCATCGTCACCGAAGGCGCCAGCGTGCACGACAGCGACTGGCCGTACGAGCGTGCGCCGCTCGCCGCATCATGTGCCGCCGGCTGGGCGGCCATCGTGAGCGCATGCCATGCCCACGGCTCGCTGGTGGTTGCCTCGCTCGACCACGCCGGCGGCCAGGGCAGCAGCGCGTACAGCCAGCGCGAACTGTGGGCGCCATCGCGTGCCGGAGGTGAACTCGCGCGAGGTGCCGAAGTGGATGGAAGCCGACGACATCGCCGCGGTGGTCGCCGGGTTCGGCACTGCCGCCGCGCTGGCAGTCGGGGCCGGATGCGACGGCGTGGAGATCAACGCCGGCCAGCACAGCCTCGTGCGTCAGTTCCTCAGCGGCCTCACCAACCAACGCGGCGACGAGTGGGGCCACGACCGGCTGCTGTTCGCTCGCCAGGTCATCTCAGCGGTGCGTGCCACCGCCGGTACCGGCATCGTCGGGCTGCGCCTGTCCTGCGACGAGCTGGCGCCGTGGGCGGGCATCACGCCGCAGATGGCCGTCGACATCGCCGCCGCGCTCGGCGAGGACCTCGACTACCTCGTGGTGACACGCGGCTCCATCTTCTCGGCGGAGAAGACCCGCCCCGACTTCCACGAACCCACCGGGTTCAACATCGACGTCTGCCGCGGGGTGCGCGGTGCGCTACCGACGACGCCAGTGTTCCTGCAGGGCTCGGTGGTCGACTGGGGCCAGGCCGAGTGGGCCCTCGGCGACGGCGTCTGCGATGCGGTGGAGATGACACGTGCGCAGATCGCCGACCCCGATCTGGTGTCGAAGCTGTCGGCCGACGCGGCACACACGATTCGCCCGTGCATCCGCTGCAACCAGACGTGTCAGGTGCGCGACGCACGCAGCCCGGTGGTCACGTGCGTGGGCGAACCGACCAGTGGCCGCGAGACCGAAGACCCCGACTGGTACGCGCACACTGCACGGGCACGCAACGTGCTGGTGGTGGGAGGCGGCATCGCCGGCCTGGAAGCCGCGCGGGTGGCGGCCGTGCGCGGTCATCGGGTGCGGCTCGTCGAACGCACGCATCAGCTCGGTGGCATCGCCGCGCTCGCCGGGCCTGGCGCGCCACTCGTACAGTGGCTCATCGGCGAGTGCACCGCAGCCGGCGTTGCCGTGGAGGTGGGCACCGAGCGGGTTGCCCCCCGGCCCGACGACGTCGTCATCCAATGCACCGGCGGCCGGCCCGGCACCCGCTCGTACGAGGTGGCGCCGGGAGCCGTCGTCCTCGACGTCGTCGATGTGCACCGGGGCACACCCTTGCCCGACGGCCCGATCGCACTGTTCGACCCCATCGGCGGCCCCATCGCTGTTGCGCTGGCGGAAACGTTGGGCAGCCGGGCGATCCTCATCACGCAGGACCAGATCGCGGGCAACGAGCTCTCCCGCACCGGCGACCTCGCTCCTGCCAACGTGCGGCTGCAGCAGCAGGGCGCGCAGATCGAGCGGCGCAGCCTGCTCCGCGCCGTTCGTGCCGGCGAGGTGGAGCTGGAGGATCGCTTCAGCGGCGAACGCCGCACCGTGCACTGCGCGGCGCTCGTCGACTGTGGTTTCCGCCTGCCCACCGATCCGATTCCCGCGGCCACCACGCAGGCCGGCGATTGCGTGGCCCCGCGCACCATTCACGAAGCGGTGCTGGAAGCCCGCCGCGCCGCACTCTCCGTGTAGCCGGAGATGCACCTGTGGTTGTCCCTGAAGCGAGAGCTGGCGTGGCGCGGCTTCAGCCGCTCGCACTCACCAGCACCGCTGTCCGCACGCGATTTCGGCCCTGCGCCTTGGCCGTCTGCAGCGCCCCGTCGGCCAACCGCAGCAGATCGGCCAAGTAGCGACCCATCGTCGTATCGGTGACGCCGAAGGAGGCGGTCACCGACGGAGTCTCGGCTCTCTCGCACGTCTCGGCCAACACGATGCGCACACGCTCGAGGATCTCGGTGGCGGCCGAGGCGTCGGTGCGCGGCATGGCGATGACGAACTCCTCGCCACCCCACCTGGCAAAGATGTCGTCGGCGCGCAGCGAGCGGCGCACGGTCTCGGCGAACAAGCGCAGTGCCCGATCGCCGGCATCGTGCCCGTAGGTGTCGTTGAGCAGTTTGAAGTGGTCGAGGTCGGCCATCACGATCGAACACGGCTCGTCGTCACCGAGGCGACGCGAGATCTGATCCTCGCCCGACCGGCGGTTCAGCAATCCGGTGAGACCGTCGGTGCTGGCCTGCAGCTGAGCCTTGGCGAACGCGCGCACGGTGCCGATGGCCGACCCCACCTGCCCGGCGAGCACCGTCACCCGATCCGTTTCCATGTCCCCGGGCGGGCATCCATCGGGGCCTGCCACGTGGAGAACGCCCAGCGAGCGACCCATGAACGCCACCGGCACGCACAACGCCGATCGGGCCTCACCCGGCCTGTCTCGCAGGTGCGGGCAGGCGTTCACCGCCGATGACGACTCGAACGCCTGCGCCGTCGCTCGCTTCACTGCCGGGCACTCGAACGGCATGGCCACCTCGCAACCGGCCGCACCCTCACGAGGGTGCACCACCGTGCGCGACAGGTGAGCCTCACTGGAGTCGGCGAGCAGGAGCTCGGCCTGATACCCCACCAACTCGGTGCCCATCACATGCTCGACCACCCGACCGATGCCTTTTTCGTTCTCCGCCATCTCCAACGCCTCGTGCAACTGCGTGCCGAAGCGTTGCCGCCGGCTGTCGATCGCCTCTGCCACCTCCACTTCTTCCAGCAGGTCGCTCTGCTGGCGCAAGTGTCGGTCGAGCGGCCGGAACATGAACATGGCGAGCGCAACGAGCGCAAGTGCCGCGCACACCGAGAGGACGTTGTTCGAGGTTGCGAAGCCATCGAGCGCCGACAGCACCGATGACGAGGCCCCCGGTTCATCCCGCATGTCGGCCAGGATTCGGTGCCGTGTCACCCAGTCGATCAGCAGCAGGACGAAGCCGAACGTGACCCCGCCCACCCATCGCTGCGTGAATCGTCGTTGGAGCGCGCGGAGGTGAAGGCTGCGGTTGGTCGACGGGCTCGTCGACGGCGAATCGGATGCAGATCTCTCCACGGTCCAGTTATCGGCCGGTATCCGAGCCGGGATGAGGCAATCCTGCGACGGTTGTCCGCCCAGCGCCGGCCGCAATCGATCTCGACTTCCCACCCTCCGACCCATTTCGCGCGCCGCCAACTAGGTTGGGCGCCGGATGGCTACCCCCTCGAAGACCTCCCGCGCTGCACCGCGCCCCGCCGCGGTGCTGTGGGACATGGACGGCACCATCGTCGACACCGAGCCCTACTGGATCGAGTGCGAGTACGAACTGGTCGCCGAGTTCGGTGGGCAGTGGGACCAGGAGAAGGCGCATTCGTTGGTCGGCAACGACCTGCGCGTCTCGGCCGCCATCATCCGCGACCGTGGCGGAGTCGATCTTCCCATCGACGACATCGTCAACCGTCTGCTCGACGGCGTCATCGCGCGTGTGCAACGCAAGGTGCCGTGGCGCCCGGGGCACGCGAAACCCTTGCCGAGCTGCGCAAAGCCGGCATTCCGTGCGCGTTGGTGACGATGAGCTGGGCTCGTTTTGCCGACGCCGTCGTGAAGGCATTGCCGCCGGGGTCGTTCGACGTGGTGATCACCGGCGACGAGGTCACCCACGGCAAGCCGCATCCGGAGCCGTACCTGAAGGCGGCCAGCCGGCTGGGCGTGCGAGCGAAGCACTGCGTGGCCATCGAGGACTCCCCCACGGGGGTCCGCAGCGCGGTCGCTGCCGGATGCCGAACCTTTGCGGTGCCCAACGTGGTCGACATCCCCAACGGCCGCGGCTACACCGTCGTGCGCTCGCTGCGCGAGCTCGACGGCATCGAGCTGGGCTTGAGCACCGGTGCCACCATGGCGCGCCGCCGCAAGAGCCGGCTGCGCCCGCTGCTGGGCCTGCTGATGGTCGCCGCCATCGGCGTGGGCGTGTCGGTGGCAGTGCGCCACGGCGACGAGCCGGCGCCACTACCCGACATCCCCATCAGCGGTTGGGCGCCGTACTGGGTGCTGCCCGACGCGACCGCAGCGGTGGCCGCCCACGGTGCCGCCTTGCACGCGGTCTCGCCGTTCGGCTACTCGGCAACCGGTGCCACCGCTGTTGCGTTCGACGGCGACGCCGACCAACTCCTCACGCTCGTCGAGGGCATCCGCGCACAGGGGGCGCTGGTGATCCCGGCGATCACCGATGGCATGCCGGCCGGTGCCATGGCGGCGCTGCTCGCCGATCCGGCGAGCCGAGCCCAGCACGTGCAGACCATCGTGGCCCTGGTGCAGCAGCAGGGGTTCGACGGCATCGACATCGACTACGAGAAGTTCGCGTTCGCCGACGACCGCACCACCTGGGACACCACTCGCCCCAACTGGGTCGCGTTCATGGCGGAGCTCGCCGGTGCGCTGCACGCCGAGGGCAAGCTGCTGACGGTGGCCGTTCCCCCATCTACGACACCGATCGCACCGCCGACAGCGGCTCATGGGTCTACGACTATGCGGCGATGAGCGAGCACGTCGATCAGATCCGCATCATGGCGTACGACTACTCCACCGACCGGCCGGGCCCCATCGCTCCCGTGGACTGGGTGCGCAGCGTCGTGCGCGCTGCCAAGGATGCCGTCGACGACGACAGCAAGCTGGTGCTCGGCGTGCCGCTGTACGGCCGCAACTGGGTGGTGGGCACCACCGGCACCTGCCCTGCCGATGCGCCCGGCAAGGTCGACCCCAACCAGCGCGAGGTCGATGCACTGCTGGCGCAGTACGCGGCAACACCGCAACGCGACGAGGCCACGCAGGAGGCCACCTTCACCTACCAGCGCGAGAGCAGCGACGGCGCGACCAGTTGCACGCAGACTCGCGAGGTGCACTACGTGGATGCGGCGGGAGTGCGCGCGCGCGTCGACGTCGCCCGCGACGAGCGCATCGGAGGCGTGGTGTTCTGGGCGCTGGGCTACGGCACCGATGCCGCGTGGGCAGCGGTGGCCGAGGTGGCCAGGCCTCGCGCAGTGGAGCTGCCCGTCACCTGACGGAATAGTTGCGCACGCAATGATGTTGGGATGAGCATGTCCACGTTCACCGTTCACCGAGCGGCAGACCGCTTCTTCACCGATGCCGGCTGGCTGCACTCTCACCACTCGTTCAACTTCGGGCACCACTACTCGCCCGCCCATCAGGGGCACGGGTTGCTGCTGGTCAACAACGACGATGTCGTTGCGCCCGGGCAGGGCTTCGGCACGCACGGCCACCGCGACATGGAGATCGTCACGTGGGTGCTGGCCGGTCGCCTCGAGCACAAGGACAGCGAGGGCAACCACGGCGTGCTCTACCCCGGTCTCGCACAGCGGATGAGTGCCGGCTCGGGCATTCGCCACAGCGAATACAACGCCAGCCCCGACGAACCGGTGCACTTCCTGCAGATGTGGGTGCCACCCGACACCGCAGGCATCGCGCCCGGCTACGAACAGCGCGACCTCAACGACGCACTCGCCGCAGGCGGGCTGGTGCCCATCGCCAGCGGCCAGGGCCACGATGGCGCGATCGCCATCCACCAGCGCGGTGCGGTGCTCTGGGGGGCGCGACTGCAACCCGATGAAGTGGTGGTGCTGCCCACGGCGCCGCACGTGCACCTGTTCGTCGCGCTCGGCAGCGGCGGGCTTGCGGGTGTCGGCGATCTGGGCACCGGTGACGCCGTACGAATGACCGCGATGTCGGGTGTGGCCGCCCCGACGTTCACAGCCGGCCCGGAAGGTGCTGAACTGTCGGTATGGGCCACGGAGTAGACAACGAGCAACGGGCAGCACTCACCGCGCGGCGCGCCGAGCTGACCGAACAGCACCTCAAACCACGAGCGACGCGACCCCCGTCGACTGCCCGTGGCGTACATCATGTGGCGATGATCAGCAGCGACGTCGAGCGCACCATCCTGTTCTACGACGGCGTGCTGGGCTTCCCTCTCATCGAGATGTTCGAGAACCGCGACTACGAGGGCAGCACCCACTTCTTCTTCGACATCGGCCATGGCAACGCCCTCGCCTACTTCGATCTCCCCGGTCTCGACCTGCAGCCGTACATGGAGGTGCTGGGCGGGCACCACCACTTGGCCATCTCCATCTCGCGACCGCAGTGGGAGGCCGCACGCGCACGGTTGCAGGCGGCCGGGGTCGAGTGCGCGCACGTCGACGACTCGTCGCTCTACTTCCGCGGCCCCGACGGCGAACGGCTGGAACTGATCAGCGACCCTCTCGGCGAGATGTACGGCAACGTGCTCGGCTGAACTCGCCGCTCGGCTGACTTCACCGCTGAATCGGTCAGTGATGTGACGGCCGGCACTACGCTCGGCGCATGGAGTTCCACTTCGCCACCATCTGGGAATCGCTCGCCGACGTGCTCGGCGACCACACGGCCGTCGTCCACGGCGACAAGCGCCACGTGGGCGCAGTACGACGAGCGCGCCGCGCGCGTCGCCGCTGCGTACGACAGCGCAGGGTTGGGCCCCGACTCGAAGATCGGCCTGTTCCTGTACAACGGCAACGAGTACCTGGAGGCTCACTACGCGGCGTTCAAGATGCGCGGCGTGCCCATCAACGTCAACTACCGGTACATGGACGAAGAGCTGTGGTACCTGCTCGACAACTCCGATGCCGAGGCGCTGGTCTTCCACTCGTCGCTCGGCGACCGCGTCGAGCGCGTCCGCGAGCGGTTGCCGAAGCTGAAGCTGCTCATCGAAGTCGACGACGGTGGCGCCGGGCAGGTGCCGGTCGCCCGGCGTTACGAGGAGGCGCTCGCCAGCAACGTGCCGATGCCGCGCATCACACGCAGCGAGAGCGACATCTACATGATGTACACCGGCGGCACCACCGGCATGCCCAAGGGTGTGATGTACGACATGGGCAGCCTCACCCAGTCGTTCGCCCAACTGGGCCTTCCGATGCTGGGCCTCGCGGCCCCTACCGAGGCCACCGACATGGCGCCACTGGTGAAGGGCATCATCGATGCTGGTGGCGGGCTCATCTCGATGCCGTGCGCGCCGCTGATGCATGGCACCGGCGTGTGGCTGGGCGCGATGATCCCGCAGCTCGGCGGCGCCGCAGTCGTCACCCTCCAGAGCCGCTCGCTCGACCCCGATGAAGTGCTGCGCACCGTGCAGAACGAGTCGGTCACCAACATGACCATCGTTGGCGATGCCTTCGCCAAGCCGATCATCCGAGCCATCGATGCGGCCGCCGCTGCCGGCACGCCGTACGACCTGTCACAGTTGAAGATGATCGTCTCCTCCGGCGTGATGTGGACCGCCGAGGTGAAGGAGCAGCTGCTCGACCGCATCGAGCACGTCATCCTCGTCGACGCCATCGGCTCGTCGGAGGGCTCGATGGGCAGCAGCATCTCGATGAAAGGCGTGCCACCCTCCACCGCCAAGTTCACGCAGAGCCCCACCACCAAGGTGTTCATGGACGACGGCAGCGAGGTCACCCCCGGCAGCGACCAGGTGGGCATGGTGGCAGCCGGCGGCATGGTGCCGCTGGGCTACTTCAAGGACCAGGAGAAGTCGGCACGCACCTTCCGCACGATCGGCGGGCTGCGCTACTCGTTCCCCGGCGACATGGCGATGGTGGCAGCCGACGGTTCGCTCATCCTGCTCGGCCGCGGCAGCCAGGTCATCAACTCCGGTGGCGAGAAGATCTTCCCGGAGGAGGTGGAGGAGGCCGTGAAGCGAGTCGCCGGCGTGCAGGACTGCCTCGTCGTGGGCGTCGCCGACGAGAAGTTCGGCCAGGCGGTCACTGCCGTGGCGTCGCTCGCCGACGGCGCAACGGTCACCGAGGCCGACGTGATCGCCGGCGTCAAGCACGACCTGGCAGCCTTCAAAGCGCCGAAGCGAGTGGTGTTCGTCGCGCAGGTGCCGCGCGCCCCCAATGGCAAGGCCGACTACGGCACCACCAAGCAGCTCGCCAACGACGCCCTCGGCCTCGGCCACTGACACCCCACCTCAAGTCAGCTCAACCGCCTTTACGTAAGGCTTGGGGGTGACGTCGGGCTAGGGGTGGAGCTTGTCGCGGAAGAACTGGAGGACCTGCGCCACGCTGGGCTCGTCGCGCTGTTCGGTGAGCACCGAGTGATCGCGCTTTGTCGCGCTGGGCAGCTCGACTGCGATGAACGCGTCGCCCAACAGCTGCCGCAGGGTGTCGAAGCGGGTACCCACCAGCGCATCGCCGGTGAAGCGCAGACCGAGCACCTGGCATCCTTCGGCAGCACGACGAGCGACCGTGAGCACGTCGTCGGGCGACAGGTTGAGGTCGGCGGCGCGCTGCGCCTTCCGCTTGCCCACACCCATCGCGAACGGCATCGACGGCTGGCTGAGCACGGGGGCGATCATGATGTCGTCGACCATCATGCCCAGGGCGAAGCCACCGCTGAAGCACATGCCCAGCGCACCCACACCCGGGCCACCGAGCTCGTTGTGCAGGTTGCGTGCCAGCGCGCGCAGGAAGCCGATGATCGGCGAGGTCTGATGGAGCGCCATGGTGCTGAACTCGCGGGCCACGCACACCTTGACCATCGACTGCAACGCGTACCCGTTCGACATCGCTCGGCCGGGCTCGCCGACCAGCGACGGCATCAGCACCGTGAACCCGGCCTCGACGACATCGTTGGCGAAGGCCGCCACCTTGGGTGTGATGCCCGGGATCTCGTGGACGATGATCACCCCGGGACCGCTCCCGCGGCGATACACGTCGCGCGCGAAGCCGGCGGCCTCGAACGATGACCGCACCCAGCCGTGCAGCACCGCATCGTTCTCCGTCTGCGTCATGACAGCCTCCTCATCGCTTCCAGCGCTCGCTCGGCCAGACCCTCGGTGCCCACCTTGAACGTCTCGAACTCGACGCCCTCCTGACTGCCCATTGCGCCGTGCAGGTAGCGCGCGTAGACGCCTTCGCTGATGACCGCCAGGCGCCAGCAGCTGAACGCGACGTAGTACCCGATGCCGCTGAGGTCGCGCCCGGTACGCAACGCGTAGCGCTGCAGGAGATCGGGGTACGAGGGGAACCCGCCCGCCGACGTGGGGTCGTTGGCGCGGGTGTTGGCGGCCTCACCGTCGTACCAGTACACACCCAGGTACCCGACATCGGCGAGCGGATCGCCAAGGGTGCACAGCTCCCAGTCGAGCACCGCGGCGATGCGGCCGGCAGCCACGTCGGTGAGGCAGTTGCCGAAGCGGTAGTCGCCGTGAGCGATGACCACGCCGCGCTGCTCGGGCAACCGCTCGCCCAGCAGGCGAGCCACTTCGTCGATGGCCGGCAGCTCACGCGTCTTGGACTGCGCCCACTGCGTGCTCCAGCGCTTCACCTGCCGGGCCACGTAACCCTCACGCTTGGCGAGGTCGCCGAGGCCGACCTGATCGACATCCACCGCGTGCAGGTCGGCGAGCACGTCGATGAGATGCTCGCTGGCCTGCACTCGCAGGGCCACCGGCATCGTCGCCGCGCGGTCGGGGCTGTCGAGCACGATGCCGTCGACATAGCCCATCACGTAGAACGGAGCGCCGTTGACGGCCTCGTCGATGCACACGCCCAGCGCCGGCGGCACGGGCACGTCGGTGCGGCCGACGGCGGCGATGATGCGGTGCTCACGCGCCATGTCGTGGGCGGTGGCCAGCACATGCCCCAGCGGCGGGCGGCGCAGCACGAAACGAGTGCCATCGGCGCCGACGACCTTGAACGTGAGGTTCGAGCGACCACCGGCGATCAGTTGGAACGTGAACGGCGCCACCGCACCCGGAATGTTGGCTGCCAGCCACTTGCTGACCGGTTCGATGTCGATGCCCTGCACGAGCGGAAACCGTAGTTCGCCGAGTGGCGCGAGCACTCAGCCCGGGCGGGCGACGCCGACGACCTTGTTCCAGTGCACCACCGAGATCTTCACCACATCGCCGGTTTGTGGCGCATGGATCATCTGGCCGCCACCGATGTAGATGCCCACGTGCCCGATGGGCGAGTAGTAGAAGATGAGGTCGCCGGGCTGGGCCTCGTCCTTCGAGACGTGCGGGAAGCTGCCGTACTGCGCGCCGCTCTGGTGGGGCATGCCCACGCCGGCGCGGCCCCAGGCCCACTTGGTGAGGCCCGAGCAGTCGAAGCTGACGCCGGGTGACGATGTGGCGAACCTGTAGGGCACGCCCAGCTGGCTGTACGCGGCCGAGACGGCAATGCCGGCCTTGCCCGACACCGCCGGCGCCGGGCTACCACCGGTATCGCCACCGCCACCGGTGTTGCCACCCCCGTTATCGCCGCCACCGCCGCCTGTGTTGCCACCGCCGGTGTCGCCGCCACCGCCGCGAGGTGCTGCCGGGGTGGCCGCTGCTGCACTGGCTGCGGCCTGCTCGGAGTTGCGAGCCTGCTGCTCGGCCGCTGCCGCAGCCCGCGCTTCCTCGGCGGCCGCCAGCTTCTCCTGGCCGAGGTCGGCGCGTGCCTGCGCCTCCTTGGCGAGGTACGCGGTCTCGAGCTCGGTGTAGTCCTTCTGCTTCTGCTCGAGCGTGGCGATGAGCGATGCAGCTTCCTGCTGCTTGCGCTCGAGCGACGCCCGCTCGGCGGCGAGATCGTCGACCAGCGACTGCAACCCGTCGATGTCGCTCTCGCCGGTGTCGATGGCCACCAACCCCAGCGCCACCCGTTGCTCGGCCTGGCTGTACGTGGCCGCATCGGAGAAGATGGGGCTGAGGCTGAGCGAATCGCCGCCGGTGAAGCGAGCCACCGCGATCTGCTGCAGCACCCCTTCGACGTCGCCCAACTGGATCGTGAGCTCGTCGATGCGGGCCTGCGACGCCGTGATCTCGATGGCCAGCTGGTCTTGGCGATCGAGTGCGGCGGAGTAGTCCTCGTCGATCTGCCCCATCTGGTTGCGGAGGTTGTCGAGCTCGTCGAGGATCTGGTCGACCTTGCGCTGTGCATCGTCGACACCGTCGGCATGAGCACCAACAGCGTGCACGACCAGTGGCCCGGCGAGCATGCCGAGGGCGACAGCCATGGCGCCGAGGAGCGAGCGAAACGAGCGACGGGAGGTCATGACAGGCGACAGGCTACCAATGTTACGAATGCATTGCGAACCGCGGCGCTGTGTGACGCAACACCACCCAGCGCGGCCGAGACGACGACAGCGAGCTCCTCACCGAGTGGGGTCGGCTCACGTCCACTCGCCGAATCCCTTCGCCGTCGCTCACTCCCACTCGATGGTGCCCGGTGGCTTCGAGGTGACGTCGTAGACCACTCTGTTGACGCCGGCGACCTCGTTGATGATGCGGTTCGACATCGTCTCCAGCAGCTCGTAGGGCAGGCGGGCCCAGTCGGCGGTCATTGCATCGTCGCTGGTGACGGCCCTGATGATGATGGGGTGCGCGTAGGTGCGTTCGTCGCCCATCACGCCCACCGAGCGCACGTCGGCGGCCAGCACCGCAAAGCTCTGCCACAGCTCGCGCTCGAGGCCGGCCTTGTGGATCTCGTCGCGCACGATGGCGTCGGCGTGTTGCAGGGTGCTCACTCGTTCCGGCGTCACCTCACCGAGGATGCGCACCCCCAGACCGGGCCCGGGAAACGGCTGGCGCAGCACGATCTCGTCGGGCAGACCCAGCTCCTTGCCCAACTTGCGCACTTCGTCCTTGAACAGGTCGCGCAGCGGCTCGACCAGCTTCAGCGTCATGTCGTCGGGCAGGCCCCCGACGTTGTGGTGACTCTTGATGACCGAGGCGGTGCCGTCGGCCCCGCCGCTCTCGATGACGTCGGGGTACAGGGTGCCCTGCACCAGGTACTCGGCATCACTGAGGCCACCGGTGTGCTCTTCGAAGATGCGCACGAACAGCTCGCCGATGATCTTGCGCTTGGTCTCGGGCTCGACGACACCGGCCAACTTCTCGAAGTAGCGGGGGCCGGCCGACACGTGGATGAGCTCGATGCCCATGTTGCGCTTGAACGTCTCGACCACCTGATCGCTCTCGTTGAGGCGCATCAAACCGGTGTCGACGTAGATGCACACCAGTTGATGACCGATCGCCCTGTGCACGAGCGCGGCCGCGACCGCGGAGTCGACGCCACCACTGAGGGCGCAGATCACCCTGCCGGTGCCCACCTGCGCTCGCACTGCAGCCACCTGCTCGTCGATGATCGAGCCCATGGTCCAGTTCGGTTCGCACCCGGCGAGGTCGTGGAGGAAACGCTGCAGCACGGCCATGCCGTACGGGGTGTGCACGACCTCGGGATGCCACTGCACACCCCAGATCTTGCGCTCGGCGCACTCCATTGCGGCGACCGGCGCGTCGGGCGACGTGGCTGTGGCGACGAAGCCGTCGGGCACGACGGTGACTGCGTCGAAGTGGCTCATCCACACGTCCTGCTCGACGGGCAGACCCTGCAGCAGGGTGCCGGCCGCATCGCCGATGAGCGTTGCCTTGGCGCGGCCGTACTCGCCGCGCAGGCCACGGCCGACGGTGCCGCCCAGCTGCTGTGCGATCAGCTGCACGCCGTAGCAGATGCCCAGGATGGGTACGCCCAGCTCGTAGATGGCGGGGTCGAGCGAGGGGGCGCCATCCACATGCACGCTCTTGGGGCCACCGGAGAGGATGATCGCCGACGGCTCCTTCTTTGCCACTTCCGCAGCGGTGATGCGGTGCGGCACGATCTCGGAGTAGACGTTGAGCTCACGTACCCGACGTGCGATGAGTTGCGCGTACTGCGCTCCGAAGTCGACCACCAACACCGTGTGTGTGCGTTGCACCATCTCAGCGATGGTAGGGGTTCGCTGCCCGGCACGGCCACATTCGAGGGCCTCAGCCTGTTTGTCGACGGTGCCCGGCCGACAATCACACCGTCACGCGGTGCGAAACCGCACGACGGCTGCGACGATGTGCGCATGACCCGCCTGCCCCGCCCCCTCGCAGTGTCGGCGCTCGCAGTGCTCAGCGTGCTCACGCTCGCTGCCGGTTGCAGCGGCCAGAACCCGTACCAGGCAGCCGATTCGGCAAACAGCGCGGCGATCGACGACAGCTCGGCGAGCGGAACACCGTCGAGCGAGCCGGCGGGCAACGTGTTCACCCCGGAAGACGCGAACGTCAGTTCCTGCGTCGGCACGTTGGAACGACCTGATTGCGGCAGCAAGAGCAAAGGCGGGTGGCGCATGTACCTCACCTTCGCCGTGCTCATGGGTGGCATGTCGTTCATCGGTTGGCGCATCACGAAGAGCGTCCGCCAGCGCGATGCCATCCTCAACCACGGCACACCCGACCGTGAAGCCAACGACACTGCTGCCAACGACACTGCCGCCAACGACACTGAAGCCAACGACACTGCCGGTGCCGACAGCTCGTCCTCTGCCTGACCCAGCCCGCCCACATCGACGCTTGCCCGGTCGGCGACGCACCGCGCGTGTTTGAATTGCAGGATGACACGCCGAGTGGCCGTTCTCACCGTCTCGCTGTTGCTGGCTGCAACCGCATGTAGCAGCAAGGCCAGCTCCGGCCCTTCCGCGGGCGACGTCACCACGATCGACACGACCACCACACTGGTCACCGACACCACCACCACTGCCGGGGCTGCCACCACCAGCGTCGCCGGCGACAGCACCACCACCGCGGCACCGCTCGACACAACCGCACCGACACCCGCGCCCACCTCCGCTGCGCCGCCCACCCCTGCGCCCACCGTGGCCCCCACCGCACCACCGACGACAGCCCCCTGCCGGGTCGTCAACATCAACGACACCATGCGGCGTGGCGACTGTGGTGACGCGGTGACGTTCCTGCAGGAACGGTTGACGGTGCTGGGCTTCTCGGTGTCGGCCGACGGCCAGTTCGGGCCGGGCACCGAGCGAGTGGTGAAGGACTTCCAGACGTCACGTGGGCTCACCGCCGATGGCATCGTCGGTGCCGAGACGTGGGCTGCACTCGTCGAAGGCGGCATCGGCGACTGAGTGGGCCTTCGCTCCTCTTTGCGAGCAGGTCAGCGGCCGACGAGCAGGTCGCCGCAGAACATGGTGGTGCCGCTCACCAACGCGTGCGGCGCCTCCCATGGCACGAAGTGGCCGCAGTCGCGCACCAGGAACGGGCCGACGTGGTCGCCGAACACGGCAGCAGCCATGCGATCGAAGGCCGGGTAGATGACGTGGTCGCTGGGTCCGAACAGCACCAGCGTGCGGGTGTGATCGTTCTGCGCGAGCAGAGTCGGCTCCGATCTTGCCGCCGCGTTGAAGGCACTCTCGTAGCCGCCGAAGCTGGCGCGCAACTTCGCGCCATCGGCGAACGGTTCGGTGTGGAAGTCCACCTCGCCTGCCCCCGTGAACGCGCCGGGGTGCGCCCAGAACCGGCTGGTGTAGAACGTGGCGATGTAGCGGCGACGCTGGTCGGGTGTGGCCAGGTCGACGGCGAGGCCGTCGGGGTCGGTGCCCTGCCGCAGGAAGTAGTCGGCCGCTTCCAGCGGCGGGCGGGTTCCCACGATGGTGGCCATCGCGTCTTTCAGGTAGGGCAGCGGCGAGTTGAACAGCACCATGCGGTCCACCCACTCGGGGTGACGCAGCGCGAGGTCCTGGATCACCGGGCCACCGAGATCACCGCCCAGCAGCACCACCCGATCGTGGCCGAGCACATCGTGGACGAGCGCGTACAGATCACGGCTGTGGCTGGCAACGTCGTGGAAGCCGTCGGGACCGAGGCCGCTGTCGCCGAAGCCGCGCAGGTCGGGCACGATCACCTCGAACCCGGCGGCGGCGAGTGGCTCGATCACCTTCCAGAAGACCCGCTTGGTCTCGGGCCAGCCGTGCACGCAGACGAGCGGCACGCCGCCCACGTTCTCGCGCACGTATGCCTGCGCGAACCCTCGTGGGGAGGCGGCGTGCACCGCGAAGCGAGCAGGATCTACATGCGTGCCGACCATGGCCGGACCGTAGCCGCACACCGCCCCACGAGGTTCACCGTGACGCTCGCGATCATGCCTGCGGCGCGACGCCCGCCCACCACCGCTCGATCACATCGACCAGCGCAGCGGGCTGTGTCACGCTGGGCACGTGGCCGGCACCCGGTAGCACCTCCAGCGTGGCACCTGCGATCGCGCCGGCCACGTAGTGTGCAGCCTGCACCGGCACGATGTGATCGAGCTCACCGTGCACGACGAGGGTCGGCACGGTGAGCGCCGCGTAGTCGGGTCGAATGGCAGCTGCGATGTGCGACTCTCGCATCTGCGCGGCGGCGGCAGGCTCGGCCCGCAACAGGATCTGCTCGCCCCATCGGCGAAGGTGTTCGCTGGCCGGCTCGGGCACGCATGCAGCAACGAACGCCTTCACGTACGAGGGGAAGTCGGCCATCATCGCCGCTCGCTCGGCAGGGTCGACCTTCCCGTCGGTGAACGGCACGCCATCGACCAGTACCAGCCCCTCGAAGCGCGATGGGTCACGCAGCACGGCGGCGACCGCGGTGAGCGCGCCCAGCGACTCGCCAGCGAGCACGCAGCGCTCGACTTCATAGTGGTCGAGCACGGCGAACACATCGTCCACCAAGGCAGCAGGACTGATCGTCTCGGCCGGGAAGGTGGATGCGCCGGCACCGCGATGGTCGTACGACACGCAGCGCCAGCGCGACTGCATCCGTTGGAACGGCCCTTCCCACAGCTCCCATGAGCCGACCCATCCGCCATGAGCGACGAAGGTGGTGGGGCCGGCACCGAAGCTGACGCTGTGCAGCAGGTGCCCATTGGTGTCGATGAAGCTCATGCGCAACAGTACGACCGCCGGAGCGATGCGGTTCACCACAGCCCCGACATCTGGGTCGGCCGGGCGCAGCTAGTGTCGAACGCCGTGGGACCGACTGTGAGCACCGGAGCGATCCTGTTCACGGACATGGTGGATTCGACGGCACTTCGCACCCGGATCGGCGACGACCGGGCCGATCTGCTGCGATCGCACCACGATGCACTGCTGGCGTCCGTTGTCGATGCCCACCGTGGCACGGTCACCCGCTTCACGGGCGATGGTGTCAAAGCAGCGTTCCCCACCGCGTCCGATGCTGTCGGAGCTGCGATCGCGATCCAGCGGGCCGTCGTCGACTACGGCATCAGCGATGTTGCAGTGTCGGCCTTTCAGGTGCGGGTCGGGCTGGCCGTGGGCGAGGTCACCATCGACGACGGCGGAGACCGCCGCGGTGTTGCCGTGATCGAAGCGGCCCGGCTGGAGGCCCTGGCGCGGCCAGGAGAGATCCTCGCCACCGAGATGGTTCGCATGCTCGGCCATCGGCGCTCGAACGTGACGTTCGAGGAGCTCGGCGAACGCACGCTCAAGGGGCTCGACCGTCCGGTGCTCGTCTACAGGGTGATCGACGGGGCGAACGGAACCGCGCCGCCCGTACCCCGCGTCCTCGTTGCCGACCAGCGGCTGCCACTGGTCGGCCGCAACCGGCAGGTCGACGCTTTCCGGTCGCAATGGTCCGAAGCCAGAGCGGGGACTGCCGGGCTGATGCTGGTGCGTGGCCAGGCCGGAATCGGCAAGACCCGCTTCGTCTCGCATTGCGCCGAGCTCGCTCACGAGAGCGGCGCGATCGTGCTCTGCGGCCTGTGCAGCAGCGACGTCGATGTGCCGTACGAGCCGCTGGCGATGGCGTTCCGCACCGCATCGGGTCTCGATGAGCCGCTCGACACTGCGATCGCCACCCGGTCGGGCTCGCTGGCACGATTGTTCCCGGGCAGCACCTCGAACCCCGGTGAATCGCAGCCGGTGCTGGCCCGACTCGAGCTGTTCGACGCCGTTGCGGCACTGGTGCGCCGGCTGTCGCGGACGCACCCGTTGATGCTCGTGGTGGAGGACCTGCACTGGGCGACTGCTCCGACCGTCCTGCTCCTTCGCCATCTGATCGAGGAGCACAACGACCAGCGCCTCCTCATCGTGGGCACCTATCGCGAAGGCGACCTCGAGGCATCGCATCCGTTGCGCGAGCTGCTCGCCGACACTCGCTCGGCCAAGCAGACGACGCACGCCCACCTCGACCTGCTCACCGAATCCGATGTCGCCCAGTTGGTCACGTCGCTCGCTCCATCGGCCCCCGTCACGCGGATTGCCGCCATCGCCGAGACCGTCCACGGCGAGACCACCGGCAACCCGTTCTTCGCGTCGGAACTGCTGCACCACCTGGCATCGACCGGTCAGCTCGACAAGGCGTTGGAAGGCGGTGCCGACCATCGGTTGCCGATCCCGGATTCGGTGCACGACGTCCTCGGCCAGCGACTGGCGCGACTGGCGCCGGGAACCCACGAGCTGCTCACCATCGCGGCGGTCATCGGGCCCACGTTCGATGTCGACCTCGTCGCCGATGTCAGCGGCCAACAGCCCGACGACGTGCTGGATCTGCTCGAGGACGTTGCTCGCTCCGGCATCGTCATCGAACTCGGCGTCGACAGGTTCGGTTTCGTCCATGCGATCGTGCGCAACGCGCTGCTCGACGAGCTGAGTGCGAGCCGACGAGCACGGGTGCACCGCCGCGTCGCCGAAGCGCTGGAAGCCCGCGGTGCCGAGCAGTTCGACGAGCTCGCCCGCCACTGGCAGCTGGCGGGCGCGGAATCGAACTCGACCAAGCACCTGGCCAAGGCCGCACGGCGCGACATGGTTGCGTTGGCGTACGAGTCGGCCCGGGCCCGGTACCAGCAGGTGATCGATCTTCTCCACCGAGACCCACATGCCGACGTCGTCGAGAGGGCCGAGGCCTGGCTCGGGCTCGGTGCCGCTGCGCGGGCCCTGGGCGACGATGCCTTCAAGCAGGCGGTGGCGCGCGCCGGCCGCCTGGCCCGTACCGCTCGCAACACTGCGCTGATGGCCGAGGCCGCCTCCCTGAGCACTTGGCTCGGCACGTCGTTCTTCATGGCCGAGATGCCGGATGTGGAGCTGATCGAGCTCTGCGAGGACGCGATCGGCATGCTGGCGGACACCGACCCGATGCGGGTTCGCATCCTTGCGACGCTCGCGTCGCACCTCACCTTCGCTCCGGAACGCGAACCGCGGGTGAAGCTGATCGAGGAAGCCAACGACCTGGCGGTGCAGCACGGCGACCCGCTGCTGACCGCCGAGGTGCTGCATGCCGAGTTCGTCTGCCTGTGGGAACCCGCGACGCTGGACCGGCGCGAGCAGATCGCCCGCGACCTCGGCCGACTGGCCAGAGCCACCGGCGACCCGCAGACCGAGTTCCTCAGCGGCTTCTTCACCGCCTACTGCCTCGCCGAACGCGGCGACCTGCCGGGCAGCGTGACACGCCTGCACGAGCTCGCTCCGGTCGTCGAGACGACGAAGAGCGACTACTACGAGTTCCTGACCACGCGCCTGATGGTCACGCTCGACATCATGCGCTCGGCGCCTGATGCCCAACAGCAGGTCGACGAGCTGTTCCACCGGTTCGGGGCCAAGCACGTCGACGCCGAAACGACCTGGATGATCCAGACGGCCGTCGTGGCGTATCAAGCCGGCACGATGGGTGAGATGGTGCATGCGCTGCAAGCGATGACGACCGGACCGCAGGCCACGATGTGGTCCGCTGGTCTTGCCGTCGCGCTGCTCTGGTCGGGCGACGTCGCCGGTGCCGAGAACGTGCTCGGACGGACCGACGAGATCCCGCGGAACTACTTCTGGATGCCGGTGCAGCAGGCACGCGCCGAGGTCGCGGTCGGGCTCGGGCGACGCGACCTGTGCCAGCACCTGTACGACCAGTTGCTGGAGTACGCCGGGCGCGCCGGCATCACCGGCAGCGGCTCGTCAAGCTTCGGTCTCGTGTCACGCACGATCGGCATGCTCGCTCACGCACTCGACGACACCCGCACTGCACTCGAACTGCTGAGCGCCGCAGTCGAGCAGGCCGACAGCATCGGTGCCGTCTTCGAAGGAGTGTCCAGCCGTCGCCACCTCGCTGTCGCCCTTCGAGCCGCCGGCGACGGGGACCAGCCGGCACGCCTGCTGGAGGAGGCGCTCACGGTCGCCGAGCAGCGCGGCTTCACCCGCGAGACCATGTTGATCAGCCAGCTCCTGGGGGCGTAGAACCAACAGCGGACAGGCGTTGGCGCTTGCGGCCGTCCCCGGCGCGTGGTACAACAGTGAACAATATGGTTCAGTATGCGAGCGTGGGTCTCGATGCCCGGTAGCCAAGAGTTCGAGGGCGCGACGTTCGTCAGGACGAGCTTTCGGGGCGCCGCCCTGAGATCGTGTGACGTCAGCGGGGTCACGATGCGAAGCGTCGCCGTGGACGGGCTCGACATCGACAGCCATGACCTGTTCTTCGGAAGCCTCGTCGTCAACGGCGTCGACGTGGTGCCGTTCGTGGAGGCTGAGCTCAACCGGCAGTTTCCCGGCCGCGAGCTACAGAAGGCGCAGACGCCCGAGGGCCTGCGCGACGGTTGGGTCGCAGTGCAGGCGGCGTGGGAGACGACGGTGACGAACACGCCTCCGGAACTGGTCGACGCCCACGTCGAGGGCGAGTGGTCGCTGGCCCAGACTCTGCGTCACCTCGTGCTGGCGACCGACGCCTGGCTGCGCGGCGGGGTCATGGAGGTGGAGCAGCCGTTCCACGAGATC
This sequence comes from Acidimicrobiaceae bacterium, assembly GCA_016722025.1. GTDB lineage: Bacteria > Actinomycetota > Acidimicrobiia > Acidimicrobiales > Ilumatobacteraceae > UBA668. Next base: position 81,901 of record JADKGZ010000002.1, read on the forward strand.
GGCCAGATCTTCACCGGCGCTGCCGAGATGGGCTTCGACGTCTCGATCTTTCGCGGCGACGAGCCGGCGTTCGAAGACATCCTCGCGGTGCGTGCCGAGCGGCAGCAGTTGGTGACCGACTTTCTGACTACTGCGACGCCGGATCTGCTCGCCGAGGAGCGCGACAACCCGTGGGGCGACGGGGACTGGCATCCCACCGTCGGCGACTGCGTGCGCGTGATCCTGGAAGAGGAGTGGGCGCACCTACGCTACGTCCGGAGGGACCTCGCCCTCCTGGCGTGACCGTCAACTGCAGCACAGGACGGCACGTTGGTGCCCGCTCGGGTGATTTCGGCGGATGGGCCTGTTGGTGAGTTCTAGATTGCGGTCGTGACGTCGTGGACCCGGGAGGCATTGACCCACGAGACAATGGTTCGCCAGGGCCTGTCGTCGCGCCGACCAGTGGGGGTGACCGACGCAGTGCGATCCGTGCTGGCGCTGCAGGCCCAGGAACCGGCGGCGCCGTACCTGGCGCTGTGGAATCGCATCGACGACTTCGATCCGAGCGATCTCGACCGGGCGTTGGCCGACGGTGCGATCGTGAAGGCGTCACTGTTTCGGTTCACGCTGCACGCCGTCGACGCGAACGACATCCCATGGGCGAGGGCCGCCATGCAGAGTCGCGCGCGCGACGCCGGGTACCACGGCATCCTCGACGACGCCGGGCTCACTGCGGAACGGTTCGACGAGCTCCGCGAACGGTTGTCGACGGTGATGGCCGAACCGCACGACAACACCGCCATCGAACGGGTGCTCTCCGAGCTCGTTCCCGAGAGCGGCGACCCCGCCCGACTCTGGTCGGCGCTGCGCGTCGTCGGCGCCTTTCGGCACGCTCCGACGACCGGCCCCTGGTCGTTCGGCCGTCGGCCGGCCTTCCTGCCCTGCACGGTTGCAGCCGATGACGAACCAGCCGCAACTGCAGAACTCGTGCGTCGCTACCTCACGGCCTTCGGGCCGGCGACGGTCGCTGACATGTCGCAGTTCACGATCCTCAAGCGGTCGGCCCTCCGGGAAGTCGTCGAGTCGATGGCCGACGTCGTCGCCGTTTCCGGGCCGGGCGGATCGCAGCTCCTCGATGTGATCGGTGGCGAGCCGCCAACAGATGCAACGATGGCAACGCTCCCGCCGCGACTGCTGGGGATGTGGGACAGCGTGCTGCTCGCGTACGAGGATCGCTCTCGCGTGATCCCCGACGAGCACCGTCCGCACGTCATCCGGCGCAACGGCGACGTCCTCCCGACTGTCCTGGTCGACGGGCTCGTCCGGGGTGTCTGGCGGGCTTCGGCCGACGCGATCGAGGTCCGAGCGTTGGAACCGCTCGACGACGCCACCCTGGACGATCTGGACCACGAGGCGCGTCACCTGCGACGCCTCCTGGCCGACCGGGAACCCACGGTGTTCTCCCGATTCGGACGGTGGTGGGATCGCCTGCCCGACGGCCCGACGATCACGATCGGATCCTGAACTCGGGCGACCTCGACATCGCGGAGCTTGGTCCCGTGCCCGGCATGCCCTCGCCGGAGCAGGCAGCGTGAGTCGCGACACCACGCCCTCTTCGGACGCCAGGGCGCAGTTCATGAGCCAGACCACCGAGCGAACCGCGACGCCACGAACGGACCGCAACGCCATCAAGATCATCAACCAGTCAGTTCGGATCGAGGCCCTGGACGGGATTCGTCTCGGACGCCGAGACGAATCCCGTCCGGAAGCACATTTGGAACGGATCACGCCCAGAAGTCAGGCCGATCGTCATGCCCGCTCTGGGCGCACAACGCAAGCCACCGGGCGCACAGATCATCCGATCTGGGCGCATCCCCTACCGCCGGATGCTGATGCGCCGGGCACCGGCACTTCTCGGAGGATCAGTCGGTCCGGACGAACGTGCCATGCGCGAGGACGGAGGCGATGAACTCGCGATTCGGGTGACGCCGCCGGTACAGCGACTTCACGACGCTGTGCACGTCGAACTCGACCGAGCGATGCTCCACCTCGGCCCCGTCGGGACGGCTGTCGATGAGCATCCAGCGTGCAGGCCACATGCCCGTGGCAAACCGACACTCCCAGGATTGAGCACGCGGATGCCGCCGACCTCCGATCCGTCGGATCGTGCGTATGACCGCCCACCACCCAATCGGTCTCGACCCCACGAGGAGATGGCCGATCTCATGGTCCGTTGAGGTCGTATCGAATCCGCGACCGTCATCCGGGGCCGGGCGATGCATGAACACCAACGGTCGGGTGCCGTCGAGCAGCCGGGTGCTCTGACGATCCGGGAGTTCCTCCAGGAGTTCGAGCGCGCCGGCCTGGTCGAGAACTCCTCGTGTCCATGCGGCGCCTGCAGCCATGAGGCCGTACCGCCGGACAAGGTCGACATCGACCATCGCGGCTTCAGGTGTCGCATGGGGATGAGGCTGATCGTCGGTCAGCACGTACCTGTCGGTGTTCCCGGCGACGAACGCGACATCGTCCAGGTCGGCGAGCATCTCCACACCTCGACCGGATGAGGACCGAACAGCACAAGATCACCGGGAACCCACCACCGTTCGACCCCGAGGCGTTCACCTCGCCGAGGACCGCACCGGGAGCGCCGGCGATGCCATGAATGTCGGAGATGACCCCAGTCGCACGGCGCGACCGTAACCGCTGGCGTGCGTCCCTATCGCCGGGCCGGTGCGCCATCCGGAGCGAGCGAAGCGCTTCGTGAGAGCGTCACAGCAGCGGACGCCGCGAGGTCGAACAGGTCCTCACGGACGTCTGACAGGTCTTGCCACGAGCGGTGATCCCAGCTGTCGCCGGCGAGGTCGTCGCCCAGTACACGACCTGGGCAAGAGGCACCCTGCGGAAGCTGGCAATCGCTGCGAGCGCGGACGCCTCCATCTCGACGGTCAGGCATCCTTCCGCTCGACGAGCCGCGATCTTCGATGCAGTCTCCCGGTACGGAGCGTCGGTCGTCCACGTTCGACCGACGACGAACGGCACTCCTCGGGCTTCCAGCACACCCTCGAGCACCCGTCGGGCGTCCTCGTCGAACTGAATGGTTCGAGACGGGGGAAGGTAGTGGTAGGACGTGCCTTCGTCGCGAATGGCCGACGCAACCACGACGAAGTGACCCAGTGTCAACTCGCCGTGCAGCGTCCCGGCGCCGCCGCACACCACGAACGCACGGCAACCCATGGCGATGGTCTCTCCAGAGGCCGCCGGCCAGGGGCGCGCCCCGGAGCGGAGCACGGCGAGACGCTTCCCGTCGTGCTCGATCTCGAGCAGCGGATGTGGGCCGTCTTCCTAGCGATTCTGTGACAGGACCCGTGCTCCTCGTCGTTCGACGAGACGGTCAACGACGTCGCCGAAGAACGTGATGACGCATGCGCTCGGCACATCCTGCGGAGAGATCGTCTGGGATGGTTCGATGAACGCCGTTCGTGCGACGTCGTGTTCGGTCAGCGGAATGTGGAAGTGATGTTGGTCATCCGCCTGTTCCATAGCTCTCAGCCCACCCCTGACAATCGCTGCACCGAGTCTGGCTCAGCTGGATTGTCTGCTCGTCCGAGTATAGGAATCCGACCCCACACGACCGCCTGCGTCAAGCGCCTCGCTGCCCGAAGTGGTCGGCGCTGTCCGGCCTCAATCGACGTCGTTGATGTCATAACCGCGCGTCCCGACCGCCGGGAAGGGGTGCGCTGGGACCGCTACGAGCAGTTCCGTCAGCTGGCGACGTCGACGGCACTCACGATGTTCGTCGGTGTGAGCTTGACGAGCAGTTCGCCGGGGACTCCGTTGCGTGCGCCGTACTCCTCGGCGCGGTCACGACCCATGTAGCGGCCACCAATACGAGCGGCCCACTTCCGCACGAGGTCGATGTCATCGATGAGCTCGACGGTCCCTTCCACCATGACGAAGGAGAACGGCGGTCGATCATCTTGCACGCAGATCGTGGCCGCGCCGGTACGCGCCAGATTGCGACCTTGAGCGTGTCGGGGCCGGTGTTGAACCAGACGGCTCCGTCGTCCGTCGATCCAGATGGGCGCCGCGTGGTCTGCCATCACGGCGCACCGTGGCCAGCACCGCCGGCCGAGCTTCGGCCACGAGGAACGCCGGCCTCCCTCATCCGTCATGGATCGATAGGCCATGGTCGTCATCTTGTCCCGTGGCGCGGGTTCAACAGAGCATCGCCGCCACGGGTCTGACGCCCGGACCCGAAGCGATCCTCGCGAGTGCCCCCAACCGCCGGTTATGCGACTGCCGCTGCCGCAGCCACGTAGCCCACCGAAAGCATGACCACCAGAGCAACGTCGGCCGATACCGTCGCGAGGTGCCCTGTTCCGACTCGAGCCAGCTGTGTTGGTGATCCGAAGACTCGAACGCGCCGATGTCGGTGAATGCATCCGTCTGGCGCGTGACGCGCACGTCGGCGTGATGTCGTCGATGAGGGAGATCTACGGCGACGAACTGTTCGAGCGCCTTCGCCCGGACTGGTCGAGCGCTCAGGCCGCACAAGTCGATGCATGGTTCAACGATCCGCAGACTTCTTCCTGGGTCGCGGAACTCGACAGCGTCACCGTTGGCTTCATCGTCACCACCTGCGACCTGTCCACCGGAATGGGCATGCTCGAGATCATCGCCGTCCATCCGGATCAGCAACGACAAGGAATCGGCGCCAGGCTGATCTCCCACGCGCTCGCCCATCTACGAGACGCCGGGGTGGCATACGTCGAGGCATACATCCGGGACTTCGCTGGCCACGCGCCAGCCCATCAGGCCCTTCGGTCGCAAGGTTTCACGCGCCGTGCCGTCATGCCCGTCCTTCTCTACCGGGCGACGGAGTTCCCCGGCTCCCCGGCACACCGGCCAGCACGGATTCGCCGCATCACGGAGGCCGACGTGGATGCGTGCGTCACGTTCGGCGTCGAGGCGTTCCGTTCCGTGTACGCCTCGTTCGAGGATCTCTACGGTCCGGACCTCTTCGGGCGCTTCGAGCCGGACTGGGAAGCGTCGCAGGCCTCATACATCAGACGCGCGATCACCGACAGCGACGACGAGACATGGGTGTACGACCTCGAGGGACGGCCAGCGGGCTTCGTCGTCCTCAAGATGGACGACCACGGCATCGCCGACATCGACCTCCTCGCAGTCGATCCGGCCCAGCAAGGGCAGGGCATCGCTCCGATGCTCAACCGCGTTGCGTTCGAACGAAGCCAAGAGGAGTCGATGTCATACGTCGTCGTCGCAACAGCCGACGACCCAGGACACGCCCCCGCGCGCCGATCGTACGAGAGCGCCGGTTTCGTGCCGATGCCGATCCAGTGGAACCTGCAGATCATCCGCCTCTGATCGACAGGCGACCTGCTCGTCAGCGGCGACGCCATTATGCTCCGGCCCGCAAACCGCGTCGGCGGGCGCGGCCGTAGGAGACGTCAGTGAAGCGGGTGTCGATGAACAACGCACGGATGCACCGGTTCGTGCTGGCACACCTGCTGACGGTGGTCGGCGAGTGGGCCGCAATCGTCGGCATCCTCGTGCACGCATACCGCTGGGGCGGTTCCTCGGCGGTCGGTTTCGTCGCCCTCGCGGTGCACGTGCCGACCCTGGTCTTCGCTCCGCTCGCCGCGCATCTCACCGCGCGCCATCGCGCCCACAGTGTGCGTCTCGCCGGTTTCGCGGTGCAGGCCGTGGCCCTGGCCGGGGCTGCCATCGCTGCCGCGCTCGACCTTCCCTCGCCCGCAGTTGCCGCACTCGTGGTGCTCGGGCTCGGCGCGATCAACACACTGCGACCGACCGGTGCAGTGCTGCTGCCCACCATCGCACGGTCCACCGAGGAGCTCGTCGGCGGCAACCTACGAGTGTCGTACTGCGACAGCGTCAGCGGATTGATCGGGCCACTGGTTGCCGCGGCGCTGGGCGGCATCGGCGGGCCGACCGCCGTGTTCATCGCCTGTGCGGCCGGCAGCGCCATCGCCGTGGCGGCGACTGCGTGGCGACCCTCGCCGCTGGCGCTCGCCCACGCGCACGGCAACGCGACACCGCCTCGGCGCGTCATGCGGGCGGCGACCGCCGAGCTGCGCGAGCGGAAGTGGGCCATCGGCGTACTCGGCGTGTCATCGGCTCGCAACCTGGTGATCGGCGCGTTCGACGTGCTGCTGGTCGTCGTGGCCCTGCAAGCACTCGAGCTCGGCGACCGGGGGCCGGGCCTGCTGTCCGCACTCGTGGGGGCGGGCGCCGTCGTCAGCATGCTGCTCGTCACGTTCGTGGTGCGCCGCGCTCAGCTGCGCCGCGCACTCACGGGTGGGCTCGTCGCCACCGCTGCGATGTTGGTCGGTTTCGGGTTCTTCACCAGTGCGCCCGTTGCCTTCGTCGTACTGCCGTTGCTCGGGATGTGCCTGTCATCGATGGAGAACCTCAGCCGAATGCTGTTGCAGCGATCCACCGATCCGCGCAGCCTCGGGCCGTTGTTCGCCTGTCTCGGTCTGGTCGGCGGCATCGCTCAAGTCGCGGGCGTCGGAATCGCCCAGGGGCTGATGGCGCTCGCCGGCCTTCACGGCGCCCTCATCGGCACCGGTGTCGTCCTCGTCGTCATCGCGTTGGCGACAACGCGGGCCTTGCGCGATGCCGACTCGCATGCGGATGTGCCCGTGGTCGAGATGGCGTTGTTGTCGGGCCTGCCGATGTTCGCACCGCTGCCCGCCGCGACCCTCGAGATGGTCGCCCGGTCCGCTGAGCGGGTCAAGATCGCCAGCGGCGAGGCCGTGATCCGACAGGGCGATTCGGGCGACGTGTTCTACGCCGTCGCCGACGGCGAGTTCGACATCGACATGAACGGCGTGTACCTCCGTACCGCACCGCGCGGCGACTTCTTCGGCGAGGTCGCGTTGCTGTCCAACGTCACCCGCACCGCAACGGTGCGGGCACGAACCGACGGCGAGCTGCTGGCCATCCATCGCGACCCGTTTCTTCTCGCGATCACCGGCCACGAGGTCTCGCACGCTGCTGCAACCGCCTACGTCGACAGCCTCGATCTCGAGGAGAAGATGCGTCGAACCAGCCGCTCCCGGGGCGCCGCCGGCGACGACAAGTAGCCGCTCGTGCCCAGCGTTCGGCCAGGATTCGCCGATTAGCGTGGCGGCGTGACACCCGACGAGTTCCGCACACACGGCCACGCGCTCATCGACTGGATCGCCGAGTACCTCGAAGGCGTCGAGCAGTACCCGGTGGCCAGCCAGGTGCAGCCCGGCGACATCCGCGCTGCGCTGCCCGAGCACCCGCCCTTGGCACCCGAGCCGTTCACCGAGGTGCTGGCCGACCTCGATCGGGTGGTGATGCCCGGCATCACCCACTGGCAGCACCCGTCGTTCTTCGCGTACTTCCCCGGCAACTCCAGCTACCCGGCCATCCTCGGCGAGCTGGCGGCGGCCGGCCTGGGCGTGCAGGGCATGAGCTGGGTCACCAGCCCGGCCTGCACCGAGGTGGAGACGCTGATGATGGACTGGATGCAGGAGCTGCTGGGCCTGCCCGCCAGGTTCCGCAGCACCAGCGCCACCGGAGGCGGCGTGATCCATGGCTCGGCGAGCGAGGCGACGCTCGCCTCCATCCTCGCCGCCCGATGGCGCGTCACCGGCGGCGCCATCAACAGTCTCGGCGATACCAGCCATCTTGTTGCATATGCAACATCACAGGCTCATAGCAGCATCGAGAAGGGCCTCCGCATCGCAGGCATCGGCGCGTCCCAACTGCGCGTCGTGCCACACGACCGGTCGTTCGCGATGCGCGCTGACGAGTTCGCTCGTATGGTTGCCGACGATCGGGCCGCAGGCCTCACGCCGTTCTGGGTGTGCTGCACACGCGGTACCACCAGCTCGATGGCCTTCGACCCGGTGGCCGAGGTCGGCGCGATCGCACAGCGGGAAGGTCTCTGGCTGCACGCCGACGCAGCGATGAGCGGCATCGCCGCGCTCGCGCCCGAGCACCGTTGGGTGAACGACGGGCTCGAACTCGCCGACAGCTACTGCACCAACCCGCACAAGTGGATGGGCGTCAACTTCGACTGCGACCTGTTCTACACCGCCGACCGGGCGGCGCTGCTGGGCGCGCTCAGCATCCTGCCCGAGTACCTGCGCTCGGCTGCCGCCGAATCCGGCGCGGCGATCGACTATCGCGACTGGCAGATACCCCTCGGTCGCCGCTTCCGCGCCTTGAAGCTGTGGTTCACCATTCGCGCCGGCGGAGCCACCGATGCCGTCGCGATGATCCGCCGCCACGTGGCGGCCACACAGCAGCTGGCCGAGTGGGTGGCAGCGGACGGCCGCTTCGAGATCGTCGCACCGCACCCACTGAACTTGCTGTGCCTGCGCCTGAAGGCCGGCAACGAGGCAACCGACGCGCTGATCGTGGCCGCGAACGAGACCGGGCGCGCGCTGTTCACGCGCACCGTCCTCGACGGCGTGGTCGCCTGCCGGGTGTCCGTCGGCGCACGCAGCACGGAGTTGCAGCACGTGCGCGCGGGGTGGGAGCTGCTGCAACAGCTCGCCGGCTGATCGGTCTGCCCGGCCGGGTACACAGCTGGGGCGGACGATGAGTAGTCTTCGATCGCCCGGGACATGGCTGAGAACATCGAGAAGGCCTCATCTCGCGGTGAAGGACGGTGCGACATGAGTTCGTTTCCTCCCCCCCAGCCTCCTCAGGTGCCCCCACCTGCGCCCGCATCCGGGCCGCGTCGCCGTTCGCCGGGGCTCATCATCGGCGGGTTCGTGGCGGTCGCCGCCGCCGCCGGCGGAGCGACCTTCCTCGCAACGAGAGGTGACGATTCCGGCACCGCGCAGACGTCAACACCGACGACGGTGGCGCCGACGACGTCGTTGCCGGTCTCCGACACGCTGGTGATCACCGTGCCGAACACCACGGCACCCGTCGACACCACCATCGCGGACACCACACCCGACACTGTCGTCATCCCCTCCGACGCCACCGAGCTCGGCTACAGCGTCTACGTGCCGGCCCAAGCAGATCTCACCGTGGAAGGCGACGATCCGTACACGTTCACGAACACCGACACAGGTATCGCCACGATCCTGCAGGTCCTCAACCGCAACGCCGGCGAGGACCCCAACGACTTGTTGCAGGAGTACATCGACACCTTCGACGGTGACTACCCGCTCATTGCCTACACAGCCTCCGAGGTGTTCGAACCTGGGCACCTCGGTTTCGCGAACGTCCGCCTCGCCAGGGTGAGTTACGAGTTGTACCAGGCCGACCAGTCCCAGTCCAACGTCGGCGGAGCGGTGTACGTGGTCGTGCGCGATGACGGGCTCAGCATCGTCGGCGATGTCTACGGACCTCCCGAGGACACCTCGCTCAGCGACGAGACCTACCGCGAGATGGTCGCGTCGTTGAGCAACGCACCCTCCGTCGGCGACGCAGCGCCGTGGTTCCCTGCCTCGCCGATGCTGCCCACATCCGTCCACGCCAGCGTCCCGCTTCCCTTCCCCACCTTGCGTCGCCTCTCGCTCGCTCCGGGCTACGAAGTGGCCGACCAGAGCGGGTCGACGATCACCGTGTCCAACGGATCGGACTCGCTGTCGTTCACACGCCTCGACACTCTTGTCACCATCGACGACGCGACCGCCGCTGCGGTGCGCACCTTGGAGTCGGGTCGATCCGTCGGCGCCACCGACGAATTCGTGGCCGACAGCGGCCAAACGCTCCCCACCATGCGCGCCAACTGGAGCGGCACCGACTCCGACGGGGTCGCCGTCACCGGCAACGTCTGGGTCGTTCACGACGCCGCCCGTGGCACCGCCATCGTGGCGATCGCCACTCACCGCACCAACGAGTGGGACGGTAACCAGATCGGTGTCATGATCGACTCGGTGTGGTGGTCGCTCGCGTCGATCGACTGAAAGGGCCCGCGGGTTGTCGCCGACGACCGGCCACGGTTGAATCGGCGGAACGCCTTCGGGCGTTCAACAAGGAGCACATCATGCGAGTTCGTTTCGCCGTGCTCGTCGCGGTCACGAGTGTCCTGACCGTCGTATCGCCGGCTGCTGCCGGCCGTCAACCCAACGCGGCGCACTCCGCGTCCATCGACTGGGCCTACGTGCAGCACGAGGTCTACGAGGTACCGCTACGCGACTTCGTCGCCACCGTCACCATCGGCGATCGGTGGTTCGACTGGAGCAGCGACGGTTGCTCGGCACCGTTGGTGGGCGACACCGGGTTGTCGTTCAACTTCCGCGACCCGTGCCGCCGCCACGACTTCGGCTACCGCAACCTGAAGCTGATCGACATGCGGTACGGCAACGGCGTCTGGAACGGCACCAACCGACGGCGCGTCGACCAGCAGTTCCTGGCCGACATGAAAGCCCACTGCCGCACCCGGGCCTTCACGCTGCAGGCGCAGTGCTACACCTGGGCGCAGACGTTCTACGCCGCGGTTCGGGTGGCCGGCGGCCCCTGACCAACAAGCCCTGAGTAACAGGCCCCGACCAGCCGGGCCTGGACCAGCAGGGCCCGTCGGTTCACAACGCGGGTGGTCGCGCGGCGTCGTCGAGGTCGGCGATGCCGTGCGCCACTCGCAGCAGCTGGTGCAGCACGCGAGCGGTGGCGCCCCACACCGTCTCGTCGTCGAGCTCGAAGAAGTAGATCGGCCGCTCGCCGATGCGGTGTGCCACCACTCCTCGTGAAACGTGCCGGGCCGGGTGAGGTCGTGCAACGGCACCCACAGCACCCGATCGACTTCGCTCGTGCGGCCGTGCAACGGCGCCGCCAGCGGCAACGGCTCGGCGAGGCGTGCCACGATCGGCACGATCCAACTGCGGCTCACCCACGTGCCGAGCGGGTGCAGCTCGCCGACCACCTCCACCGCGTCGGGGTGCAGCCCCACTTCCTCGTGCGCTTCACGCAGCGCCGCCTGTACGTAGCTCTCACCGGGGTCGAGCCGGCCACCCGGAAAGCTGACCTCGCCGCGGTGGCTGCGCATCTCCATCGACCGCCGGGTGAGCAGCACCTCGGCCCCCTGGGGGCCGTCGGCAACCACTGCGAGCACGGCCGACGGCCGCGCGTCGGCGAAGTCGGGCTGCAGTTCCGACGGCGTGGAACCGGCGGCGACGGCCGCAGCAACGGTGCCTGCTCGCAGCGCCGGCGACGGCACCGGCCACGGGGGCGCATCGCCTTCGCGCCAGCCGGCCGGCCGCGGGATGTGCTGGTTGCCACCCGACCGGCGAGGAGGGCTAGTCAGTGGGGCTCCAGCCGGTGTCGACGAGCCGGCGCAACACCTGCGGCAGCCCGGCGGTCTTCATGTTGGCCAGCACCTTGCCGGGTGATTGCTCGCCGGCCTCCCACTCCTCCCACGCGGAGATGAGCTTGCTGAGGTCGGGGCCGGTGCTTCGAACGCCATGCGCCCAGGCTAGCGAGCCAGGCCCGCCACCAGGCCCGGCACACCTCACCGCGCGCTCGGGTCAGACCATCCAGGCGGCGCGATCGATGGGCCGGTGCAGCGACTCGCGGGTGAACGCGAACGGCGCCAACTCGCGCCCAGCAGGCTCACCGCAGGCCAGACCAGCGAGGCTGCGACCGAACCACGAGGCGAACTTGAAGCCGTGCGCCGCGCCCAGCGCCACCGACACCTGCGGGTAGCCGGGCAACCGGTCGAGCACGAAGTCGCGATCAGACGTGAGCGTGTACAAGCAGGTGGTCGTGCGCGGTGTGGCCCACTGCCCGCCGGCCAGGCGTTGCATGAACGCGCCGAGCCGCTGCTCCATGGCTGCATCAGGGTCGAACGTGCGCGTGTCGGGATCGACCTCGCGACCGCCGCAATCCTCGGCGCCCTTCACGGCCGTCATGTCGCCGAACACGGGGAAGCCGTAGAAGCTGGGGTCGTCCATCCAGATCCACACCGGGAAACTGCCGACGGCGAACGGCCCCAGGTCGGCTTGCGGGAAGTAGCTGACCTGCTCCTGCAGCACAGCCAGCGGGATCTGCAGATCGAGATCGCGCAGCAGGCGGTTGGTCCACGCGTCGGCAGTGACGACCACGCTGCCCACCCGCACCACTCCGTCGTCGGTGACGATGTCGACCTCGCCGTCGATCGGGCGGATGGCACGCACGGGCGAGTTGCCGCGCAGGTTCGCGCCGCGGGCGACAGCCAGCTGCTGCATCACGCGCGTACCGGGGCCGGCGGGCACGATGCCGGTCTGCGGCGAGTACACACCCATCACGTCGTCGGTGACGATCTCGCCGGCGGCGAACGCCGGCCAGCGACGACGGATCTCGGCACCGTCGATCCACTCGTACGGCACGTGCTCGGCATCGAGGCTGGCCGTGTAGGTGCGATGATCGATGGCCGCGTTCGGCGGAAACAGGTCGACGCCGCCCGTGATGGTGATCATCCGCTGACGGCTCTCGGCCTCCACCGCCCGCCAGGCGTCGTAGGCGGCAGCAGCCAACCGCACGTACTCCGGCGTGTGGTACGAACGGCGGATGATGCGCGAGTGGTCGTGCGAGGCACCTCGCAGGTGCCCCAGCTCGAACTGCTCGTAACCGACCACGCTGACACCTCGCCGGGCCAGCCAGTAGGCCGTCGCCGACCCCAGCCCACCGAGCCCGATGACCGCTACATCCGCTGCTGCTGCCACCGCTGCCATGAGCCCAACGCTACCCTGAACGGCTATGCAGGTTTCAGAGCAGCTCGTCTCCATCGCCGACGAGGGCGGCGCCGTGCTGGCCGGCACGCTGTACTTGCCCGACGCAGAGGGCCCGTTCGCGACTCTGCTCGAGGCCCTGCCGTACCGCATGAGCGACGTCGGTGCATCGTACGCCGACGGCTACTTGCGCTTCGCCGGCGAAGGCGGCTTCGCAGTGCTGCGCATCGACGTTCGGGGCACCGGCAACTCCACAGGAGTCGCCGAGGACGAGTACCCCGACATCGAGCGGCGCGATCTGCGCACCGTCATCGAGTGGGTCGCCGCACAGCCATGGAGCACCGGCAAGGTGGGCATGCTCGGCACCTCGTACTCGGGGTTCAACTCGTTGCACATGGCGATGGAAGGCATCCCTCAGCTGGGTGCGATCGCAGCGATGTACGCCACCGACGACCGCTACACCGACGACGTGCACTACATGGGCGGTGTGCTGCGCGCGATCGACCTCATCGACTACCCGCTCTACATGATCGCGATGAACGCGTTGCCGCCCACGCCGGCGGTGTGGGCCGGTGCCGGGTTCGGCGGCGATTGGGAAGCCGAGTGGCAGCGGCGCATCGACCAGCACGAGCCGTGGCTGCTCGAGTGGCTGCGCCACCCGCGGCCGGATGCGACCTGGCGGCGCGGTTCGGTCCGATTGGGCCCGCGCGGCGATGGGTACCAACGGATGTCGTGCCCCGTGCTGTTGATCAGTGGCTGGGCCGACGGGTATCGCAACAACACGTTCCGCGCCATCGAACACCTGCCCGATTGGCACCTGATCGCCGGGCCCTGGGCGCACAAGGATCCGTCGGTGGCCCGGCCCGGCCCCAACATCGACAGCGACCTGGAGTTGATGCGGTTCTTCGACCAGCACTTGCGTGGCGGGCCGCAGGCAGGCGCTCGGCGCGGCCAGATCTTCGTCCGCCGCCCCACCCCCGCCGAGCCCGATCTGGCACTGCACGACGGCCACTGGGTGGAGGTCGATGTGTGGCCGCCCACGCACCTGCGCGAGATCGAGTACGTCGCGCTCGACGCTCTGGCCAACCCCGGCCGGCCGATCATCACCGAACTCGACGAGCAGCTCGTCGACGACGTGGTCGATGTGCTCGCCGTGCGCGGCGACGTGGGCATCACCGCGTGGAACTCGTGCGCCGGCGGCTTGCCGTGGGGGCAACCGCTCGACCAGCGATCCGACAACGCGCACAGCATCACGTACGACTGGGTGCACGCGGTGGAGTCGATGATGATGGGCAACGGAGAAGTCGCTCTCCGCGTGCGGTCGTCGGCATCCGCTGGTCACGTCTCGGTGAAGCTGTGCGACATCGCACCCGACGGCAGCAGCACGCTCATCACCCGTGGCATGCTCGACCTCGCACAGCGCGGCATCTGGCCCACCGACCCGTTCGGAGAGATCGATGCCCCTGCGCAGCCCGTCGTGCCCGGCGAGTGGATCGACGTGACGGTGCAGTTCGAGGCCACCACCTGGACGCTGCTGCCCGGCCACCGCCTTCGGCTGGCGATCGCCGGCACCGACTGGCCCAACTGCTGGCCTGCGGCGCAGCCGTTCACGCGGGGCGTGCAGCGAGCGTCGGTGCGCCTGTCGCTACCGACCGCGGCCGCGTTGCCCCGTGCGCACAACCAGTTCCAGCCCGGCCCGGGCCCGAGCGCCGACGACGCCGAAGGTGTCGAGTGGCGCTACGAGACCGACGTGCTGGCCCGCGAATCCCGCGTGCACACCCGCTACGGCGGCACCTACTCGGGCACCCATGGCACGACGGTGACCGACGTGTACGAAGGGTCGTTGGGCATCAGCACCGTCGACCTCTCCCAGGCGTGGGCCACGGGTCGCAGCCGCTACGACATGACGTTCAACCTGCCTGGCAGCGGCCACGCGGTGGCAACGTGCTCGACAGAGGCGACGCTGCAGGTGCGCAGCGATCGCGACTGGTTCCACGTCGACATCGCGTTACGTGCCGAACGCGACGGAGCGCTCTTCGCCGAACGCAACTGGAGCGAACGCTTCCCGCGCTGAGGCGAGCGCCGAGCCGGTCGTTCTCCAAGCCGGTAGTTCGCCCAGTCGGTCGCACCGGCCGTCGTAGTGTTCGGCGCATGCCGATCATGCGCCTCGATCACTTCTTCGTCCGTGCCAACGACCTCGAGGTGACACGAGCGTTCTACTGCGAGGTGCTCGGGTTCGAGGTGATGCCGCGCCCCGACTTCCCGTTTCCCGGCTATTGGCTCGGCGTCGACGGTTCCATCCAGGTGCACATGGCGGCGCACGGCATCCCACACGCCGAGCTGTTCTACCTGGGCACCACACCTGAGTCCGCCACCGACAACAGCGGAGTCGTCGACCACATCGCCTTCCTGGCCACCGATCCGGAGGCCTTTCATCACCGGTTCGGCCGGCTGGGGCTCGCGTGTCGCAAGCGCTACTTCGGCGAGTTCGGCCTGTGCCAGATGTTCATCGCCGACCCCAATGGAGTCACCATCGAGTTGAACTTCCACGGGCTCACCGCCGAGCCGGCGTGGGGCGACGCCGAGGACTACGCATCGATGCCGCGCACCGTGACCTGAACGACTCGGGAACGACGCCCACCGTGATCTGACAGCGACCCGCGTGCGTCAGCGGGCGTCAGCGGGCGACGGCGTGGCAGGCCACGCGATGGGCGGCGACCTCCGGCTCCAGTTCCAGGTCGACGCCGCGGCACCTGTCGCCGAACCCCAGCCGATCGGCCTCTCCGCTGGCCACCACCGGGCAGCGCGGGTGGAATCGGCAACCGCTGGGGATGCGGCTCGGATCGGGTGTCTCACCGACGAGGATCTGCTGCGCCATGCCCTCGATCTCGGGGACAACGCTGAGCAGGGCCTGGGTGTACGGATGCTTCGGAGAACGCAGCACCTCCTCGGTGGGCCCCACCTCCACGATTCGCCCGAGGTACATCACGGCCACACGGTCGGCGATGTTCCATGCCAGCCCGAGGTCGTGGGTGACGGCGATGATCGAGACGCCGCGGGAGTCGACGAACGAGCGCATCAGCGCCAGGATCTCACCACGGATCGAGGCATCCAGGCTGGCCACCGGCTCGTCGGCCAGCAGCAGCGCCGGCTGCAAGGCCATCGCGGCGGCAATGATCACGCGCTGGCGTTGACCCCCCGACAGCTCGTGCGGGAACCGACGCAAGTAGCGGTCGGGCGGCCGCAGGCCGGCCGCGGCAAGGGCCTCGGCCACCAGCGTGGGCTCGTGGCCCTTCACCTTGTGGATGCGCAGGCCTTCGGCGACGGCTTCGTAGATGGAGTGCCGCGGGTTCAGCGCGCCCGACGGGTCCTGGAAGATCATCTGCACCCGGCGGCGCAGCGCCCGCAGCCGGCGGCCACCGCCGACCGTGCTGCCCTCGACCGCGATGGAGCCGTGAGCCAGCGGCTCGAGCCCGATGATCGCGCGGATCAACGTGGTCTTGCCGCAGCCCGACTCACCGACCAGCGCCACGACCTCGCCGCGCCCGACATCGAGCGACACGGTGTCGACTGCACGCACGCTGCCGCCACCGAACTGCACCTGCACGTTGGTGAGCGACACGACGACATCGGCCGCGGCGGGCGACGCCTCAGACATCGGTGGCCCCCACGTGCACACACGCCGCGCTGCGGCCGGCGCCTGCCGGGCGCAGCGCAACGTCGAGCGACGAGCACTCAGGTGCCGCGACCGCGCAGCGCAAGTGGAACGGGCAGCCGGCGGGCAGCGCCGACGGGTCGGGCGGGTCGCCGGCGAGACCCTGCGGGTTCATCCGCGAGGCCGGATCGCCGATGGTGGGGAACGCTGCCGCCAACGCACGCGAGTACGGGTGCTGCGGGTCGGCGAAGACCTGCGTGCTCGGCCCCTCCTCCACGATGCGGCCGGCGTACATCACCGCCAGCCGCTCGCAGGTGTGCGTGAGCACCGACAGGTCGTGGGTGATGAACAGCAACGACAGGCCGTGTTCGCGCTGCAGCTCCTCCAACAACCTCAGCACCTGTGCCTGCACCATCACGTCGAGCGCAGTGGTGGGTTCGTCGGCGATGAGCAACTTCGGCTCGCATGCGAGCGCCAACGCGATGAGCACCCGCTGACGCTGCCCGCCCGACAGCTGGTGCGGGTAGCGCTCGGCCTGCCCGGCCGGCAGGCCGACCTTCTCGAGCAGCTCACCCACCCTGATGCGCGCCGAGCGAGCCGACTGCTGCGAGTGCAGCAGGATCGCTTCCTCGATCTGCAGGCCCACCCGGCGCACCGGGTTCAGCGAGTGCAGCGCTCCCTGGAACACGATGGCGGCGCTGGTCCAGCGCACAGCCCGCAGCCGACCGGGTTTCATCGCGTACACGTCTTCGCCGTCGAGCAGCACCTTGCCACTCACTTCGGTGCCCTTGGGCAGCAGCCGCAGCACCGCGCCGGCGATGGTGCTCTTGCCGCAGCCGCTCTCACCGGCAAGGCCGACGGTGTCGCCCGTATCCAGCGACAGGTTCACGCCGCGCACGGCCGGCACCGACCCGCCGTCGGTGCGGTAGGTGACGTGCAGGTCGTGCAGCTCCAGCACGCTCATCGCTGACGCAACCTGGGGTCGAGGATCTCTTCCAAGGCACGACCGAAGAGCGTGACGGCGAGCACGACGAACACGATGCCGAGGCCGGGCGGCATGTACGCCCACCAGCGACCGCCGCTGATCGCGCTGTTGTCCTTCGCCGAGTTCAACATGCCGCCCCATGAGGTGGAGGTGGGGTCGCCCAGCCCCAGGAACGACAGCGTGGTCTCGGTGAGGATGGAGATGGGTACCGCCAGCGTCGTGCTGGCGAGGATGAGCGGCGTCACGTTGGGCAGGATGTGCCGGCGCATGAGGTGCAGGCGACCGGCCCCCAGCGATCGCGCGCGGTCGACGTAGAGGCGTTGGCGCACCGTGAGCACCTGCGCGCGCAGCAGGCGAGCGGTGGAGGGCCACGACGTGATGCCGATGACGAGGATGATCGTCCACAGGCCGCGTTCGAGCACCGCCGCGAGCACGATGGCCAGCGGCAGGAAGGGCACGACCAGGAACCAGTCGGTGAGCCGCATCAGCACCGAATCCACCCAGCCACCGAAGAACCCGGCGGTGAGCCCGATGAGCGAGCCGATGCCGATCTGCAACAGCGTGGCCATGAGGCCCACGAACAGGCTGATGCGGCTACCCCACAGGAACTGCGCGGCCACGCTGTGACCCAGGTGGTCGGTGCCGAACAGGAACTCCCAGCTCGGCGGCGCCCAGATGGGGTTGTCGCCCGTGTTGGCGGCGCTGAGCGACGACTCATCGCTCAGCCAGGGGGCCGCGAACGCCAGCAGCGCGAACAGCACGAGCACGACCAACCCGACCATCGCCAACCGATCGTTGCGCAGCCCGCGCCACACCCCGGCAGCCGACGCGCGCCGGCGATCCCAGGCGACCGCCCGGCCCGAGCGAGGGACCGAGCCGATGACGGGCGACGTCGCCTCCGCCTCCGGGATGCGCTCGCTCATCGCCCACCCACTCGCGGGTCGATGCGGCCGTACATCAGGTCGGCGATCAGGTTGGCAAAGATCAGCGAGGCGCTGAACAGCAGGAACAGGCCCTGCAGCACCGGGAAGTCGGGGCCGGTGGCGGCGTTGCGGGTGAGCTGCCCGAGCCCGGGCCAGGAGAAGATGGTCTCCACCGCGATGGCACCGCTGAGCACGAACCCGAAGTTGAGTGCCGAGAGGCTCACCACCGGCAGCATCGCATTGGGCTGCGCGTGCTTGCTGCGCACCTCCGAATCGCGCAGGCCCTTGGCACGCGCGAGCTGCAGGTAGTCCTCGCGCAGGGTGTCGATCATCGCCGAGCGGGCCACGATCGTGTACTCCCCGATGTAGGCGATCGCCAGCACGAGCGCGGGCAGCGCCATGTGGTGCGCCTGGTCGAGCAGCTTGGCCAACCCTGCCGCGTTGCTGCCGGAGTCTTCCAACCCCCCGGTGGGGAACAGCCCGAGGCCGGAGGCGAACAACCCCAGGAACACCATGCTGAGCCATGCGTCGGGCATCGAGTAGGTGAACATCGAGAAGGTGGTGACGCCCACGTCGTAACCGCTACGCCGCCGCCAGCCGGCACGGAACCCGAAGAAGATGCCGGTCATCGCCAGCAGCGTGGACGTGCCCACCAGCAGCACGGTGGGCCACAGCGCCTCTCCCACGACGGTGGTGACCGGGCGGAAGTCCTTCATCGACAGCCCGAGGTTCCCGTGCAAGAGCTGACCGACGTAGGCGGTGAACTGCTCCCACTTGCTGCCGTCGAGGTTGAACTGACGCTCCAGACGCGCGATCTGGCTGGGGCTGAGGTTGCGCCCACGGAACATCGACTCGACCGTGTTCTCGTTGACGACGCGGAAGAGGAAGAAGTTGAAGGCCACCACGAACGCAAGGGTGCTGAGCGCACCGACGAGCTTCGTGAGGATGAATCGCGCGCGCACGGCGGTGGGCTACTCGCGTTCGTCGCTGTTCTTGCGCGATCGAACGACCAGCAGACCGCCGACCACCAGCAGCACCAGGACACCGGCGATGATGCCGATGAGCAAGCCGGTGCTGGAGCTGTCGTCGCCCCCGCCACCCTCGATGGGCGTCAGGTTGAAGTAGGTGGGCGACGAGTTGGTGAACACCACCGGGCCGGTGCCCTTGGGCTGCTGGGTCCAGCCGGTGAACCGATCGGTGCGGTAGGCCTGGGTGTCGGCGTCGTGGTACAGCACCACGTACGTGGATTCGTTGTAGAAGAGCGTGATCATCTGGTGCACCAGGTCGATGCGCGTGGCACGGTCGAGCTCCTGGTTCTGCTGCAGGTACAGCGCGTCGTACTCCTCACTGCACCAGTTGGCGTCGTTGTAGCCGGGCGAGGCGGCATCGGTGGTGAGCTGATCGCACGTGAAGTAGCTCAGCATCGGGTCGGGGTCGACGAACGGGGTCCAACCCCACACGAACAGGTCGTAGGTGCCGTCGTAGACCACTTGACCGAGCTGGGTGTCGTCGAACACCGACACCTCCAGCGCGATGCCGATCTCCTTCAACCAGCCCTCGATCAGCTCGCGGATGGCGGCACCGTTGACGCTGTCGCTGCGCTCCGCGTAGCGGAACTTCAGCTCGTCGCCGCCACCGGGCATCTCGCGCACTCCGTTGCCGTCGGCATCGAGGTAACCCGCGTCGTCGAGCGCCTGGTTGGCGGCCGCGGGGTCGTAGTTCAGCTGCTGGTCGGCAGGGATGGTGGGCGTCCACTCCGGGCTGGGTGACACCCCGAGCGTGTCGATCATCTCACCCTGCCCCTTGACCACGCGATCGAACAGGGACTGCCGATCGATCGCACGAGCGATGGCGTGACGCACTTCGATGTCCTGCAACGCCGGGTGCCCGTCGCCGAGACCGCCGGCCATGCCGTTCATCGCCAGTTCGGTGAAGCCACCCTGCGCGCCGGCCACGGTGACGATGCCCGACTCGCTCTTCAGGTCCTCGAACGACTGCGACGGCACCAGGTGAGCCACGTCGATCTCGCCGCTCTTCAGCGCGGTGACCATCGCGTCGCCATCGCTGAACACTCGGAAGACGACCTGGTCGACGGCCGGCGCGCCCTTCCAGTAGTTGGGGTTGGCCACCATCGTCCACTCCTGGTTGGCCTTGCGCTCCTGCAGCGTGAACGGCCCTGAGCCGACACCGTCGAGTGCGTCGTACGCGGCAAGATCGTCGACCGTGCCCGCGTGCGTCTCCCAGATGTGCTTGGGCACGATGTACACGTCCATCGTCGGCAACTTCGGATCGGGTACCGCCGTCTCGATGGTGAGCGTTCGATCGTCGACCACCGTGGCGGTCAGGTTGACGGTGGTGGCGAAGTGGTTCGTCCACTCCTGATCGCGCGACGTGTTGATGGTCCACACGGTGTCCTCGGCCGTGAGCGGCTCGCCATCGCTCCACTTCAGGCCCTTACGCAGGTGGTAGGTGAACGTGAGGCCGTCGTCGCTGGCATCCCACGACTCGGCGAGACCGGGGATGGTGGCGAAGTCGTCAGCCGCCTTGTCGGTGAGCGTGGCGTACTGCAGGGTCCACGTCTCGTAGGCGGCAACGGTGTACCCCACCGTGACGTTGGGCGAGTCGATGTCCTGCAACAGACCAACCGTCAACGTGACGGCGGTGTCGGCCGCCGTCGTCGCCGCGGTGGATGCCACCACGGTTGCCCCCAGCGCTGCGGTTGTCAGCGCAATGCCGCAGAACCTGCGCGTGAACTGTTTTGTGGTCACGAGATGTGCTCCCCACGAGTCGGGCGCAAACCTGCGCCACTGTTCAGGCAATGTTGGCACAGTCGGCGGCCGACCGCGGCCGACCGGCGCTCATGGCATCAGGTACCAGTCGAGGAAGCGTTCGAGGCGCCGGTGGAAGTGCAGGAAAGGCTCGGTGCGCAGCAGGCCGTGACCTTCCGTGGGGTAGGTGACGTACTCGAACTGCTTGCCCTCGCGCCGCAGCGCCTCCACCAGTTCTTGCGACTGGCGTGGACTGACGCGCTCGTCGAGCTCGCCGTGAGCGATGAAGACCGGCACCTGGAGATGCTCGATGCGATGGATCGGCGAGCCGGCGGTGTACTCAGCGCGAGCAGTGCGCGGATGGCCCATCATCCGTTCCAGGTCGAGCCGGCCGACGAGATCGCCCTGGGCCCAGGAGGTGAGGATGTCGCAGTCGCCGTACTTCGCGACCGCGCAGGCATACCGGTTGTCGGGGTCGTCGACCACCGAGTGCAACGCCATGTAGCTGCCGTAGCTGGCCCCGAAGATGGCCACTCGCGTGGGGTCGACCCAGCCGAGCGCGGCGAGGTGGTCGTGCGCAGCGAGGCAGTCGTGCGTATCGGCCACACCCCATACGCCATGGTTGGCACGCTCGAAGTCGCGGCCATAGCTGGTGCTGCCCCGGAAGTTGATCGCGAACCAGGCGTAGCCCTTGTCGAGGAAGTACTGGGCGACGCCGTCCCACTCGTCGCCGGTCACCGACGTCGGCCCGCCATGCGGCTGCACCACCGCCGGGCACGGCCGTTCCACAGTCGCACCCGCTGGCCGGTACAGCCAGCCGTACACCTCCGTGCCGTCGAGCGAACGGTAGGCAACATGCTCCGGCACGACGTGCGGTGCGGTGCGAACCGGAGCAGGCGTTGGTGCGCACAGCTCGCCGACCTCTCCGTCGAGCGCCACCGCACAGATGCGAGCCGGGCTGGTGAACGACTCGTGCACCGCCACCAGCGACCCATCGGGCAGGATGCACGGTGACGACCACGTGCCGCCGCCGGCCAACAGCGCCACCTCACCGCCGGCCGCATCGATGCGTACCAGGTCGGCCACGCCGTGCCGGGTGCGCACACCGACCAACGATTCGCCGGTGGGGGTGAAGGCGAGCTCGCTGAAGTCGGCATCGTCGGTCGTGAGCTGACGCGGCGCGGTGCCATCAGTCGCGTGCACCACGAACACCTCGTACCAGCCGGGCCACTCACTGGCGAACGCAAGGTGAGTGCCGTCGAGCGACCACACCGGGCTGCGCAACTGGAAGCCTGGCTGGTGCACGACGGTGCGCGACTCGCGGGTGGCCACATCGACGACGTGCAGGCTGATGCAGTTCAGGTCGTCGTGGTGGAACACCGTGTACGCAACCTTCGTTCGGTCGGGCGACACCACTGCGGTCACGTAGTCGGCACCAACCGTCGCGAGGGGCCGAGGCCACGCATCGTCGATCTCCACCACGGCCAGCACCGTGCGGCCGTCGCGATCGACTCCTACCACCAGCCGCGCGTCATCGAGCCACACCGGGCCGGATGCTGCGCACACCTCGACGGGCACACCGCCACCGGCTGCGACCACCATCACCTTGCCACCCTGGGCGAACGCCAACCGGGTGCCGTCGGGCGACCACACCGCGTTGCCGTCGTCCCAGAACGCGGCGAGTGGACGGCCGGTGGTGACTCGCCGCGCCTGCCCGCCGGCCACCGGGATGGTCCACACGTCGGAGGTGTCGCGATCCAACATGAAGGCCAGTGTGGAACCGTCGGGTGAGAGCTCGATCTGCCGCGGCCGCTCGGTGGCGGCCACCGCTTCCAGCCGCCAGTGCGCCGGCGGCTTCACGTCGGGCCTGCCCGGGTTGGGTATGCCACCGGCCTCGTCGGTACCGATCCACCACTGCGGCTGCTCAGCCATGACGCTCCTCGAACCCGTGCAGCACTTCCAGCACGAGCGACCCCAGGCGAGGCAGGTCGTACCCGCCCTCCTGCACGAACACGGTGGGCAACCCGAGAGTACCCAGCAACGCCCCTGCGGCACGGAACCCACCTGCCGTGACCCGCAGCGGGCTCTCCGGGTCGTCCGCCGCCGCGTCGACCCCGAGCGACACCACCAACGCCTCGCTGCCGTGCTGCTGGGCAGCGCGCAGCAGTTGCTCGATCGCAGCCAACCACTCGTGGTCGCCGGTGCCGGGCGGCAGCGGCAGGTTCAACGTCGCCCCGAGTCCGTCGCCCTCGCCGATCTCGTCGGCATAGCCGACGAAGTGTGGGTACCAGCCGGCAGCGGGGTCGACGTGCACGCTGGCGTAGAGCACATCGCCACGCGACCAGAAGATCTCCTGGGTGCCATTGCCCTGGTGCGCATCGATGTCGACGATGGCGACGCTCGCGAACCCACGAGCCCGCAGGTGCTGCGCCGACGCGGCCGCGTTGTTGAAGTAGCACGAGCCGCCGAAGTAGGCCGGCCCCGCGTGGTGCCCTGGCGGTCGCACCGCTGCATAGGCGGCGGGCAGCCCGTCGGCCACCAGGTCGGCAGCATGCACCGAGGCATGCACTGCAGCACAGGCTGCCCGATACGTGCCGTCGCTGATCAGCGTCATCGTGTCGGTGGCGTAGAGACCGATCTCGGCACGAATGCTGGCGGGTGGCCGGCTCGGCCGGGCTCTGGCCGAGAAGCCGGGCGTGGCGAAGATGTAGGGCACCACGTGCGGTTGACCCGGCTCGGAGAGGTGGCCCGCCGCCACCCATTCCGCATGGGCTCGCCGCAGGCAATCGACGAAGGCCGCGTCGTGCACGGCGAGCACAGGATCCGGACCCAGATCGGGTGCCGACACGATCGTCGCTCCTGCACCGAGCAGTTGGTCGCGCAGCACATCGCCACGCTCGGGCTCCTCGTCACCGGCAAGGCGCACACCCATCCAGTAGCCACCCTCGGGGGCGTGCCCGCGGTGCCGATCGGTCCAGACGACGGGCATGCGCAGCACGGTCACACGGCCGACTCTAGATTGCATCGAATGCCGACCGCTGCGCCTTCCAGCCGCCCCAGCCCACGCCCGCGGGCCCGCGACCTGGGTCTCACCTTCGGCCCGTTCTCCACCGGGCGCCACAACGCCATCACCGATGTACCCGGTGTGCGCGTGGGGCACGTCACGGTGTGGCACGGCGACGGCGACGAACCGATTGCTCGCACCGGCGTCACCGCCATCGTGCCCGATGAACCGGCAGCGCTGTTCGCGATGCCGATGCCGGCGGCACCGGCGGTCCTCAATGGTGCCGGCGAACTCACTGGCACCATCGAGATGACGGAGTGGGGGGTGCTGGAGACGCCCATCCTGCTCACGGGCACTTCGTCGGTCGGTCGCGTTGCCGACGGTGTGGTCGACGAGCTGTTCGCCGCCGGTGTCGACGAGGTGGTGATCCCCGTGGTCGGCGAGTGCGACGACTCGCACCTCGACGACATGCGTCGTCGGTGGGTGACAGCCGCACATGCACGCCAAGCGCTGGCGGCCGCCACCGACGGCCCCGTGGTAGAGGGCGTGGTGGGTGCCGGCACCGGCATGGTGACCATGGGCCACAAAGCGGGCATCGGCACCGCCTCGCGCTACCTACCCGGGCTGGGCACCGTGGGGGTGCTGCTGCTGTGCAACTTCGGCGCGGCGCGCGACATGCGCATCGGCGGCGTGATGGTGGGCGAAGCCCTCGCCCACCTACCCGACGCCTCACCGCCCGCACCGACGCTCGACCAGGGCGGCAGCTGCATCGGGGTCGTGTGCACCGACGTGCCACTCGATGCCCGGCAACTGGCCCGAGTCGCGCGCCGGGTCGGCCTGGGTCTCGCTCGCGTCGGGTCGGTGGCCCACAACGGCAGCGGCGACATCTTCTGCGCGATCAGCACCGCCAACCGCCTGCCGCGCAACGCCACCGGTCGGGCCACCATCGAGCTGCTCACCGACGGGTCGATCAACGAGGTGTTCGCCGCCGTCGTCGATGCCACCGAGGAAGCCGTGTGCAATGCCCTGTTCGTGGCCGACACGGTCACGGGCGTCGGCGGGCACGTGGTACCGGGTCTGCCGGTGGACCGCGTGCTGTCGCTGGTGGCCCGCGCCCGCAGCTGAGTGCCCGCAGCCTGCGAATCAGGGCTGCTTGCGGCGAGTGCCCGTCGAGGTGCCGGGGCGGGCAACACCCTTCGCCGGTGTGTTGCCACGTCGCTTCGCGACGTTGGCGGCCAGGCCACGACGTGCTCGCTGGGTGAGCGAGATGGGCATCGGCTTGCCGGCCTGCACCGCCCGCGAGCCGATGAGGTAGCTGGCCGCGGCGAACGCTGCGACCACGCCCACCACCACGAACCCCACCTGACCGGGCATGGTGAAGAACACCGGCGGCAACCCTGCCATCACCCACGCCAGCTGGAAGCGGGTCTCGTAGCGAGCGAACGCGCGACCTTGGTTCGCGTCGGGTGCGTCGCGCTGCACGATCGAGTCGAACGCCAGGCGACCGATGGCTGCCGAGAAGTTGGCGACGAACGCGACCAGGATCGCAGTGAGCAGGCCACCGGTCATCGCCGCGGCAATGCCGGCGCCGGCGATCACTGACAGCGCGATGGTGAGCATCACCTCCTCGCGCAGCGCCCGTCGCAAGCGTGGCGCGACCAGGTTGCCGGCCATCGAGCCCAGCGTGCTGGCCGCCGCGGCGAGGCCGAACTGGGCCAGCCCGTAGTCCTCGCGTATCCAGAACAGGAGGTGGAAGGTGAGGAAACCGATGACACCCCGAATCGACATCATCGCTGCGGATGCCAGCACGATGCCCGCCGACCGCAGCTCGAGCCGTTCCGCCGCTTCCGCGGGCTTGGGGGCGATTGCTTCCTTGGGAAGCTGGCGCGCCGCGATGGTGGCGGCACCGAAGAACGCAACCCCGATCAGCAACGCGGCCGCTGCGCTGAAGTGGCCAATGCCCAGTAGCGGGCCGATGGCCAGCGCACCGACGAGCCCGGAGATGAGGCCCAGCTTGGAGTTCGCTTCCACCAGCTCGTCGTCGCTGCGTACCACGCTGGGCACCAACGCCGACTTCGACACGGCATAGGTCTTCTGCATCACCAACGCCACGAACACGAGCGGGTAGAGCAGGATGTCGTCGGTGTGGAACGCCATGAACACGTACAGCACCGCGCGCGCGACGGCGGTGATCTGCACGACCATGCGCCGCCCGCCGGGAATCCTGTCGATCGTGGGGCCGATCAACGGCGCCACCACCACGAACGGGGCGAAGCTGACGATCAGGTAGCGCAGCACCGCCGAACGCTGCGCATCTGGCCCCAGGCTGAGCACCTCGCCCGCCACCGCCCCGTACATCGCTGCGTCGCCGATGGCGATGAGAGCGTGCGTGCGCGCCAGCCGGCGGAACGGTGACTGATTCTGCACCGGCCGTTGCCGGCGGTGCCCACCACCACCCGAGCCGGTACCGGGCGGGCGGCTCGAGCGCGGGCGCTCACCACTGCGGTACACCGCATCGGCTCGTACGCGCTCGCTGCTCACGCCCGCATCGTAGGTGGCCGATGGGCGACGAGCAGGACGCTCACACCTTCACACGCTCGTACTTGTACCCGAGCCCACGAATGGTGACGATGCGGGTGGGGTTCGCCGAGTCGGCCTCCAGCTTTCCGCGCAACCGCTTCACGTGCACGTCGAGCGTCTTGGTGTCGCCCACGTAGTCGCTGCCCCACACGCGATCGATGAGCATGTCGCGCGACAGCACACGGCCTGCGTTGGCCAGCAGGAGGTGCAGCAGTTCGAACTCCTTCAGCGGCATGGTGACTTCCGCGCCGTCGATGAGCACGCGGTGCTCGGCCGGGTCGAGGCTGACGGCACCGACCGTGACGGCACCTTCGGACAGCTCGGGCCCGGTGGATGCGGCCGCGCCCTGGCGGCGCATCACCGCACGCATGCGGGCAACCAGCTCGCGCATGCGGTACGGCTTGGTCACGTAGTCGTCGGCACCCACCTCCAGGCCGACGACGGTGTCGATCTCGGCACCCTTGGCCGTGACCATGATGATCGGCACCTGGCTGCGCTTGCGCAGCTGCCGACACACGTCGATGCCGCTGATCCTGGGCAGCATCACGTCGAGCAGCACCACATCGGGCTGCACGATGTCGAACCTCGCCAGTGCCTCTGCACCATCGACGGCCACTTCCACGCGAAAGCCTTCACGAGTGAGGCCGATGATGAGTGCTTCCACGTAGCTCGCTTCGTCTTCGACGACCAGCACCGTCTGCACGTTGGGGTTCGCCATCGTCAACTTCCTTCTCCCATGGGGATGCGCAGTGTGAACGTCGAACCTTCGCCTTCTCGCGACCGCACGGTGACATCGCCACCGTGGTTGGTGGCGACGTGCCGCACGATGGCGAGGCCGAGACCGGTGCCACCGGTGGTGCGGCTGCGAGCACGGTCGACCCGGTAGAACCGCTCGAACACCCGGTCGAGGTCGCGTGCTGGAATGCCGATGCCGGTGTCGGCCACTTCGATCTCGACACATCCGTTCACCTCGTGCGCCGAGACGGTGACGATGCCGCCCTTGTTGCTGTACTTGACCGCGTTGTCGATGAGGTTGCTCACCGCCGAGACCAGCTGCAACCGATCGCCTTGCACCGACTCGGGAGAGATGCACTTCACTTGCAGCTCGACACCGACCGTGTCGGCGATGAGCCGGTGTCGAGCCGCTGCCTCACCGACCACCGCCGACAGGCTGACGTCCTCGCGGTCGCCCGGCCCGCCCAGCTCGATGCGCGACAGCTCGAGCAGGTCGTCGATGGTGCCCGAGGCCCGATGCGCTTCTTCCACCATCTTCAGCGCCAGGTGCCGGTTCACCTCGATGTCGTCGCTGTCGGCGAGCGCCTCGGCCAGGATGGCCAACGCTCCCACGGGCGTCTTCAGCTCGTGACTGATGTTCGACACGAAGTCGGTGCGTACGGCATCCACTCGGGCACGGTCGCTGAGGTCGTCGATGACAGCCAGCCCACCGCCCTTGGCCAGCGGGATGCCACGGATGAGCAGCACGCGCTGCGGTGGACCGAACAGCGTCAACCGCTGTTCGGCAGCGGTACCGCCGACAGCCGACGCAAGCAGTCGTTCGACCGCTTCCTCCACCAAGAGCTCCACATGGCCGCCGAGCGCCGCCGCGCGGTTGCGGACCAACTGCTTGCCGCGCTCGTCGGCCAGCACGATGCCCACCGGCACCGCATCGAACCCTGCGTGCAATCGTTCGATCTCGGCCTCGATGGCACCTCGCGCCACACGCTCGTGGTCGAGATCACGGCGCAGTTGCTCGACCTCGCCACGAGCGAACCAGCTCACAGGTCCCCGGCGGTCTCGTCACTTGCAGCGGGGGGGTCGAGCGAGAGCGTGGAGATGTCGACCTTCGGGCGCGGGGCCTTCTTGTGGTCGGGCACCCAACCGGTGACCACGAACCGCACACGTTCGGCGATGTTGACGGCGTGGTCGCCGATGCGCTCGTAGAAGCGCGCGACCATGGCCAACTGCACCGCCACTTGCAGGTCGACCGTGCTCGCGGTCTGGCTCTCGAAGATGGTCTCGATGAACTGCTTCTGCAGCGCATCCAGGTACGCATCCATGTCGTCGAGTGCAGCTGCCTTGGCGGCGTCGTTCTCCACGAACGCATCGATGGCAGCCAGGTACAGCGCCTGTGCCTGCTCGCCCATGCGGTTGATGATGCCGCGCAGCTTGGGGTCGAGGTCGTGGCCGTAGATGCGCCGGGCTGCCTTGCAGATGTTGCGCACCAGGTCGCCGCTGCGCTCGACCTCGGCGATCATCTTCAGCAAGGCCACCACCTGGCGCAGCTCGGTGGCCACCGGCGACTGCAGCGCAAGGATGCGAATGCACTGCTCTTCCAGGTCGACACAACGCGCGTCGATCTCCTCGTCACCGCGAATGATGTACTCGGCACCCTCCAGGTCGCCGTCGAGCAGCACCGCTGTTGCGCGCGGGATCAGTTCCGCGACCAGAGCCGCCAAGCGGGCGAGTTCACCCCGAGCCGCTTCCAGATCGTGGTGGTACGTCCTGCGTAGCTCGTCCATCAGCCGAACCTCCCCGACACGTAGGCCTCGGTGCGCTCGTCGGACGGCGTCGAGAAGATGGTGGCGGTCTTGTCGAACTCGACCAGCACACCGGTGCGGCGGTCGCTTTCAGGGTTCACTTCGGTGGTGAAGAACGCCGTGCGATCGCTGACGCGCCCCGCCTGCTGCATGTTGTGCGTGACGATGATGATCGTGTACTTGTTCTTGATCTCCTGCATCAGGTCCTCGATGCGAGCGGTGGCGATGGGGTCGAGCGCAGAGCAGGGCTCATCCATCAGCAGCACCTCGGGTTCCACCGCGACGGCCCGTGCGATGCACAAGCGTTGTTGTTGACCACCCGACAGACCCATGCCGCTGGCCTTCAGGCGAGACTTCACTTCATCCCACAGCGCGGCATCGCGCAGCGACTTCTCGACGATCGCGTCGAGGTCGCCCTTCTTCTTGACGCCGGTGAGGCGAGGGCCATAGGCGACGTTGTCGTAGATGCTCTTGGGAAACGGGTTGGCCTTCTGGAAGACCATGCCCACCCGGCGCCGAACCTCGACGGCGTTGACCTGCGGGTCGTACAGGTTGACGCTGCGGAAGAGCACTTCACCGTTGACTCGCGCCGACGGGATGAGATCGTTCATCCGGTTGAAGCACCGTAGGACTGTGGACTTGCCACATCCGGACGGCCCGATGAACGAGGTGATCTCGCCTTGCTTGATGTCGAGGTTGACCTCGCGCACGGCGCGGAACTCGCCGTAGTAGACCTCGAGGTCCTTGGTGGTGAACACCACACGATCGTCGGCAGTGACGACTCCGTCGATGTGATCGTCAGCCATCGGGTAGTGCTCCTCCAGGTTCGACTGTTGTTGGTTCATGGTAGTGACACGCTCATTCACCCTTGCCGGTTCCTCTCGAAACGATTCCGCAGCAGGATTGCCGCGGCATTGAGCGCCAGCACCATCACGAGCAGCACGACGATGGCCGCCGAGTTGAGCTGCTCGAAGGTGAGGCCCGTGATCTCACCAGGCTTGTTCACTTCGTTCGCCCAGCCGTACACCACGATCGGCATGGTGGTGAACTTGCCTTGCATCTTCTCCACCAGGCTCTGCCCCTGCACTGAGGCCAGGCGGCCGGTGATGGCACCGATCAGCAACAGCGGCGCTGCTTCGCCCAGTGCTCGGGCGACGGCCAGCATGGTGCCGGTGAGGATGCCGGGCGCGGCATACGGCAGCACGTGATCGCGGGTGGTCTCCCAGCGCGTGCCGCCGACGCCGTAGCCCGCCTCGCGAAGACCCGACGGCACTGCGCTCACCGATTCGGCCGTGGTGATGATGATGATCGGCAGCACCAGGATGGCCAGCGTGATGCCGGCCGAGATGACGCTGCGGCCACCCGTCAACCAGTCGAGGCCTTGTACGAACACCACCAGGCCGAGGATGCCGTAGACCACCGACGGCACACCCGCCAGGTTGCGGATGTTGAGCCGGATGAACGCGTTGAACCTGCTGGGCTTGGCGTACTCCTCGAGGTAGACGCCGGCGGCAATGCCCACAGGGAAGGCGAGCAGCACCACGAACATCGCGATCATCAGCGAGCCCCAGATGCCCTGGCTGACGCCGGCCTTGTCGGGGCTGGAGTTCAAGTCGTTGGTGAGGAACCCGGTGCTTCGCTTCTGGAAGACGGGGATCGCTTGCGCGATGACGTCCCACATCAGCACCGTCAGCACGAGCAGTGCGCCGAGCAGGCACAGGAGGAGCGTGAGAGCGAAGAGCATGCCGCGCACATCGCGCTTGCCGCCCGTGAGCGCGGCGCGGACTGCGTTGCTGCTGGAGTCGCGTATGGATGCAGTGACAGCCACGATGGTTCCTAGTACTTGTTCCGAAAGCGGCCGACGATGCGGTTCGCGATCATGTTCAGGGCGAGCGTCATCAAGAACAGCAACGCACCGACGAAGAAGAGGCTCTGGAAGACGGGCCCGGAGCCGACGACCTGGTCGCTGCCGGTGGCCACCTGGGCCATCGCTGCTGTCATCGTCAGTCCGGGGTCGCGCACATCGAGCGTGCGCGGCGACTGGCCGAGCCGGCCCGACGCGAGCGCAGCGACCATCGTCTCGCCGACAGCACGGGAGACGGAGATGATGAGTGCGGCGACGATGCCCGACACGGCCGCCGGCAGCACGACCTTGATGACGGTGTTCGACTTGCGGGCACCGAGGCCGGTGCTGACCTCACGCAGCGAAGTGGGCACCGCCCGCAACGCATCCTCGGAGATGCTTGCCATCAGCGGGGTGACGAGAAAGCCGATGGCAACACCCGTCACCAGCAAGCTCGTCGTCTGCGAGGTGTTGAACAGCGGCTGGATGAGGTCGGGCCCCAGTACTCGCAGCGCGAAGAAGCCGAACACCACGCTGGGCACGCCGGCCAGCACCTCGAGGATCGGCTTCAGCCACTTGCGTGTGCGGGGCGAGGCGTACTCGCTCAGGAACACCGCAGCACCGAGACCGAGCGGAGCGGCGACCACGATGGACACCAACGAGACGAGCACGGTGCCGATGACGATGGTGGGGAGGTCGAACCGCCCGTTGCGTGGGTACCAGCCGGGGTTCGCGCCGTCGTCGATCAAGGCGCCCAGACCCGACTCATCGGAGAGCAGCACGAGGAAGTGCCACGCCTCCTTGAACAGCGTGTAGACGATGAGCGCGCTGATCACGATGGACGTGGCAGCGGCGACGAGGAGCAACAAGCGCATGCCGCGCTCTTTGCGAATGCGGCGGGGATTGCCGCGCAGATCGCCGATGGTGAACTGTGACGTCACGCTGGAGGAACTCATGGATCGAAAACCGTCTCCCGAGGATGGGGCCGAGCCGAAGCTCGGCCCCGATCCTAGGTGGGGGACTGATCAGCCCTTGGCTCCGGCCCAGGCAGCCGCGGCGGCTTCCTGACGGTCGGCGGGCAGGCTCACGTAGCCTGCGTCGCCCACCATGGCGAGGCCGGCTTCGCTGAGGTACACGTCGACGTACTCACCGACGGCCGGGTTCTCGGCGAGAGCGGTGGTGCTGACGTAGATGTAGAGCGAGCGGCTGAAACCGTAGGTGCCATCGGCGATGGTCTCCTCGGAGGGCACCACGCAACCGTCGCCGGTGTCGATGCCCAGGGCCTTCATCCGGTCCTGCTCGGCGGCGTAGAACGCATAGCCAACCCAGCCGAGGCTGGTGTCGCTAACCTCGATGCCTTCGACGATAACGTTGTCATTGGGGCTCTGCGTGTAGTCGCGCGCGCGGTGTCGTCGACCCCACGCTCCTCGGCGATCTTCTTGATGGCGAACTCGACGAACGTGTCGTAGGTGCCGCTCTCCGGGCCGGGGCCGGTGACGACCAACGGGGCGTCGGGCAACGTGGTGAAGGCCGAGCCGACTTCGGTTGCCAGTGCGTTGGCATCGCTCCAGTTGGCGAAGCCTTCCGCCTCGGGACCGATCAGCGCGTACAGCGCCGGCACGTCGAGGCACTCGACGGCGGTGTTGTTGGGGCTGGTGGCAACCGTCAGGCCGTCGATCGCCACTTCGATCTCCACGTACTCGACGCCGGCTTCCGCACACAGCGCAGCTTCTTCGTCCTTGATCGGACGAGATGCATCGGAGACATCCGCTTCACCGGCGCAGAACTTCTGGAATCCGTCGCCGGTGCCGGGGCCTTCGACGGTGACGGCGAGTGCGCCGCCGCTCATCTCGTCGGCCAGTTCGGCGACCCGCACCGAGATCGGCTCGACGGTGGACGAACCGGTGACGAACACTTCGCCTCCGACCATCTCCGACGCCATGGTGGTGTCGGGGGCGACGGTGGTGGTCTCGCCCGCTTCGGGCGCAACCGTGGTTTCGACAGCTGCCACGGTGGTGGGAGCGTCGGTTGCCTCGCTGGCACCCTCGTCCGAACCGCACGCGGTGGCGACGAGCGAGAGTGAGATGATGCCGGCGAGTACGAATCGCCGTTTGGTGTTGTTCACGTGATGTTCTCCTGTGATCGGGGTATCAACCACTCGAACCGTAAGGAACTCAGGTGACACGTATCCCGCTCGTGCATGAACGACGGGTGAACAGCACACCACGTCGACGTGAAGTCAGGCCTTCTGGCGGTCGTTGACCCAGCGATAGAAGCGTTCTTGCGCATCGCCGTCGCCGAACGCGGCCGGCCCGCAACGGTGCCACACACCCTCGGCATCCAGCTCGTGACGAACGATGTCGTCGGCCAGATCGAACGCGAAGACCTGATCGAGCCAGTCGCGGTGCTTGGGGTGCGTGACCGGCACGGCCACCTCGACTCGTCCGTCGAGGTTGCGGCCCATCCAGTCGGCGCTGCCGATGAGGAACAGCGGGCTGTCGCCTTCACCGTGCTCGAAGCGCACCACACGTGAATGCTCGAGGTAGCGACCGAGGATGCTTCGCACCCGAATGTTCTCGCTGAGGCCGGGCTGCCCCGGGCGCAGGCAGCACAGCCCGCGCACCAACAGGTCGATCTGCACGCCGGCCGCGCTGGCGCGGTAGAGCGCGTCGATCATCTGCGGGTCGGCGATGGAGTTCATCTTGGCGGTGATGCGGCCCTCGGCACCGAACGACATCTCGTGCTCGATCAGATCGACCAGCTGGTTGCGCATGTCGCGTGGAGCGACGACGAGCGACTGGAACTCGACGGCGCGACTGTAGCCGGTGAGGTGGTTGAACAGCTGCGTGACGTCGGCGCCCACCGCTTCGTCGGCGGTGACGAACCCGACGTCTTCGTACAGGCGGGCAGTCTTCGAGTTGTAGTTGCCGGTGCCGATGTGGCAGTAGCGGCGCAGGCCATCGTCGTCCTGGCGTACGACCAGGGTGGTCTTCGCGTGGGTCTTCAGGCCCACCAAGCCGTACACCACGTGCACACCAGCGCGCTCCAGCGCCCTCGCCCAACCAACGTTGGTGGCTTCGTCGAAGCGAGCCTTCAGCTCCACCAGCACCGCCACCTGCACCCCGCGTTCGGCGGCGCGCATCAGGCTGCGGGCAATGGGGCTGTCGCCGCCGGCGCGGTACAGCGTCATCTTGATGCTCTGCACCTTCGGGTCGTCGGCCGCCTGCGCGATGAAGTTCTCCACGCTGCTGGCAAAGCTCTCGTACGGGTGATGCACCATCAGCGCCCGCTCACGGATGACGGAGAAGATGCTGCGGTCCTGCGCCTCCGCTCGCAGGATGCGGCCGGCGGTGACCGGCGGCCACGCTGGGTCTTTCAGCGCCGGTAGCTCGAGCCCGTGCACCTGGAACAAGCAGGTGAGATCGAGCAGCTTGCGATGCACGGTGACGTCGGCCATCTCCAGGTCGAGCTCGCGCACCAGCAGCTCCAGCATCTCCTCGCTGATGCCCTGCTGCACCTCCAGCCGGACCGCTCGCCCGAAGCGACGGCGACGCAGCTCCATCTCCACCTTGGCCAGCAGGTCGTCGGCCTCCTCCTCTTCGAGGGTGAGGTCGGCGTTGCGGGTGACGCGGAAGACCGCGTGCTCCTCCACCACCATGCCCACGAACAGCGAGTGCAGCTGCGCCGCGATGATCTGCTCGACCGGCACGAACCGCATGCCGTCGGGCAGCGCCACTAGACGAGGGAAGACGTTGGGTACCTTCACCCGCGCGAACCGGCGCTCGCCGGTGTCGGGATCGCTGATCATCGCCGCCAGGCTGAGTGCCAGGTTGGAGATGTAGGGGAACGGGTGCGCCGGGTCGACGGCCAGCGGCGTGAGCACCGGGAACATGCGCTGCTCGAAGATCGACACCAGGTACTGGTGGTCGCGCGCATCGAGTGCCGACCAGTCGACGAGTTGCACGCCGTGCGGCGCCAGCTCGCTCAGCAGGTGGTCGAGCACGGTCTCCTGGTCGACGACGAAGCGATCGGCGGTGGTGCCGATCTCGGTGAGCTGCGCCTGCGGCGACAATCCGTCGTACGCCGGCTGCGTGACGCCGGCCGCGACCTGATCCTTCAACGCGGCAACGCGCACCTGGAAGAACTCGTCGAGGTTCGCCGAGCAGATGGCACAGAACTTGAGCCGCTCGAGCAACGGCACACCGGCCTCTTCCGCCAGCGACAGCACACGCCGGTTGAACGCCAACCAACTCAGTTCACGGTTCAGCAGGCGTCGCGACATGCGACGACATTACCGAGCGCGCCACGATTCAGCGGGTGAACAGCAAATGAACGCGCTTCGACTGCCGCCGGCCGCCGGTGTCAGCTCTCGATGCCGTGGCCCAGATCCCACTCGAGGCTGATGCGCTCGCGCTCGGCATCACGCACGATGCGCTCGCGGTTGCGACGGAACTGCGGGTCGTCGCGAGGCAGCAGCACCAAGCGGGCCAGGGCGCGCGCCCGGAACTCGTCGATCACGGTGCGGTCACCGTGGTCGAAGTAGATCTCCCAGTGGGGCGACACCGGCCCGAGGTACACGATGCGTGCGTGGGCCCGCGGCGGCTCGATGGCGATGTCGGTCATGGTGATGCTCCTGCCGGTGTGAGAACTGGCCGTGGTACGGCGAGACGGCTCCGGAAGTGTAGCGGCAGGCCCGACCGGCCCGGCCAGGCTGGAAACGGCCGACCGCGCCCGATTCGGCGAGCGAACGTGGTAAACATTTTCTCGATCCGGGGAACCAAACCGGTCGCTGTGGCGTCTCTCTCTACAGCGCTGGTGCGATACTCCGGGTTTCTGGGCTTCGTGCGGGCGCACCAATCGAACCGCGACCCCCTCGCGGTCCTCAAGGAGACGCGCATGAACACCAACTTCCCGCTCACCGACAACGACGCCACGTCGGTGTGGATGAGCCAGGGCAACTGCCGCAACTACCCACCGGCGACGTTCTTCCCCAGCGACGGCGTGGGCGTCGATCGTGCCCGCAAGATCTGCAACGGTTGCCCAGTGCTCGACACCTGCCTCGAGCACGCGCTCGAGCACCGCATCGAGCACGGCGTGTGGGGCGGCGCCAGTGAGCGCGAGCGGCGTCGCATCCTCAAGCGTCGCCGCGTCGACGCCTGACGCAGCACTCGCACTGGCCCCCACGACGCGAAAGAGCGCCGGCACCATGAATGGTGACCGGCGCCCTGCCTGCGAACTTCAGCTGTCGGCGTCTTCAGCAGCCTTGGCTGTTTCCTTCGCCTTCTCGGCTTCCTTGGCCTTGTCGGCCTCCTTCTGGCCATCGGCCAGACCGTCCTTGAACTCCTTCTGTGCCTTGCCGAGGTTCTTGGCGAGCTTCGGCAACTGCGAGCCACCGAACAGCACGAGAACGACGACGAGAACGAGAACAATCTCAGGGGGGTCCAAGAACAGGAACATGTCAGCGAGGGTAGCACCGACTCGTGGCGATACCTAGTCGCCCGCGAGCATGCGATTTCGGCTCAAGCAGTACGGCGC
Organism: Acidimicrobiaceae bacterium; assembly: GCA_016722025.1. GTDB lineage: Bacteria > Actinomycetota > Acidimicrobiia > Acidimicrobiales > Ilumatobacteraceae > UBA668. Next base: position 118,396 of record JADKGZ010000002.1, read on the forward strand.
GCGGCCTGCGAACGCTGGCGACGGAGGCGACGGCGCTCGCGCTCGGACAGGCCGCCCCAGATGCCGAACTTCTCGCCATTGACGAGTGCGTACTCCAAGCAGTCGAGCCGCACGGTGCAACCACGGCAGACTTCCTTGGCCTCGCGGGTGGATGCACCACGCTCGGGAAAGAAGAGATCGGGGTCGACACCGAGACAGTTGGCTTGGTCCTGCCAATTGGCTTGGGGTTCAGAAGTGACTTCGATGTGCATCTGGGCTGGCCTCCCTGCGCTTCAGGCCTCAGCAGTGGTGCCGCCCGCGACACCCCTGTAATTACATGGGCGTCATTCTCCCCTATCACATCACCTTCGCGCAAGGGGGGATTTCGAATATTGTCTGACGAGGCTTTTCGCGCGAACTGCGCGGCCTGCGCTCAGCCGGCGCGGCGATTGCCGCGACCGCGGGCCAGTTGCTTCTTGTGCTCGATGAAGTCGACCAGCACGTAGTCGCCGAGGTTCTCGTGATTGGTGAAGAACGCGCGACCGCGGTTGATGGACGACAGCTTCTCGATGAACGAGCGCAGGCCGTAGTCCGCGTCGAGCATGAACGTGTTGATGCGGATGCCGTCGCGGGTGCAGCGCACCACCTCGCGCAGCGTTGCCTCGACGGTCTCCTGCACGGGCGGGTAGTTGAAGAACACATCGCCTCGCGGCGTGATGTGGGCGGTGGGCTCGCCATCGGTGATCATGATGATCTGCTTCGTACCCGTCTGGCGCGCCAGCATCTTGCGGGCCAGCGTGAACCCGTGGTGCATGTTCGTGCCGTAGGCGAAGTCCCAGCTCACCTCGGGCAGCTGCGCGGCGGTGAGCTCGTACGCCGTCTCACTGAAGCCCACCAGGCCCATGTAGTCGCGTGGGAACTGCGAGGTGATCAGCGAGTGCAACGCCATCGCCACCTTCTTCGCCGGCAGGAAGTTGTCGCGCATCGGCATGCTCATCGACAGATCGAGCATCAAGACGGTCGACGAGCGGGTGACGTGTTCGGTGCGCTCGATCTCGAAGTCTTCCGGCGTCAGCTGCACGGGGGTCTGCGCGCCGTTGCGGCGAATGGCGTTGCGGATGGTGCGATGCAGATCGAGGTTGAACGGGTCGCCGAACTCGTACTGCTTGGTCTCGTAGGTGCGTTCGTGGCCCTGGCCCAGGTTGTCCATCTGGTGCTGGCCCATCTTGTCCTTGGCCAGTTTGCTGAACAGGTCGCGCAACGCGTTGTTGCCGATCTTGCGAAGGCCCTTCGGTGTCAGCTCGAGCTTGCCCTCCTTCTGCTGGATCAGGCCCGAGTCCTCGAGCATCTTGGTGAGCTGCGCCAGCTTCTCCAGTGAGTTGGCCGCGTCGTCGCCCATCAGCTCGCGCACCCGGTTCATGTCGGCCTCGGCCAGCGCTCCCGGGTTGGTGGCGTTGCGCAGCAGGTTCTCCAACTGGTCGAGGTCGCCCAGCTCTTGCATGGTCTGCATCGCCTGGCCCATGCCCATGCCCTCGTCACCCTGGAACTCGTAGCTCTGCCCCCAACCTTCCTGCGGGAACATGCCCTGCAGGTTGCGGCCCAACTGGTCCATCTGCCAGCGCAGATCCATGTCGTCCAGCAACTGGTCGCTCAGCTGTTGCAGCTGCGCGCGTTGCTCGGGCGTCATCGAGTTCATCATCGCTTGCATCGCTGCCATGCGCTGCGCCATCTGTTGCAGCAACTCGTCGAGGTTCTGCGGGTTCTCCGGGAAGAAGTCGCCGAACTGCTGCATGAACTGCTCGAACGCCTGCTGCTCGTCGTCGGGGTGGGCGCCGGCTTGGCGCTGCTCGATGAGGTCGTTGAGCGACGCCATCATGTCCTTCATGCGGGCCATGTCCCGTGGTGACATGTTCTGCATCGCCCCCGACATCTTGTCGACCATCTGCTGCGTCAGCTGTTGCTTCAGCTTCTCCATCAGCTGCTCGAACCGCTGCTGTGCCTCACCGCTCTCGAAGTCGTACGCGCTCAGCTCGCGCACCTTGCCGGCGAGGTCGTTGGGCAGCATGTCGAGCCGGAAGTTGCGCTCGGCCGCGGCATCGCGAGCGGTGTTCGCCCGACGCTCGTCGCCGCTGCGTTCGGCCGCATCGGTGGCCTGCTCGACGGCGTGCCGCTCCTCGTCGACGATGTCGTTCAACTCGCTGGCGATCTCGTCGTAGACCCCACCGAGGTCGAACTGGTCCAGCGTGTCCTGTCGCTGCTGGCGCAGCTTCTCCATCAGCTCGCGCAGGCCCTGCACACGATCGGCGTTGCGGTCGCGCATGCCCTCCTGCATCATTCGCCGCAGCGCAGCGTTCACGTCACCGTGGTAGAGCAGGTCGTCGGTGAGCTCGCCGAACAGCCCCTCGGCATCGAGATCGAACCCCTTCTGCGTGCCGTCCCATCGTGAGTACGTGAACCGACTCCCCATCCCCGAACCCTACAACGCTTTACGGAACGGCTGTCGGGCCGTGGCCTGCACCTGTGAGTTCCGAGTCTTGACACAAAACAGAGCATGAACGCTTGTGAAAGCCTTCACGAAGTCCGCGCGTGCCGTTATAGTGACCCTGATGCGCGTTCCCCGAACGTTCGCGTTCGTCGACCTGTCCGGGTTCACGAACTACACCGCAGCCTTCGGCGACGATGCCGCCGGACGCCTGCTCGGCGCGTTTCGCACCATCACCCGTGAGGTCGCCAGCGAGCGCGGCGTGCGCATCGCCAAGTGGCTGGGCGATGGTTGCATGATCGTGGCCGTCGAGCAGAGCGCGTGCATCGCGTTCGCGCTCGAGCTGGAACATCGCTCCGCCGAAGTGTGCGCGCCGCTCGCACTGCGCGTGGGCATCGCCACCGGCCACGCGCTGCTGTTCGAAGGCGACGACTACATCGGCTCGGCGGTCAACATGGCCGCCCGCCTGTGTGATGCGGCCGGCCCGTTCGAAGTGCTGCTGCCCACGATGCAGATCGAGCGGCTGCCCGAAGGCGTGGTCACAGCGGTGCATGGCGACCTCGAACTGCGCGGCTTCCCCGGCCCGATCAGCGTGGTCGAGCTCAGCGGCCAGCCGAAGCTGCACGCCAGCACCGACACCGGCGAACTGTGGACCCGCAGCCCATTCCTGGCCTGACCCCGCCGGCCTCCGCCCTCTCCCGTCGATCGCTCGTGGGGCGACACTCACCTCTGCAGGGAGTCGGCTGGCTGACGACCTCGCCTATGCCGCCGAGCTCGGCCTGCAAGAGGTTCGGCTCGACGTGCCCTGGGCACTCGCCCAACCGAAGGCAGGCGCCTACGACGGCGACGTGTTCGAACAGGTGCACGCGGCGGCGCACGCCGCGCGCGGCCTGGGCCTACAACCCTGGTTCCGGCTGCTGCAACCGGCGATTCCGAAGTGGTTCGACAACGACGGCGGGTTCACCGACGACCGCACGGCCGGCCACTGGTGGCCTCGGTGGGTGGAGCTGGTGGCGGAGCAGCTGGGCGAGGTGGCCGCCGGCTGGTTGCCGTTCGAGGCGCCGTACGCGATGGCGCAGCGACTCGTCCCCGACGACCCGCGACGGCACGGTGAGCTGATGCACACGCTGGTCGTGGCCTGGCGCGACGCGTGGCGCCTGCTGCGCATCGGGCCGCCGGTTGCGACCTCGCTGGATGTCACCATCGAACGGCCGGCAGACGGCAGCGAGGCTGCAGCGCAGGAGGCCCACCGGCGCGATCAGCTGCGGTGGGGCCTGTGGCTCGGCGGCATGCGGGATGGCGTCGTGCGCATCCCGGGCCGCGCCGACAAGCAGCTGGCCGACCTCGATGGTGCATGCACCGTCGTCGGTCTCGCGATGCGAAGCGATGTGGAGGCCGGTCTTCAACGCGCCGGCGAACAGGGCCCCGAGCGGCCGCTGGCCGTCACCTTCCGCCCGCTCGGCGACAGCGACGGCCAGCGTGCCCAGTCGATCACCGCGATGTGGCGCGACGTGCGCCGCACCGCCGGCGAGCTGACGATCACCTCGGTCACGATCACACCGTTCACCGACAACGACGACCAGCCAGAGCGCCCCGGCATCGCCACAGCGCGGCGCGAGCTGAAGGACAGCGGCGATGCGTTCCTCCACGGTTGACGCGTTCCGCCGGGTTCAGGGTTGAACTGCGGCGCCACTGGGAGGACAATCGAGGCATGAGCGAACTCCGCCCGGACGTTTCGCCGTCTGCCAAGACCCTCGGGGCGCTGTGTTCCAGATCATGGCCCTGACCGAGGAGATGTGAGCAGCGCCATGCCGTCAGCCGCCGCCAGCGAAGAGTTCTGGGACGCCCGCTACCGCTCGGCGCCGGCGATCTGGAGCGGCAACCCGAACCCACATCTCGTCGCCGACGCTGGCGACCTCACACCTGGTCGGGCGCTCGACATCGGAGCCGGCGAGGGCGCCGACGCGATCTGGTTGGCTCAGCGGGGGTGGACGGTCACAGCGGTCGACATCTCCGGTGTGGCACTGCAGCGGGCCCGCGCCGAAGCCGAACGACATGGCCCACGCGTGGCCGAGCGGATCGAGTGGCTTCGCGCCGACCTCACCGCCTGGTCGCCACCCGTGACAGCGTTCGACCTCGTCTCGATCCAGTTCATGCACCTACCGTCCGCCCAGCGCACACCGCTCTTCCAGCGATGCATCGATGCTGTCGCGGTGGGTGGCACCTTGCTGATCGTCGGCCACGACGAATCGGATCTGCAGACCACCATTCGCCGGCCGCCGCAGCCCGATCTCTACTTCCACGCAGCAACGATCGCCACCGAACTGGGCGATCAGTGGACGGTCGTGGAAGCGGGCACTCGCGGCCGAACCGCTCGCGACGCCGACGACCAGGAGGTCGCGATTCGCGACGCCGTGCTGGTGGCGCGGCGCAAGGGCTAGGGAACCGCTCAGCCGCGGCCGCGGTAGGTGGCACCCGAACCGCTGGATGCGCCGTCCTTGTTGAGCCGCTTCGACAGGTGCAGGCCCTCCAGCACGAACTCGACCGCGGCGGCCACGGCCGCCGGCGACTCGTCGCCGCCGGTGAGCGACAACACCGCCGCGTAGCGCCGGCACCTGCTGCACCAGCGCCGCCAAGTCGACCGAGGGCACGTCCTCGCCCGTATGGGCAATGGCGCCTTCTTCGAACGCTGCCACCACATCGCGCACCTGGTCGAGCGGCACCAGTTCCTTGAACACGGTGAGCACGGAAGCCTTCACCAGGTTCTCGAGGATGACGCCTTCACGACCCTCCTCGAGCGATTCGATCTCCACCTTGCCGCTGGTGCTTGCAGCCAGCGCCCCGAGATCGCTGACCCGCGGCACCACCACCTTCTCGGCGGCACGCAGACCACGCCGCAAGGCATTGGCCCCCAACACCTCCACGTTGCTGACCGACAGGCGCACACTGACGCCACTGCGTTGGTTCACCTGGTTGCTGCTGCGCGCCAGCTGACTGAACGTGGCGACGACTCGCTCGAGGTAGGCGGGCACCGTCACCGTGACATCGCCGACGGTGGCCGGCCGCGCCTCTTGGCGCATGATGGTGACTTCGGTGTCGGCGTCGAGTGGATAGTGAGTGCGGATCTGGCTGCCGAACCGGTCCTTCAGCGGGGTGATGATGCGGCCCCGGTTGGTGTAGTCCTCCGGGTTGGCGGAGGCGACCAGCAGCACGTCGAGGGGCAGGCGGATCTTGTAGCCGCGGATCTGCACATCGCGCTCTTCCAGCACGTTGAGCAGGCCCACCTGGATGCGCTCGGCGAGGTCGGGGATCTCGTTGATCGCAAAGATGCCCCTGTTGGTGCGCGGCACCAGCCCGTAGTGCAGCGTCAGCTCGTCACTGAGGTAGCGACCTTCGGCAACCTTGATGGGGTCGACCTCGCCGATCAGGTCGCTGATCGAGGTGTCGGGTGTGGCCAGCTTCTCACCGAAACGATCGTCTCGATGCACCCACGACAGCGGCGTGGCATCGCCCAACTCGGCCACCAGATCGCGAGAGTGCTTGCTGACCGGATGGTACGGGTCGTCGTTGATCTCGCTGCCGGCGATGATGGGCATCCACTCGTCGAGCAGCCCGGTGAGGCTGCGGATCATGCGGGTCTTCGCCTGACCGCGCTCGCCCAGGAAGATGATGTCGTGCCCGGCGAGCAATGCGTTCTCGAGCTGCGGCATGACGGTGTGCTCGTACCCCAGCACCCCTTCGAACAGTGGCTGGCCGTTGGCGATGCGGGCCACCGCGTTGCGGCGGATCTCTTCCTTCACCGGCGTGGACTGCCAACCGGCGGCCTTCAGCTCACCCAACGTCGTCGCTCTGTTCACCATGCGCCGACCATACCCGCCGCTGCGATGCTCTGCGGAGACGAGCCGGACAGTCGCGGGCTGCCACCCGTTACGATCGCAGCCGTGGAGCTGTCGGGAACATGGCGGGCGTGCATCGCCGACGATGACGTGCGCCGCGAGGGAGTCGGGCTGGACTACGACGACTCGTCATGGCCCACCATCGACATGCCGGGCCATTGGCGCTCACATCCCGCCTTCGCCGACAGCGACGGTCCACTGCTCTACCGCCATCGCCTGCATCTCGAGCAGCCCGCCGACGGCCGGCGCCGCTTCGTCACGCTCGACGGCGTCTTCTACCAAGCCGATGTGTGGCTGGATGGTGCCTACCTGGGCGACCCGGAGGGCTACTTCTTCCCGCACAGCTTCGACATCACCGATCTCTCCCGTCTTGCGGCCGACCACGTGCTCGCAATCGAGGTGTCGTGCGCACCACAGCGTCAACGAGCTTCGAAGCGCAACATCACCGGCGCACTGCAACACTCCGACGCCATCGACCCGGCCTGGAACCCGGGCGGTCTGTGGCGCCCGATCCGCATCGACGACACCGGCGCGGTGCGCATCGACCGGCTGCGCGTGCTGTGCCGCGACGCCAACGACGCTCGCGCTCACCTGCGACTGCACGCCCGCCTCGATGCCGATCGGCCCCGCACCGTCACTGTGCGCACATCGGTCGACGGTGAGGTGCTCGCCGAACACGCGCAGCCCTTGGCGCGCGGCCTCAACGAGGTCGACTGGACACTCGACATCAACGATCCTTTGCTGTGGTGGCCGTGGAGCCTCGGCGCGCAACACCTCACGCACATCCACGTCGAAGTGGTCATCGATGGCGAAGGCAGCGACCAACGATCCGTGCGCACCGGTTTGCGCGAGGTGGCGCTGCAGGACTGGGTGTTCTCGGTCAACGGTGAGCGGCTGTTCGTGAAGGGCGCCAACCTCGCGCCCACGCGCGCCGCGCTCGCCGAAGCCACGCCGGCCGAGGTACGACGCGATGTCGAGCTCGCTCGCGACGCCGGGCTCGACCTGGTGCGAGTGAACGGGCACATCGCGCGGCCCGAGCTGTACGAGGCGGCCGACGAGCTGGGCATGTTGGTGTGGCAGGACTTCCCGCTGCAGTGGGGCTACGCGCGCACCATCCGCCGAGAGGCGGTCCGGCAGGCCCGCGAGGCCGTCGACCTGCTGGGCCATCACCCCAGCATCGCCGTCTGGTGCGCACACAACGAGCCGGTGATGGCCCACGACTCCCGCGGTGCTGCACTCGGTTCATCGATCGTGCGCAACGTACTGCAGCAACAGCGGCCCACCTGGAACCGCACGATCCTCGATCGGTGGGTGAAGCGTGCGTTCGAGACCGCCGACGAAACGCGCACCACCATCGCGCACAGTGGCGTGGCACCGCACTTGCCCCAACTCGACGGCACCGACAGCCATCTGTTCTTCGGCTGGTACCACGGCGAAGGCGCCGACGTCGACGGGTTCGCCGCCTCGCTGCCGCGAATGGTGCGCTTCGTCAGCGAGTTCGGCGCCCAGTCGGTGCCGACCAGCGCAGACTTCATGGATCCGCAGCGGTGGCCGGCGCTCGATTGGCATCACCTGACGGAACACCACGGGTTGCAGATCGACTCGTTCGAGCAGCATGTGCCGCCGGGCGGCTACTCCACCTTCGAGTCCTGGCGCGACGCCACTCAGCGGTACCAGGCCGAGCTGCTGCGCCACCACATCGAAACCTTCCGCCGGTTGAAGTATCGACCAACCGGCGGCTTCTGCTTCTTGGGGCTCAACGATCCTTCGCCCGCCGTGTCGTGGGGTGTGCTCGACCACATGCGGCAGCCGAAGCTGGCATACCACGCCGTCACCGAAGCCTGCCTACCCGTGATCGTGGTGGCCGACCGCCTCCGCGATTCGCTGTTTGCCGGCGAGGCGATCGCGCTCGACGTGCATGTCGTCAGCGACCTGCGCGCGCTGCTGGAGGACGTGCAGTGCACTGCCACGCTGCGCTGGCCGGGGGGTAGCCACGAATGGTCATGGACCGGCGATGTTCCACCTGACTCGTCCGTGCGCGTCGGCACCGCGCAGTTCGTGGTGCCCGAGATGGCCGGCGAGCTGTGGTTCGATCTCACTCTGCAGCATCCCGACGCTGCAGCAACCAATCGCTACGCATCGATCGTGGCGCCGCGCCGCAACGGTTGATCGGCGAAGAGCGGGGGTCGCGGGCTAGATCTGGCTGATCAGCTTGCGGTTCTTCACCTTGGCCCGGCGGAAGTCCTTGTGCATCAAGGCGATGAAGTCGAGGCTGATGCTCTTCGGGCAGGCTGCCTCGCACTCGCCGTGGTTGGTGCACGAACCGAAGTACTCGTCCATCGTCTCCACCATCGCCTCGACGCGGCTCCAGCGTTCGGCCTGGCCCTGCGGCAGCAGGTTGAGGTGGCTCACCTTTGCGGCCCGTGAACAGGTTGGCCGCGCCGTTGGGGCACGCGGCCACGCAGGCACCGCACCCGATGCACTCGGCCGCATCCATCGCCGCATCGGCGACCGGCTTGGGGATGGGGATGATGTTGGCATCGGGCGCGCCACCGGTGGCGGCAGTGATGAAGCCACCGGCCTCGACGATGCGATCGAGCGGTGCTCGATCGACCATCAGGTCCTTGAGGATGGGGAAGGCCGTGGCGCGCCAGGGCTCGATGACGATGGTGTCGTTGCTCTTGAACTTGCGCATGTGCAACTGACAGGTGGCGGTGCCCCGCTGGGGCCCGTGCGCCTGGCCGTCGATCATCAACGAGCACGTACCGCAGATGCCTTCACGGCAGTCGTGGTCGAACGAGATGGCTTCCAGCCCCTCACCGATGAGCTTCTCGTTGAGCACGTCGAGCATCTCCAGGAACGAGGCCTCGTCACTGATGCTGTCGATGCGGTAGCTCTCGAAGTGCCCGGCGTCGGCCTGGCCGTTCTGCCGCCAGATCTTGAGGGTGAGGTTTTCCAGATGGTGACTCACTTGTAGCTCCGCTTGGCGAGGTGAATGGTCTCGAACTCGAGTTCTTCCTTGTGACGCACGGCGTGCATGGGGTCGCCGGTGAACTCCCACGCAGCAACGTGAGCGAAGTGCTCGTCGTCGCGCTGCGCTTCACCTTCTTCGTCCTGGTACTCCGCTCGGAAGTGACCGCCGCAGCTCTCGTTGCGCTCGAGCGCGTCACGGCACATCAGCATGCCCAGTTCGAAGAAGTCCTCGACGCGGCCGGCCTTCTCGAGCGTCTGGTTGACGCCGGCGCCGTCGCCGGTGACCCGCAGGTCTTTCTTGAACTCGTCGTAGAGCGCAGGCAGCTCGCTGAGCGCCTTCTGCAGCCCCTGCTCGGTGCGCTCCATGCCGCAGTAGTCCCAGATGATCTTGCCCAACTCGCGGTGGAAGTAGTCGGGCGAGCGAGTGCCTCGGATGTCGAGGAAGCCCTGGAAGCGCTGGCGCGCCGCCTGCTCGGCTGCCTGGAACTCGGGGTGGTCGGTGCCCGGGATGGGCTTGTTGAGCATCGGGGCGAGGTAGTTGCCGATGGTGTACGGCAGCACGAAGTACCCGTCGGCCAGGCCCTGCATGAGCGCGGATGCGCCGAGGCGGTTGGCGCCGTGGTCGGAGAAGTTGGCCTCGCCGGCGGCGTACAGACCGGGGACGGTGGTCATCAGCTCGTAGTCGACCCACAGGCCACCCATCGTGTAGTGGCTGGCCGGGTAGATGCGCATCGGTTCGTCGTAGGGGTTCTCGCCGGTGATGCGCTCGTACATGTCGAACAGGTTGCCGTAGCGCTCCTTCACCACGTCCTGGCCGAGGCGACCGATGGCATCGGCGAAGTCGAGGTTGACACCGTTCTTCAACGGGCCCACGCCGCGACCGCTGTCGACCGCACGCTTGGCCGCACGCGACGAGATGTCGCGCGGTGCCAGGTTGCCGAAGCTGGGGTACAGCCGCTCGAGGTAGTAGTCGCGCTCGGCCTCGGGGATCTGCGCCGCCGGGCGCTCGTCGCCGGCGTTGACCGGCACCCACACGCGCCCGTCGTTGCGCAACGACTCCGACATCAACGTGAGCTTGCTCTGCGTGTCGTCGGCCTGCGGGATGCACGTGGGGTGGATCTGCGTGTAGCACGGGTTGGCGAAGTAGGCGCCCTTGCGGTGCGCCCGCCACGCTGCCGTGACGTTGCAGTTCATTGCGTTGGTGGAGAGGAAGAAGGCGTTGCCGTAGCCGCCGGTGCACATCACCGTCGCGTGTGCGGCGTGCGATCGCACCTCGCCGGTGACGAGGTCGCGCGTGACGATGCCGGCGCAGTGGCCGTCGACGGTGACCACGTCGACCAGCTCGACGCGGTTCCAGAGCTTCACCGTGCCGAGGCCGATCTGGCGGGCGAGCTGCTGGTAGGCGCCCAGCAGCAGCTGCTGGCCGGTCTGGCCACGTGCGTAGAACGTGCGCTGCAGCTGCGAGCCGCCGAAGCTGCGCGTGTCGAGCAGGCCGCCGTACTCGCGAGCGAAGGGCACGCCTTGGGCGACCATCTGATCGATGATGTTGAGGCTGACCTGCGCGAGGCGATGCACGTTGCCCTCGCGGGCACGGAAGTCGCCGCCTTTGATGGTGTCGTAGAACAGTCGGTGCACGCTGTCGCCGTCGCCGCGGTAGTTCTTCGCAGCGTTGATGCCGCCCTGCGCCGCGATCTGTGCGCACGACGCGGCGAGTCGTGGAACGTGAACACCTCGACGTCGTAGCCCAGCTCGGCCATGGTGGCCGCGGCGGAAGCACCGGCCAGGCCGCTGCCCACCACGAGCACCTTGAACTTGCGCTTGTTGTTCGGGTTGACCAACTTCATGTCGGCCTTGTAGTTGTCCCACTTGTCGGCGATGGCGCCGGCGGGGATCTTGCTGTCGAGCACGTTGTCGGACATGTCGGTCACTTCCCCACGATTCCGGCGAGCACGGCGATCGGGAACGAGACGTTGCCGACCACGACGAGGGTGGACACCGCGATCGCGATGTTCTTGCGCCACTTCTTGAACTTCGGGTTGTTCCAGCCCATCGACTGGAAGAGGCTCCACACACCGTGGAACAGGTGTGTGCCCAGCGCGATGTTGGCAACGATGTAGAGCACGGCAACCGGCACTCGCTCGAAGCTGCGCACGACGTTGCCGTAGGCATCGCCACGAACGAACTCGCCGTCGGCAGCGTCGACGCCGACGTTGTTGGCGAACCCCCAGGTGAGATCGGCCAGGTGCCAGAACACGAACAGGAACACGATGATGCCGGTCCAGCGCATGGTGCGGCTGGCGAAGGTGGCCACCTGGTAGTCGCGAGGGCTCTGGTACTTCACCGAGCGCGCCTTGCGATTCAGCCGAGTGAGGCTCATGGCTGCGTGGATGTGCACGCCAACCGCCGCCAACAGCCCGAAACGCAACAGCCACAGCACGACGGTGCGCGGCAAGATGGGCACCAGCAGCTCGCGCAAGAACTCGGCGTAGTGGTTGAAGTCCTCGGCGCCGAGGTACATCTTGAGGTTGCCCACCATGTGCACCAGCACGAAGCCGACCAGCATGATGCCGCTGATCGCCATGGCGTACTTCTTTCCGACCGCTGTGCCATACAGATCGAGCAGGAAGAACTTGCGGCGCTTCTTCGTGGTCACCGCGGTGCCGGTGACCGGCCCACGTGACTGGATTGCCTGTGCCATCGCGTGACGGCCTTTCCGAGTGAACAGAGCGAACAGGGATGTCGTGTCGAACGGTAGCCCTCCCACACCCTCGCCGCGAAGTTCGGCCACTGCCTCGCACGTGACCGGCGACACCCAAAGTTCGCCGGATCGGCCGGAAGTCAATACACTCACCACGTTTGCCCAACCAGCGCGGCTTTGTCGCCGCGCCCGAGATACCCCGGAGATCACCGGTGCCAGCACTTATTGCCGAAGGCGGCTATCAGGTATTCGAGCTGAAGGGCGGCGAGTGGGCCGTTCTCCTCCTCTCTGCTGTAGCCGCTCTCATCGCCATTGCAGTCGGATTGTTCCTCGCCAGGCTGGTGATGGCCGAGGACGAAGGCTCGCCCAAGATGCAAGAGATCGCCAAGGCCATCCAGGAAGGCGCCGCCGCCTACCTGAAGCGCCAGTTCAAGACGATCGCCATCATCCTCGTGCCCTTGGCCGCCATCGTGTTCCTCACCAGCACCGAGATCATCAAGCCGGGTGGCGAGACCGCGCTGACGTTCGTGCAGTCCGGTGCGTTCCGAACGTTGGCTTTCATCCTGGGCTGTCTCGCCTCCGGCTTCACCGGCTACATCGGCATGACCCTGGCCACCCGCGGCAACGTGCGCACCGCCGCCGCCGCGCTCACCAACAGCATGCCCCGGGCGCTCACCGTGGCGTTCCGCACCGGCGGCGTCGCCGGCATGTTCACCGTCGGCCTCGGCCTGCTGGGCGCCACCGCCATCATCATGGTGTTCCAGAACACCAGCTCGGTCATCCTCATCGGCTTCGGCTTCGGTGGCTCGCTGCTGGCGCTGTTCCTGCGAGTCGGTGGCGGCATCTTCACCAAGGCTGCCGACGTCGGCGCCGACCTGGTCGGCAAAGTGGAGGCCGGCATCCCCGAGGACGACCCGCGCAACCCCGCAACCATCGCCGACAACGTGGGCGACAACGTGGGCGACTGCGCCGGCATGGCCGCCGACCTGTTCGAGAGCTACGAGGTCACCCTCGTTGCCTCGATCATCCTCGGCGTGGCGGCGTTCAACTCGATCGGCGCCAACCCTGCACTGGGCCTCATCTTCCCGCTCGCTGCTCGCGCCATCGGCGTGGTCGCATCGATCATCGGCATCTTCTTCGTGAAGGCCAAGGAGGGCGAGACCAACGCCCTGAAGCCGATCAACAAGGGCTTCCTCGTCGCCGGCACCCTCACCCTGATCGGCACGCTCATCGTGGCGCTCGCCTACGTGGGCAACGACAACAACGACAACGCCGGCTGGAAGTGCTTCGGCGCCGTCGCCATCGGCCTCGTCCTGGCCCAGCTGGTCAGCCGCCTCACCGAGTACTACACCGGCCACCCACCACAAGCCGGTGCAGGAGATCGCTGCGGCAGCCGAGACGGGGCCGGCCACCACCATCCTCGCCGGCACCGCCAGTGGCCTGGAGAGCTCGGTCTACGCAGTCATCGCCATCGCCATCGCCATCGCCGCGGCGATGGCCCTCGGCGGCGGCAACCTGCAGTTCTCCTTCTACCTCGTCGCTCTGTGCGGCATGGGCATGCTGGCCACCACCGGCATCATCGTGTCGGAAGACACCTTCGGCCCGGTCAGCGACAACGCCGCCGGCATCGCCGAGATGAGCGGCGAGTTCCACGGCGAGCCGCAGCGCATCATGGTCAGCCTCGACGCGGTGGGCAACACCACCAAGGCCGTCACCAAGGGCTTCGCCATCGGCTCGGCCGTCATCGCCGCCGTGGCGCTCTTCGCGAGCTTCATCGAGACCGCTGCCGGCGAGCTCGACCTGGAGATCGTCGATCGCTTGCGGGGTGTGTTCGACCTACCGGAACTGCAGATCAACGTTGCCGACCCGAAGATCTTCATCGGTCTCCTCATCGGTGGCGCGGTGCCGTTCCTGTTCAGCGCCCTCGCCATCCGCGCGGTGGGCCGCACCGCCGGCGTGGTGGTGCAGGAAGTGCGCAAGCAGTTCGCCGACGGCAAGATCATGAAGGGCGAGAAGCAGCCCGAGTACGGCCCGGTCATCGACATCTGCACCGAGGCCTCACTGCGCGAGTTGGCCACCCCGGCACTGCTGGCCGTGCTCACCCCGGTCGTCATCGGCTTCGGCATCAACTTCCTCGCCTTGGGCGCGTTCCTCGCCGCGGTCATCCTGGTGGGCCAACTGATGGCCAACTACCTCAGCAACGCCGGTGGCGCCTGGGACAACGCCAAGAAGTACATCGAGGACGGCCACCACGGCGGCAAGGGCAGCGATCCTTACCGAGCTGCAGTCATCGCCGACACCGTGGGTGATCCGTTCAAGGACACCGCCGGCCCTGCCCTCAACCCACTCATCAAGGTGATGAACCTGGTGTCGCTGCTCATCCTGCCGGCCGTCATCAGCCTGCGCGACAACGACGGCGCCCGTTTCAGCATCGCCGCAGCAGCACTCGTCGTGCTCATCGGTGCGGTCGTCTTCAGCAGCCGCCAGCCGTCGGGCATCAGCACCGCGCCGGAACCGGCCGCCGCCGCAACTCCTGTGCGGTAGCTCGGCCACCAGCGCTCAGCAGTGGCGAAAGGCCCGGGCCACGTGCCCGGGCCTTTCGCATTCCGAGCGCTAACGTGACCACTCGTGCTCGGGCTCCTGGACTTCGCAAACAAGTGGGTGGAGAAGGGCGGCCTCCTCGTGCTGGCCGCCATCGTCTTCGCCGAATCGGGTCTGCTGGTGGGCTTCTTCCTGCCGGGCGACTCGCTGCTGTTCTTCGCCGGCTTCCTGTCCAGCGACGCTGGTGGCAACCTGCTGCCCGCGTTGCCGTGGGTCGCGCTCACCTGCGCGCTCGCCGCCATCCTCGGCGATCAGGTCGGGTACATGATCGGCAAGAAGTTCGGCCCCACCGTCTTCGATCGCCCGAAGAGCCGCTTCTTCAACCCCGAGTACGTGGTGAAGGCGGAGGCGTTCTTCGCCAAGCACGGGTCGAAGACCATCGTGCTCGCTCGCTTCGTACCCATCGTGCGCACCTTCGTGCCCACCGTGGCCGGCGCCGGCAACATGCACTACCGCACCTTTCTCACGTACAACATCGTCGGCGGCGTGTTGTGGGGCGCCGGCATCACCACGCTGGGCTTCTTCCTCGGTGAGATCGACGCGGTCAAGAACAACATCGAGATCGCCGCCATCGTCATCGTGGGCGTGTCGGTGCTGCCCATCGCAGTGGAACTGCTGCGGCATCGCAAGGCCGCCAAAGCCGCCATTGCGGCAGCCACTCACTCAGTCGACTGAGGGCGAGCCGACGAAGTCGATCAGCTGCTCGACCGCACCCACCAGTTCCGGGCGCAGGTCGGCATACGTGTGCACCTTGTTGCGCAACATCGGCCAGAAACCGCGCACGTCGGTGCCCAGCGCCGCACACATGCCTTCCTTCCACGGCTGGCCACGTGGCACATCCGGCCACTCCTGGAGGCCCATCACGCGGCCACACCCCGGCCCACACATCCACGAAGGGGTGACCGGTGACCAGTACATCGGGGCCGGCAACCTGCTTCGCGAGGCGCGCTTCCTTGCTGCCCGCGACCAGGTGATCGACGAGGATTCCCAGGCGCCGCGTGCTGCTCGGCTGGAAGCTGCGCACCATCGCGACCACGTCGTCGAGACCGTGCATCGGTTCCACCACGATGCCCATCTCGCGCAGGTCGTCGCCCCACACGTGCTCGACGAGCTCGGCGTCGTGCTTGCCCTCGACCCAGATCCTGCTGGCAGCCGCACGGCGAGCACGTTGCGGCGAGGGTGCTGCGATCGAACCGCTGGCGGTGACCCTCGGACCGGCATCTGCGACGCGCGCCGGCGGGCGAACGAGCGTGACCGGCTTGCCGTCGATGAGAAAGCCACCGGGCTTGTAGACGAACTCGCGGTCGCGGCCGTTGCGATCGCGCAGGGTGACCGCACGAGCATCGGTCTTGACGACGTCGCCACAGAAGCCACTCGAGCGATCCTCCACGAGCAGGCCCGGCGTCGCCGGTACCGCGCGGTATTGCGGTTGCCGTCGTTGCTTGTCGAAGTCGTCGAGGATGTCGCCGCCGAAGGTCATGGTGCATCCACGGTACGCGCCGGGGTGGCCGCACTACCGTCATTGGCGATGACTGATCAGACTGTGCCAGACGAGCTGCTCGGCTGCTGGCAGCGTCGCTGGATCGAGTTCGCCGACGGCAACCGCGACGACACCAGCTTCGTGGTGTGGCTGCAACTGCCGTCGTTGATGGCCGACGTGCGTCTGTCCGGGCCGGCACTCGGCCTCGCCGGACGCCGCTCGATCGCAGAGCTGTCGAACGACGAGTTGCTGCTCCTGGCAGACAGTGACTCCAGCAGCGGAGCAACCACGTGCACCCCGGTCGTCGTGGGTGCCAATGGCGTTTCGCACGCAACTGCCGAGTGGGCCGGCATCGTGAGCTTCCAGCCCATCTCGGCCTACCCCGAGCCGGGGCTGCTCGAGTGGATCGGCGACGGCACCGTGCTGGTCGAGCGAGCACCGAGCGGCGCCTACGTGGAGGAGTGGCACCTGCTACCGGGCAGCCGCGGGCCGCTCGTTCACACGGTGCTGGCCGACGGCTCCGAGTGGTACCTGCGCCGGAGATGTCGGCGTGCTGGTGCACGACCGTCGGTCAGCGTTGCCCGACGTAGCGCGCCTGGCCGACATCGACGACCGCGCCACGCTGGAGACGGCAGTCGATTGCGAGTTCTCGTTCGCGCACCGCATCGATGGGTCGTGGATGATCGCGGCCTCGACGCTGCCCTGGAGGGTCGGCACCACCGTCTGATCCAATCGGATGCCGCTGACCACCCGCCGGGCCCACCGAGCCGCCGAGCCCCCACGTCTGGTCCTCGGCGTTCGACAGCGTGTGTCGGTTCGCGCTGACCAGGCCCTTCGGATTCCAGCCGGTGCCACGGTCGGCGGAGCGTACGATCGACGATCGTGGCGCAGAACATCTACGACGACCCCGACTTCTTCGCGGGCTACTCCGCACTGCCACGCTCGGTGCAGGGGTTGGACGGCGCACCCGAATGGCCGTCGCTGCAGGCACTGCTACCGGACCTGGCCGGTCGCGAGGTAGTCGATCTCGGCTGCGGGTTCGGCTGGTTCAGTCGCTGGGCCGCGTCGGCCGGCGCTGCCCACGTTCTTGGCATCGACCTGTCGCTCAACATGCTCGCGCGCGCCCGGCAGGAGACCACCGACCCCAGATCACCTACCAGCAGCACGACCTCGATCACCTGGAGCTGCCGCCCGCTCGCTTCGACTTCGCGTACAGCTCACTGACAATGCACTACCTCGCGGACCTCGACCGGCTCTTTCGCACTGTGCATCGCTCGCTGAAACCGGGTGCACGGTTCGTGTTCTCCGTGGAGCACCCCATCTGCACTGCGCCATCGAACCCGCAGTTCGTCACCCTCGATTCGGGCCGAGTGGTCTGGCCCGTCGATGGCTACCTCCGTGAGGGCCGACGAACGACGAATTGGCTGGCCCCCGGGGTCGTCAAGCAGCACCGCACGATCACCAGCTACGTCTCGACGCTCCTGGGCGCCGGCTTCCGGTTGACGGCGTTGGAGGAGTGGGGCCCGAGCCCGCAGCAGATCGCAGAGGTTCCCGAGTGGCACACGGAACTGGAGCGCCCCTACTTCCTCCTCATTGCCGCGTGCCGCGAGTAACGCAGCCCACTGGTCAGCCGGCGCTTGCCCAGCGACCCAGGAAACCCGAGGGACTGAGCACTTGCAGCACGCCCTGGCCGTCGTGCCGGCGATAGGGGGCCCAGAGCAGCCCCTCGCCCGCGGGCATGGCCAATGCGGTCGGACGAAAGGGCGCTCCCCACACATGGACGCGATGTGCGGGCCCCTTCAGCGACAGCATGCCTTCATCCAGTTCGACCTGCGCATCGACTTCGCCGGCCTGCTCGTACCCGTGTGCGATCTCGGCAGGATCGCCCGCCGCATACCACTCCACGTCGAACGTGACCGGCACCGGCGTGCCATAGGGGCGACCCATCGCGTCGAGCGCATCGTCGAGCAGCACTCCGTGGGCTTCGTTGCCCAGGCTCCACTGCGTGAAGGGCACATCGCACGAATGGTCGGCCCACATCTCGGGAGGTTTGATCTCCAAGCCGTCGCGCAGACCCGTACCCTCCAGCTCCTCCACGTACAGGTAGGGCTCGCCGCAGCGCACCAGCCCGGCCCAGTAGTCGAAGCGCCGACCGCGCAGTTCGAGGCCCACGAACAGCCCGGCGCGTGCGTCGGCAGCCCATGCCCACCACCACCACGCCTCCACCGCGACGTCGGCGTGGCGAAGTTCGTCGGCATTGGCTGGCACGTGCGCCAGACTATGCGGGTGATCCGTTATCTCAGCCTGGAGTGGCTCGCAGCCCTCACCAACGAAGTCGCCGACAGCACCACGATGCAGGCGCTGGCGGCCGACCACAGCATCGGCGTCACCCAAGTGGTCACCGATGGGCCGGAGGGCACGGTGGTGTACCACCTGCAGGTGGGCGGCGGGGCGGCCACGTTCGGGCCGGGAAGCGCCTTCCCCGAGGACGTGCGGATGGAGCAGACGTGGGACACCGCGGTGGGGGTGGCCACCGGCGAGCTCAACGCCCAGGAGGCGTTCATCAAGGGGCGCATCCTGCTCACCGGCAGCCAGCAGAAGCTGATGGAGTCGCAGCCGGTGTTCGCCGCCCTCGACGCCGTGTTCACCAGCGTGCGCGAGCGCACCGAGTACCGCTGAGCCCGAGGCCCGGTCGTGCCTGAGCTCCCTGAAGTGCAAGCGCACGCCGAGCGCCTCACCCAGCAGTTCCGTGGCGCCGTGCTGGAGAAGTTCGTGCCGTTCAACTTCACTGCGCTGAAGACCGCCGCGCCACGCCCGCAGGCTGCGTACGGCGCAGCCCTGCTCGGCGTCAGTCGTCGCGGCAAGTACCTGCTGCTCGACTTCGGGCCGATCCACTTCGTGATCCACCTGATGCAGGGCGGCCGCCTGCTGGTGGACGACAAGCAGTCACCCAAGCCGCGCAACGGCCAAGCGCGCTTCGTGTTCGCAGCCGGCCCTGCGCTGCTGCTCACCGAAGCGGGCAAGGAGCGTCGCGCCGGTGTGTGGTGCGTGGCCACCGAGGCGCTCGACGGCCCGCCACTCGACCGGCTGGGCCCCGACGCCCAGGACTACACACCGGCCTCGCTGGCGGCTGCGTTCGCCGCCGACAACATGCGCGTGCACGGCTTCCTCCGCAACCAACGACACATCGCCGGGCTGGGCCGCATGCTGGCGAACGAGGTGTGCCACCGAGCCAAGCTGTCGCCGTTCGCGATGACCGGCAAGCTGGGCGTCGACGGCGCAACGAAAGTGCTCGACGCGGTGCACGAAGCAATCGACGACGGGCTGAGGTACGAACGCACACGCACCGACATGAGCTCGTCGGCCGACCGGCCGGGGCGAGTGCACAACCGGGTTGGCCTGCCGTGCCCCGTGTGCGACGACACCATTCGCTCGGTCAGCTACAGCGGCTACACGGTGGCCTACTGCCCCACCTGCCAGACGGCGGGCAAGGTGCTGGCCGACAACACCACCAGCAAGTTCCTCAAGTAGCGGTTCGCCGCATGACGATGCGGCAACCACCCCGGTGCGGGTCGGCGAGGCGAATGCCCTCCACCTCGATGCCACCGGCACGTTCGGCGATCCCCTGCGCCAAGCCGACATGCACTTCGCACACGGTCTCCGGTTGCACCGCGGCGAGATCCGCGAACGGGCATGACTGCAGCACGATCTCCTGCAGCTCACCGTGGTCGCGCACGCTGGGTTCGAAGCCCAGCCGACCGGCCTCGGCGTGCAAGGTGGCGATGGGGCCGTCGGCCGACGGCTGCACGCGCAGCCCCGCGAGCCGGCCGGCAGCCCGAGCGGTGAGGCCGGCACCGACGGCATCGGCCAGCACGCCGGCCAGCTCGCGGTAGGGAACACCTTCGGCGACGGCCGTGTAGCCGGTACGCGGGCGGCCGCGCCCGCGTACTGGCAGCGCGTGCGATTGCACGAGCTCGGCGTCGGCGAGCACGGCGAGGTGCTGACGCACCGCTGTGTGATGAAGACCCATCGCCTCTGCCAGCACGCCGGCAGTGAGCGGCGCGGGAGCGTCACGCAAGCGAGCGAGGATCTCCACGCGGCTCGGCGCCGAGAGGGCCTTTGCGCGGCGGAGTGCACCGCCTTCGGAATCGACGTGGTGAGGTCGGTTTCCCATGACGGTGCACTCTCGCACGACGACGACGAGGTGGGCAATCTCGATCAGTGGCCGGTGAGCGCCGACGTGTCGACATCGCCCGCCGCGAAGAACCCGATGGCACCCTTGCCCACGTTGGCGAACTTGTGGGTCACGAACGGGTACAACCCGTCCTCGGCGAAGGTGAACTCCACGAACCCGCCCTGCGCCGGTTGCAGATCGAGCACCTGCGAACCCCCGTGCGTGTCGTCGGGCTGCAGCGTGTAGGCGCCTTCCTTGAAGACGGTGTCGAAGATGGTGCCCACGATGTGGAAGGCCGAGTTCTCACTGGGTCCGTCGTTGACCACCCACAGCCGGTACCGCTTGCCGGTCTCGACATGGATGGGGGCGAACTTGTACTGCGAGTGGTAGCCGTTGAAGACCACCGCGTCCCAGTCCTCGTCGATCATCTTCGTCAGATCGCCCGGTTGTGCTTCCGGCCCGAGGTAGAGCTCGCTCTGCACGACCACGAACTCCTCGTCGACCGGCGCGAGACCCGGCGGGTCGATGATGATCGCTCCATACATTCCGTTGCCGATGTGGTGCAGTGCCGGTGCGGTACCGCAGTGGTACATGAACGCACCGGCGAACTGTGCCTCGAACTCGTACACCAACGACTCGCCGGGCAGGATCGTTCGCATCTCGTCGTTCCATGCCACCTTGCTGGCATGGAAGTCGATCGAGTGGCCCATCTCACCCTTGTTGGTGAGCGTGATGCGGAAGGTGTCGCCCACGTTGCCGTGCAGCATCGGGCCCGGCACCTGGTCGTTGAACGTCCACATCAGCTGCGTGACACCTGGCGACACTTCGACCAGCGTCTCGGTTGCGTCGAACGCGATCTCGTGCACCGTGCCCGCCGCCTTCGCCGGCAGCACCGGGTCGCGCCCTCGCCAGTCGGTGCCGGGCATCGCGGCGCCGTCGATCGTCGCGTTCGGCGAGCCCACCACGGTCGTCGCCGTCTCGGCACCATCGGCGGCCCCGACCACGTGCACGGCCATCTTCATGCCGCCCTCCTTGTGACCGGGCACGGTGCACCACACCGTTGCGTCGCTGGTGAACGGGCCGATCACGACGTCGGCCTTCTGGCCGGCCTTCAACATCGCGGTGCCCGTCGCACCTTCCACCTTGAAGTCGTGATCCAGGGCACCCTTGTTCGTGACGTGCACGGTGATCGGCTTGCCGGCGGGCACTTCGATCATGTTCGGCGACACGGAGATGTCGGCGAGCGTGACATCGAACTCGATGACGCCCGCCGCCGTGTCGGAGCTGCCGCTCACACCCGACGCGTCGGACCTGCCGGACGCGATCGCAATGCCCACCACACCCATGACCAACGCCATCCCACCGATCACGAACGTGATGACCCACCATCCGTCGCCATTGCGCTCACCGTCCATCGAGAACTCCTTTATTGAGAGTGATTACTCTCAATAATCAGCAATGCGCAGACGTGCACCTAGGGGCGAAGGTCCCGGAGCGGCGGCTCAGATGATCTCGGCAAGCTGCCACAGCACCGAGCTCTGCATGATGCCCTCGGCGTTCGCATCCCACTGTCCGGTGCGGTGCGCGATCACCACGACGAGCGCAGTCTGGTTGGTGGCATCGAACCGCACCGTGACGCCGCCAGTGGTGGGGGTGCCATCGGGGTCGGCGCCGCTCCAGCGAGCAACCTGCTCGGGCAGCGCCTGGTCCTCCCCGTCGATGGCAAAGTCCGCCACCGAGCTCACCGAGCGCCCCTGCGCCAACGTGTCGCGAGCCGCGACGAGCGCGTCGTCGAACGTGACCACGCCGGCAACGCGAGTGACGGACAAGGAGTCCGAACCGTTGGATGCCACGATCATCGACGAGCTCTGGTCGACCACCTCGTACCCCGGCGCCAGCGCCAGCTCACGCTGGGACGCGAAGGGAAGTGCAGCCGTGCCATGCACGGTCGACGGCAGCACCGATTCTGCCGGGAACCACTCAGCTGTGTCGCCAACGGAGGGCGCGTTGCTGAGCGAACCCACCATCGTGCTGTACGCCTCATCCCCCAACGCACTCTCCCCCGTGGCCCGAAGCCATCGCCGACGATGCTGAGGCCATCGTCGCGAACGACCACGTAGACGATGCCGATCAGGTTCTCGATCTCAGGGTCGGACTGGTAGATCTGGTAGAGGACGGTGGCCAGCCGGATGTTGGGGAAGCCCATGTGCCCACCGTCGCCGACCACCGATGGGTTGTAGCCGATGAACGTGTAGTCGGCGTCGAAGGTGTCGATGTACTCCTGCAGCAGAACGTTGGGGTCTTCGCCGGCGTCTCGGTTGAGCGCTTGCAGGATGAGGATCTCGTCGTTGTCGGTGTTGGTGAACGTGTACGGATCCGACCCCTCCACCTCCACGTTGGCGATCGCCGGCACGTACACGCCGTAGCCGAGTTCGGTGGCATCGTCGGGAATCACCACGGTTGCGGGTGTCGTCTCAGGGATGGTGGTCTCGAGGGTGGTCGGGGGCTCGGTGACCGTGGTGGGCGGCAACGTCACCGGCACGGTGGTGGGCGCCGTCGACACCACCGGCACAGTGGTCGGTGCAGTCGCCGCGTCGTCGCCCCTGGTTGCCAGATAGGTGACGCCGCCGGCGACCAGTGCGGCGGCCGCCAGCCCACCGATGAGCATGCCCTGCGATCGACCCCGTCGAGGCGAGACGGGTGCTTGCGGTTGCGGCGCTTGCGGGGGAGGGAGTGAGCTCATCTGATGCCGTCCTGTCCATTGCCGATGTGGATGCCCGGTGCGAGCTTCGCGCAACGCGCAGTGCTGCGTGTCCCCCAGGCCGCCGGCGGTTCCTCGAAGCCCCCCGCTCACCGCGCGAGTTCTACGCTGGTGCCATGCCGATCCACATCCGAGCCGAAGCCGCCGACTACGCCCCCGCCGTGCTGGTGCCCGGCGATCCGCGCCGCGCCAAGTACATCGCGGAGACGTTCTTCGACCCCGGCGCCCGGCTGGTGAACGAGGAACGCGGCGAGCTGGGCTTCACCGGCACGTACCAGGGCAAGCCGCTCAGCGTGCAGGCGGCCGGCATGGGCTGCGCCAGCGCCGCCATCTACTACAGCGAGCTGATCCAGCTGGGCGCGACGCGCCTCATCCGCGTCGGCACCGCCGGCGGGTTGGCCGACGGCCTGCGCATGGCCGACACCATCGTCGCGATGAGCGCCACCGCCGACGACCAGATCGTCAGCCAGCTGTGCGGCGGCGACGCCCACTCACCCACCGCCACCTATTCGTTGGTCGAGCACGCGGTGCAGCTGTCGCGTGCCAGCGGCGCGCGTGTGCACGTCGGTGCCATCGTGTCGTCGGCGATCTTCTACGACACCCGCCAGGGCATCATGCAGCGCTGGAAGGATCGTGGCCATCTGGCCGTGGAGATGGAGGCGGCCGTGCTCTACACGTTGGGCGCGTTGCACAAGATCGAGACACTGTGCATGGCCACCATCAGCGACCTGATCGCCAGCGAGAGCGAGGCCGAACGAATCAGCGACGCCGAGCTCAAGCAGGGTGTCGACAAGATGATGGAAGTGGCCTGTCAGGTTGCAATCGGCTGACGCCGCGGCCACGATCGCCCGCCCGCACCGATCGCCCGCCCGCACCACACCGACTAGGGCAATGCGATGCGCACGTACATCTCGCCGTCGTGACTGACGACGAAGCGTGCCGGATGCATCGCTGCGACGTACTTGAACTCGCCCATCGCGAACACGTCGACGGTGCCATCGGCACGCAGGTCGTACAACATCGCCGGCGTGTCGGGAGCGCCGATGGGGTCGTACATCCACACCAGCGCGCCGCCGTCTGCCGCCGCCGCGACCGCCGGCATGTCGCGTCCGGCCAACATCGCCGGCACCGTCCAGCGCTGCTCACCCGCATCGATGGCCGTACGGACGACCACCGTCGTGCCGTCGCCCGGGTACTCGAGGTGCACCTCCGGCACCACAACACCCGACGGCTCGCCCGTCGGCGTGACCCACGCCATCGCGAGCGATGCGCCGGCAACGGGCAGCCGCTCGCCGAAGCCGCAGCAACCGACTTCCATCACCCCGGCCGCAGTGGCGATCAACGTCGAGTCACCTGATCCGTCCAACCCACTGACACGGGCGATCTCCTGCCCGGCGGTCGCTCCGCTCGTGGAGACAGCGATCAGCTCCTGCACCGGGTCGCTGGCGTCTGGTGGCACACCTGCGATGTAGGCGACGTCGTCCGGGCCCATCAGCACCAGCGCAGCCAGATCACCCAGCGACGACCCAATGGCCAACGAGGTGCCCGACTCGGTGAAGGTGAGCATCGACGTCGCGGAGTCGAAGGTCACGACCTCGCCGGCAACCGTGACCCCGACGCTGGTGCAGCCGGCCTCGGAGCACTGCGGATCGACCTGCAGCGGCTCGGCCTGCAGCCGCGGGTCGAGACCCGTGGCCGCCCCCGTGGTGGTGGGTGCATCGGTCGCCGGCGGCGGCATCGTCGTCGTCGCGGCCGGTTCGGTGCTGGTGACGGCTGGCTCGGTGGTGAAGGTGGAGGTGGCAGCAACGGGCTCTGTGCCGCTCACCACCGTGGCTTCCGAGCTACAGGCGGCAACCGAACACAGCAGGGCGACCAGCGTGACGATGCGTCGACGGTTCATGCCACGAACCGTACGCCCGAATGCCACCCGGAGTCTGTCGCCGAGCCGACAACCCGCCGCCGGCGCCTCAGATGAGGCCGAGGTCTCTCACGGCGTCGCGCTCTTCAGCCAGCTCGCCGGTGCTGGCATCGATCTTGCCGCGGCTGAACTCGTTGATGTCGAGCCCCTGCACGATCGAGTACACGCCATCCTTGCAGGTGCAGGGGAATGACGAGATGAGGCCTTCGGGCACGCCGTAGGAGCCGTCGCTGACCACCGCCATGCTCACCCAGTCGCCCTCGGGGGTGCCCAGCGACCACGAACGGATGTGGTCGACAGCGGCGTTGGCGGCGGACGCAGCCGACGAGGCACCGCGTGCCTCGATGATGGCGGCACCGCGCTTGGCCACCGTGGGGATGTACGTGTCGGCGTACCACGCCTGGTCGTTGACCAGCTCGTAGGCGTTCTTGCCCGACACCTTCGCATGGTGCAGGTCGGGGAACTGAGTGACCGAGTGGTTGCCCCAGATGGTCATGTTGCTGATGTCGTTGACCGTGGTGCCGGTCTTGGCGGCCAGCTGCGAGATGGCACGGTTGTGGTCGAGGCGGGTCATCGCCGTGAACCGGCCCGGGTCGAGCCCAGGTGCGTTCTGCTGCGCGATGAGCGCGTTGGTGTTGGCAGGGTTGCCGACGACGAGGATCTTGATGTCTTTCCTGGCGCTGGCGCTGAGCGCCTGGCCCTGCGGCTTGAAGATGCCACCGTTGGCACTGAGCAGGTCGCTGCGCTCCATGCCGGCCTTGCGCGGCATCGCGCCGACCAACAGCGCGACATCGGCATCGCCGAACGCGACGTTGGCATCGTCGGTGCAGATGACGTCGGCCAACAGCGGGAAGGCGCAGTCGTCGAGCTCCATCTTCACACCACCCAGCGCGCCGAGCGCCGGCGTGATCTCGAGGAGTTGCAGGATGACGGGTGTGTCGGGGCCCAACATGGAACCGGACGCGATGCGGAACAGGAGGCTGTAGCCGATCTGGCCGGCGGCACCGGTGACAGCGACACGAACAGGAGTGGTCATGCACCTGAGCGTACGCCCACGGGGCGCCGCTCGCGAAAGCGGCTCAGGTGATGGCCGGCAGGCCGAAGGCGTCGAGGATCAGGTTGGTGTAGAAGGTGGCCGGCGCCGAGCCGTTGCAGGAGATGTGGATGCCGTCGGGGCACAGCTCGACGTTGACCGATTCGGCCTCCCAGTCGATCAGCTGCGCGTTGGGGAACTTTGCCGGGAGCGCCCTGAGCAACTCGTTGTTGGCAGGCACGTACACGAGGTCGGCTCGTAGCGTCAGGAAGAACACGGTGCCGGCATCGGCCGGCACCTCAGCCATGATCGCATCGAGCTCGCCTGCGTTCATCGGAGCGTTGGTACCCACCTGCACGACGATCGAGGTGCCGGCGCCGATGTCGCCGCCGTCGCGCAACAGGATGACGGCGTTCTTCACGCCTTCGGGGCCACGGCCTTCCTTCGCCTGCACCAGCACACCCGCCGACTCCAGCAACGGCTGCGCCCCCACCATCACCGACTCGCCGATGGCGACGAACGGCTGCGGCACCTTCGCCACGGTGGTGGTGGTGATCTGCTGGCCGGCGAGGGTGGTGACAGGGGCCGCTCCATCGGTGACGGTGCTGTCGCTGACCGTTGTGCCGTCGGTGGCATCGTTGGCGGCGGCTTCCAGTGAGCAGTTGACGCTGCCGACGCAGTGCGGGTCGGCGGAGAACAGGCTGAACGTGGCCAGTGCCAGCAGCAGCACCACCGGCGGCCCCGGCCACCACTCGCCACACGTCGCGGCGCATGCTGCCGAGTGTGGCGCGCAGGCCACCCTTGCGAATGGGGGTCTCGATGAACCGGTAGCTGGCTTCGGTGATCGGCAAGGTGATGACCATCGCCAGCACGATCTGGCCCACCGACATCTGGATGTTGGCCTGCTTGCGGATGATCTGGTACACCGGCCAGTGGTACAGGTACAGCCCGTAGCTGCGGGTGCCCACCCACAGCAGCACCTTGTTGCCCAACAGCCTGCCGGCGGCTGCGCCCTGGTGAGTGGCTGCGGCGATCAGCAGCAGCGTGGCCACACCGGCGAAGAAGAAGCCGCCGCGATACAGCCATGGGTTGTACACGCCTCGGTCCTGCAGGTACATCGTGAACATGAAGTAGACGAGCACGGCCAGACCGAACGCGGCCAGCAGATCGAGTCGCCGGCCCTTGTCGCGCAGCGGGCCACGCATGATGGCCAGCGGCCGCCACAGCATCGCGAAGCCTGCGCCCAGCATCAGCCCGCCGGCACGGGAGAAGGAGCCGAGGTACAGCATGTCGTTGACGGCGATGCAGCGGCCGAACACGGTCCACGTGCCACGAGTGAACTCCGCACCGCACGAGGTGGCCACCGGCCCCGGCACGTACACCCAGGCGACCACGATCGCGATGAACACGCTGACACCGATGAGCTGCAGACCGACCTTTGGCAACCCGCCGCGGGCACGCCGGAGGATGGCCACCATCACCAACGGCCAGACCAGGTAGAACTGCTCCTCCACCGCGAGCGACCACAGATGACGCAGCGGAACGAACGCCTCACTGGCGCCGTAGCCCTGGCCGACGAAGATCTGGTACCAGTTGCTGACGTAGAGGACGCCGCTCACGAAGTCGCCCCGCGTCTGTTCGCGGGCCACCGCGTAGAACGCAGCGATGTACACGGCCACCAACGTCATCATCACGTACAGCGCCGGCAGCAGCCGTCGGAAACGGCGTGCCCAGAACTGGCGCAGGTCGATGTGGCCGCTGCGCTCCTTCTCGCCCATCAGCAGCAGCGTGATGAGGTAGCCGGAGATGACGAAGAACACCTCGACGCCGAGGAAGCCACCCGGCAGCCAGTCGTGATGCGCGTGATAGATCATCACTGCGACGACTGCGATGGCACGCAACCCGTCGAGGCCCGGCAGGTACGGCACGCGACTGAGCCCGCCCGCGGGTGTGCCTGGAGGTTGAGCAGTTCTCGGCGCCGACATCGAACGAACAGTATGGAGCAACCGGCGGCGGTTGCGAACGCGCTACTTCTTCAGATCGGGCCGGCCGATGGCATCGAAGATCAGGTTGGCGTAGAACTGCTTGGCGTAGGCGGTGCGCAGGTGGATGCCACCGTCGCTGGTGCTCAGCTCACCGAGGATCTGTTGCGCCTCCGCCTCCCAGTCCACCACCTTCACGTTGGGGTACTGCGCGGCGAGCGCCCGGATGCGAGTGTTGTTGTCGGCGATCCATCCACGTGGCGCCTTCACGGTCAAGAACACGACCAGCGGCGTCAGATCGGGCGGCAATGCGGCCATGATGCGCGAGGCGTCTCGTCACTGACGCTGCCGTTGGTGCCGGTCTGGATGATGACCACTCGCCCCAGCTGCCCGCCGGCGCGGGTGAGCTCCACGATCTCGGCCACGTTCTTGCCTTGCCGGCTGACAGCCGCGTTCACCTGTATTCCGGCGGCCGTGAGCTGTGGCGCAGCACCGAGCATCACCGATTCGCCGATCGAGTACGGCGGCAGCAGATCGATGGGGCTCGGTGTGGTGACGGGCGCCGGCTCGGTGACAGCAGGTGTGGTGTCGCCCGGCTGCGAGGACTGCGAGACGGGCACCGTCGGCCTCACCGTCACCGGCGGGGCGGCCGTGACGGTGGCGCTCGCGATCTGCTCCTGGCCCTCCTCGCTGTCGCACGCCACCTGGCCTTCGCACAGCACATCGGCGGTGGCGATGCTGACGGTGGCGAAGCCGGCGAGCAGGGCGAACGTGGAACCGAGCACGAAGGTTCGCCGACGCCGCTGCACGGCAGCCTTGGTTCGGGGCTTGCGCTCGCCACGCATCCACTCGCCGAGGCGGCCTTGCCGCACGGGCAGCTCCACCAGCCGATAGCTGAGCTCGGTGATCGGGAGCGCGATGAGCAACGCGGTGAGGAACTGCCGCAGTGACAGCTGCTGCCCCGGTTCGCGGATGATCTGGTAGATCGGCCAGTGGTAGAGGTAGAGCCCATAGCTGCGGGTGCCCACCCAGTGCAACGGCCTGATGCCCAGCAGCCGACCGATCCATGCTCGGCGGTGAGTGGCAGCGGCAATGATCGCGACGGTGCACACGCCGGTGAGCAGGAAGCCGCCACGGAACAGCCACGGGTCGTACTCGTTGGTGAGCTCGTTGACCAGTTCCAGCCGGTTCATCATCAACGCCAGGCCGAGCAGGCCGAGCAGGCCGAGCAGGTCGATGCGCCGCCCGCGTGTGCGCAACGGGCCGCGCATGATCGCCACCGGCCGCCAGATCAGGGCGAAGGCCGCGCCCAGCATCAACCCACCCGCGCGAGTGACGGTGCTGAGGTAGAGCGCTTCGTTGACGTTGATGCAGTGACCGAAGACCGACAGGTACCCGTGGCTGTCGCCGGCGCCGCACGACGGTGCGTTGGTGACCGGGTCGGCGCCGATGAACACGGTGCCACTGATGTAGAGCGCCGCCACCAGCGCGGCCACGAACAGGCTGGCCCACAGCAACCACAGGGCCACGCGGGGCAGACGGTCGCCACGCTTGCGCAGCAGCACCACCATCACCAGTGGCCAGACCAGGTAGAACTGCTCCTCCACGGCGAGCGACCACAGGTGGCGCAACGGCGCGAAGTTGGCAGAGGCGGTGTAGCCCTGCCCCACCCAGATCTGGAACCAGTTGCTGTTGTAGAACGTGCCCGCCAGCAGGTCGCCACGCGCCCGGCCCATCGGTCGGGTGTTGAACAGCGACATGTAGATGGCCAGCGAGCCCATCATCACGAACAGCGCAGGCAGCAGCCGACGGGCACGCCGCATCCAGAACTGGCCCAACCGGACCCGACCGGTGCGTTCCTTCTCCGACAGCAGGAGCAGCGTGATGAGGTAGCCGGAGATGACGAAGAACACCTCGACACCGAGGAAGCCACCACTGAGCCAGGTGTGGTTGGCGTGGTAGAGCAGCACCGCCGTGACAGCGATCGCGCGCAGGCCATCGAGTCCCGGGAGGTACGGGACACGACTGATCTGGTTGCGCAGCGTCGGGTGGGTCAACCGCTCGTCGACGGCGGTGGCGGTGGGGGCAGCCATTCGGGTCTCCAGTATCGCCGACCACGACCCCCACGCACCGTCATCGCCCTGTCATCGGCGGCGGTGGCGCGGGTGGCGTGCCGGGCGGCCCGGGGCAGGCTGTTCGGCAGGCACTGGCCCCGGGGGGGGGGCCCCCCGGGGGAGGGGGCGTCCCCGGGGGGCGCCCAAACGAAAGAGCCACGCCCGGCGATCACTCGCGGGGCGTGGCTCGGCGCGCCGAACTGCAGCCGTCGCTACAGCTGCAGCGACTTGACCTCGAGGAACTCCTCCAGGCCGAAGGTGCCGGCCTCGCGACCGAGGCCGCTCTGCTTGTAGCCGCCGAACGGGGCCATCACGTTGAAGGCACCACCGTTCACCTCCACCTGGCCGGCGCGGATCTTGCGGGCCACCGCCTTGGCATGGTCGGCCTCGCCCCACACACCACCGGCGAGGCCGTAGATGGTGTCGTTGGCGATCTCGATGGCTTCCTCCTCCGTGTCGTAGGGGATGATCGACAGCACCGGGCCGAAGATCTCCTCGTTGGCGATGGTCATCGTGCGCGTGACGTTGCTGAACACCGTGGGTGCGACGTAGTAGCCCTGCTCGAGGCCCTCCGGGCTTGCCGGGCCGCCGGTGAGCAGCGTCGCGCCCTCGTCGATGCCCTTCTGGATGAAGCCCCGCACGCGCTCGCGCTGAGCGGCGGAGACGAGCGGCCCGATGCGGCTGCTCGAGTCGAACGGGTTGCCGGGGGTGAACGCGGCAGCGGTGGCCGCGGCGATGCCCTCGACCTCCGCGAGGCGGTCGCGGGGCACGAGCATGCGGGTGAGCGCGGTGCAGGTCTGGCCGCTGTTGAGGAAGCACTTGCCCACGCCGTCGGCGACGGCCTTGGCGAAGTCGGCGTCGGCGAGGATGACGTTGGCGCTCTTGCCACCGAGCTCGAGCGACACCTTCTTCACGGTCTGGCTGGCGACCTCGGCCACGCGCTTGCCGGCGCGCGTGCTGCCGGTGAAGCTGACCATGTCGACGTCGGGGTGCGCCGAGATGGCCTCACCGACGACCGGACCGATGCCGGTGACCAGGTTGAACACGCCGGCGGGCAGGCCGGCCTCGGCGATGACCTCGGCAAGGATGAACGCGTTGATCGGTGCGACTTCCGACGGCTTGAGCACCACCGTGTTGCCGGCAGCCAGGGCCGGGGCGACCTTCAGTGCGATCTGGTGCAGCGGGTAGTTCCAGGGCGTGATGCAGCCGACGACGCCGATGGCTTCACGCACGACCAGCGAGTTGCCGACCTGCTTCTCGAACTCGTAGCTGCCCAGCAACTGCGCGGCGATGGCGAAGTTGGCCTTGGGCAACCCGGCCTGGATGAGGTTGCTGAGGAAGAGCGGCATGCCCACTTCCTTGGCGATGGTGGAGGCGATCTCGTCGGTGCGGGCTTCGAGGCCGGCGTGGATCTTCATCAGGTAGGCCGCGCGCTCTTCCTTGGGCAGCGCGCTCCATGCGGGGAAGGCGGCCTTGGCCGCGGCGACGGCTGCATCGACGTCGGCAGCAGTGCCTTCGGGGATGGTGGCGATCACTTCTTCGGTGGCCGAATCGGTGACCGACAGGGTGTCGGTGCCGGAAGATGGCACCCACTGGCCGTTGATGTAGAGCTTCTCGTATGCAGTCATGGTGTGACTGTAGGCACCAGTGCCCGCTGAGCTACAACGCAGGTCGCAGGCCGAGGTTGCGGAAGATCTCGCGCGTGGCCCAGCTGCGGTTGAGCGCGTAGAAGTGCAGCCCCGGCGCGCCTTCGTCGATCAGCCGCGCGCAGAGCTCGGTGGCGAGATCGACGCCGATGCGTTCGGCCGCGTCGAGGTTGTCGCCGGCCTTCTCCATCGCCTCGATCACCCAACCGGGCACCTCGGCGCCGCTCATGTGCGCCATGCGCGTGATCTGCCCCAGGTTGCTGATCGGCATGATGCCCGGCAGGACCGGTTTGGTGACGCCGAGCGACGCGAGCTCGTCGATCATCACCAGGTAGTGCTCGATGTCGAAGAAGAACTGGGTGATCGCGAAGTCGGCGGCGGCCAGCTTGTTGGCCAGGTGCTGGCGGTCGGTGCCACGATCGGGTGAGCGTGGGTGCAGCTCGGGATGAGCCGCGACACCGACGGAGAACCCGCCGAACTCGCGCACGTCGTCGACCAGCTCCATGCTGAAGCGGTAGTCGCTCTCCGTCTCGCCGTCGGCAGGCAGATCGCCGCCGAGGGCGAGGATGTTCTCCACCCCTTCGGCGCGGTAGTCGGTGAGGATGGCACGGATGTCGTCGCGTGTGTGGCCGGCGCAGGTGAGATGAGCCATCGGCGAGATGGAGGTCTGCCGCCGCACCCAGCTGACCAGGTCGGCGGTGCGCGTGCGAGTGCTGCCACCGGCGCCGTACGTGACGCTCACGAAGTCGGGCGCGAGGTGCTCGAGCTCGGAGATGGTGCGGCCGAGGCTGAGCCACCCGGCTTCGTGCTTGGGAGGGAAGAACTCGACCGAGTAGGTGGGCCCGGCCGCGAGGAGGTCGGAGATGCGAGCCACTGCGCACAGCCTTGCTCATGTGCGCACGTCTCGCATGGCACGCTGTACGAAATCTCAAAGGGGTGCGCGATGGCAGAGCAGGCAGCGGGCTGGTACAACGATCCGTACGGACGGTTTCAGCAGCGGCACTGGGATGGCACCGCCTGGACGGAGCACGTGGCCACCAACGGCGTGCAGCAGGTCGATCCCATGGGGGCCAGCACGGTCGTGCCCTTCGCCACGCCGGCCAGCGCGTTCCGGTCGCCGGCGGGCGACGCTCGCACCGCGCACGGTTTCGCCGCCACGGCGGATCTCAGCGACCCGAACGCGCAGGCACCCCTGCCGCAACCACCTGCCGAGGGCAATCTCGTCACACGCTTCCTCGACGGCATGGGCGACGACGCCCGCCTCCGCCCACGGCCGAGCCTGCGCACCGCACTGGCCGGCATCGGCGGAGTGATGGTGGCGGTCGGCCTGTTGATCGCCGTCGTCGGCGAGAACGCGAGCCGAGGAAAGCTGGCAGGCGTGTCGCTGGTGCTGCTGCTGGCCGCACTCGTGCTGCGACTGCTGGTGAAGATCCCCGAGGTGCAGGCCGCCGCCGTCGGCATGGCAGTGGTTGCGATCCCAACGTTCGCCGGGGCCGCCACCATCAGCGATGGCAGCGGTGGAGCGCTCACGTACCTGCTGGGTGCCGCACTGTTCCTTGCCGCATGGGCACTGAAGGGCTTCCGCGGTCGCACGCTGCTGTTGGGGCTCGGGCTGCTCACCATGGTCGGCGTGTTCAGCACGCTCATCTCCGACGTGAGCCAGGACAAGTGCGAGACGTACATCGAGGACAACGACTTCGACCGATACTTCGAGGAGTGTCAGAGCTACGTCTCCGACGGCAGCGCCGGCAACCTGTTCCTTCCCAACTCGGTCACCGACAACCTCGGCGACCAAGGCATCGTCTACCTCGTCAGTGCTGCCGTGCTGTTGGCCGCCACCTGGTGGCTGGATCGACGCGGCTACCACGGCACCGGTACCGGCACCGTGGTCGCAGGCCTCATCTCCGCGGTCGCCGGGGCTGCGCTGCTGGCCGACGAGTTCGGCGACACCGGCGGCCCGATCATGGTGGTGGTCGTCGGCGTGCTGGTCTGCCTGGTCGGCGCGCACGGTGCTCGACGATCCACGACGTGGTGGGGTGCGCTGCTGGCCTCGATCGGTGCGGTCGCGTTCGTGGCCGTGCAATGGGAGCCGCAGTCGGTGAGCAGCACCGGCGGCGTCGCCATCGTCACCGGCGCGGTGTTGATCGTTGCGCCGCTGATCGGCGCCCCGCTCCGTCGGGCGCTCGCGCAGCGGGCCGACGATGGCGATGGCCACCCGCCGACCGGCGCGTTCGACCCGCCGGTGGCCTGAGCCGGTCGCGGGCAGGTCGCTGCCGGTGGCGAACCGGTCGTGCTGGCGGTTCAGTGACGGAAGTGGCGCTCGCTGGTGAACACCATGGCGATGCCGTGGTCGTTCGCCGCGGCGATCACCTCCACGTCGCGCATGCTGCCGCCGGGCTGGATGACGGCCTTGATGCCGGCCGCAGCAGCAGCGTCGAGGCCGTCGCGGAACGGGAAGAAGGCATCGCTGGCACAGACACCACCGCTCGCCCGCCCGGCCGATCGGTCGGCGGCGATGCGCGCACTGTCGAGTCGGTTCTGCTGGCCGGCGCCGATCCCCAGTGCCCTGCCGTCCTTGGCGTACACGATGGCGTTGCTGCTGACCACCGCACACACCTGCCACGCGAACTCGAGGTCGGCCCACTGCTCGGGAGTGGGTTGGGTTGCGGTGACCACCTGCCAGGTCGAGCGATCGGGCGAGACGGTGTCGGCCTGCTGCACCAGCAAGCCACCGTCGATGGACCGCATGTCGAGCGCGACACCGTGCGGCGCATGCGCAGTGAGCACGCGCAGGTTCGGCTTCGACGCGAACACCTCCAACGCGTCGGCATCGAACGCAGGCGCCACCACCACCTCGGTGAACACCGGTGCCAACGCCTCGGCGACGATGCGCGTGACCGGCCGGTTGAGCGCGACGATGCCACCGAAGGCACTGACCGGGTCGCACGCGTTGGCCTGCGCATAGGCCTGCTCGATGGTGTCGGCCACCGCCACGCCGCACGGGTTGGCGTGCTTCACGATCACGCAAGCCGGCCTGCCGAAGCGCTGCACCAGCTTCCACGCTGCCTCGGTGTCGTAGAGGTTGAGGTAGCTCAGCTCCTTGCCCTGGTGCTGCACTGCGGTGTCCCACCAGCTGGTGCCGCCGGCCAGGCGATAGCGAGCACCTTCCTGATGCGGGTTCTCGCCGTAGCGCAGCGGCTGTGCGCGCTCGAGCGACAGGTGCAGCCCGGCGGGCAGCACCTCCGGCGAGTCGGGTGACGGGGCGTCGAACCAGTTGGCGATGGCCGCGTCGTAAGCGGCGATGGCCGCGAACGCGTCACGCGCCAGGCGCCGTCGGGTCGCCGCGGTGAGGGCGCCGTGCGCCGTGATCTCGGCGAGCACCGCGTGGTAGTCGGCAGGGTTCACCACCACACCGACATGCGCATGGTTCTTGGCCGCGGCACGCACCATGGCCGGGCCACCGATGTCGATGAGCTCGATGCTGGGGTTGCTGCTGAACGGGTACAGGTTCACCACCACCAGCGCGATGGGCTCGATGTCGTGCGCCGTCATGTCGGCCTGGTGCTGCTCGTTGGTGGGGTCGGCCAACAAGCCACCGTGCACCTTCGGGTGCAACGTGACGACTCGATGATCGAGGATTGCCGGCAGCCCGGTGAGGTCGGCGAGGTCGGTGACGGGCACGCCGGCCGCTGCCACCGCGGCAGCGGTACCACCACTGCTGACCAGGCGCCACCCGGCACGATGCAGACCCTCGGCGAGCTCGACGATGCCGGCCTTGTCGAACACGGAGAGCAGCGCAATGGGCATGCCACGAATGTACGTCGCAGCTGATGGTGCGCGATGGACGTCTTAACAAGGTGTACGGTTCGAACACCTGAGTCATCATCGATCAGCACACTTGGAGGCATCCGTGGATCTCAGCAAAATCAGCAAGGGCGGCCAGATCTGGGCGGGAGCAGGCATCGTCTTCTTCATCGCCTCCTTCCTGCCGTGGTACACCGCCGAGTACAAGGGCGTCTCCGGAATCGGTGGCGCGTCGGTCGATGCCAACGCCTGGGGCGACCTCGGGTTCCTCTGGGGCAGCCTGTGGGCGCTGCTCTTCCTCGCCGGCATCGCGCTGCTCGTGCTCCCTGCGTTCGGGGTTGCGGTGCCCAAGCTGCCGGCCGTTGCCTACATGGCGGTCGCCGGCCTGGCAACCGTGTTCACGCTCCTGAAGCTGCTCATCGGCGAAGACGACGCCCCCGAGTTCGGCATCACCGTCGACGCCTCCTTGGGGCTCTATCTCGCCATCGTCGCGGCCGCCGCAGCTGCGTTCGGCGGCTTCATGATGTTCAAGGAGTCCGGTGGCGAGCTCAACGACCTCAAGGACATGAACAAGCTCAAGGGTCAGTTCGGTGGCAACACCGGTGGCGGCACCCCCCGCCCCCGCCGCTCCCGGCATGAGCCCGCCCCCGCCCCCGCCCCCGATGGGCTGAGGCAAGCGACAACAACGCACAGAGCCCCGCCTCCGGGCGGGGCTCTTTCGCGTCTGCAACCGCCGGCAGCAGTGCCCGGCACACTTCGGGCCCAACCGATGAATGCACGGAACCGCACGTGACGACCATTGAATTCACGGTTCGGGTCCGAAGTACCTGGCGCTAGTGTCGAGCAGTCATGCCCGAGCCGCTCATCGTCGCCCACCAACTGGTCAAGCGCTTCGGCGACTTCACGGCCGTCGACGGCATCGACGTGCAGGTGCAGCCCGGCGAGGTGTTCGGCTTCCTCGGCCCCAACGGCGCCGGCAAGAGCAGCACGATGCGCATGATCGGCTGCGTCAGCCCGGTCACCTCCGGCAGCTTGCGCCTGTTCGGCCTCGACCCGGCCACCCATGGCGCCAAGATCCGCGCCCGCATCGGCGTGGTGCCGCAGCTCGACACGCTCGACACCGAGCTGAGCGTGCAGGAGAACCTGTGGCTCTACGGTCGCTTCTTCGACCTGCCGCGCGCCGAGGCCAAGCGGCGGGCTGTCGAACTGCTCGAGTTCGCACAGCTCAGCGACCGTGCCGACAGCGTGGTCGACAACCTCAGCGGCGGCATGAAGCGCCGGCTCTCCATCGCCCGCTCGCTGATCAACAACCCCGAGCTGCTGCTGCTCGACGAGCCCACCACCGGCCTCGACCCGCAGGCGCGGCACGTGCTGTGGGACCGCCTGTACCGGCTGAAGCAAGAAGGCGTCACACAGGTGCTCACCACGCACTACATGGACGAGGCCGAGCAGCTGTGCGACCGGCTGGTGGTGATGGACCACGGCCGCATCGTGGCCGAGGGTTCGCCGCGCTCGCTGATCGAGCAGTGGTCCACTCGCGAGGTGCTCGAGCTGCGCTTTCCGGCCGGCACCAACGACACCAACGCCGCGCAGCTGGCAGGCATCGGTGAACGCCAGGAGCTGCTGCCCGACCGCGTGCTGGTGTACGCGCACGACGGCGAGGCAGCGTTGGTGGAGGCGCACGCACGCGGGCTGCAGCCCGAGAGCGCGCTGGTGCGGCGCGCCAGCCTGGAAGATGTGTTCCTGCTGCTCACCGGTCGCAGCCTGGCGGATTGACGTGGCGCAGCACAGCACCACCCCGGCGCGTTCCGCGTCGCCAGCTGGCACCTTGGCCACCTATCGGCGCCTCTGGAAGATGAACCTGCTCTCCTCGCTGGTGCAGCCGCTGCTGTACCTGCTCGGCTTGGGCGTGGGCGTCGGCTCACTGGTCGATCGCAACACCGGTTCGGGCGCGGTGCTGGGCACCAGCTCGTACGTCGCGTTCGTGGTGCCGGGCCTACTGGTCACCACCGCGATGGGCCTGGGGGCAGGCGAGAGCATGTGGCCGGTGATGGGCGGCCTGAAGTGGCAGCGCGGTTATCACGGCATCGCCGCCACGCCGCTCGACGCGCGCGACATCGTGCTGGGTCATGCCA
Organism: Acidimicrobiaceae bacterium; assembly: GCA_016722025.1. GTDB lineage: Bacteria > Actinomycetota > Acidimicrobiia > Acidimicrobiales > Ilumatobacteraceae > UBA668. The sequence continues at coordinate 156,072 of JADKGZ010000002.1, forward strand.
CCTGGATCGCCATCCGCTGCGCCATCGCCGCCAGCGCGGTGGCCATCGTGCTGGCCCTGTTCCCCGACACTCGCTCATGGGGCCTTGCTCCCAGCGTGCTGGTCGCCATGTTGGTCGGCGTCTCGTTCGCGATGCCGATCATGGCGCTGTCCATCGGCGCCGAACGCGACGGCATGTTCCCGGCGATCCAACGGTTCGTGGTCATCCCGCTGTTCCTGTTCGGCGGCGCGTTCTACCCGCTGTCGCAGCTGCCGGTGGGCGTGCAGTGGGTGGCCAAGATCGCGCCGCTGTGGCACGGCGTGGTGGTCGCGCGCGGGTTCACCACCGGGCAGGTCGACTGGCCTGGTGTCGCCGGCCACCTGGGCTACGTGGCGTTGTGGGTCGTTGCCGGCACGGCCATCGCCACTCGCCGGATGCGCGGGAAGTTGTACACGTGAGCACCATCTTCCTGCGCATCCTGCCGCCGGCGATGGTGGTGCGTCGCCCGCATCGGATGATCGAGCGCCACGTTGTCGCGTACCGCCGGCAGTGGCTCATCATCGTCAGTGGGTTCTTCGAGCCACTGCTCTACCTGCTCTCCATGCGCGCCGGGTTGGGCAGCCTCGTCGGCACGGTGACGGTGGCCGGGAAGGCAGTGCCCTACGACGCGTTCGTGGCACCGGCGCTGATGGCCTCCTCGGCGATGAACGGCGCCATCTTCGACTCCACCGGCAACGTGATGCATCGCCTGAAGTACGCACGCATCTACGACGCTGCGCTCGCCACCCCGATGGGGCCGGGCGACGTGGCCGTCGGCGAGATCAGCTGGGCACTGATCCGCGGGCAGATGTACGCCATCAGCTTTCTCGGCGTGATGGCGGCACTCGGGCTGGTCGACACCTGGTGGAGCCTGCTCGCGCTGCCGGCGTGCGCATTGATCGGGCTGACGTTCGCGAGCATCGGGTTCGTGTGCACCACCTACATGCGTGGCTGGGCCGACCTGGAGATCGTGACGACTGCGACGATGCCACTGTTCCTGTTCTCGGCCACCTTCTTCCCCACCTCGAGCTACGGCTCGTGGGCCTGGGTGGTGCAGCTCTCACCGCTGTACCACGGCGTGGCGCTGGTGCGCGCTGCCAATGCGGGCGTGTGGACCGCGTCGGTCGTGGGTCACGTCGCCGTGCTCGTCGGGTTGTCAGCGGTGGCGTTGGTGGTGGCCGCACGCCGGGTCGACTCGCTGCTGCGCAAGTAGCGCACACACTGCGCCGGCACGCCGATCAGCCGGTGCTGCCGATGGGCGCCACGACAGCACCGAGCACGGCGACCAGCGCATCCAGGCGATCTCGATGTCGAGCCCGCGCTTGCCACCGCTGACGAAGACGGTGTCGAACAGGATGCACGTCGTCGATGACGGTGCGCAGCCGCTTCTTCTGACCGAACGGGCTGATCCCGCCGACCACGTAGCCGGTGAGGCGCTGCGCAAGATCCACTGGGCACATCTCGGCCCGCTTGCCGCCGAGCGCGGCTGCCAGCTCGCGCAGCGACAGCTGCCCGCTGACCGGCACGATGCCCACCACCTGTTCGATGCCGGCGTCGGTGGCGAGGTTGGCCACCAGCGTCTTGAACACACGATCCGGGTCGATGCCCAAGGCCTCCGCCGCCAACTGCCCGTAGTTGCGTTCGCCGGGTTCGTGATGGAACTCGGTGACCGCGAACGCCACACCGGCCGCCTCGAGCATCACGATCGCCGGTGTCGCCCCCTTGGCCATGGGGCACATTCTGCCGGGTCGGGCGCCACGACCAGTGCCCGACGCGACGCGGCTACCGTGCAGCCATGAGCACCGACTTGGAAGCAGCCCGCAAGGAACTCGACCAGGAGTTCACCCAGTTCCGCGACAGCCTGGGCAAGATCTACGAGAAGCTCGAGCGCGTCAGCCAGGCCGGCCCCGCCGACGACATCAGCGCCCTGCTGAAAGACCTGGAGGACACGGTGGGCAAGGTACGTACCGGTGGCCTCGTCGGCTCCGGAGCCAAGGGCCATCGCGAAGCACGCGAGGCGTGGTTGAAGTTGCAGGGGAAGTAGTCCCACCCCCGCACGGAACCCGCTCAACGGGGCCATCGGAAGATGGCAACATGGGCGACGTGGCCGTCATCGACTCGTACGAGCTAACCGACCGATACCGCCTCGACGACGGTCGCGCCTTCCTCAGTGGCGCACAGGCGCTCGCCCGGCTGCCGTACGAGCAGCTGCGGGCCGATCGGCGCGCCGGGCTCACCACTGCCGCCTACATCACCGGCTATCCGGGCAGCCCGCTGGCCGGGTACGACCGTGATGTGGCCGCAGCAGCCAAGTTGGCCATCGCCGACGGGTTGCAGATGGTGTTCCAACCGGGCATGAACGAAGAGCTCGCGGCCACCGCGGTGATGGGTTCGCAACTGGCGGTCACGCTCGACTCGTGCCGCTACGACGGCATCATCGGCATCTGGTACGGCAAGGCGCCAGGGCTCGACCGGGCCAGCGACGCGCTGCGCCATGCGGTGTTCGCCGGCACCTCCGCCAACGGCGGCGCGGTGGCACTGGTGGGCGACGACCCCAACGCGAAGAGCAGCACGCTGCCATCGTCCAGCGGGGCCACGTTGGTCGATCTCAACATGCCCATCATCTACCCGGGCGACGTGCAGGAGGCCATCGACCTGGGCCGCCACGCCATTGCGCTTTCGAGAGCGTGCGGGGTGTGGGCCAGCATCAAGGTCGTCGAGGCCGTGGCCGACGGCACCGGCTCGGTGGAGCTGCACCCCGAGCGGATCACACCGGTCGTCCCCACGATGGAGGTGAACGGCAAGCGTTGGGTTCCGCGCCCCAGCGGCCAGGTGATCACGCCGTTCACGCTCGATCTCGAGCGCGAGTTCCACGAGGTGCGCCTGCAGCTGGCCCGCCAGTACGGCGTGCTCAACCACCTCAACACCATCCCGGTTCGTGGCCCCGGCGACTGGATGGGCATCGTGGCCAGCGGCCACACCTACCACGAGACGCTGGAGGCGCTGCGCATCCTGGGGCTGCGTACGCCCGACGACCTGCGCGCCGCGGGCGTTCGCCTCTTCAAGCTCACCATGCCGGTACCACTGGATGCCGGGCAGGTGCGCGAGTTCGCCGAGGGCCTGGTCGAGGTGGTCGTCGTCGAGGAGAAAGCGCAGAACCTGGAGTGGTTGGTGAAGGACGCGCTCTACGGCCGCACCGACGCGCCGATGGTGTACGGGAAGCACGCCCCCAACGACGCCACCCTGTTCCCGATGACGGGCACGCTGGAAGCCGACACCATCGCCCCTCTGCTGCGCAGTCGATTGGCCCAGCGCCTGGCGGCACGCATGCTCCCCGAGCCACCCGCACGACGAGAGCTGATCCCGTTGTCGGTCTCGCGCACCCCCTTCTTCTGTTCGGGCTGCCCGCACAACTCGTCCACCAAAGTGCCCGACGGCGCGCTGGTGGGCGCCGGCATCGGCTGCCACAGCATGGTGATGATGATGGAACCCGGCCGCGCGGGCAACATCGTGGGCCTCACCGCCATGGGCAACGAAGGCGCGCAGTGGTTCGGCATGGCGCCGTTCGTCGACGACCAGCACCTCATCCAGAACCTGGGCGATGGCACGCTCTTCCACAGCGGCATGACTGCGATTCGCGGGGCCATCGCCAACGGCGCCAACATCACGTACAAGATCCTCTACAACGGTGCGGTGGCGATGACCGGCGGCCAGGATCCGTTCGGTCAGCTCGACGTGCCCACGCTGTGCAAGGTGTTGCAGGCGGAAGGCGCCCGGCAGATCATCGTCACCACCGACGAGCTGGCCCGCTACCGCTCCATCGAGCTGCCGGTGGGCGTGAAGGTGTGGGGTCGCGACCGGCTGATCGAGGCACAGCAGCTGTTGGCCACGGTGCCGGGCTGCACAGTGCTGATCCACGACCAGCGTTGCGCCGCCGAGAAGCGCCGTGATCGCAAGCGCGACCGGATCGCCACACCATCGTTCCGGGTGGTCATCAACGAGCGCGTCTGCGAAGGGTGCGGCGATTGCGGCGACAAGAGCAACTGCCTGTCGGTGCAGCCGGTGCACACCACCTTCGGTCGCAAGACACGCATCGATCAGAGCTCGTGCAACTTCGACCTGTCGTGCATGCAGGGCGACTGCCCGGCGTTCATGAAGGTCAGCGTGCCATCGCCCTCGGCAGCACCCGCCGCCGCCCGCCCCACCCACACGCCACCCGATCGAATCCCGGCACCGCCGGCAGCCAGCGCCGAGGAGTGCACCATCCGCCTGTCGGGCATCGGCGGCACCGGGGTGGTCACCGTCAGCCAGATCCTGGGCACGGCGGCGATGCTCGGCGGCTACCACGTGCGCGGCCTCGACCAGACCGGCCTGTCGCAGAAGGCCGGCCCCGTGGTCAGCGACATCCGGCTGTCGCGCGACGTGCCCCAGCCGTCCAACAAGGCCACCGCCGGCTCCGTCGACGTGCTGATCGCGTTCGATCAGCTGGTGGGCGGCAACGACGCCACGCTGCGCACGCTGTCGTCGAACCGCACCGTGGTGGTGGCCAACTCTGCCGAGGTGGCCACCGGCTCGATGGTCATCCACCCCGACCGTCCGTACCCGGTCGCCGAACTCGACGACCGGTTGGGCTCGAGCAGCCGCGAGCACCTTCGCGTCGACGCGCAACGTATGGTCGTCGGCCTGCTCGACGACGACAGCACGGTGAACGTGTTCATGCTCGGGGTGGCGTTGCAGGCCGGTCACGTACCCGTGGCACCCGAGCTGATCGAGCGTGCGATCACGCTCAACGGCGTCGCGGTGCACAAGAACCTCGCCGCCTTCGCGTGGGGGCGGGCCTGGGTGGCCAACCCTGCCGCAGTCAACGAGGCGGCGGGTCTCGGCACGACCATCGACGAGTTGCCGCTGCGCGAGCGGTTGACAGCCGATCTCGTCGACTACCAATCCGCGCGTTACGCCGCCCACTTCACCGCGCTGGTCGACCAGGTGGCCGCGTGGGGCCACGACCAGCTCACCGACGCAGTGATGGTCAACCTGCACAAGCTGATGGCCTACAAGGACGAGTACGAAGTGGCCCGGCTGCTGCTGCTGCCCGAGTCGCAGGCACAGGCCGAGGCCGTGGGCGGCAGGCGGACGAAGGTGACGTGGCTGCTGCACCCGCCCGCGCTGCGTTCACTCGGTCGGCGCAGCAAGATCCACTTCGGCCGCTGGTCGCGGCCGGCGTTCCGTGCGCTGCGCGCCATGCGCCGGCTGCGCGGCCACTGGTTCGATGCGTTCGGTTGGGCGGCCGTGCGTCGAGTCGAGCGGGCGATGATCCCGGAGTACACGGCCGCCATCGGTTCGTTGCTCTCGCACCTCACCGGCGACAACCTCACCGACGACAACCTCACCGAGGCGGTTGCGATTGCCTCCCTGCCCGACAGAGTGCGCGGGTACGAGCACCTCAAGCTGGAGCGGGCCGGGGCGTACCGCGACGAGCTGTCACGTCGGGTGCTCGCCTTCACCGGCAATCAGGCGACGGCGGCGAAGTAGGAAGCGGCGATCGCTCTCGTTGGGTGAGCATCCGAGCGCCTGGTCGAACGCATGCACCGCGTCATCCTTCCGGCCGAGGCGCTCGAGCAGCTCGCCGCGCGTGCTCCAGTACAGGTGCCATCGATCGACGGTGGCCGGCACGAGTTGATCGAGCAGGCGCAACGCCTGCTCGGCGCCCTGCTCTTGCGCAACGGCCACGGCGCGGTTCACGCGCACCACAGGCGTGGGTGTGAACCGTTCGAGCGTGGCGTAGAGGCTGGCGATCTGCGACCACTCGGTGTCGGCGAAGGTGGGCGCCAGCCCGTGCAGGCACGCGATGGCGGCCTGCACCTGGTACTGCCCGGGCCGATGCAGGTGGACGGCGTGGTCGAGCAACGCCGCCGCCTCGGCGATCTCCTCATGACGCCAGCGTGAGCGATCCTGGTCGGCCATCAGCACCACCTCACCGGCATCGTCGAGGCGAGCGTCACGACGAGCATGCGCGGCCAGCGAGAGCGCCAACAGCCCGGTGCACTCGGGCTCGTCGGGCATGAGCATGTGCAGCAAGCGAGCGAGGCGGATCCCTTCCACCGCCAGATCGTGGCGAGCATCGAGGCTGCCCGCCGGCGAGTGGTGACCGGTGGTGACAACGGCGTGGACGACCGCCAAGACCGCCGGCAAGCGATCGGGCAGCTCGTGGTCGGCCGGCACGCGATACGGGATGCGGGCCGTCACGATCTTCTTCTTCGCGCGGCTGATCCGCTGCCCCATCGTCGCTTCCGGCACCAGGTAGGCAGCTGCGATCTCGCCGGTGGTCATACCGCACAACGTTCGCAACGCGAGCGCAGTGCGCGCCTCGAAGGAGAGCGCCGGGTGGCAGCAGGTGAAGAGCAGCCGCAGCTGGTCGTCGCGCACCATCGAATCGGTGGTGTGCTCGCCGACGGCCAGCACCACCTGATCGAGCAGGCGCGCATCGGTCTCCTTGGTCGTGCGCCTGGCCTCGCGCCGCAGCACGTCGAGCGCCCGGTTGCGCGCAACGGTGGTGAGCCAGGCGGCCGGGTTGTGCGGCGTGCCGTCACGGGGCCACCGCTTCAGTGCTTCCACCACCGCGTCCTGCACGGCGTCTTCAGCGAGGGTGATGTCGCCGGTGAGCCGCACGAGGGTGGCCAGCACGCGGCCACCCTCGTGTCGGATCATCTGCTCCAACGGGTCGATCACGTCGGCGGGTTCACTGGCCTTGGCTGAAGTCGATCACCGGGCGCACCTCCACGCGGCCGTGCCACGCGCCGGGGATCTGCGCGGCCCAGCGGATCGCCTCGTCGAGGTCGGCGCAGTCGAGCAGGTAGAATCCGCCGAGCACCTCCTTGGTCTCGGCGAACGGCCCGTCGGTGGTGACGAGCTCGCCACCCTTGGCGCCACCCTGCACGTGCACGGTGGTGGCGGTGGCAGTGTCCTGCAGCGCCTCGCCGCCCACCAGCACACCGGCTGCGCCGGCCGTTGCACCGAAGTCGTTGTACTCGGCCATGATCGCTGCCCACACCTCGGGCGGGGCGGAGCTGTCGGTCTCTTCCGGACCGTAGATGAGTGCGGCATAGCGGGGCATGGGATCCTCCTTGGGTCGGTGCCATCCGGGCTCGGATGTCACTTCTCCGACGAACCAGCTTTCCCGATTTCGACAACGTTGTGAAGCAACGCGGGAAGAAGCGCGAGCACCTCGACCCCCGCACGTTCGGTCCGCAGCCCCGGCAGCGGCCGACTTCGTCATGCGCCGGCTGCGCGCCGTCGAACCACGTGCTCAAATGGGCCACGTGCTGCGGGATCGACGTTCCTGGTTGGGGATGCTGCCATTCGCGCTCACCGTCATGCTCGCGGTCTTCTGCGCCGCCGGGGCTGCGTTGTACGTGTCGTCGGCCGGCTCGGCGTCGATCGGCGAGCAGCTTGCCGAGAGCTGCCGCAGCACCACCGGGCTGACGCTGCCAGTGCTCCGCGACAGCAGCGACGCCGAGGCCATCGTGGCCGGGCTGGGGGCCTCGCTGCCGTTCGTCGACGTTCCGCGCAGCGGTGCAACCGCCAGCACGGAGCTCATCGACGAGCAGGGCACTCCCCGCCGCCTGCGACTGATGCAGTTGGATGGGTTGGGCGAACACGTGACCGCCCCGTTCGCGGCACTGGCGCTGGGAGAGGTGGCCCTGTCGGCGACCAACGCCGAACTGCTGCACCTCGCCGTCGGCGATGAGATCACGCTCGCCGCCGGCGGCGCACTCGTCGTGGGCCGCGTCTACGACGACATCGCGCTGGCCCCGATTCCCGATGCGTGGTGCGGCCTCGAGTACCTGATCGCGCCGAACCCGGCGGGTGACCCGCCGCCGCCATCGGCGCTGGCCTCACGCGAGACGGTGCGCTTGGTCGCCGGCGACGATCCCAACCTGTACGAGTTCGTCGAGTACCGACTCACCACGGACTCGGTCACCCTCACCGATGTCGCGGCCACTCATGCCGCCTTCGAACGCGCCGTCGCCGGGTGGAACACGGCATTTGCCGACGCGCCGTACCGGATGACCTTGGAGACCGAGCTCGACACAGTGCTGTCGCGGGGCACCGCCGTGCGCGACACGGTGGCTCGGTCGTTGGCGCCGGTGAGGGTGGCCAGCCTGCTCAGCATCGCGTGCGTGTTGATCGCGGCGACGGTGCTGCTGGGCCGTGAGCGGCGACGCGAGCTGCGATTGCTGGCGATGCGCGGCGAGCACCCGGCGCGCATCGCGCTCGCGTTCACTCCCAGCCTGCTGGCTGCCGCGCTGCCGGCGGGTGTGCTCGGGTTCGCGTCGGCGTGGCTGACCGTCACCCATTTCGGCCCTTCAGCGCTCTTGGAGACGCACGCGATTCGCAGCGCAGTGCTCGCGGCCACGGCGTGCGTGTTGGCCGGTGTGATGCTCGCCGCGACCACCATCGGCGTCCTCGCCGATCGCAGCGTCGACCACCCGACGCGCCATGTCCATGCCCGTTTCCTGTTGCCGCTGGGGTGCCTCACGCTCTGTGCGCTCACGTTGTGGTCGTTCCGCCGGCTCGACACCGTCGGTGGAATTCGCACGTACGGGGTGCAAGCACGCGGGGGCGACATGCTGGCGCTCGGCTTCCCCCTGTCGCTGCTGCTGGCAATGACCGCTGCGACGGCGCTCGTGCTGCGAGCGGCCATCACGCACGCCCGCCTGTCCGGTGGTCGGCTGCCGCGGGCGCTACGACTCGGTTGGCGGCGGGTGGTGCTGGAGGCCGGCCCCACCGTCGCCACAGTGGCCGCTGTCGCCTTGGCAGCGGGCTCGATGATCACGGCCACCGCGCTGGCCGACGGCGCGCGCGACCAACTGCACGACAAGGCTGCTGTCTACGTGGGCAGCGACCTGGCAGTCACCCTCTTCGACGAGCCCGTCCTCTCGCCCTCTCTCGCCTCGCGGGCGACGCTGGCCTGGACGACCACGGCCGACTGGGCCGACGGCCGAGTCGAGCTGTGGGGTGTCGACCGGGCCACGTTCGCCGCCGCCACCGCGTTGCGCGACGATGGCTCCGAGTTGCCGCTGGCCGACTTGATCGCCCTGCTCGAACCCACCGTCGGAACGCCGGCACCGGCGATCGTCGTGGGTGGCGACCTCGCCGTCGGCGAGGAGGCGAACATTCAGGTGGCCGGCACCGACCAGCCGCTACGGATCGCGGTGGTGGCGACGGCCCGCTTCTTCCCCGGCAAGACCTCCGGATCGGCGCAGGTCGTCGTCGACCGCTCGGTGGTGATCGCCGGTGCCCCCTACGCCACGCGCAAGCTGCTGGTCCGCGAGCCACCGACAGGGTTGGTCGACTCACTGCGGGCAAGTGGAGTGCGTACGGGCGTCGTGCTCTCGTCAGCAACGACGTTCGATGCCTCCAACTTCAGCGGGCTGCGTTGGGCATACCGGCCGCTGGCCACCCTCGGCCTGCTGTTCGCGTCGATGGCGATGGCCGTTCAGCTGCTGGTCATCGCCGCCCGGCGCGAGACCCGCCGGGCCTCGCATCTGGTGATGCGCCGCACCGGGTTCACCCGCCGCGCGCTGTGGCGCGCAGCGCTGGTGGAGACGCTGCTTCCTCCGCTGCTGGGGGTCGCCGTGGGCATCGGTGCCGCCGTCGGCGCCGCCGCGCTCGCCGTCGTGCGGCTCGACCCGATGCCGCTGCTGGCGCCGCCGGCGCAGTTCTCGATGCCGTGGCCCACCGTGGTCGCCATCATCGTGGCCGTTCCCGTCTGGGCCGTCGTCGTTGCCGGGCTGATCGTGCGAACCACATTGCACAGCGACCCGATGCGCACCATGAGAGGAGAGCAATGACGCTCCAGCCCGTTGCTCGCTGCGTGGCCGTCAGCCGCGTGTTCGAGGTACCGCAGCATCGAGGCGCGGCGGCGACCGTGCTTGCCCTCGACGCCGTGAACATCGATATCGCCCCCGGCGGTCTGCTCGCACTCTCCGGCGCCAGCGGCTCCGGGAAGTCCACGCTGCTCTCGCTGCTCGCCGCGCTCGACCGGCCGACCAGCGGCAGCGTGCACGTCGCCGGTCGCGACATCGGTTCGCTGGGCCGCGCCGCCCGCCGCCGGCTGCGCCGTTCGACGGCGGTGCTGGTGTTGCCGCAACCCGCCGACAACCTGCTGCTGGCGCTGAGCGGCCGCGGCAACCTGCTCTCCGTGGCTCGCGTGCGCGGCATCGGCGACCGAGCCGAAGCAGTGATCGAGTCACTCGTCGAGCAGATGGAGCTGGCGGCGTTCGTGGACCAGCCGTGCGCGGTCATGAGCGGGGGCGAGCAACAGCGGCTGGCCGTGGCGTGCGCACTGGTCGGCGCGCCGCCTCTGCTGCTTGCCGACGAGCCCACCGGCGCGCTCGATCAGGCCAGCGCTGCGACCCTCATCACATCCCTGCGCGCGGCAGTGCAGGGGGGCGCCACGATCATCGCCGCCACACACGATCCGAACGTGATCGCAGCGGCCGACAGCGTGGTTCGCCTCGACCACGGCCGGCGGGTGTCGTGAACGCGATCGAGGTGCGCGAGTTGAGCAAGATGTGGACACCCTCCGCCGGCCTGCAGCCGACGTCGCTCACCTGCGCCGCCGGCGAGATGCTCGTCGTGCGTGGCCGTTCCGGCAGCGGCAAGTCCACGCTGCTGGCGCTGCTCGCCGGCCTGTGCGCTCCCGACAGCGGGTCGGCCACCGTCGACGGCTTGCCGCCCGGCGGCGACATGCCGTGGGCACGAGTGGCCTTCGTGCCGCAGGTGCTCGCCCTGGCCGTGGAGCTCTCCGTGCGCGAGAACATCGTCGACGCCACGACCACCCTCGACCCGGCGGCCGTGCGGGCCTCGCTGGAGCGGCTCGATCTCGTCGAGTTCGCGAACCGCTGCGTCGACGAGATCTCGATGGGTCAGCAGCAGCGCACGGCGCTGGCACGAGCTGCCATCGTCCAGCCGCGGGTACTGCTCGTCGACGAGCCGACCAGCTTCCAGGACGGTGGTCACGCGGGCACGGTGATCGAAGAGCTGCGCCGGCTGGCCGCGGGCGGTACGGCGCTGCTGGTCGCGACGCACGACGAAGCCGTCAGCGCGGCCGCCGACCGGGTGGTGGAGCTCAGCCGCTGATCGAGAACGCCGTTGCCGGGGCTGCCGGAAGGTGATCGGGGATCTCGATCCGCAGTTCGCCGCCGCTCCACGTGTGCGGAAGCACCCGCGAGTTGCCGAGCATGCGCACCTCGGCACCTTCACCGGGCTGCTCGCACGCGAAGCGCACCTCGTCGTGCGGGGCGCCCTGCACGACGGCGTACTGCACCCCGGCGCGATTCGTGAAGCACACCGCGCGCCCATCGGTGGTGGTGCCCACGCCGCCGGCGCGAGTGCCGTAGATCGCGTCGCCGTTGACGCGCAGCCACCAGCCCAGAGCGGTGAGGCGCACGATCTGCGCCAGCGGGAGCTGGCCGTCGGCCGAGGGCCCGACGTTGAGCAGCAGGTTGCCGCCACGGGCGACGATGTCGACCAGCATCCAGATCACCTCGTCGACGGTGGGGTACGTGGCCTCGCTCTCCATCCGGTTGTAGCCGAACGAGCGACCGATGCCGCGGCAGACCTCCCACTTGCGCGAGTCGCTCGCCTTCGTCGAGTACTCGGGGGTGTTGAAGTCGGCGTGCAAGGTTCCCTGCATGACGCTGATGAGGTTGAACCGGTCGTTGACCACTCCATCGGGCACGGCGTCGTAGTAGTGACCGATGATGTCGTTGGGGTCGAGGTTGGTGGGCCAACCGATGTCGTTCCACAACACGCTGGGACTGAAACGTGCGATCAGTTCGCGCACGTGCGCTGTTGCGTATTCCGAGTACGCCTCGTCGGAAGGGATGTTGCCGAACAGGCTGGCGAGGTCGCGGATGGGCGGCGGCTGGAACGTCCAGTCGAGGCCGCCCGAGTAGTACAGCCCGAAGCGCATGCCGGCTGTGCGCACCGCGGCGGCCAGCTCGGCGATGTGGTCACGCTCGGCCATCCACTGGTTGCGGTGCGGGTTGGGCACCTCGCTGTGCCACATCAGGAAGCCATCGTGGTGCTTGGTGACCGGCACCACGTACTGCGCCCCGGTCTGCTGGAACAGCGGCGCCCATGACGCGGTGTCGACCCCGGCCGAACGCGAGCGAAACTCGTCCACGAAGCTCTCGTAGGTACGGTCGCCATACGTGGCGGTGTGGTGCGCGGCAGTCGGGCTGCCTTCCAACGACCACGAGTTGAGGTACCACTCCGTGTACGGGCTCCACTTGAACACCTCGGCCCAGTTGCCGGCGGCGAACAGGTCGCCCATGTCGCGATCGACCGGCGCGTAGCACGGCACTGCGTACGGCCCCCAGTGGATGAAGATGCCGAGCTTGGCATCGTCGTACCACTGTGGCAACGGGCGGTCTGCGAACTGCTGCGTGCTCATCCCCGCAGACTACGAATGCAGGAGTGGCGGGTCGTGACTGGGCTGCGTCCGCGCGGCAGTCGCCACCCGCCCGAGCTTGGCCGGGTTCAACACCAGGCGGATCGCGGCGATCCGACCAGCACGCACTTCGAAGGCCATCACCAGCAGGGTCGTGCTGCCCCGCGAGAACACCAACCCTGGCTCGCCGTTCACCTCGTGGGTGTCGACGCGCGCGTCGGCGGGCATCCGTGCGGTGAGGTTGCGAAGGAGGCGGCTGACGCGGTGGAACCCGATCACCGGCCTGCGCGCGGCGTGCAGATCGCGGCCACCATCGCTGACCAGCACCACATCGTCGCCGAGCACCCGGCGGAGGTCGTCGACCTGGCCGAACGCACACGCCGCCATGAAGGCGTGCACCAGGTCGTCGCGCCGAGCGGCGGCCGGCTGGAACCGCTGACGCTCCTCCCGAACGGCGCGGCGCGCCCGCGACGCGATCTGCCGGCACGCTTCCTCACTGCGCTCGACCACCGGCGCGATGGTCGAGTACGGCTCGGCGAACACGTCGGCCAAGAGGAACACCGCGCGCTCGACGGGGCCCAACCGCTCGAGTACCGCAAGGAAGCCGATGGTGAGCGACTCGGCCAGCTCGGCAGCGAGCGCTGGGTCGCCATCGGTGAGGATCGGTTCCGGGAGCCACGGACCCACGTACTCCTCGCGCTGGCGCTGCGACGACTTCAGCCTGTCGAGCGCGAGCCGCGACGCGACGGTGGTGAGCCATGCGGCCGGCCGCGCCACCCCGGCCTGCCCATCGGAACCCAGGCGGTGCCACCGCAGCCATGCGTCCTGCACCACGTCTTCCGCATCGGCCATCGACCCGAGCATTCGATATGCCAGGGCTTGCAGGCGCGCTCGTTCCGCTTCGAACGGGTCGGCAACAGCGGGAGGCGGGATGCTCATCGGCCCACCAGTGTGACAGCCGCGGCGACAGCAGCTTCCGCGCTGGCGAGGGAAGCGTCGGCCAGGTGCCCGGCCGGCCCGACCCAGTCGCCGGCGAGGAAGACGCCCGGCACTCCGGAGTCCGTCACTGTCGGCCGCCCGCGCATGCCACCACTCTCGGCCAGGGTCAACGCGCCGGCCACCGTCATGCGATGAAGGTAGCGATCTTCGATGATGTGGTCGGCGGTGAGCCCCGCCCGAGCAGCCAATGCCTCCAACTCGTGTCGCTGCTCGCCGGGCTCGGTCCGTTCACCCGGAGCGAGGTAGCGGGCAACGTGAACCACCGCGCGGCCGGCGGGCGCAAGGCGAGCGGGTGGACAGTGGTTGGACAGGTACAGCGGCCGATCGATGCCCAGCAGCAGGCCGGGCTGCGACGGCCGGCTGGCGCCGAGGTCGAGACACGCTGCCTCCACCGGCGGGCCGGCATCGAAGGGTCGCCGGCCGAGCAGCTGTGCGGCCGCACCGGGAGTGCCGGCGGCGATCACCGCGGCCGTGCCCACCACGGTCGCACCCTCCTGGGTCTCCACCACCACGTGCCCTTCCTCGGCGCTCACCCGTGTCGCCGTGAGCCGATGCACCCGACAGCCGGCGAGCAACGAGTCGACGATCGACTGCCAACCACCGTGCACGTAGCGAACGCCCGAACCCAATGCCAGTTGCACCTGGCTGACCACCAGATCGGCGGCGGCGATGTCGGGTGCATTGGTGTACGAGGCGACTCGGGACACGGCCTCCACCAGCGATCGCGCGTCGGCGGGCAGCCGTTGCCGGTCGAGCCAGGCCGCGAACGTCATGTCGCCCAGGTCACCGGTCTGCACCTTGGCCAGGCCCCCCAGCAGTCGACCGGCCGCCAACCTGCCGCGCCAACCCAACAAGGAAGTTCGCAGCAGCGACCCGGCGCCTGATGGCAGCGCGCCCATCCGATCACCGATCAGGCCATGGCCGTCGACACTGGGTGGGCCGCCCTGCGGACGGACACCCACACCCGCCAGCACGCGCGGCGTGACCACCGAGGTACAACGCATGCGGACCTCTGTTGAACAGGAAGCCGGCGCGTTCATCGGTGCGCCCACGGCCACCCGGCGGCTGCGGGTCGAGCAGCGTCACCGACAGCCCCGACCGCTGCAGGAGGCGAGCGGCCACGAGACCGGCCAGGCCGGCGCCGACCACCGCGACGTCGCTACGGGCGAGCACCGAGCCGTGTTCGTACTCGTTGCCGGGGGCGTTGTCGTCGTCTTGGCTCATGCTCGTTCGACGAGCGAGCGCGTCAGAACGTGACAGTCGCGGCGCTACCTGCCTTCCTCCTCCCAGGAGATCTTCGCTCCCTGGTGCCCGGCCTTGGAGATCGTGTACGTGGCGGCTGACGCACTGAGCACCAACACCACCGCGATGCCGATGGCTCCGGCCTTGGAGCCGACGAAGGCCCACACTCCGGTGGGCTCGGCACCACCTGCAGCGCGCTTGCCGGCCAGGTAACGCAGCACCACGACGGCGAGCACCACCAGGAAGAAGATGATGGCAACCGTGCGGGCGGTCTCGCCCAGCTCGAAGTGGTCTTCGCGGGCTGCTGTCTCGGCCTGGTTCTGCAGGCCCTCCAAGCCCTCACCGCTTCCTGCCGCCAGGATGGCGCCGAGGGCACCGACGCCCGACAGCGCGACGAGGCCCCAACCGAAGCGATCGAGCCACGCCGGTTTGAACGCGAACACGATGGCGATGATCGCAGCGAGCGGCACCAGCACAACAGGGATGTGCACGAGCAGAGGATGGGCCGGCAGGCCGAACAGCTTTTCGAGTTCCATGCCGATCACCGTACGCCCGAGCCCCTCGGGGAAGGGTGAGAACGAGGCAAGAGTTCGTCCAAGTTTTGGAACAAAAGACCAGCTCAGGCTTCGGAAACAGCCTTGGGCGGCGCGCCCGGACCTGCACCACAGGTCAGCGACGGAACGGTCAGCGCTCGAGTGCCGAGTTGGCCGGATTGGCGGGGTCGAAGTAGACGACGACGCACGAACCGCTGGGGTAGCGGGCAACGGTGTTCGAGGCACTGCTCTCGGTGCCGGCGGTGCGCACTCGACCGAACTCGTCGCCGGCGCGCACCCGGTGCCCCTGGAAGACCTGCCCGTCGACCTGATACGCGTAGAGCACCAGTGGTGCCTCCTGCCGGGAGTTGCCGTGGTGACTCACCTGCACGGTGGCGCTGAGCACGGTGCCCATCGTCTGTGGCCACGCGACTGCCAACGAGCGAGCCGACGAACCCTTGCGATGCCGCGACACGACATAGATGCCCACACACGCGAGCACCAGCAGTGGTGCCACTGTCGGGATGATGCTCGTCTCGAATCCACCCATGAACCCGTCCGTCTCCTTCCGGAAACCCCCGCGGGAACGTTAGTGCGTTCGTCAGACCCCGATTTTCACGCAGCCGGCGGCAGCCTCAGCCGAGCAGATCGCGCACCACATCGAGCCACAGGTTGGTGGTGAGACGCAGGCTCTCCACATCGATGCGCTCGTCGTGCCCGTGGAACCGACGACCGAAGTCGGCAGGGTCGAGGTCGGGGCTGAACAGGCCTGCCCCGTACGCAACCGCGCCCATCTGGCGGTATATCCGCGAGTCGGTGAAGCCGACGACCAGCTGTGGGGTCGGCCGCGATGTGGGGAACGGTTTGGCGATGCTGCGCGCCAGCGAATCCCACAGCGGCGTCTCGCTGCGGCTGATGGAGGCCGGGTCGTTCATCACGATCTCCACCTCCACGCGGTCGTACAGGTCGCCCAGGGCGGCACGCAGATGCGCGTCGACGTCGCCCTCGCTCTCGCCGGGCAGCGTGCGCACGTCAACCCCGATGTCGACGCAATCGGGGATCACGTTGGTCTTCATCCGCGTCGGGCCGTCGGGGCCATCGCCGCCCGGCCCGATGGTGTTGCACGAGAACGTGGTGTGCGTGCATGCATGCAGGTGCGCACCCGGGCCGGGCACCGGCAACGCATCGAGGAAGGCATCGATGCGCCCGGGGTCGAGCAGCGCGCGCTGCACGTCGTCGGCGACACCGAGCGTCTCGACACGAGTGCGCCACAGTTCGTGGAAGCGCGGCGACGGCCGGTACTCGCCGATGCGTTGCACCACGGCCGCCGCGGTCATCAGCGTTGTCGGCCTTGAACGGGGTACTGCCATGGCCCGGCGTACCGCGCACGCGCAGCCGGCGCCAGGCAACACCCTTCTCCCCCACGTTGATGCCGACGTACGGGGCTTCCTTCGGCCCGCTGTGCAGGCCGCCGTTCTCGGTGAGCACGTAGTCGGCGCGAATCGCGTCGGCTTCGTGGTCGGCCATCCAGCGCATGCCATGCGCGCTGCCCGACTCCTCGTCGGCGACGGCGAAGTAGATCAGGTCACCCTTGGGTCGAAAGCCGGTGGTGGCGAGATGACGAAACGCGACGGCCATCGACGATGTGAGGTTGAGCATGTCGACGGCGCCACGGCCCCACACCTCGGGGCCGGACGGGCCGTCGACCAGCTCGCCACCGAACGGGTCGCGCGTCCAGCCGGCAGCATTGACGGGTACGACGTCGGTGTGCCCCATCAGGCACAGACTGGGAGCGGTGGGGTCGGTGCCTTCGATGCGCGCGACCAACGACTGCCGTTGCGGGGTGGGCCCGAACTCTTGCAGCTCCAGTCCGGTGCCGCCGAGGAACTGGCGCAACACGTCGGCGTTGCGGGTCTCGTTGCCCGACGCGTCGGTGCCGTCGTTGACGCACCGGTTGCGAATGAGGGTTTGCAGCAGCTCGACGGTCTGCCCGGTGAGGTCGTTCACTGCTGCGCTCCTTGCTGTGACTGGTGTGGCTGGTGTGGTTGCCGTGCCTGCTGTCCGCGTTCGATCCGTTCCTGGCGCAGCGCGTTGCGACGAACCTTGCCGGCATCGTCGCGCAAGGGTTCCTGCACGTACTCGAACGTGCGCGGCAGCTTGTAGACGACCAACCGTTCCGCCAGGAACTGCTTGAGCTCGGCTTCGTCGACCTCGGTCGGGTCGGCTTCCAGGATGGCGTGCACGACGTTGCCCTTGTCCTCGTCGGGTAGGCCGATGACCGCGCACGAATGGATGCCGGCGTGCTCCTGCAACGCAGCCTCGATCTCGGCCGGATAGATGTTCGCGCCGCCGCTGAGGATCATGTCGGCCGCACGATCCCCGAGGTACAGGTAGTCGTCGGCGTCGAGGTAGCCCATGTCGCCGAGGGACTCCCAGCCGCCCTCGCGGGTTCGCGCCGCGGCGCCGAGGTAGCGATAGGTGGGCGTGTCGCGACCCACCGCCCGCAACCACACCTCGCCCATCTCACCCGCTGGCAGCTCGCTGCCGTCGGCATCGGTGATCATCACGGTGCCGGGTTGCGCGCGGCCGACGGAGCCTCGGTGCGCCAGCCAATCGGGGCCGGTGATGACGGTGGCCGTCTGTGCCTCGGTGCCGGCATAGAGCTCGTAGATGCGTTCGGCGCCCAGCCAGTCGATCCAGACCTGCTTCAGCCACTCGGGGCACGGCTCGGCAAGGTGCCACACCACGCGCAGGCTGGCCAGGTCGTACGCCTCGCGCACATCGTCGGGCAGCCGCCAGATGCGCTTCATCATCGTCGGCACCATGTACAGCACCGTGCCTCGGTGCTCCTGGATCGCTGCCAGCGTGGCTTCGGCATCGAACCGGTGCAGCAGTGCAACGTGGTTGCCGTGCAGCAGCGCCTGGCAGCTCCACACCCCCGGCCCGTTGTGGTAGAGCGGCCCGGGCATGACGAGGCACCCATCGCTTCCCAGCAGCAGCGGCGGTGGCGCATCGGTGTCGATCGACGCCGGATCGCCCGACACGATCAGCTTCGGACGGCCGGTGCTGCCACCCGAGGTGGGTGCCTTCCACGCCGGCGAGACGACGTCGGGCAAGTGGCTCGCCTCGGCCCGCGGCGCCCGGAAGCCGAACGGGACACGACAGCGCCCGGCGAGCGCCGGGTCGTCGAGGGCTGGGTCGACACCGATCACGGCGGAGGGGTCGGCCAGCTCCATGATCGCGTCGAGCTCGCGCTGTGGCAGCCGCCACGAGATCGGCTGCGGCGTGGCCCCCAGCCGCCAGGCCGCCACGTAGGCGACGAACCAGTCGATGCTGTTCGGCACTGCGATGGTGACCATGTCACCCTGCCGCACCCCGTGCTGGTGGAGGTACACCGCCAGGTCGTCACCGCGCTGCACCAGCTCGGCGCGGGTGACGGTGTCGTCGCCGCAGGTGATGGCCGGCCGATCGGGCTGCGCCTCGGCCAGCTCGCGGAGACGACGACTGAACGAGATGACGGCCATTGCCGCACCCTACGACGCCTCGTCCTCGCCCGTGGTTCCGGGCTGCGCGACCAGCTGCGCGCGGCACGCATCCAGCCCGAGGCCTGACTTCAGCGGGGGTGCGCCAGCAGAAAGGCCACGATCTCGAAACTGGCATCCAGACCCGTGTACACGGGCGGCGCCGCCGGGTTCGAGGGAGTGTGCCCCATCCATGGGTGGGCGGCGCCGTCCACCGCGAAGAACTGCACCTCGGCGCGGTCGTCGCACCCGGTCCACGTCGAGACGGTGAGGTCGGCGTTGGTTGCAGTGGTCGTCACGGCCGGCTCGGCCGAACAACCGATCGCATCGGCGAACGTCTGCACCGCAACTCGCGGCGAGTTGAAGTCGACGTTGGCGATGCTGGTCGTGCCTCGACCACCGTCGATCGGCAGGTTGGTGTCGGCCACACCGTGGATGTGCAGCAGTGAGACAGCCGTCGGCGGCGCACACGCGTCGATCTCCAAGGTGCCGGCCTGCAGACCGACGGCCACGATTCGTTCCGACAGCTCGCAGGCCAGCCGATAGCTGAGGATGCCACCGTTCGAGTGGCCGGCAGCGAAGACCCGCGCCGGATCGATCGAGTAGGCGGCCTCCAACACGTCGAGCAGTTGGTCGACGAACGCGACATCGTCGACGTCGTTGCGCGCAGCAGCGCCGCAGCAGTCGCCGCCGTTCCACGTGCGATTGGTGGTCTCGTCGGCACCGGAGCCGACACCGTCGGGATACACGACCAGGAACCCGTTTGCCTCGGCCAGCTCGTCGAAGCCGGAGTTCTTCTCGAACTGCGCTCCCCACCCGGTGCCGCCGTGGAAGGCGAGCAGCAATGGCACCGGGCTGTTGGGCAGCGACGAGGGTACGTAGATGCGGTACACGCGAGTGCGGCCGTCGGCGGTGACCAGAGTGCGCTGGACGACATCGCCCGTGGCCGGCACACCGGCGAGTGCTGTCGATGCGGCGGGTGCCGTCGTCTCGGGTGCGGTCGTCTCGGTGCGGTCGTCTCGGGTGCCGTCGTCTCGGGTGCCGTCGTCTCGGGCTCCGTCGCCTCGGGCGACGTCGTTGCGGTCGCGGTCGAGGTGTCGGGCGCAGCGGTGGAGACGGCGACGGCGGTCGCCGAGGTCTCAGTGGCAACGCGCGAGGCGCATGCTCCCAACACCAGCGCCGCGATGGGCACACTCAACAGGCGACGGGTGTTCATGCCTGTCATCGTGGCTCACGGGTGTGAGGAAAGCATGATGGCGCACTACCTTCACCACCATGACGGACTGGTTGGGCCCGCGCGGGCGCCACGGCGGCATCGACACCGTGCCGCTGCCATCCATCAACGGCGGTCTGTCGCTGTGCGGCAAGCACGCGATCGGGCCCGACCACCTCGCCGCGATGGCCGAGTGCGGTGCCACCACGGTGGTCTGCCTGGTCGAGGCGTACGAGCTGGCCGACCGCTATCCGGCGTACCTTGCGTGGCTGCAGGCTCATGCCGGCACCACCGCGGTGTGGTTCCCCATCCACGACCTGCACGCGCCGGGCGTGGAAGCCACTGAGCCGTTCATCGCCGAGCTGGTCCGGCGGCTCGACGACGGCGAGCACTTGCTGATGCACTGCGCAGCCGGCATCGGCCGCACGGGCACGATGGCGGTGTGCCTGCTGATGGAGTTGGGCATGGCGCAGCCGGCGGCACAGGCGCTCGTCGCCACGCATCGCCCGATGGCCGGCCCGGAGGTGGGCGCGCAGATCGACCTCGTCACGGCGTGGGCGGCTCGGGGCAGCGCCTGACCTGGCCTGTCAGGTGAGGGACTTGGCGAGGCGCAACGTGGCCACGTCGGCGGGGGCGCTGAGCGCCGCCATGGCCAGCTCGTAGTCGGGCAGCGAGAAGACGGCGCCGTCGTCGTTGATCATCACGAAACGATCGAGCCTGGCCAGGAACGTGCGGTCGTGACTGACCGCCAGCACCGTGCCCTGGAAGCCGTCGAGCGCCTTCTCCAACGCTTCCGACGACTCGATGTCGAGGTTGTCGGTGGGCTCGTCGAGCAGCAACACGTTGTGCCCTTCCAGCTCCAGGCACAGGATCTCCATCCGCGCCTTCTGGCCGCCGGAGAGCGTGCTGAACTCCTGCCGGGCATTGGTCGCGAGGCCATAGCGGGCCAACGCCTTCATCGACTTCTCGTCTTCGAACACACGGTCACGAACGATCTCGAAGCACTCGCGGCCACGGAAGTCGGGCCGGTCGTTGATCTGCGTGAACGTGCCGATGGACGTGCGCGGCCCGAAGCCGATGGTGCCGTCGAAGTGGTCGATGGTGCCCGCCAGCGCACCCAGCAGGTGGCTCTTGCCGGTGCCGTTGGGCCCGATGAGACCCACCCGCTCGCCGAAGTGCACCTCGTCGCTGAACGGCAGGAACAGGTCGTTCACCGACACGTCGATCATCTGGACGACACGGCGCGCGCTGTCGGCGCCGCGCAGGTTGACGTAGATGTTCTGGTCCGGCACGGGCGGCGGAGGAGGACCGGCGGCGACGAACTTCTCCCACCGCGTCTCGGCGCCGTTGGCCTTGGTGGCGTTCTTGAAGTTCTGCGCCGCGCGCTGCTTCATGATCTTCATGTGTTGGAACAGGCGCCGTTCCTCGTCGTTCCATCGCTTGACGGCATCACCCAGCAGCTCCTGTCGCTTCGACCGCGCCTCGGGGAAGGTGGCGTACGAGCCGCCGTGCACCCAGGCACCCGAGCCCTCGATGACGATGATCTTGGTGGCCACTCGCTCGAGCAGCGTGCGGTCGTGACTGACCATCAGGATCGTGCTCTTGCACGCCTTGATCTGCTCCTCCAGCCACAGGCGGGTGGGGATGTCGAGGTAGTTGTCGGGCTCGTCGAGCAACAGGATGTCGGCGTTGCTGGTGAGGAGCAGATCGAGCACCAGCCGCTTGCGCTCACCCCCGGAGAGCTCGCTCACCAGCCGCGTGTGGAAGTCCTCGACCTCGCTCTTCACGCTGCGCCGAGCGGCCGCCGCCCACTGCGCCTCCAGCTCGTAGCCGCCCATGTCGCCCCAGTGGGTGATGGCTTCGGCGAACTTCATGCCGTCGTCACTGCCGTCGTACATGGCGCGCTCGGCGATCACCATCGCCCGGCCGGCGTCGCGCAGCGCGGCCGGCGCCACCTCGATGAGCATGTCGCGCAACGTGTCGGTGGGGCGCGACATGCCCACGTCCTGGGTCATGCGCAGCACGGTGCCGCCGAGCGCGAACTCGCCTTCGTCGGCCTGCAGCTCGCCGGAGAGGATGCGCAGGATGGTGCTCTTGCCCACACCGTTGGCGCCGACCAGCGCGGCGTGCTCGCCGGGCGAGACGCCGAAGCCGACATCGAAGAACAGCGAGTCCACCCCCGGCGGCGCGTATTCGAGTTCAGAGACGACGATGCTGCTCACGGCCGACCATCCTGCCGTGAACACAGCCCGACCGGTCGCCGGATTTCCACCTCACAGCCGCCGGCCCCAACTTGTTGCGGCCGCAACTGGGCCTCCCCAGAAGGCCACGTACGGTTCCGGAGCTCCCCAGTTGCGGCCGCAACGATCGGGATCGGCGCGCACACCGACGACCGAGCACGCGTACTGCTGCTGCTGGTGAACCGCCGTTCGGTCTCCGCCCGATCCGATACGGCGTCACACCGCAGGTTGTTGTTGGGTGATGCAGTGGATGCCGCCGCCACAGGCGAAGATGTCGCGAGCGTCGTGCAGCACGATCTCGCGGCCGGGGTAGGCGCCCTCCAGGATCGAAGCTGCCACGTCGTCGTTGGGGTCGTCGAACGAGCACAGGATGACGGCGCCGTTGCAGATGTAGTGGTTGAGGTAGCTCCAGTCGACGAGCTCGCCGTCGGCGTGGGTCTGCACAGGGGCCGGCACCTCGATCAGCTCCAGCTCGCGGCCGGTGGCGTCGGTCGAGCGACGCAGCAGTTCGATGTACTCGCTGGTCACCTCGTAGTCGGGGTGCGATGGGTCGGTCTGGCGGTGCACCAGCAGCACCCCCGGCCGCACGAAGCACGCGCAGATGTCGACGTGACCGCGGGTGCCGAAGCGGTCGTAGTCCTTGGTGAGACCTCGCGGCAGCCAGATGGCCTTGCTGACGCCGAGGTACGCCTTGAACTCGGTCTCCACCGACTCGGCGTTCATCGTCGGGTTGCGCCCCGGGTCGAGCTGCACGGTGGTGGTGCACAGCACGGTACCCTCGCCGTCGACGTGGATGCCGCCACCCTCGTTGACCATCGGGGAACTGAACAGCTGTGCACCGGCCAACCCGGCGATGAACGCACCGACGTGCTGCTCGTCGGTCCAGTCGCTGAACCCTGCATCGCCCCAGGCGTTGAACTTCCAGTGCGTGGCACCCAGCCGACCGTCGGGGTGCGTGAGGAACGTCGGCCCGCTGTCGCGCGCCCACGAATCGCCGATGGGCGTCTCGTGGATCTCGATCGAAGCGTCGACCATCGTGCGCGCCACCTCGCCGTCGCCGAGGTTGCAGACCAGCGACACCGGTTCGAAACGATTGATGGTGTTGGCCACGCTGGCCCACACGCGGCGGTAGCGGCCGAGGTCGCCATCGGCGTCGTCGCCGAAGCCATCGTTGACGGGCGGGAACTCCATCCAGGTGCGCTCGTGCGGCACCCACTCGGGCGGCATCGAGAAACCTTCGAGGCGGGGGGTGGTCACGGCACTGCTCCTTGCGAACGATCAGAGGAAGTAGAGGCGGCTGAGCGACACCTCGTCGGAGGGGGCGGAGTACACGGCCTCACCGTCGAGCGACACCATGCCCGTTCTCGCATCGACGTCGACAGTACCGAGCCGATTGTTCAGCACCATGTTCGCGGGGCCGATGTTGCGTGTGCCCTTCACCGCCACCCGGCGACGGCGAGTGGTCATGTGGTCGTCGCCGGCATCGAGCGCCGCCTGGCTGACGAACGCCACCGACAGGTCGGCGGCCGTCGAGCCGAAGGAACCGAACTGCGGCCCGAGCACCAGCGGCTGGCACGAGTCGGTGGTGGCATTCGGGTCGCCAGTGACGCCATAGGCAGGGAAGCCCGCCTTGAGCACCAGCTGCGGCTTGGCACCGAAGTGGTCGGGTCTCCAGAGCACGATGTCGGCCAGCTTGCCCACGTCGAGCGACCCGATCTCGTGCGACAACCCGTGCGCGATGGCCGGGTTGATGGTGAGCTTGGCCATGTACTGGCGCACGCGATCGTTGTCGTGCACGGTGGGCTCGGTACGCAGGTCCTGCTTGTTCTTCGCCGCCAACTGGAACGTGCGCCGAACCGTCTCGCCGGCGCGCCCCATGCCTTGCGCATCGCTGGAGGTGATGCCGATGACGCCCAGGTCGTGCAACACACCCTCGGCGCCCATCGTGCCGTTGCGGATGCGATCGGTGACCATTGCATGATCCGTGTGCGAGTGGTGGTTCAGGCCGTGCGCACTGAAGATCATCTCGTAGTGCTCGTCGAGCGCGTCGCGCCCGAACGGCAGCGTGGGGTTGGTCGACGACCCGATCACGTTGGCGACACCGGCCAGCTGCAACACGTTGGGAACGTGCCCACCGCCGCAACCCTCGATGTGGAAGGCATGGATGGTGCGGCCGGCCAGCACCCGCAACGTGTCGTCGACGGAGAGGCATTCATTGAGGCCGTCGGTGTGCAATGCCACCTGCACGTCGAACACCTCGGCGACGTTCAGCGCGGTGTCGAGCGCCCGCGTGTGGGCACCCATGTCCTCGTGCACCTTGAAGCCACACGCGCCTCCCTCGACGAGCGCCTCGATGAGGGGCGCTTCATCCGACGACGAGCCGCGACCGAGGAACCCGATGTTGACCGGCCACTGATCGAAGCTGTTGAACGCGTGCCGGAGCGCCCACGGCGAGTTGACCCCGACACCCCACACCGGCCCGAACTCCTGCCCGATGATGGACGTGACGCCAGACGCCAGCGAGGCCTCCATGATGCGCGGCGACAGCAGGTGCACGTGCGTGTCGATGGCGCCGGCGGTGGCGATGAGCCCCTCGCCGCTGATGATGGTGGTGCCGGTGCCGACCACCACATCGACATCGTCCTGCATGTCGGGGTTGCCGGCGCGGCCGATGCCGCAGATGCGCCCCTCACGAATGCCGATGCTTGCCTTGCCGATGCGGCAGGTGGCATCGATGACGACGACGTTGGAGATGACGACATCGCACGTGTCGCGCACCGCAGCGGCCTTCAACAGCAGCCCGTCACGGGCGGTCTTGCCGAAGCCGGCCAGGAACTCGTTGCCGCGTTCCTGCGCGTCGTACTCGATCTGGATGACGAGGCCCGTGTCGCCCAGCCGAACCCTGTCGCCGACCGTGGGGCCGTGGATCGCGGCGTATGCGTCGGGCAGGATCTCGTCGGGGTGCGCGTGGCTGTGTGGCACTGCGCCATCGTCGTGGCTGTGCTCGAACTCGCCGTGCGAATGGCGATGCGGGTGGCCATGACCGTGGGGGTGCGAGTGGTCGCTCATGCCTCGGCTCCGAGGTAGCCCTGCGCCACTGCTCGCGCCAGCGCAGCCGCTTTCGCACCGGGTGCATCGAGCGGGCCGTCGACCAGGCCGGCGAACCCGATCGCGACACGGGCACCACCCACGGGAACCAGCGGTGCATCGGTGGCCTCGCCGGGTTCGAAGCGCTGCGCCGCGCCGGCGGGAATGGCCAGCCGCATGCCGTAGGCCGCTGCGCGATCGAACGACAGCCGCTGGTTCACCTCGAAGAAGTGGAAGTGCGAGGTGATGCTCACCGGCACATCCGACGTGTTGACGACGGTGAGGTGCACCAGGCCGGGCGGCGGGCTCGGCTCGCGCGCGGCTGCCAGCACCGCACCAGGCCCCTGCGAGCCCAGGCCAGCGCCCTCGCCGAACGGGTTGCGCACCACCACCATGCGGGTGCCGTCGTCGAACATCGCTTCCACCTTCACCTCACCGACGATGTCGGGCACCCCGGGCAACACGTCGGCCTCGGTGAGCACGTTGGCACCCGCCGCGGCGGCCTCCATCAACCGGGCACCGTCGCGCGCCGCCTCGCACACCGTGTCGGCGATGAGCGCCGTCGCTTCCGGTACGTTCAACCGCAGCCCACGCGCACGCGCGCCCGCGCCAGCTCGGCGGCGGTGAAGATCAGCAGCCTGTCGCGGTCGGTGGGCGTGAGACGCATGACGGCGAGGCTATTCGCTGCGCACAGAGTCGCCGCGAAGGGCGCGACCTCCGACTGCGCCCCGGCCGTAACCTGGGCGCATGTTTGCGGAGCTGCAGAGCTGGTCACCTCGGCGTTGGGTCACGGCGGCGGCCGCCGGCGTGATCGTGGCGCTGCTCGTGGGTTTGCCCACCGATGTCATTCCCAACCCGGTGTTCGGCCGGCCCGTACCTGTGACCTGGTGGTCCTACCCGGTCCTCGTGTTCACCGCGGTGCTCGGCGGCATCCTGGCCGCCACCTACGTCCGCGACCCCGAGCTTCCCGCCAACACAGGCTCTGCGGGGGCGGCCGACGACGAGCGCATCGCACGCACCGGGGGGTTCGGTGGGTTGCTGTCGTTCTTCGCGGTCGGGTGCCCGGTGTGCAACAAGCTGGTGGTGATCGCGCTGGGCACGGTGGGCGCCCGTCGCTGGTTCGAGCCCATCCAGCCGCTGCTCGCCGTGCTGTCGCTCGTGTTGCTGTTGGTCGCTCTGCGCGCCCGGCTGCGCAACTCACGGGCCTGCCCCATCCCGGCGCGCTGAGCGCCGCCGGAGTCAGCGTCAGTCGGTCTCCAGGCCGGCCAGCGAGCCCTCGGCGCGCCACTGCTCGAGCAGCCGGATGAACCCGGGTGAACCGCCGCCGTAGCTGCCGTTGCGCACACTGCGCTCCGCCGGCCGCCCCTCGTTGTTGTAGTAGCCGGGCGTGCACGCTTCCAGGAACTTCACGTTGAACTGCGCCATCTCGACGATGGTCTGCACCCACGCGTCTTCCGCCTCCTGCTCGGCCTCGATGAGCGTGAGACCATCGACCGCGGCGCGGCCGAGCAGGTACCCGAGATGCTTGGCCTGCTCGTCGAGCATGTGTGGGAAGTTGACCGAGAAGCCCGACTGCACGATGCTGACGATGAAGCAGTTGGGGAACCCGCGTGAGTGGAAGCCGTGAAAGGTGGACACCCCATCAGCCCACTTCTCGGTGAGCGTGACGCCGTCGCGACCGTGCACCTCGTACCCGGCTCGGCGGGCGTAGTCGGTGCCCACTTCGAACCCGGTGGCATAGATCAGGCAGTCGACCGGGTACTCGACCCCGTTGGCCCACACGCTGTGCTCGGTGATGCGCTCCACCCCGCGCCCGTCGGTGTCGACGAGGGTGACGTTGGGCCGGTTGAAGGTGGGCAGGTAGTCGTCGTGGAAGCACGGGCGCTTGCAGAACTGGCGATACCACGGCTTCAGCGCCTCGGCCATCACCGGGTCCTGCACGATCTGGTCGACCCGTGCACGGATCTGCTCCATCTTGTCGAAGTCGGCCAGCTCCATCACCCGCCCGATGCCCTCCGGGCTCATGTCGCCGCCCTCACCCTGCCGGAGGCGGATGAGCAGGTTGCCGATGATGTCGGTCCAGCCGTCGTGCACCAGGTCTTCCGACTCGGGGATGCCCGAGACCAGGTTGTTGAAGTTGTCCATCCGCCGCTTCTGCCAACCGGGCTGCAGCTGGGCCTCCCACGCCGGGTCGGTGGGCCGGTCGTCGCGCACGTCGATGCTCGACGGCGTGCGCTGGAACACGTATAGCTCCTTGGCCGCTGCCCCCAGGTGCGGCACGCACTGCACTGCCGTGGCTCCGGTGCCGATGATGCCGACCACCTTGTCGCGCAGCCCGTCGAGGCCGCCGGTGGAGTCGCCACCGGTGTAGTCGTAGTCCCAACGGCTGGTGTGGAACGAGTGCCCCGCGAACGTCTCGACACCGGGAATGCCGGGCAGCTTCGGACGATGCAGCGGACCGTTGGCCATCACCACGAAGCGAGCTCGCATGCGGTCGCCGCGGTTGGTGCTGATGACCCAGCGGCGTTCGGTGTCGTCCCACGTGAGATCGGTGACCTCGGTGGACAGGCACGCGTTGTCGTACAGGCGGAAGTGGCGGGCGATGTTGCGGCTGTGCTCCAGGATCTCGGGAGCCGGCGCGTACTTCTTGCGCGGCACGTAGCCCACCTCCTCCAGCAGCGGCAGGTACACGTAGCTCTCCACGTCGCATGCCGCGCCCGGATACCGGTTCCAGTACCAGGTGCCCCCGAAGTCGCCACCCTTCTCGATGAGCCGTAGGTCTTCGATGCCCGCCTCGCGCAGGCGGGCACCAACCAGCAGGCCGCCGAAGCCGCCACCGATGATGGCCACCTCCACCTCGTCGTGCAGCGCCGGCCGTTCCTGCACCGCGCGGTACGGGTCGTCGAGGTAGTGGGCGAACTGTCCCTTCATCTCCACGTACTGCTCGTTGGCATCGGCGCGCACGCGCTTGTCGCGCTCGCTCTGGTACTTCTCGCGCAGTGCGTCGGGCTCGAAATCGATGCTCATCCGTGTTCCCTTCGACGACGCGCCCTCGAGACGTGCGCCACGCGCGAGTGTGTCAGCACGATCGGGTCGAGCGAGAGCCGAGCGACCCGGTCGACGGCCACCCTCGCGCCGGAGATATGTTCACGACATGCCCGACGTCGTGTTCAAGGACCTCTGTATCGATGTCACCGCAGGTGGTGGTCGACCAGAAGCGGTGGCGCGGTTCTGGGGTGCCGCGTTGCACCAGCCGGTGGTCGAGCACGAGGGTGGCGACTTCACTTGGAACCACCGATGGGTGGTTCCAAGGAGCGCACGATCTGGATCAACGCGGTGCTCGAGCCTCCCGCCGGCAAGAGCCGGGTGCACCTCGACCTGCGCGTGCCCGGGGGCGACCCGGTGCCGTTGATCTCGTGCGGCGCGCGAGTGGCCAGCGAGCCGGGCGAAGGCCACCCGTGGTACGTGCTCAACGATCCCGACGGCGTGGCGTTCTGCGTGTTCGGCCCGCATCCGCAGTACCCCGATGCGCCCAACGGCCCCTTCGAGCTGGTGGTCGACGCGGTCGACCCGTTGCGCATCGCCACCTGGTGGGCCGCACGCACCGGCGGCATCGTGGGCCAGCGCTCCGACACGGGGCACGCGTGGGTGGAGGGCGCCGCCGGGTTCCCGTTCCTGTTCTGGGTGTTCAACCCCGTGCCGGAGCACAAGACCGTCAAGAACAGAGTGCATTGGGATGTGAAGCTGGCCAACGCAACGGTCGACGACCTGGTCGACGCTGGTGCAACGCTGCTGCGCATGCGCGACGGCGACATCGACTGGTGGGTGCTGGCCGACCCGGAGGGCAATGAGTTCTGTGCCTTCGCGTGACACCTGGCACGGGCAAACTACGCCGTTGTGACCCGCAGTTCATCTGCCCGACACCTTTGCACCGTACCGTGATGGTGACCGCTCGACGAGAGGACGGCCACCGATGACCAGTTCCCCCTCGATCTCCCCCGAGATCACCCCAACGACACTTGTGCTGCTCGACCCCACTTCGCCCGACGGCGAGAGCGCGCTCACCCTGCTGAGCGACGACGACCAGCACATCACCCTGCTGGTGCTGCTCAGCGGCCCGGCGTCGCGTGCGCTGCGCGACTTCGCTCGCGCCGAGAACATCGACATGTCCACCGCCGGGTGGCGCTACCTCGAGGAAGTGGTCAGCCGGCTCGACCACGCCGCCGGTCACCTGCTGGCCATGACGGCATGCGGCCCCAGCGCCGCCGCCGAACTGGCCGACGTCGCTGCCACCGACACCGTTCGCCGAGTGCTGCTGCCCTCGTCGGTCGATCGCCTCGAGCCAGGGCTGGCCGGTCTGCTCACGCGTTGCGTCTCGGCGCCCGTGCTCACCGCATCGGCGTTCTCGCCCGCCGCCTGAGGCTCTACGCTGCCTCCATCGCCAGCGAAGGGGCACCATGAGCACAGGGTCTGCCAGCATCACCATCGATCGTCCGCCCGCCGAGGTGTGGGCGGCCATCGCCGACATCACGCGCATGGGCGACTGGAGCCCGGAGTGCATCGCCGGGCGATGGGTGGGCGGCGCAACCGGCCCTGCGATCGGTGCCACGTTCGAGGGCGACAACGTGGCCAAGCTGGCCGGTCGCACGATCAAGAAGTGGACCACCACGTCCGAGGTCACGGCGTGTGAGCCGGGCGCTGTGTTCGAGTTCGTCGCCGAGGGCTACACCACGTGGCGCTACTCGTTCGAGGCGGCCGGCACCGGTACGAGGGTGACGGAGACGTTCGACTACACGGCGAAGGGGTTCATGGGCTTCGTGTACGACAAGGTGCTGTTCCGCCCGAAGGCGATGACGAAGGGCATGCAGCGCACGCTCGAGCGCGTGAAGGCCGGGCTCGAGCACCCATGACCAGCGCACTGAAGTTCGGCTGGCTCTCACCCGTGATCGGGAACCGGTGGAGCGACTATCAGCCCATCGCCGCCTGGCAGGACCAGCACATCCTGCCCACCGCGTTGCCGCACTTCGACTCGCTGTGGATCGCCGATCACTTCTACGGGTTCGACGCCAAGACCGACCCGTTCCTCGAGGCGTGGACCACGCTCACCTGGCTGGCCGCACGCCACCCGAACGTGGAGCTGTGCCATCACGTGCTCGGCCAGGGCTACCGGCCGCCGGCACTCACCGCGAAGATGGCGGCCACGCTGCAGGTGCTGTCGGGCGGCCGCTTCATCCTCGGCATCGGCGCCGGCTGGCGCGAGGACGAGTACGCCGCGTACGGCTACGACTTCCCCAAGCCGTCGGTGCGCTTCGCCCAGCTGGAAGAGGTCATCACGATCTGCCGGCTGATGTGGACGGAGGCCGAGCCGTCGTTCGAGGGCACCCACTTCCGCATCGCCGGCGCCTCGGCGCCGCCGCTGCCGAACCCGGTGCCGCGCATCTGCATCGGCGCCTCCGGCGAGAAGATCGGCCTGCCGCTGGTGGGCCGGCTGGCCGACATGTGGAACTCGTTCTTCCGCGGCGACGACGACTGGAACCGCCGCCTGGGCATCGTGCGTGCTACCGCCGAACAGGCCGGGCGCGACCCCGGCTCGATCGAGGTCACCACCACCGTGGAACGGCCGCTCCCCGAAACCGACGAGGACAGCGAGCGGCTCGTTGAGCAGCTCGGCCACCTCGCCGATCTCGGTGTGCAGCACTTCGTGATGGACTTCGGCAACCCGAAGAGCACCGAGCCCATCCACCGCTTCGTGGACCAGGTCATCGGCCCACTCCGTCGCTGACGCCGCCCCGCCACGCGGCGATGCCGCCGACCGATGGGTCGGCGGCATCGCAGAACCCCGCGCCGAGATCCGGCACTCAGCCGAAGTTGCCGGCCGCAACGTTGCCCAACGTTCCGGCCAGGCCCTCCTGCAGTTGCGGGCTACCGATCGCTTCGAGCATCCCGAGTGCCCGGTCGGCCAGCACGACCACGATCGGGTCGAGCTCCTCGAAGCGCGGGCGCGGGCCGGGCCACGGCCAACGCGGCCAACGCGTGCCGCACCAGTCGTCGAACTCGGCCACCAGCGCGTACGCGCCGCCTCCCTTGACGACCTTCTTGCGACCGTTCACCTCGCGGCTGACGGCGACCGCCTTGGCGGCGGCCAGTCCGATCTCCTCAGCGATGGCGGCGGTACCCAGCGCCGCAACGTTGCGCACGATCACCGAGGCGACGATGGCGTCGACCTCGAACTGGTAACGAGCGCGGATCAGCAACGGCCAGGGCACGTTGTCGGCACCTGGAAAGTGTTCGGGATCCCACATGGTCACTCCTTCGTCGGTTGCGACGGATCACGATGATCACGTCGCTACAACGAGGCTCGGGCGAGCACGGGGATACTCAAGGAACGGTCAAGCCTCCGCGCGCGATGACAACAACGGCGACGACAACAACGACAACGGCGACGGCGACGGCGACTACGGGGCGGTCGGGGCGACGGCGTCGAGCGCGCCGAGGAACTGGCTCACGGATCGGTCGGCGAGCGCGCCGTTGAGCTCGGTGGAGCCGGTGAGACCGGCCATCAGGATGGGCCCGACGAACAGCGTGAGCAGCAGCTCGGGGTCGTCGTCGGCACCGATGCGCCCTTCGCTCACGCCGCGCTGCAGCACATCCTGGAACACCTTCAGCTGTGCGTCGTGCATGCGTTGTTCCACCTCGGCGATGTCGTGCTGGTGCAGCTTCAACAGCAGCATGGCCGGCAGGACGCGCAGCCATCCCGGCGCCGTCATCATCGCCAACATGCTGTGCACCAGCCTGCGCAACGCGTCTTCGAAACCCAGTGTCGGGTCGGGTGCCTCCAGCTTCGGAGCGATGTGGTCGAACACATCGACCACCAGTTCATCGCGCGTCGTCCAGTGGCGGTACACGGTGGACTTGGCCACACCGGAACGAGCGACGACACCGTCGATGGTGATCGCGGTGGGGCCGCCCTCCAGCAGGAGGGCTGTCGCGGCCTCCATCACGGCCGTGTGCGTACGTTCCACGCGAGTGCTCATCTCGGTGGTGAACGGTACCCGTGACAGATGTCTCGGGCAGGGCCGTAGGGAGTGCGTCCGCATGAACAGTACGATACCGTCTCGTTCTACAGAAACGATACCGTCTCGTATCGTTACAGCGACTTCCGCACCGTCCATCCCCACCGTCACCCTGTCCCGCCAGCCGAGGAGCCGACATGTCCGACCAATCCCCCGCCCGCACCGACGAACTGCCGTACCAGCACCAACCTGCCGAGACGGAGGTGGCCGATGCTCGTCGCCGCACGATGATCCTGGTCGCGATGTGCACGGCGCTGGTGGCGGTGATCGCTTCCGTCTCCGGCCTCAACGTTGCTCAGCAGCAGTTGGCCAGCGACCTCGGCGCCACTCAGAGCCAGTTGCTGTGGGTGATCAACGGCTACACCATCGCCCTCGCCGCACTGCTGATGCCCATCGGCGCCATCGGCGATCGCTTCGGTCGCAAGCACATCCTGCTCGCAGGGTTGGGCGTGTTCGCCGTCGCCAACGTGCTGGCCTCGCTGGCCACCTCGCCGGCACAGCTCATCGCGTTCCGTGTGCTGGCCGGCGCCGGCGCTGCGATGATCATGCCGGTCACGCTCTCCGTGATCACGTCGACGTTCCCGGAAGCAGAGCGCGGTCGCGCTGTCGGCATCTGGGCAGGCTTCGCCGGCGGCGGCGGCATCCTCGGGTTGCTGTCGTCCGCGATCCTCGTCGACAACTTCACGTGGCCATGGTTGTTCGTCGGCCCGGTCGCGCTGGCGCTGGTCGCCGCAGCGTTCACGGTGCGCTTCGTGCCGCACTCGAAGGAGCACAGCGAAGGCCGATTCGACGTCGGTGGCTCGCTGCTCTCGGCGCTTGCCGTCGGTGGCCTCGTACTGGGCATCCACGAAGGCCCCGAGGTCGGCTGGACCTCCGGTGTTGCCCTGCTCGGCCTGCTCGTGGGCGTGGCCTCGCTCATCGGCTTCGTCGTCTGGGAGCGGCGACAAGAGCACCCGCTGCTCGACGTTCGGGTGTTCTCCAACCGCTCGCTGGCCGCCGGCTCGCTGGGGCTCACCGTGAGCTTCGCGATCATCATGGGGCTGTTCCTGGTGCTGGTGCAGTTCCTGCAAGCGGTGCTCGGCTACTCGGCGGTGCGCGCCGCGGTCGGCCTGCTGCCGATGATCGCCGTGATGATGCCGCTGTCGGCCGCGGCCACGGGCATGGCGCAACGGTTCGGGCTGCGCGTGATGATGACGGCCGGCAACATCGCCACCGCCGCCGGCCTGGTGCTGCTGGCGCTGATGGCGAGCGCCGACGGCGGGTACTGGCCCATCCTGCCCGGCATCCTGCTGCTGGGCCTGGGCATGGGGCTGTCGATGAGCCCGGGCACCGCTGCGATCACGGCGTCGCTGCCGGAGGAGAAGCAGGGTGTCGCCTCGGCGCTCAACGACACGGTGCGCGAGTTCGGCGGCGCAGTGGGCATCGCACTCATCGGCAGTGTGCTCAGCGCCGGCTACGCCTCCAGCGTCTCGGGGGCCACCGCCGGCCTTCCGGCCGAAGCAGCTGCTGTGGTCGAGGAAGGCATCGGCGGCGCATTCGCCATCGCACCGTCACTGGGCGAGCAGGGCCCTGCCGTACTGGCGGCCGCCCGCACTGCCTTCGTCGATGGTTGGCAGTTCTCGATGTGGTTGTCGGCGGCACTGGCGATCGCCGCCGCTGTGTTCACCGCCGCGTGGATCCCCCGTCATCGCACTGCCACGAGCCTGGTGGCACTCGACGCGCCGGATTCCACCACGACGCCCGAGCTGGTTGCTGCCGGCTGATCACTCGTAGACGAGGCACCCGTCGTCGAGGTCGGCTGCGGGCAGCGCTTCCTTCTCGTACCAGTAGTCCTGCGTGTGCCGCCACTCGGGCTTGTTGCCTGCCTTGGGCAGCAAGTGCATGCTGCGCATCAGGTAGTTGGGGTTGAAGTTGCTGGGGTCCATCCATGGGCCGATGGCCATGTCGGCGTCCTGCGACCGAAGTGCGGGCGTGACGCGCTGCGCACCGAGCTCGTCCATGTGGTGCAACAACCGGCAGACGAGGTCGCTGATGAGGTCGGCGCGCAGCGTCCAGCTGGCGCGGAAGTAGCCGAAGACCCACAGCAGGTTGGGCACGCCGGTGAACATCATCCCGCGATAGGTGACCGTGTCGGCCAGGTTGAGTGGCGTGCCGTCGAGCGTGAACTCGATGTCGCCGAGCACGCTCAGGTTGAAGCCGGTGGCCGTGAGGATGACGTCGGCTTCCAGCTCCTCGCCGCTCTTGGTGCGAATGCCCGTCTCGGTGAACGTGTCGATCTCGTCGGTCACCATGCTGGCCTTGCCGGCGCTGATGCCGGCGAACAGGTCGCCGTCGGGCACGAACGCCAGGCGTTGCTGCCATGGCCGGTACTTGGGCGTGAAGTGCTTGTCGACGTCGTAGCCCTCGGGCAGCAGCGATCGCACGATGTTGAGCAGCTCGGTCTTGATCATCTCCGGCTCGTCGAACGCGAGTTGGGTGACCATCTGCTGGTCGTGCAGCACCTTGCGGCGCACGATCTCGTGGATCCAGGTCTCGTCGATCTCCAGCTCGCGCAGCGTGTCGGCCAGCTCGTTCGCGTTGCGACCGGTCCAGAAGTAGGTGGGCGAGCGCTGCAGCACCGTGACGTGCTCGCACTGGCCGGCGATGGCCGGCACGACGGTGGCCGTGGTGGCGCCGGATCCGATGCAGATGACCTTCTTCCCCGTGAGGTCGAGGTCGTCGGGCCAGGTCTGTGGGTGCACGATGCGGCCCTGGAACCGATCCATTCCCGGCCACTCGGGCGTGTAGCCCTCGCTGTGGCGGTAGTACCCCTGGCACATCCACAAGAAGTTGCAGGTGAAGCGGCTCGTCTCACCCGTCTCGCTGTTGGTGGCGGTGAGCGTCCACAGGTTGTCGGCGCTGCTCCAGGCCGCGGCACTGATGCGGTGGTGGTAGCGAATGTGGCGGGCGAGGTCGTTCTCGTCGATCACCTCGCCCATGTACTTGAGGATCTCCCCGGCCGACGCGATGGGTGCACTGGTCCACGGCTTGAAGCGGTAGCCGAACGTGTACAGGTCGCTGTCGCTGCGCACGCCCGGGTACTTGTGCATCAGCCACGTGCCGCCGAAGCTCTCCAACCCTTCCAGCACCAGGAAGGTCTTCTCCGGGTACTGCTCCTGCAGGTGGTACGCACCCCCGACGCCGGAGATGCCGGCGCCGACGATGATGATGTCGAAGTGCTCGGTCGTCTGCTGCTCGGTCGGCTCGGCGCGTGATGGTGTCGCTCATGGGGTCCCCTGCTTCAGCCTTGAACTGCTGGACAGATCGTCCAGTTGTCCGATTCTCGAACCGGCAGAGTCCACCAGACCAGGGCCGTTCGGCTCTAGCCGGACAACTCGCCGCGAGTTGAGGCCCGGCTTCATCCGCAGCGACCCTCGTATGGGATGCTTCCGCCATGAAGACCGCTGTCACCGACATGTTCGGCATCGACGTTCCCATCCTCGCCTTCACCCACTGCCGCGATGTGGTGGCGGCGGTCACCAAGGCCGGCGGTCTCGGCGTGCTGGGCGCGGTCGCGCACTCGCAGGAGCAGCTCGAGATCGACCTCGCGTGGATCGAGGCCGAGGTGGGTGGCCGGCCGTATGGCATCGACCTGATCGTGCCCGCGAAGTACGCGGGCGACGGTGAGGGTGGGTTCACGATGGACGACATCCGCCAGCTCATCCCGGCCGAGCACAAGGCGTTCGTCGACGACATCCTGCGGCGCTACGACGTGCCGCCGTTGCCCGACGACGAGGCCGGCCTCGGCCGGGGCGTGGCCAACTCCGGCACGGCAGCACCCTTCTCGGCCAACCAGGCCGACCCGCTGCTGGAGATCGCACTCGCGCACCGACCGGTGTTGGTGGTGAACGCGCTCGGCCCGCCCCCGCCGCACATGATCGAGCGCGTCAAGCAGGAGGGCCGCCTGCTCGCTGCGCTCGCCGGCAAGGCGCAGCATGCCCAGCGCCACGTCAACGCGGGTGTCGACCTCATCATTGCGCAGGGTGCCGAAGCGGGCGGTCACACCGGTGAAGTGGGCACGATGGTGTTGATCCCGGAGATCGTCGATGCCGTGCGCTCGGTGCCGGTGGTCGGGGCTGGTGGCATCGGGCGTGGCCGCCAGATGGCGGCCGCCATGGCGCTGGGGGCGCAGGGCGTGTGGTGCGGCTCGGTGTGGCTCACCACCAACGAAGCCGAGACCCACCCGGTGGTGAAGCAGAAGTTCCTGGCAGCCACGTCCAGCGACACCGTGCGCTCGCGCTCGCTCACCGGCAAGCCGGCGCGTCAGCTGCGTACCGCCTGGACCGACGAGTGGGACAACCCCGACAACCCGAAGCCGCTGGGCATGCCGATGCAGCCCATCCTGGTGGCGGAGGCGCAAGCACGCATCAGTCGCGCGGCGTACAAGCCGGGCAGCGGCGCCGAGCAGCTGAGCAACTACTTCGTCGGCCAGATCGTGGGCTCGATGAACGTCAGCAAGCCTGCCGCCCAGGTGGTGTTCGACATGGTCGACGAGTTCATCGAGGCCGTGCAGTCACTGGGCCGCCTGCTGGAGACCTGAGCAGCGACGGTTCAGTGCTCGGCGGGCGGGTTGCTCGACCCATCGATGGGTGAGGAGCGAGACGACCAACAGCACCGCGACGGTGGCCATCGCCGACCACCACGACGGTGACGACCGCTTGATGGCGCTGTCGTTCACCACGATCACGAACACCCACTGCAGCATGTAGAACGAGTAGCTGGCATCACCCATGGCCCGAACGAACCGATGCTCCAATCCGCCACTCACCGCTGTCGGCCCCCACGCGAGCGCCGCGACGAGGGCGACGGCGAGCGGTGTGTAGGCCACGTAGAGGCCGGCCGTGGCGAACTGCGCGAGCAAGCCGGTGTCACCGATGTTCGCGTGGGACGGCACCATCAGGATCGCGGTGGCCGCGCCCGCGACGCACAACAGCAACGCGTTCCGATTGCGTCGCCGGCCAAGGCCGCCGCCGGTTCCACCATCACGCTGCCAGTACAGGAGTGCAGCACCGACCGTGCACCCCAGGAAGAACTCCCAGATGCGAAGCCCCGGGAAGAACTTCACTCGCTCGAGCACGGCTCTGACGTCGGCCGGCGACTTCCCTCTGTTCGTCAACGCCCGCTCCAGCACCACGGCCACCGCCGCAAACAGCGCGCACTCGATCGCGAAGATGGTGAGACCCAGCGATGGCAGGTGCCGCCGCTGAACCCGGGCCAGCACCCTCCAGATGAAGAAGGGGAACACGCAGTAGAAGCACAGCTCTGCGGAGATGCTCCAGGACGGGATGTTCCAGAGGTGCATGCTCTTGGTGGGGACGAATGCGTGCAGCATCGAGATGTTGACGAACCAGGAGAGCACCGAGGGCCTCAGCGCGTACGCGATCACCAGCGGCGTGATCAGCAGATGCGCAACGACGTGCATCGGCCCGATCCTGGCCAGGCGAGCCCACAGGAACGCTCGTGCTGCTGTGACGCCGGCCGCGAATCGATCGAAGTAGTTGTAGGTGAGCACGAGGCCGCTCAAGACGAAGAAGATCGTGACACCTGCGGCACCCTGACGAACGAGCGGTTCGTGTGCAGCAGTGAACGGCACGAGCTCTGGAAAGTGCGAGAGCACGACGAGCAACGCCGCGACGAACCGAAGACCGGTGAGTGCGTGGATGGTTGGCCGCGACGGTGTGTCGATCCGTGCAACGTAGCCGTCCGCCGAGCCGGGCACCCGCCGATCAGGCCGACTCGCTCTGAGCCGCGGGGTCGAAGCTGACGTCGGCGGTGTCGACCACGCTGGCGCTGCGCCCGGGCCCGGTCTGCCAGGTCCAGTACATGTTGGTGTGAGCGATCACCTTGTCGGCCGGCGGCAAGCCGTACTGGGAGAAGTCCTCGGTGGTGTGTGCGTCGCCGACGAGCACGGTGTCGTAGCCACGGACGAACGCACCGTGCAGCGTGGCGCGGATGCAGGCATCGGTCTGTGCCCCGGCCACGACCACCCGGCCCACCCCTCGCTGCGCCAACTCGGCCTCGAGCGTGGTGTCCTCGAACGAGTCGCCGTGCCGCTTGTGCACCATCGGTTCGGCCTCCAGCTGCGGCAGTTCCGGTACGTACTGCCAACCAGTCGCACCCTGCGGCAGCTCGTCGGACGAGTGCTGCACCCAGATGACCGGCACCTGCTCGGCGCGCGCCTTCTCCACCAAGGTGGCGATGTTGGCCACCACCGCATCGCGATCGTGAGCGTTGGCCACCACGTCGTTCTGCACATCCACCACCACGAGCGCCGTGTTGGGGCGGTTGCTGAAGCTGGTCATGATGGGCTCCTTCATGTGCTCGATGGCCCACGACCCTACCCGTCGCCTGCGACCCACCGAGACGGCGCTCATCGCCTGTTCCACGGCCAGGTATTCTCCGCGACGTGCCGACGATCACCTTCACCGCCAACCTTCGCCGGCACGTCGCCTGTCCGACTGCGCAGGTCGCGGGCACCACGGTGGCGCAGTGCCTCGCCGCCTACTTCGCCGTGCACCCGGCCGTGCGGTCGTACGTGCTCGACGACCAGGGTGGTGTACGGCGGCACGTGGTGGTGTTCGTGGGCAGCGACCAGTTGCGTGACCCGTCGAAACAAACCGATGCAGTCGGGCCGGCCACCGAGATCACGGTGATGCAGGCCCTGTCAGGAGGATGAACATGTCGTTGTTGGTCGGAACGAGAAAGGGTCTGTTCACGCTGGAGCGGGGCCGTACAGCGTGGCAGATCGAGCACGTCGACTTCCTCGGCGAACCCGTCACCACCGGTGTGGTGGGCCACGACGGTGCCACCTACGCCGCGCTGGGCACCGGCCACTTCGGTTCCCACGTGTGGCGCCGCGACGTGGGGGGCGAGTGGGCGGAGGTGGGCGCTCCCGCCTACCCGGCTCGCCCGGCAGATGCATCCGATGTGTCGCCGATGACCCGGGAACCGTGGCCGTGGTCGGTGCAGTTGCTGTGGAGCCTCGAGAACGGGCACGCCGAGCGACCCGATGAGTTGTGGTGCGGCACCATCCCTGGTGGTCTCTTCCGCTCACGCGACCGAGGCGACTCGTGGGAGCTCGTCCGGTCGCTGTGGGACATGCCCGAACGCACCCAGTGGTCCGGCGGCGGCTACGACTGGCCGGGCATCCACAGCATCAGCGTCGACCCACGCTCGCCCGACACGGTGCTCATCGGCGTCTCGTGCGGTGGAGCGTGGATCAGCGACGACGCCGGCGACACCTGGTCGCCCACTCACGGCATGCGCAACGAGTACATGCCGCCCGGCGAGGAGCACAATCCGGTGACACAGGACCCACATCGCCTGGCGCGCTGCGCCGGCGCGCCAGACGTGGTGTGGAACCAGCACCACAACGGTTGCTTCAGGTCGATCGACGGCGGCCGCAACTGGACGGAGATCACCGAGCGGCCGCCATCCGTGTTCGGCTTCGGGGTCGCCGCGCACCCCACGAATCCCGACGTTGCATGGTTCGCTCCGGCCGTGAAGGACCAACTGCGCGTGCCCGTCGACGGGCGGATGGTGGTGAGCAGGACCAGCGACGGCGGCGGCTCGTTCGACGTGCTCGGCGACGGCCTACCGGCGGTGCACGCCTACGACCTGGTGTACCGCCACGCGCTCGAGGTCGACGCATCGGGCGAGGTGCTGGCCATGGGCTCCACCACCGGCTCGCTGTGGATCAGCGAGGACGGCGGCGAGCACTGGCAGACGGTCGCAGTGAACCTGCCGCCCGTGCACTTCACCCGCTTCACGAACTGAGCGCGCCCGCCGCGACTACGACGTTCGGCAATCACGACACACGTTCGTCGCGGCGACGAGGTCGTGACGCTCGCCACCTGTTCCTACAGGGCCAACGCAAACGTGGAGAGCTGGTCGGACTGCGCCTTCGTCAACCAGCCCCCTGCGGCGAAGCCCTTGACCCCGAGCCGGTAGACCAGGATCAGCAACGACTTCTTGGCGGGGCTGACGCCGGGTTTGATCGGGGTCAGCGCTGCTGAGCACAGCGAGGTGACCGTCGAGTCGAACGCTGCCTTCTGGCGGGCGTTCAGCCCCTGGTACTTCGTCGAGCCGTGCACGAGTTGCAGCGTCAGGTTGCACAGGCTGGCCGGCGTGACGGCGACGGTGAAGCTGCCGGCGGCAGTGCCGGTGTTGCCTGCGTTGTCGATCGCCGTGGCGCTGAACGGATGGGCGCCGAGACCAAACCCTGCGGCGGGGCCGACGATGTCGGCGCAGGTCGTCGAAGCGATGCCCGACCCAGCGAGCTCATCAGCGGCACGGCAGGTGATGGCGACCTGTTGGTCGATCGTGTAATTGCCCGCATTGCCGCTGTAGGTGACCGTCGGCAGCGTGACGTCGGGATCGGTGGTTCCGGGTGAGCCGAGTTCGAGCGCTCCCGACACGAAGGCGCCAGCGATCCCGACGACGCTGA
The DNA here is from genome assembly GCA_016722025.1 of Acidimicrobiaceae bacterium. Classification (GTDB taxonomy): domain Bacteria; phylum Actinomycetota; class Acidimicrobiia; order Acidimicrobiales; family Ilumatobacteraceae; genus UBA668. Next base: position 196,943 of record JADKGZ010000002.1, read on the forward strand.
GCGTCGAGATGGCACTGCCGAGGCCCGCCGAGTTGTCGAACGAGACACCGGTGGTCGAAGCGGCGAAGCTGACCCCGGTGAGCCGCTTGCCAGCGGCATCGAACACGTTCACCCCGTCGCCACCGGTGCTCAGGCCGACGCCGCTACCACCGTAGGTGCCGATGGCGAAACCCGTCGGAGCTGTGCCACCGAACCACGCAGTGACGAAGGCAGCGGCCTTGGTGGCGTCACCCTCGATGAAGACGACCGACTGGCCGGGGGCGACGCTCGTGACACCGTTGAGCACTACCGCTCCGACAGGAGAGTTGGAGTTGTCGTCCATCTTCCAGCCCGTGATGTCGACGGCGCTGACACCGAAGTTGGTCACCTCGAACCAGTCACCGGCATAGGTCGCGTTCCCGCTGCCCCACGGCGCCACCTCCGACACGATCACCGTTGCCGTCTTCGTTCCGGGCGAACCGGTCTCGATGCCGTCGAACGCGACGAACGCACCGTTGACATCGGCGGTGCTCAGTGTCGAGGCGAGGGGAAGCGGCAGCGTGGTGCTGCCGGCGCCGGCGGTGTTGTCGAACGTGCGACCGGTCGTGGAGATTCCGAACCCGACACCGGTGACTCGATTGCCGGACGTGTCGAACAGGTTCACTGCATCGCCACCGGTGCTGAGGCCAACGCCACCACCGCTGTACGTGCCGATCGTGAAGCCGAACGGAGCCGTGCCGTTGAACCATGCGTTGACGAACGCCGTCGCCTTCGTGGCATCGCCTTCGACGAAGATCACCGACTGCCCGGGGGCGATGCTGGTGACACCGTTGAGCACCACTGAAAGCGCGAAGTCGTTGGAGTTGTCGTCCATCCGCCATCCGCTGATCGCGACGGCACTGGTTCCGGTGTTCGTCACTTCGAACCAGTCGGCGCCGTACGGGCTGCTACCACTGCTCCAGGGCGACACCTCCGAGATGGCGAGCGACTGGAGCGAGGTCGACTCGTTCACCACATCGATGAGTGCCAGGCCGAAGGGCGCGCTCACTGCATCGGGGGCGGCTCCCGCTGACGAGTCGTCGACCTCGACGGTGACGCTGTAGCCGGCCTTGACCTCGAAGTCGAGCGTGGTTGCCGCCTTGATGTACAGGCCGTTGCTGTCCACCTCGAAGAAGCCGGCGTCGGCACCGGTGACGGTCAGGTCGTTCGTGCCCAGCCCATCGTCGGTGACGACGACATCGGCGACCTTGAGTCGCGTCGCGGTGCTCGTGTTCTCGAGGAGCGAGTTGACCTGGTTCGTCAGCGCCACAGCGCTCGGGGCCTGGTTCGGCACCGCTGACGGCGCGTACACCCAGAGCTGCGGGTGATCGATGTCGCCGCCGCCGTTCTCGCTGACGACGTAGAGAACACCATCCGCGTCCATCGTCAGGCCTTCGTGCTGCTGGTTCGGCACCGACAGCGGATTGCCCACGTCGGAGACGATGGTGAGCGAGCTGGAGATGTTCCCGGAGCGGTCGCTGTTGACGATCTTGCCGGCCTCCTGGCTGAGCACCAGCAGGTTGCCCTCCTGCGGCTGGCCGGCGAGCGACGGCAGGTTCGACAAGGCGAACACATCGGCGAAGTCGGACAGGCCCGCCAAGGCGGGGTCGAACAGGTTGACCGAGTCGACCGTGGCCGCCGAACCGTTGGTGGCCGTGCCGGCCGCGAAGTCGACACCGGTCTGGAAGATGCCCTGCGGAGTGATCTCCTTGACCGCAACGAAGCCGCTCGTCTGCGGGTCGTACGAGATGCCCTCGATCCCGATGTTGGGCACGAAGGTGCCGAGGTCGACGGTCTGCACATCGGAGCGCAGCAAGGTGGCGCCGGCGACGTAGGTGAACTTGCTGACCTGCCCGTCGCGTTCCTCGACCATCACGAACTGGTTGCCACCGCCGATGTAGGTGAGCCCTTCCGGGTCGTAGAACTCGGTGCCCTGCGGGCTGGCGCCGGGGGACAACGTCATCGAGTCGATCAGCACACCGGTCTTGGACACCTGCACGATCGACGTGCCGCCGTCGCCGACCACGAACAGCGTGTCGGTGACGGGGTTGTAGGTCACCGCCGAGACCTCCTGCGCCAGCACGCTGTTGGCCGGTGCCGCGGTGCGAGTGGGCTCGGGCAGGTCGAACCGCCCGACGCGAACGTAGGTGGACAGGTCGATGGCCGTCGGCGGGGCTGCCGACACGACAGCGGGAGTGGCGCCGACGAACGGCACGAACGCGGCCACGATGCCGATCACTGCGCTCTTGCGCGCCAGCGAGAATCGACCTACGTCTCCAGCACCTCTGACCATGACGACCAACTCCGTTTCCGCGGGACATCAAGCCCGTCGGCCCAAGTTCCCACGGCCGGGTAACACGCAGCGCACGTCGAGATGAACGCACGGCGACAGGTATCCGAACGTTGTGTGGCCGGGCGTCGCCGGCGAAGTGGGCGGGCGACGACGACCAGGAACGACCACCGCCGGCGGTTCACACCGCCGGCATCGACCGCGTGGCCACCACGTCGACACCCGTTCCCAGCACGTCGGCCACGATGATGTCGCCGGCGGCGATCGGCGCGTGCACCTGCACCCCCATCAGCGCAGCACACAGCTCGCGCACCAGTGCCTTGGGCACCGAGGCACTGGTCTTCACGGGCACGCGCTGCCAACGCGCTCCCTCGATGGCGACCGTGGTGGTGACCAACCGGCGCGGGTCGTGGTGCTCCTGGCGGGCGAACTCCTCGCCCTTCTTGCACGAGTTGCCACGCACTTCCACGATCTCACCCTGCGACTCGTCGAGCTCCAACCGGCAGCCCAGCGGGCAGCCGATGCACAGGTAGTGGTAGGTGCTTTCGCCGGCGTGCCCCGCACTCATCGCTCGACCACCTCGACGAGCAGCGAGTCGCCGTGGAAGTCCTGCAACAGCGCCGGCCGCAACCGTAGGTTGACCATCTCGGCGGGCACCGCGTAGCGCAGCCGTCGTTCGTGCACGACGCGGCCGTCGGAGGTGCTGAGCCGCAGCGAGCAGTGCTCCATGCGCTTGCGCACCCGCAAGTAGACGATGTGCTCCCGGTCGGTGGACACCGTGTGGGGCACGCAGTACGCGACGTTGGCCGCCGGCTGCAGCCGCACGTTGTCGTCGGGCGGTTGCACCCCCGTCGCGAACAGGCCGGCGTTGCGGCCGGCCAGCTCGGCCTCGGCGCTCACGAAGTCGACCAGGTCGTGGATGTGCACCACGTTGCCGCACGCGAACACGCCGTCGCGCGACGTCTCCATCGCGCTCGACACCACCGGCCCCGCTGTGACCGGATCGATCCGGAGGCGCAGCTGACGCGACAACTCGTTCTCCGGGATGAGCCCCACCGAGACGAGGAGGGTGTCGCAGGCCACGTCCCACGCCCGCCCGAGCACCGGCTGCAGCTCGCCATCGACCGGCGCGACCGTGACCTTCTCCACACGGTCGCGACCGTGGATGCCCACGACGGTGGTGGACAGGTGCAGCGGGATGTCGAAGTCGTGCAGGCACTGCACGATGTTGCGGGTGAGACCGTTGGCGAACGGCATCAGCTCGAACACGCCCACCACTTCCACACCCTCCAGGCTGAGCCGCCTGGCCATGATGAGGCCGATGTCGCCGGAGCCGAGGATGGCCACGCGGCGGCCGGGCAGCACACCGTGGAGGTTGACCAGGCGTTGCGCGAGACCTGCCGTGAACACGCCGGCGGGACGGTCGCCGGGCACTCGGATGGCGCCGTGGGTGCGCTCGCGGGCACCCATCGCCAACACCGTGGCGCGGGACCGCACCGTGGCGACGCCGTGATCCGGCGACATGAGCGTGACCACGCGATCGCTGTCGATGTCGAGCACGAAGGCGTCGCTGAGCACGTCGACCCCATGGTCGAGGGCGGCCTGCAGCGACCGCTGGGCGTACTCGGGCCCGGTGAGCTCCTGCCCGAACCGGTGCAGGCCGAAGCCGGAATGGATGCACTGCAGCAGCACGCCACCCGCTTCCGGCTCGCGGTCGACCACCAGCACTCGCTCGGCACCCGCCTCGCGAGCAGCCAGCGCGGCACCCAGGCCGGCCGGCCCACCACCGGCGACAACCACGTCGTAGGCCGCCCGCAGCAGCCCGGGCCGGCCGTCGATCACGATGCACCCCCGAGCCCGCGAACCGGGTCGGCGCCGCCAACCATCCCGGGATCGCCGTGCTCGACGACCAGCCACGAGCCGCCGCCACGCTTGGTGATCTGCGCCAGCGAGACACCCAGATCGCGCGCGAGTAGCTCCATGCAGCGCGACGTGCAGAAGCCTCCCTGGCAGCGACCCATGCCGGCACGGGTGCGGAACTTCAGACCGTCGAGGGTGCGGGCGCCACGTTCGATCGCACCGTGGATCTCGGCTTCGGTGACGGTCTCGCAGCGGCACACGATCTGCCCGAACCGGCGATCTACGGCCGCGAGGCGCTGCTGCTCGATGATCGGGAGCGCGGCAAAGTGGATCGGGCGCTCGACCTCGGCAAGACCGCCGGGCCGTGGTGCGAGCTCGAGGCCGGCGGCCCGCAGCAGCCCCACCACCATCACCGCGATCGCCGGGGCGGCAGTGAGCCCGGGCGACTGGATGCCTGCCACGTCGAAGAACCCCGCCGCGTCGGTGGGGCCGATGCGGAAGTCCTCGTCGTCGAGCACCGCGCGTATCCCGGCGAACTCGGCGATCACGTCGCGCTCGCTGATCCCGGGCACCAGTCGCTTGGCTGCGGCGATCACACGCGCTGCGCCCGACGCAGTGGTGGCGACATCCTCGGGGTCGTCGACCTCGTCGGCGGTCGGCCCGATCATGATCGTGCCGTCGTAGGTGGGGATCACCAGCGTGCCCTTGCTCGTCGGTGAAGGGCAGGGGTAGATGATGCGGCTCACCAGGCCGCGCAGACGCTTGTCGAGGAGGTACTCCTCACCCTTGCGGGCCCGTACCCGATAGCGATCGAGGCCGGCCATCTGCGCAATCGCGCCGGCGTGCACCCCGGCCGCGTTCAACACGAAGCGAGCGCGCACCTCACCGTCGGACGTGGCGATCGCCCACGTGTCGCCGCTGTGGCCCATCGAGACGACGCGGCAGTCGGTGCGGATGTCCGCTCCTGATCGGGCGGCGCGCTCGGCCAGGCCGAAACAGGCTTCGTACGGGTTGATCACTGCCGTCGTCGGCGCGTGCACGGCGGCGACCAGGTCGGGCGTGAGCCGCGGCTCGGCGCGCAGCACCTGCTCGCGATCCCATCGCTGCACGCCCGGCACACCCTTGTCGTGCGCGTGCTGCGTCAAGCGGTCGAGCGCCGGCAGGTCGGCCTCGGTGAGCGCGACCGTGAGCGCGCCCACGCGGGCGAAGCCGAAGCCGAGCTCGTCGCACAGGTCGCCCCACATCTGGTTGCCCAACCACTCGAGGCTGCCCTTGAGCGTGCCGGGGGCGCTCTGATGGCCACCGTGGATGATGCCGCTGTTCGCCTTGCTGGTGCCGAAGCCCACGTCGGTCGCCCGCTCGAGCACGGCCACGCGCAGCTGGTAGCGGCTCAGCTCGTGGGCCAGGGTGCAGCCGATGACCCCACCGCCAATGATCGCCACGTCGTGAAGGGCTTCATCCACCACCCTCTGTCTAGCCGCTGCCCGCAGCCTCGCGATCGATGCGGTGCAGTGCACGCAGGCCGGCGGCCAACTCGTCGACGGTACTGATGTGCGACGGCTCGGCCAATGGTCGTTGAAACCTCAGACCGGCTGCGCGCTCACCTGATCATCGCTGCACTTGCAGCGCTCTGCGGGTGACACGTGGCCGAGCACCTGCTCGACATGAGCGCCACATCCAGCCCAGCTCGGTCGTTGACATGTCGGACAAGTCATCTCCATACACATACCCCCTAGGGTATCGTCTCCACCCTGCTCCAACAACGCTGCAAGGGCTTCGGGGCGCCGGCCCGCACCGTCGGCACGAAGTCGATGTCCGGGCGCGGGTTCATATACCCCTAGGGGTATAGTTCGAGTGCATCTCTGGTCGATCGAGGACCCACATCGTGGGCACCACCGTCGACACGGGGTTGCCCGTCGGACATGAGCCGTCGAGTCAGCAACAGCACGGTCCCGGGTGTCGGTATGCGGTGCCCAGGTCCGCTCTTCAAAGGAGCCTTCGATGAACACCGTCACCACGACCCCCACACAAGCGCCGCCCACCCACTGGCCGCTCGAACGCATCCTGATGGCGATGGCCGGCACCATGTCCCTTCTCAGCGCACTGCTGGCTGCAATCGTCAGCCCATGGTTCCTGTTGCTCACCGCGTTCGTCGGCGTCAACCAATGGCTCTACGTCACGCTCAGGGGCTGTCCGGCCTCGATCGTGCTGAAGCGCTTCGGTGTCGCAGCCCAGTGCAAGTGGTGAGCGACCACCCGGTGCGGGCCCTGGCACGTGAACGTCAGGAACAACCCGTCAGTAGCGCCACGACTCGACCCAGCTCGCTCGGGTCGGTTGGCTTGCCGGGTGCTCGGAATGCGACGTAGCCGTCGGGGCGCACGAGCACCGCGCCGAACGGGCCGACTCCGTAGAGGTCCGGCCAATCGGGATGGTTGATCTCGTGTGCCTGAATCGGAGTTCCCGACGCCGCCTCGATGGCGGTGTGCCAGTCGGTGCCGGCGGAGGTGGCGAGGAGGACGAAGCCGTCTCCGAACAGGTCGAGCGTCGACACGACGTGGGCCTCGTCGAGCCACAGGTGAGGCGCTCGATGGCCGGGGCGGGCGGTGGGCACGTAGTCGCCGACGGGGTCGTCGGGAGTGGGTGGCGCAGTGCCATCTGGAATGACCGCCGACGACTGGTAGCTGGCGCCGAGCACGAGACCGGTGGTCGGCGCCGGCGGCCGAGCACGGCCAAGGCTCGCTTCCACGGTCAGCTCTGCCACAGGTAGACGTTCCGCCTCGTAGCTGTCGAGGAGCGACTCGCTCGCCCACCCGGCCACGACGGCAGCGAGCTTCCAGGACAGGTTGTCGACGTCGCCGATGCCACAGTTCATTCCCAGTCCACCGATGGGCGTGGTGACATGGGCCGCGTCGCCGACGAGGAAGGTCCTGCCCTGACGGAACCGATCCGCGACCAGCGCAGTCGACTGCCAGAACCGAACGACGGTGATCGCGAGGTCGAGCTCGGGATCACCGATCGCTGTTCGGGCAAGCTCGCGAAGTCGGGACTGGGTGAACGACTCTTCCGAATCGACGGAGGGGTCGTACTCGTAGATCAGACCCCAACGCTCACGATGGTTGTCCATCGCCAGCAGCGTCGCTCCGGGCAGGTTGTGGATCCGGTAGAGAACACTCGCCCTGTCGGCGGTTCGCTCGCGCAGGTCCGCTTCGATCACGATGCTCACTGCATGCGCGACAACGCCAGGCCCGTGCCGTCCGACACCCAACCGGTCGCGAGTCGGGCTGTAAGCCCCATCTGCCGCCACCAACCAGGGAGCGCGCAAGGTGCGTGTGTGACCCGATGCGCGCTCGACCAACGACGCCGTCACACCGTCGCCGTCATCGACAGCATCCACGAGCTCCCAGCCGTAGCGAACGTCGGCGCCCGCAGCGACGGCAGCATCACGAAGGACGACCTCCGTCGCGTTCTGAAAGCAGATGAGGGGCGCCGAGGGACTCACCATCGACGGGCGAGAGGCGGAGGTGACATGACGATCGAACGTTGGCGCGAGCAGGTCGTCGCCCACGAACACTGCAACCTCCGACGCCGGCAGCCCTGCCGCCCGCAGCGCCGCCTCCAGCCCCCAGCGGCGCATCAGCTCCATCGTTCGCACCGTGATGCCCCGCCCCCGCGGAAAGTCCATCGGGCCCTCATGCTTGTCGACGACGACACACCCAACACCGAGATGCCGCAGCGCCAGCGCCATCGACAAGCCGACCGGCCCCCCGCCGACAATCAGCACGTCAGGCCCGGCATGCTCGGTCACCGAGCCAACGTAGCCGCTCGCCGCGACACCCACCGGCGACGTGGTCGATGCTGGAGCCTCCTCTGCCGTGGTCACGTGGGTGAACTCGGTGGCCGAGCGCCTCACCTGAAGGCGGCGGGTGGCGGTTCGATCGTCCAGCTCGGCACGATCACCGCAGTGGAGTACCACCACTATCCCGGCGGCGGGTTGAGCTACGGGCCGGTGAAGGCCGCGCTCGTCAACTAGATCCCACAGCTGTCGAAGGTCGACCGACTTGACAAGAGAATATTCGTTCTCATAAGGTGAGAACATACATTCTCAGAGCCTGGAGCGACCTCTCATGACCAACCCGAGCCGACCACCGGTCCCCCCATTCGACGAGGCGTCGGCGCGGCAGAAGGTGCTCGCGGCCGAGGCCGCGTGGAACACCCGCGACCCTGAACGGGTCGCCGGCGCGTACACACCGGACACGGTGTGGAGGAACCGTTCCGAGTTCATCGAGGGCCGCGAACAGGTCGTCGCCTTCCTGCGTGCGAAGTGGGATCGCGAGCTCGACTACGCACTGCGCAAGGAGCTGTGGGCATTCCACGACAACCGGATCGCAGTGCGGTTCCAATACGAGTGGCACGACCACGACGGCAACTGGTTCCGTTCCTACGGCAACGAGAACTGGGAGTTCGACGCCGACGGCTACATGCAGCGCCGCGAGGCGAGCATCAACGACGTCGCGATCACCGCCGACGAGCGACGCATCTTCGGGCCACGCCCCGACAGTGACACGACTGGGCTCCCGCTGCGATGAGTCCGGCCGCCACCATGTCGGTCGACACGGCGCGGCGTGCCGTGCTGCGCGCAGCTGACGACCTCTTCTACGTCCACGGCATCGGCGGGGTCGTGATGAGCGACATCCGCGACGCGTCCGGTGTCTCCATGCGCCGGCTCTACAGCATGTTCCCGTCCAAGAGCGAGCTCGTTGCTGCCTGGCTGACCGACCGCCATGACACGTGGATGGCGTGGTTCGCCTCGAGTGTGGAACGCCATGTCTCGGGCGGCGCCGACCCGGTACTGGCCACGTTCGACGCCATCGCCGAGTGGGTCACCACACCCGGCTACCGCGGTTGCGCGTTCATCAACTCGCTGGCCGAGACGAGCGAGATCGACGACACGCACCGCACGATCATCGCCGCTCACAAGCGCGACCTCGTCGAGCACCTCTCCCGCCTCGCCACGCCTGACCACCCCAACGCACCGTCGTGGTTCCCCGCCGCCCTCGCCGTCATCGTCGACGGAGCGATCGTGCAGTGCACCATCTTCGCCAGCACCGACCCTCTCGACGCCGCCCGATCCGCCGTCCACCGACTCCTCGAAACGATCCCGACATGACCCTCACCGTCGGCGCCCTGTGGCGCTACCCCGTCAAGACCCTCGCGGGCGAACGCCTCGATGTCGCCGAGGTCACCACCAACGGCATCGTGGGTGACCGCGTCGTTCACGTACGCGGCCCGAGGGCGTGCGCACGTCGCGACGTCACCACAACCTGCTCGGTCTTCACGCCACCCTCGGCCCCGAGGGCGAACCACTCGTCGACGGCCAACCATGGACATCAGAAGATGTGCTCGATCGCGTCCGTGCCGCCGCCGGGGAAGACGCGATCCTCGCTCGCTACGACGGTCCTGAGCGCTTCGACGTCCTCCCGTTGCTCGTCGCCACCGACGGCGCGATCGCCTCGTTCGGTCGCGATGTCCGCAGGCTGCGACCGAACATCGTCATCGACGGCGTCGAGGGAACTGAAGAGTTCGGTTGGCCTGGTGCGCAGCTCCACATCGGTGACGTGGTCATCGCGCTCGATTCTCGTCGCGGCCGCTGCCCGATGACCACGGTCGATCCCGACACGCTCGAGGTCGATCGTGGCGTGTTGAAGGACATCATCGCTCGCTTCGACGGGAAGCTCGCGCTCAACGCCGAGGTCCTCCGCCCCGGCACCATCCGCGTCGGCGACTCCGTGGAGCTCGTGCGGTCGGCCGCGACGCCGAGCACGGTGCGGTGACCCATCCGACTCGGCCGCGCGACGCATCCTCGTTCACCATCATCCGCGACCCCGGTGCGAGTACAGCGACGCCGGATCCTTCAGGCCAGGGTGGTCGCGGCAGTCATCCACTCACCGGTGGTCGGCACGGACGAGGCAGGTCGGCCGCGCCTCGCGAGGCGCACGATGGCGAGGACGATGACTCCGGCGCCTGGGACGATCCAGGGCGGGATGATCACGGTGGTGACGACCGCGACGATCGTCGCACGGTTGCCGACGTGTCGACGGCGACGCCACGCGGCAACGAGGAGGAGCGCAGCCGCGGCCGCGTACCAGACCGAGGAGTTGGCCAGGGAGTGATCTGCCACGTCGGGAACGGAACCGGTCGGCGTGCTCGAGTAACCGGCGGCGACGAGGTCGTCGACGACGCGGAGATTGCCGAGCATCACGAGCAGCGTCGTTGCGAACCACACGCAGCTGACCACGAGTAGGTCGACCTGACGTGGAGCGCGAGGCGTTGCCCAGAACATGATGGAGAGCAGCGCCGCTGCCATGAACGGTGCGCTTGCACCGGCGAGGTGTTCGGCAGCGTGACCGCCGACGTCGTGCTGAGAGGTGAGGAGCAGCTGTTGGGCGGTCAGGGTTGCGGCGATGATCGCTGGTACCGGCCACCACGCGCGAGCGATGTGGGACAAGCGCTCCGCTCGGCCGGTGGCGGTGAGGTCGCTGTTCGTCATCTCCTTACAGACGCATCCACGTCGCCACTGGGGTGACACCGTGTCGTTGCCATCGCCGAGCCCGGCCGAGTCCATTGTTGTGCGGCCTGCGGTTGAGGAAACGAGTCTGCGGGGTTCGACACGGTTCGCCGAGGTTCACCTCCCGGATCACTCGTATCTCGGCAAGTAGGCCACGGCCGCCGGTCGGGTGCAATGCGCCGGTGACCGACGACGACCCTGTGCTCGCCAACGCCCATCGGCAGGTGCGCGCTGCAACCTGAGGGGTGGGCCACAGCGCCTGGCGCACCCGGCAACTGAGAGCGCTGAGCGGCGAAGTGAGCGGCGCACGGTGTCTAGTGTGACCCCGCAGAGGCGAAGGAGGACAGCGATGACATCGCTCGCAGAGAGTCGGAGCTCGGTGACAGCTCTCGAGTTGGCAGCAGGAGTCCACGGGCTTGCCGCTGCGGTGGCGGAGCATCGCGGCGAGTTCGACTCGAACGGTCGATTGCCTGATCACCTCTTTGAGCAACTCGCTGCGCTCGGTCTGTTCCGCCTCCTCTTGCCGACATCGCTCGATGGGCCCGGTCTGTCACCTCTTGAGTTCATGGATGTGGTCGAGGCAGCTGCGGCTCTTGACGGCACCGTCGGTTGGCTCGTGGGCAATGGGGGCGGCATGGCCCGCGCAGGCGGATACCTCCCGGCGGAGAGCGCAAGGGAGATCTTTGACGATCCCTTGGCGTTCGTTGTTTCCTCGACGGGTGCCGTCGGACGCGCGGTGCGCGTCCCGGGCGGATACTCGGTGACCGGGCGGTGGCCATTCGGAAGCGGTTCGCCGCACGGCACATGGTTCGCCCCGGTGTGCGCTGTCGAGGAAGGGGAGCACGCCACCGGAGAAGTGATCTTCGTGTACGCACCACGAAAGGATGTTCTGCTGCACGACAACTGGCAGGTCTCGGGTCTCTGTGCCACAGGGAGCGTCGACTTCGAGTTCGTGGACGTGTTCGTACCCGACCGTTTGGTGCACGCCTTCCAGCCCGAGCCGACGCAGCCCGGCACGCTCTATCGGCTCCCCACACGCTCGATCTTTCCGTGGACGGTGGCCACCGTGCCGCTCGGCATCGCAGCTGGCGCTATCGATGACTTCACTACCAAGGGTCGCTCTGCAAAACGGCACGGCGACAGCGTCCCGTTCGCCGAACGTGAACTGATTCAGTCGCAGCTTGGCCAGATCCAGGCGCGAACCGCTGCGAGCCGGGCGTACCTTCGCCACACGATGACGACGCTGCTGGAGGGAATCGAAGCCGGCACAGACTTGGAAGCGAGCAGGGTCGACTTCCGACTCGCGTGCACGTTCGCAAGCCAATCGGCCCTCTGGGCAATCAATCTGGTCACCGAAATGGCCGGAGCCGTCGCCATCCTGCGGTCGTCACCGCTCGAACGGCGTGAGAGAGACGCACGTGCCGCCGCGAAGCACGTCGCCATGAGTCCGGCTGCCTACATCACCGGCGGAAAGCTACGACTCGGATGCGACCTGTCGAACGCCTCATTTTGAACCACACCCAACGTGGCCGTTGCGGTTGTCGGCGCGCCACGCTGCACAGCTTCTAGGAATCGGCCGAACGACACTGTACAAACTGACAAGGCTCGGCGCGGGACCCCGGTGAGCCATCAGACGCAGGCGGCAGCGGTGATCGCAGAGAGCATAAGAACCGGCCGAGCTCAGCGGCTTGGAGCGCCCAGAACTGGTCGGCGGTGTGACCTACCTCACCTGACCGGCGCAGCGCACTCGCGTTGGCCGAGTTGCGCGACGCGACTCGGCGAGCGACCCATTGGTGACCAGTACGCTCGCACGCAGGCAACCACGAGGAGATCTATGAGCGCTGCCCAGACCCGGGTCTATCGCAACGGCGTCCTGGAATCCGAAGGGTTCCCCGTTGCGGACATCTCCGAGTACCTCGCCGAGCCCGACACGGTGGTGTGGGTCGACTTCTGCGGGCCATCCATAGACCAGCTGCACGAGCTCGCCGACGAACTGGGGCTGCACGAGCTCGCGGTCGAGGACGCGCTCAGCCAGCATCAGCGACCGAAGCTCGATCACTACGAATCGCACCTGTTCCTCTCAGCGCACGCAGTGCGGGTCGACACTGAGAACAGCGAGTTGGACGAGACCGAGATCGACGCGTTCATCAACAGCCGGTGGATCATCACCGTCAGGAAGAACGAGGGGTTCTCGATGGACCCGGTGCTGCGGCGTTGGGACCGCTCCGGGGATCTCGCCAAGCACGGTGTCAGCTTCCTGCTCTACGGGCTGCTCGACGTGATCGTCGACGGCTACTTCGAGACCGTGCAAGCCTTCGATGACTACTACGACGAGGTCTCAGAAGGGATCTTCTCCGAACGACCGCTCGACCCCGCGCAGCAGCGGCACTGGTTCAAGATGCGCCAGGCACTCGTGCGGTTCCACCGGCTGGCCGTGCCGATGCGCGAAGCCGTCAGCGGACTGATGCGCCGCGAGCACTCGGCGGTGTCGGAAAGCCTGTACCCGTACTTCCAGGACGTGTACGACCACATCCTGCGCGTCAGCGAATCGACCGACGCGCTGCGCGATCTGGTCTCGACGATCGTGGAGACCAACTTGAGCTTGCGCGACTACCGGCAGAACCAGGTGATGAAGAAGGTCACCAGCTGGGCGGCGATCATCGCGGTGCCGACCTTGATCACCGGCTACTACGGCATGAACGTCCCCTACCCCGGCTCTGGAGAGCAGTGGGGTGTCGCCGTGTCCGGCGCCCTCGTGGTCGTCATGTCGTCCGGTCTTTACATGCTGTTTCGCAAACGTGACTGGCTCTGACCGGCGCCCGCCGGGCACGACGTGACCCAGCCCATCACCAACCGTGCGACACCGGTCGCGCTCGCCTTGTCCGCTGCCGCGCAGCAACCCGTCGCCGATGTCCTCATCCAACTCGCCTCGATCGAGTCCGGGTTGGGCTCCGGGGAAGCGAGCCGCCGGCTCGGCGAGTTCGGTCCCAACGTGTTGTCGTCGCGGACAGTCACGGTGTTCGGGGTGCTGTGGCGTCAGCTTCGCAACCCGCTGCTGATCCTGTTGCTCACCGCCGCTGCCGTCTCCGCGGCCACGGGTGACACGACAGACGGTGGGATCATCGCTGCGATCGTGGTGCTCAGCGTCGGGCTCGGCTTCGTGAACGAGTACCGCTCCGAGGTCGCGGTCGCGGCGTTGCACGCCAACATCCGCCACGAAGCACTCGCCTGGCGCGACGGCACCGCGCAGCGCATCGATGTCGCCTCGCTCGTCCCCGGCGACGTCGTCACCTTGCGCGTCGGTGATCTCGTGCCTGCCGATGTGCGCCTGATCGAGGCTGTCCAGTTGGAATGCGACGAAGCGATCCTGACCGGCGAGTCGATCGCCGCGATCAAGACCGTCGAAGCGACCGCAACAGACTCAGAGGTTGACTTGCCGTCGTGCGCGTTCATGGGCACCGTCGTCCATCAAGGCTCCGGCCGGGCAGTCGTCGTCGCGACCGGGTCGTCGACTGCGTTCGGCAAGATCGCGGTCGGCCTCGGGGAGAAGCAGGCCGAGACTGCGTTCCAGGCCGGGTTGCGCGGGTTCTCGGCACTGCTCGTCAAGGTCGCTGCCGTGTTGACGATCTCGATCTTCGTGATCAACGTCGCGTTCTCGCGACCGCTGCTCGAGGCGCTGCTGTTCTCGCTCGCCATCGCGATCGGGATCACCCCACAACTGCTGCCGGCAATCGTCAGCGTCAGCCTCTCGACCGGGTCACGACAACTCGCCCGCCAGCGGGTGCTGGTCAAACGACTGGTCACGATCGAGGATCTCGGCAACATCGAGGTGCTGTTCACGGACAAGACCGGCACCCTCACCGAAGGGGCGATCACGTTCGACCGCAGCCTCGACCCGGCCGGCCAACCAACCGACGACCCGCTCGGCTACGGACTGGTGTGCAACGAATCCACGCTCACCGCCACCGGACCCGTCGGGGGCAACGCGCTCGACAACGCCCTGTGGACCGGGCCAGCCGCCACCAGGATCGTGTCCGGCGCGAATCCACCAGCCGGCTACGAACGCCTCGGGTTGCTCCCCTTCGACCACGAACGCCAACTCACCTCCGTCGTCGTCCGAACCGCCGAAGGACGAACCATCCTGGTCACCAAAGGAGCACCAGAAGCACTGTTCGCCCGATGCATCGACATCCCCGCCCAGGCGAACGCCACGTTGCAGTCGCTGTTCGGAGAAGGATCTCGCGTCGTCGCGGTCGCGACCCGCGACGCCGACGGTCTCACCCAGCCGACTGCAGCAGACGAACGAGACCTGAGTCTCGCCGGCTTCCTGACGTTCGTCGACCGGCCCAAGGCCGACGCCGGCGAATCGATCGCGAAGCTCAACCGGATCGGCATCGCGGTGAAGATCATCACCGGCGACAACGGCACCGTCGCCAGCAAGGTCTGCCAGGACATCGGCCTCGACGTCGAAGCCGTACTCACCGGTGTCGAAGTCGATGCGCTCGACGACGACGCGCTCGCCGCCGCGATCCCACACACCACCGTGTTCGCCAGGGTCAGCCCCGAACAGAAGTCGCGGATCGTGAAGATCGCGCGCCGCACCGGTGTCGATGTCGCGTACATGGGCGACGGGGTCAACGATGCTGTTGCGTTGCACGCCGCAGACGTCGGCATCTCCGTCGAATCCGCGACCGACATCGCCAAGGACGCAGCCGACATCGTGCTCCTCGACAAAGACCTCGGCGTGCTCGCCGACGGAGTCATGGAAGGTCGGCGGATCTTCGCCAACACCCTCAAGTACGTCCTGATGGCCACCTCGTCGAACTTCGGGAACATGTTCAGCGCCGCCGGCGCGTCGCTGTTCCTCACCTTCTTGCCGATGCTCCCCTCCCAGATCCTGCTCAACAACTTGCTCTACGACGTCGGCCAACTCGCGATCCCCGACGATCGCGTCGACGACGAAGTCCTCGCCCGACCCGCCGCCTGGGACATCTCTTTCGTCCGCAAGTTCATGAGCGTCTTCGGACCGATCAGCTCGATCTTCGACTTCATGACCTTCTTCGTGATGCTCGTCATCCTCAACGCCAGCCACGCCGAGTTCCGCTCCGGCTGGTTCGTCGAATCACTCGCCACCCAAACCCTGGTCGTGTTCGTCATCCGCACCCGCCGCACGCCGTTCTTCCACAGCCGGCCCAGCCGAGCGATGATCATCACCCCGATCACCTGCGCTGTCATCGGCGCCGTCCTGCCGTTCAGCCCGCTCGCCGACACGCTCGGATTCACCACACTGCCGATCAGCTTCTTCCTCATCCTCGTCGGCATGATCGTCACCTACCTCGCGCTCGTCGAGAGTGCCAAGCACCGGTTCTACGCCGCCCAAGCCCACCCCCACCGAGCGCCACTCACCCACGAGCAACGCCACCAGCGCCACGTCAACCGGCAAGTCGCCCGCTACGCGCACCACACGGTGCGAACTCGCTCCCGCCACGTCCGAGCCGGCCGTCGATGACGTTCGAAGATGAGCGACACCGAACCCCGTCAATCCCACCAGACGCTCACCACGACGGCCAGCAGCCCACCGAGATCGCCGCCCATCAACTCGGCTGCCCGACATGTGCGTGATCGACCGCTCCGATGATGTCGAAGACGGACACCGGTGGAACCCCGCCAACCCACAGCACCGCCGTGTCCCGTCAGTTGCACAAAGCGCCCCCGGGAGGACTCGAACCTCCGACCTGCGATTTAGGAATGCGGTCGAGACTGTCTCAGCGAGTCACCTTGAGTCGCATCTGACCTGCTCAGCTTCTGTCATCTCCTCGTCTGGTCTCGTTGAACATCAGGCAGTAGCGCGTGGTGGATGGACAAGTGGATGGACAGCTTTCGCCGTCGAACGACCCGTCGGCCGCGGCTTCGATGAGGGCGTCAGAACGGGTCGTGACCGTGGGTCTGATGAACCGCAGGTCACCCGCCGCGCCATCGTGGCGCTGACTGACCCGGCCGCGGTCTGACAGGAAGTCTGTGTCACCGGCATGATCTGAACGTTCCAGTTCAAAGGATTGGGTCAGCCGCCAAACGCCGGGTAGCCGCCGAAGCGGATACTTGCGCCGGCCAACACGAAGAGTACGGCGACGACGGTGACGAGTCGGATGTGCCATGCGAGGGTCGGGAGGGTGTCGTCGGAGAGCTTGGGGACAACACGGAGTCGGGCGTGAATCGCCAGCGCGAGGGTGAGTACGAGGAGGCCGAGCTTGATCTGGATCACGTGGGCGATCGGGTTGTCGTGAAACCAGTTGCCGGGTGCGCCGAGGAGGTGGTTGGCGAGCCATAGTCCGGTGACGATCTGCACGGCGAGCGCGGGAAGGCCGATGCGCTCGAAGCTGCGTTCGAACTCGCTGACCGCTGCGGCGCGGTGCTCACGCAATGCACGGGGCAAGATCGTGGTGGCGAGGATGAGGTGGCCGCCAGCCCAGATCGTGGCGCCGAGGATGTGCAAACTCAACGCGATGTAGTACGAGGCCATCTCAGCGGTGGTCGACTACGAGCGCAGGCGACGGTGTCCGGTTCGACACGGCTCGGCCGCCTTGGACGACGAGGCCGATGAAGGCTGCGGTCCATGCGGTGAGCGCCACGGCGAAGGTGATCTTGGGCGCCCATTCGAGCTGGTCGAGTTTGGTGACGGCGCGCATTTTGAAGGTGGCGACGCCGTACATGCCGAGCGGGAACACGAGCGCCCAGTACGAGGGGTGATAGCGCAGCGGAACCTTGCAAGCGATGTGGCGCCATGCACCGATGGCGACCATGACCGGGAACCAGAACGTGGCGGTGGCCCAGGCAAGTGTGACGAGTCCTTCGATGAGCGGGCGAGGCGATCGACTCCGGCAGAAACGGTGCGGGCAGCGAGGAGGTTGGAGCCGGCGAGGACGGTGATGGCCACGGCCCCGGCGGCGATCCAAGCGGGCGGGTCAGCCTCGGTCGGGTCGAGGTCGATGGAACGTCCAGCGAAGGAAGACCATGGTCATGACGATCAGGTAGAGCACGAGACCGAGGCTGAACGCGGCGATGCACATGAACGCAAGGAAGTCGCTGGGGTGGTGGCCGAGGAGGAGCGCGCCGAACACGGCGACGGATTCGGTGGCGACGGTGAGCAGGAACCAGGAGCCGTTGATGCCGGCGCCGAGGCCGGGTTTGTCGTGGCGAAGCACGGCGGAGGTCAGGGCGGTGTAGAGCAGGATCACGTAGAGCGGGAGTGAGCACCACCACAGGAACTCGGCGAGGGTCCACCAGCCGTGGACGACCGCCGAGGCGCTGGCGAGCACGTTGGTGCCGGCGACAATGGTGAGGAACGAGAATCCCTTGGCGTGGCTGGTGAGATCGGCTGCGAGGCGCTTCGGGTACAGGGCGAGGCGTGCGACGAACAAGACGACGAGCACCGCGAACGCGCCGGCGGCCACGACGTACAGGCTGTTGGCCAGCCAGTCGATCTTCTGTTGTTTAGCGCCGATAGCGATGATGCCGGTAGCCATGACGAGCGCGAAGTAGCCGGGGAACAGCGTGGCGATGGGGTGGACGCGTGCCGCTGGTTCGGGGGTCTTGCCGGTGGTGTTGGTCATGGTCGGAGGTAGCGCAGGAAGGCCGCTGCGGCGGCAAAGAGGGTGACCGAGACTGCTGCGGTAGCCCAGGCGAGAGATTCGGTGTCGGTTTGGAAAGCTTCGACGGCGACGGTGATCAGGAACACCTGGAACGCGATCAGGACGATGACGTAGAGCACGACGGCCGAGGAGGTGCGTCGTGCTTTGGCGGAGGTTCTCATGTGTGCCTGCCGAGTGCCCAGATGGTGCCGTCGGCGCGGACCTCGAGGTCGATCCGGCCGAGCGGTCGGGTCGGCGGGCCCGAGATGACGCTGCCGGTGCGGGCTTCGAAGTTGCCTTCGTGGCATGGGCAGTGCCAGCGACCACCGTCGGGTTCGTCGCCGGGTTCGTAGTAGACAACACAGCCGAGGTGGGTGCACTTCTGGCTGAACGCGACGACCTCGGTGTCGGTCAGGCGGACGAGGATCGCCGGGTCATCGTTCCCCGGGTAATGGAACAGGTAGGTGCTGCCGATGTCGACAGCGGCGAGATCGACGATCGCACGTGGCTCGCCGGTGTTGATACTGCGCAGTTGGGTCCAGATCGCGATACCGACGTTGGCAGCAGCCATGGTGCCCGCACCGAGGACGAGGTAGCGGGCGAACTCGCGGCGGGTGACTTCTTCTTCGGATTGTGCCTCGTAGGGAAAGTCCCGTTTCCATGGTGGGGCGACGGGGACCGGTTCGATGTCGCCGTTCATGAGGGTGCCTCCATGTCGAGTCCGAAGGGGTCGTCGAGCCAGGTTGTGGTCGCGCCGGCGAGCGCATCGATGGGGCCGGCGAGTGCGTCGTCGATCACGGTGTAGACCTTGGTGCGGACCTGTTGGCGGCCGAACAGGAAGTCGCGGAACAGCGAGCCGCGTCGGGTGTCGCGGAACTCTTCGATGGTGCCGTACCAGAGCGCTTCGCTGGGGCACACCGAGGCGCACATCGGGGTGAGTCCCTCCGAGGTGCGGTCGGTGCACATGTCGCACTTCATCATCTGGTCGAAGTCGGCGACGTACTTGGGGACCCCGAACGGGCAGGCGAGCACACAGTTGGAGCAGCCGATGCACCGCGGTTTCAGCGCCGATTGGACGATGCCTTCCTCGGTTTGTTTGATCGCGTCGGCAGGGCACACCTGCGCGCAGGTGGGGTCTTCGCAGTGCATGCACACCATTGGTGCGGTCTGGGTGGTGGTGGCGCGGTCGACGCGTTCGAGGTGGATCAGTGACTGGCCGCGGTGGGTGCCGCACTCGGCGCACGCTTGGACGCATGCTTCGCAGCCGATGCAGCGGCTCTGGTCGATGACGAACACCGGGTTGTCGTCGATGCCGAACTGCCCGGATCTCACGGCTGGTCCCCGTGCAGTTCCATGTCGCGGGCGTCGGTCGTGGCGGTGTGTCCGCCGGCGCGTTCGACGCGTACGGCGGCGACTTTGAACTCGGGCATCTTCGACAGCGGGTCGACGGCACGGTTCGTGAGCTGGTTGGCGGCCTTGTCGCCTGGCCAGTGGTAGGGGATGAACACGGTGTCGGGTCGGATCGTGTTCACCACGTGCGCGGGAAGGGTGATCGTGCCGCGCCGGGAGGTGACGGTGACGAGGTCGCCGTCGGCGACACCGATGCTGTCGGCGAGGCGTGGGTGCATCTCGCACAGTGGTTCGGGGTATTGGGCGACGAGCGCAGCGATGCGCCGGGTCTGGGTGCCGGACAGGTATTGCGACACGACGCGGCCGGTGGTCAGCAGCAGCGGGTAGTCGTCGTCGACGACCTCGGCGGACAGTTTGTAGGGCACGGCGTGGAAGCGGGCTCTGCCGTCGGGGAAGTGGAACTGGCCGCCTTCGTGCAGGCGTGGGGTGCCGGGGTGGCCGGCTTCCGGGATCGGCCAGAACAGGCCCATCTCGTCTTCGATGCGTTGCCAGGTGGCTCCGGTGTAGTCGGCGGTGCCACCGGTGCTCGCTCGGCAGAGCTCGTCGAAGATCTCCTCGGTGTTGGAATAGGGGAAGTACTCGCTCTTGCCGAGGCGTTCGGCGATGTCGAGCAGGATCTGCCAGTCCAGGCGGGCTTCGCCCGGTGGGGTGACGGCGGCGTTGATCTTGATGATTCTGCCCTCACCGCTGGTCGAGGTGCCCTCGTCCTCCTCGTGTAACGAGCCGGGCAACACGATGTCGGCGTGATGGGCGGATTCGGAGAGGAAGAAGTCGATCACGGCGTAGAACTCGAGCTTGTCGAGCGCCTCGCGGGTGAAGTTCGAATCGGGCGCCGACACGAGCGGGTTGAAGCAGATCGACAACAAGCCCTTGATGGTGCCGTCGTGGATCGCTTCGATCAGCTCCTCCGCAGGTAGTCCCTTGCCGGGGATGTCGGCTTCATCGCAGTTCCACACCTTGGCCACCGCGGCACGGTGCTCCGGGTTGGTGATGTCACGGTTGCCGGGTAGCTGGTCGCACTTGTGGCCGTGCTCGCGACCACCTTGGCCGTTGCCCTGCCCGGTAATCGTCGACACCCCGCAACCGGGTTTGCCGAACTTGCCGGTGGCGAGCCCGAGATTGATCGCCGCGAGGACGTTGTCGACCCCTTTGGTGTGCTGCTCGATCCCGCGGGCGTGCAGCATCATCCCGGTCGCGGACGTGCCCCACAACTCTGCAGCTTCCTCGATCCGCGCCGCCGGGACCCCGGTGATGCCGGCCGCCCAGGCCGGTGTCATGTCAGCCACGGCTGCTGCGGCGTCGTCGAAGTTGACGGTGTGGTTGTCGATGAAGTCGTGGTCGAGCCAGTCGCGTTCGATCAACACGTGCAGCACCGCGCCGAACAGCGCCGAATCGGTGCCCGGCCGTACGGGCAGGAACAGGTCAGCGGTGCGGGCGAGTGGGACGACTCGGGGGTCTTGGACGATCAGCTTGGCGCCGCGGTCGCGGGCCCGCCAGATGTAGCTGGTGGTGATCGGGAACGTTTCGGCGACGTTCGATCCGGCGATCCACACCACATCGGCGAGTGGGATGTCGCTCCACGGGTTCGGTGCCCGGTCGACGCCGAGTGCCTTCTTGTTGCCGGTGCCGGCGGAGACCATGCAGAAGCGGCCGTTGTAGTCCAAGTTCGCGGTGTGCAACGCGAGGCGGGCGAACTTGCCGACGAGGTAGCTCTTCTCGTTCGTCAGCGACACCCCGGACAACATCGCGAACGCGTCGTCGCCATGCTCCGCCTGGATGCGGTGGATCTCGGACACCACCTTGTCGAGCGCTTGATCCCAGGTGATCTGACGGAACCCGCCGGGGGCGGTGGCGTCGCGCTCCATCGGGTGCAGCAACCGGTCAGGGTGGCCACCCTGCAGGTACCGCTTGACGCCCTTCGGGCAGAGCTTGCCTTCGTTGAACGGGAACTCGTACCACGGCTCGAAACCGACGACCGCGTTGTCGTGGACCTTCAACTTGATGCCGCACTGCTGACCGCAGAAGCAGCAGTGCGTGTTGACGACCTTGTCGATGGTCAGCCCGGCGTTCCATCCGCCCGGCGGAGTTTCGTTGAGGTGTGGCCCGTAGCGGGCGATCAGTTCATCATCGGTGATCGGTGGTCGTGCCATCAGCCGAACCCTCCTACCCGCGCCGATTGGGCAAGGGTGACATGTGCGCGCCGGCAACGAGGGCAGGTGTCCTGGTAGTTGCCGCCACCCTCGATCGAGTAGTCGAACCCGACCTGTGGGAGCACCTCTTTGAGATCGGCGATCTGCTGGGCGCTGGCGAAGGGTTCGCCGCAACGCCGGCACACCGCCGGGGCGCCTTGGTCGTTGGCGCGCTTGTAGTAGGCGACGCCGAGGTTGCCGGGGCGTTGGAAGATGTGGAACAGCTTGCCGAACGGCAGGTACATCAACCCGAGGATCACGGTCAGCGCGTGGATCGTGTTCAGCGCCGAGTAGAAGCGGCCTTCGAGCCACATGCTCGACACGGTCAGGAACAGACCTGAGACCGAGACCGCGAACAGTCCGGCAAGGGCGAGGAAGTCGCCGGAGCGTTCGACGGCCATCGCGCCCGGGTCGCGCAAACGGCGGCGCAGGAAGATGAACACCCCGGCGAGCACCAGCACCGCAGCGACGTCGAGGGCGTGGAACATGAACCAGCCGACGATGCTCTCCGCATCGAACTTCATCGTGCCGACTCGCGAGATGTACACCTGGTAGTGGTCGGCGCGCTGGCCGACGCTCTCGAAGTGCAACAAGCCGAGCGTCAGCGGGATGGTCACCAGCCCGGCAAGGATGCAACCCCAGAACACGAGTTGGTGGGCCAACCAGCGTGCCCGCGACCGCTTGCGGATGAAGCCTTGCGTCAGCAGGTGGGTCGCGACGAGCGATGGCAACGCAACGACGTTGCGGGCCTTGCGTTGACGGAACGCATCCCAGCCTCGCCGGTTGAGCATCGCCGTCGGCGGGCGTCGCAACCAGACCGCGTACCGGTAGGCGACGCCGAACACGGCGAACACGACTCCGAACAGGTAGCCGACGAGCGCGGCATCGAACCAGACGAGACGGTCGCTGCCGATGAACGTCAACGCGATCACGACCGCGACACCGACAACACCCCACGCGAGCCCGCGACGATCGAGATGGTTCGCTGAGCGGCTCACAGCGACACCCTATGTCCGAGCTCAGCAGCGATATCGCAGACGTCGTCAGGCATTCCCGCCGCGCCGCCACATCGGTTCGACAGGGTCGGCGCCATCGGGCGACACTCCCGCCAGCAGCCGTTCCATCGCTGCCGCCATCTTGCGTCCGCGGCCCTTGGCGATCTCGGCGTGGGGCCCCTGGAACGAGATGTCGATGGTGTCACAGAACAGCTCGACCCACCGTTCGTAATGCGCGTGCGACAGCGGAGTCCGCGCATGGACAGGTTCATGCGCTCGCAGCGGTTGCCCGTCATAGCCGGACTGACCCAACAGCTGCCAGGCCCAGAAGTCAATCAGGGTGGCGACGTGCGCGTTCCAGTTCACGTGCGCGGCCTCGAACACAGGGCCGAGCATGTCGTCCATCGCCGCGTCGCGGTAGAAGTTCCGCACCAACACTTCGATGTCGTGCCGGTCGACGATGTCACCGCGGGCGTCGTCGAGCAGATGAGCCCAGCACGGCGGGTCTCCGCCTTCGGATATCGGCAACTGGTTCACGCCGGCAATCATCCGCGAGCCATCGCTGCCCGTTCGGCTTCCAATTGCACCACCATCGGGAACAGCACGTTGTTCTCCTTGTGGATGTGCAGATGAGTGTCGGCCTCCAACTCGGCCATCGCCGCGAAGCACGCCACATACGAGGCGCAGCCATCCGCCGGTGGCGTGTAGCCGTCGGTCAGGCGACGGAGCTTGGCGAGGAGGTCGCCGACCGCGTCGTGTTCGCTCAACATCACCGAGATCGGATTGCGGAGCGACCCGCAGTGAAACGACGGCATGCCAGTCGAGGCGGCCAGTTCGCGGATCATCGGAAACAACATCCGCTCCTCTTTCAGCATGTGCGGCTCGAGATCCGCGCGCACCTGCCCGAAGCACGACGCAACCTCCACCAGCTCCGGATGACGGGCACCGTGAACCGACACGATCTTGTCGACCAACGCTGTCACCCTCGGCATCTCATCCCACAGGTACCGGTGATGGGTGGCCTCGAGGTGATCCGCAAGGACATCCGCCGACATCGTCGTCCACTCCGCCGACCCTGGCGTCGCCGCAACCTCCGCGAGCTCGGCGACCGTCGCGTCAGCGTCTACGCCGATCAGCGCACACGCGTCACCGAGCGTGCGGGCACCGCCGCAGCAGTAGTCCAGACCTCGACGCTCGAACTCGCGCGTCAACTGCGGAAACGCGTCCACTGCCTCGGCCAACGTCATCGACACATCGATCTTCACCATCTGCTGCTCCTCCTCGACTGACACCACGAACGATCCACTCACCACAGCACCCCGGCAGCCGTCACCGCGACCAGAGCAAGCCCCATGGCCATCTGTCGCAGACCAACCTGCTTCGCCGCGATCGGCGCACGCCGCACCCACACGGACTGCATGACCGCCAATACCACGACCCCGATAAGACCGGCCAACAGGCGACGATCCGCAACGACCGCCATCGCTGCAACCGCGACACTCGTCGCCTGCGCAACGTCGCTGTGCCAGACCGGTCCCTGACCCCGGCGCAGCCGCATGATCTGGACACGGACGAACGGGATCGCCCCGACCGCGCGAGCGGCCAACACCAACCAGACACCGACGGCGAGCCTGCCGCTGCGATCCGCAGCCAGCACGATCGACGCTGCGACCGCGGCGATGCCGACGGCGCCACAGAGCTCGGGCAGCAGCCGGCGCCCACGGCTGCGAATGTCGAACGACAACTCGACCGCCACGAGCGGCCCGGCAATGACGAGCGGGACCAGCCATGACCAACCCGCCAACGCCACCGCCGGCGCGACAGCAGATCCGAGCACCAACAGTTCGACGATCGCGATCCGAAGCGCCAGCCCAGAACGATCGAGCCAACGCCCGCGCCGGACGTCGACCGCCACCAACTTGGCCGGCGTGCGCAGCAAGAACGCGCTGAACGCGGCGATCCCCAACGCCACGCCGGCACCCGACCAGGCGACGAGCAGACCGAGGAGCACCGGTTCCAGCGTCAAGCCCCAGCCGCCGTGTTCGCTCGGCATCGCCACCGCACGCCAACCCGCGCGCTCTGATGCGACATGCCCCGCCTGCGTTGTCGTCATCACGCCACCGCCGACCCAACACCCGACATCAGGGTCGACTGCAGCACCCCGACCAGTTCGTTGCGAGCCACCATCCAGGCCACGTGCAACACGCACGGATCGGCGGCCTGGCACGGCCGATCGGCCACCACGCAGCGCCCGATGTCGGTTGCCCCGTCCACTGCCTCGATCACCTGCAACACGTTGACGTCGCTGAGCGGAACCCGGCAGCGGTACCCGCCCGTCGGCCCGGGATCGGACTGCACCCAACCTGCCCGCACCAACGGCCCCAGCACCTGCGGCACGAACGACACCGTGGTCCCCAACTCCTCAGCCAACACCGACGCCTTCACACGCCCGGGTGACCTCCCCAGCAGGGCCAACGCCCGAATCGCCAACTCGGCCCGACGCGTGATCTCCAGTCGCACACTGTGAGACTCATGGTTTCAGCACTCACCGCCCAGGGCCAAAGGACCTCTTCCTTCGAGGAAGTCCTCAACACGCGCTGGATGGGGCCATCAGCGACGGTCGGTGGGGCGCCAGACCCCATGGCCGAGGAACCGCTGTGCCATGGCCCACGCCATCCCTGTTGCCCGCTTGTTCGCCGTGGTGGCCTTCGGGCCGGTCCAGCCGCCGTCGACCGTGTCATGGAAGATGTGCAGCCAGCGGTCGAACAGGTCGGGCGTGAACGGCGCCCGGCCGTGCAGGTGGCGGTGGCTATCGATCACGTCGATCTCGTAACCGGGGGCGTAGAGCAGGACATGGCACCAGTAGTCGGCAACCGTTCTGATGTGCGCCTGCCAATCGATGAATCCTGGGCCGAAGTTGAAGTACGGCGCCAACAGATCGTCCTGGCCGACGTCGACATACTGACGCGTCACCATTTCCACGATCTCTTCCTCGGTGTCGAGGTCCCGTTCCCGATGCGTCCACGGCCCGGAACGGTCCAGGCTGTCCACCCTCACGACACCTGGCACCATCGCCGCGTCGGGTTCACGGAAGAACTGCACATAGAACCGGGCATCCGTCGACGGCTCGACCTGATGCTCGATCCCGGGCACGATCACCGCGCTGTCGCCAGCCTCAAGGCGTTCATCACGAGGTGCATCACCCTCCAGGTCGACGTAACGGACGGCGCCAGCCTGAACCCGCAGCTCGGCCCACACCGTCGTGCGATGCGAACTGGCCAGCGCATCGGGCACACTCGCGAAGTCGAACAGTGGTGTTCGGCGCGCCTCGAGGAGTTGCGCAGGAAGTCTCGGCTCATCCATCGGGTTGCCCCCTCATGTTGGTGCCTCGACGACGGTACCCGCGCGGGACCGCAGAACGGCCCGGTGTGGGAAGCTGCCGAGATGAAGATGACCACGCTCGCTCACGCCCCCGCCTACGACAGCGAGCAATTCGTCGCCGGCCCGCTGCTCGATGGCAGCCAGTCGAACGTACGGGTCATCCGGCTCAGCCCAGGCCAGACCCTCCCGCCCCACACCCACTCAACGTCGGATCTCATGATCTACATCGTCGAAGGCACCGGCACCCTGACCATGGACGGCAACGCAGTGAACTTCGATGCCGGTTCGCTGGCCTACTTCCACGGCGACGAGGAACTTCGACTTTCCAACACCGGCACGACCGGCCTCACCGCACTCGCGTTCCTCGCGCCGCCGTTTCCCCCGCAGCCCACCTGAGACGTGTCATGCGGCTCAACGACACGACCACACGACAACTCTCGAACCCGCGCGGTCGCTGTGGCCCACACGTCGCACACGACCTCATCGCGGGCGACCAGCCATTGCGCGAGATGACGGCCCAGACCGCGTGCATTCTCGATCGCCCACCGGCGATCAGCGAACTGGGCAGCCCAACGCAACAGCTGGCGATAGCCGGCCAGCGACGCATCAATCCGAAGCGACGCCAATGGCGTGTTCGTGGCCGGGTCCACCGCTGTCGCAGTGTGGGAACTCTTGTGCGGGTCAACACCAACGATCATGTCCGTGCTCCATTCCGATTCGCTCTGTTGGGAGAGCCACGGTCGGCTGCCGACTTCTGGGTCCAGGATCGAAACCGCACCTCTGTTGGACCAGACCATGACGGGTCGCCGGCCGGGAGGCAAACCCCGGGAGAGCCAACCCGAAGGCGGCAGGCGATTCACGAGCCAACCCGACCAGCGACCTACCAGACGCCACGAGCCTCGACCCGCAACGACCGACCCCTCACATACAAGTCGGCGATTCAGACCGTGTACACGTTCATCGTCGAGGACAGGCAAACTCTGGCCCTTGGCGACTCAGCTGTCGGTCAGAGCCATTCCTGTGCTGCGGTCAACGTTGCGACAGCGCACGGGAACCCACCACCGAGAACGGTGGCGATGGCCTCGTAAGAGACCCTGATCGCGCTGGACGGGACATGACGCGACGCGAGGAGTTCGCACAACCACGTCGTGAACTCGTCCATCAGGGTCTGGTCCTCGGTGAGCAGCGCGGCGGAACAAGACTGGAGGATGTAGCCGATGTCCTCACGCGTTCGCAGTGGCTGGGTCTCGCTCATCTCGCCGAGCTGTGGTGCCCGGTCGAGCAACTCGAACATGCAGTCGTCGATGAGCCCTGCGCTGGGCTGTTCCAGTTCGACGAGCTCCCACGATGTGGGACCCGGCTGTGCGAGCGCAGGGCGCGCCGCGGTCCACGAGTCGAGGAACGGCCTGGCGCCGGCCACGTCGGTCGCCCATGCGTCGGCGCCGACGGCACAGGCTCGCTTCGCCGAGAAGGCCCGCCCACCGACGACCACGGGTACCTGCGCACGGTGAGCGGCGGCAATCGTGCGACGTGCGCCGGACAGGTGAATCGGCAAGGTGCAGTTGAGCAGGATCGCGACCGGATCGATGTCGAGAAGTAACTCGTCGGTTGGTGAGCAGCCGACGTCCAGCGATCATCGCTGCACCTCCGGGTTGTCGTCCGTGGCGACGGCCGGTCGGGCCCGCACGGTGTTGATGATCGGTGATGGAGCTGGCGCGTCGTAGCCGCGCAGCAGTAGGCGCACTGCGTTGAACACGTCGCGTGGTGTCGCTCGGAAGTCGTTGAGGGCGAAGAGCCACGCTGCGAACGTGACGACGGTGAGCGCGATCCCGATCGCGATCCCCCACCGCCGGCGGCCTTGGCTCCGGAGTAGATCATGACGCCGGAGCCCGCGATCAGCACGACGACGGTGATGAAGATCGTGGCGGACTCGAACTGGTGGTGTGCTTGCCAAGGTACACGTCGCTGTGTTCGCCCACGCCAGGGGTGCGACGCTGGATCATGCGCAGCGGCGAGGTGACGCTGCGCGCTGCGAGCGGCGCCCAGATCGCGTAGGCGAGCGCGACGAGAAACATGTACCTGTACGGGAAACCGTCGACGAACTTTCCATTGGCAGGGTCTTCACGCACGGCTTGGTCGACGAGACCCGACGCCGCAAGAGTGACCACTGTGGTCGCGATCAGCAAGAGCAGCGCCTTGCTGTAGCGCAGCACGACAGTGCGGATGACGAGCACGTGGCGCGCGATCAGGGCCTCGGTGCGGGCCACGTCGCGGGCAAGGGTGCGGTCGCGGTTCAGGCCTGCCAGGCGGAACGCCTGGCGAACACGCTCGGTGTCGCCGGCTGCGCCCTCGTCGGCGACGATGCCCCAAACCTCGAAGGTGCGGGTGTCGAACCGGTCGCGCCACCCGTCGTCGTCAGTGCTGCGTGGCACCAGCAGTCCGCGGGTCCACTCGTCGTCTCGGCCTTCAGCGAGGAGTTCGCGTGTCTTGGGACTCAGTTCGTCGTTGTTGAATCCGAGGCCGGGGATGATGAACCGAGGGCTGAAGATGACCCGATGTGGTGCATGGGGACCAGTGGGATGGGCGCCGAAGGTGTTGCTCGTGAAGTAGAAGCCGAGCAGGTCGCCGACGAGCAGGTAGATCGCCGGCACGGGCAGCAGGATGACGAGTGTGGCGGCGAGCCCGATCGCAGCGACGGCGAACATGTTCTGGCCGGCGTCGTAGGCGGAGATGAGCACGGTCATCATCTTCGGGAACGCGTCACGCAGGAACAGTGGGAGGAGCAGGATGAGCGCTGACCCGCCCAGCAATGCCTGTGCGACGCGATGGATGGTGGACAGGCGGACCTCGCTGCGTTGCAGGAAGGCGCGCATCGCGGCGCGGGATTCTTCGTCGCTGACGGTGAGCTCTGACTCGTGGATCTCGTCGGCGTTCACCGGTTCACCTGCGCGTGCAGGTCGGCGAGCAGGTCACGGGTTTCGGTGAGCGAACTGATCAGCAGCTGCTTGGCGACCTTCAGCAGGTCAGCGATCAGCGGGTCCTTCACCGAGTAGTAGACGGACTGGCCTTCCTTGCGGCTGGCCACCAGACCTGCGCGGCGCAGCACGGCAAGCTGTTGGGACAGGTGCGACAGCTCGATGCCGATCTCGGGCTGCATCTCACCGACCGATTGTTCGCCCTGGGAGAGGGTTTCGAGGATGCGGATCCGGGCCGGATGCGACAGCGCCCGGAACAGTTCGGCCTTCAACTCGCTGATCGGCAGCCCGAGCTCGCGCTCGGGTGCAGTTCGCTGTGGGACTTATCTGCAGATACCATCAACTACGCATGTTACCAGAGTAGTATGTCGAACAGCAGGCAGGTGGAGGACATTCATCGCCTGCCAGGAGCGTCACATGGGTGAGACGAATTCGAGTCGTGACCGATGCTGAAGTTGCTTCGCAAGATCGTTCGGATAGGTCGGGTCACCGAAACCGTTCCGCTCGGCGCAGGTCCCCGCCCCTCTCTCCTCCTGGGGGCGGCGGACCCGTTGCGCGGGTCGGTGCAAATTCGTCAGGTTGATGCCGGGTCGTGCAACGGCTGCGAGGCCGAGTTCGCGGCAGCGTTCGGTCCGGTCTACGACGTCGAGCGTTTCGGCGTGCGGTTGGTGGCGTCGCCGCGCCACGCCGACGCGCTCGTGGTCACCGGGCCGGTGACCCGGAACATGGCCGTGCCGCTACTGACGACGTTCGAGGCGACTCCTGGGCCGAAGCTTGTGATCGCACTCGGTGACTGCGCTCGCGACTGCGGTGTGTTCGCCGGCGGTCACGGAGTGGCGGGTTCGGTGGCCGACTTCCTGCCAGTGGATCTGGAGATTCCCGGGTGCCCACCCACCCCTGACGACATCGTGGTCGCGCTCCGTCGAGTGGCAGGTCGCTGAGATGGTCGGCGCGGCTCTCGCGGTCGCCGCAGTTGCGGCGGCCGCGGCGATGATCGCCGGGGCGGTGCTGCCGGCGCGGAGCCGGGTGGTCTGGGTCGGGGTCTGCACTGCGCTGTGCGCAACGGCCGGTGGAGCCGCCGCTACCGCAGTGCTCACCGGCAGCAGCACGTTCCAGGCGAACTTCCCGAACCTGTTCCCACTGGGTGGGGTTCGCATCGAGTTCGACGCGTTGAGCGCGATCTTCTCACTGGCAACGGCGATCGTGGCGGTGCCAGCGGCGATCTACGGCATCGGGTACAGCGCTCACGGCCCGTCGAGCCGTACGGTACAGATCGCGTGGCCGCTGTTGGTGTGGAGCGTGATGATGGTGCCCGCCGCCGGGAGTGTCACCGGGCTGATCGCTTTCTGGGAGCTGATGGCGCTGTCGTCGTTGGTGCTCGTGCTGGCCGAGCACCACCACAACGTCGAGGCCCGTTCCGCGGCTCAGTGGTACGCGGCGATGACCCACCTGAGTCTGTTGGCGATTGTGCTGGCGCTGGTCGTGCTTGCACATCAGGCCGGTGGCGATTCGTTCACGGCGGTGCGTGCCGGCGCCGGTGACCTCAGCCCGGCGACGGCCAGTGTGGTGTTCCTGCTGTCGCTGGTCGGTTTCGGGGCGAAGGCCGGTGTGGTGCCGTTGCACGTCTGGTTGCCCCGCGCTCACCCTGAGGCGCCGAGCCATGTCTCGGCGATGATGTCGGGGGCGATGGTCGCCCTCGGCGTCTATGGGCTGGTCCGCGTCGGCTGGGACCTTCTCGGCGGCGGGCCGACCTGGTGGGGTGCGGTCGTGCTGGCCATCGGGCTGGCGTCGGCGATGTTCGGCATCCTGCATGCGTTGCTCTCGAGTGATCTGAAGCGCCTGCTTGCCTACTCGACGACGGAAAACATGGGGCTGGTGTTCATCGGTGTCGGTGCCGCCGGGATGTTCGCGCCGAGCGGGAACCGGTCGTTGGCCTCCGTTGCGCTCGCGGCGTCGATGCTGCTGGTCATCAATCACGCTGCGTTCAAGGGTCTGCTGTTCCTCGGGGCTGGTTCGATCCTGTCAGCGACCGGCACGCGCGACCTCGATCGCCTCGGGGGCTTGGCGCGGCGCATGCCGGTGACCGCAGCGACCTTCGCGATCGGTTCCCTGGCGATCGCTGCGCTGCCCCCGCTGAACGGGTTCGTCAGTGAGTGGCTGCTGCTGCAGTCTCTGGTGCACAGCCTCCCGTCGAACGCGGCAGTGGTCGCCGTTGCGATGCCAGTCGCCGTGGCAGTCGTCGCGTTGACTGGCGGGTTGGCGGCCGCCACCTTCGTCAAGGCGTTCGGCACCACATTCCTGGCGATGCCGCGAAGCGTGGAGGCCGGCCAGGCACACGAGTCCCCGCGCACGATGCAAGTCGGACTGGTCGCGCTCAGCGGCGTATGCGTCGCTCTTGCGTTGGCGCCCACAGCGCTCACCTCCCCGTTGCGGCGCGTGTCGGCGGCGGTGGGTGGGCTCGCCGACGGCGCGCCGATCCGAACCAACGGTGTGTACCTGCAACTGTCGGGGATCCAAGCCGGTTTGTCGCCGCTGTTGCTCGCGACCGGTTTGGCCGTGTTGATGATCGCGGTGCTGGCCGTCGTGCGACGCGGTCGTCTTCACCGCACGGTTCGTGACATTCCCGCCTGGGGATGCGGTCGAACGGTGCAGACGGCACGAATGGAGTACACCGCGACCTCGTTCGCCGAGCCGCTGCAACGGGTCTTCGACGACGTGTTGCACCCCGAGATCGACATCGATGTCGACCATCACGTCGAGTCACGCCACTACGTGCAAGCGATCCGCTACCGCATGAAGATCCGCGACGGGTTCGAGCATCGCCTCTACCTCCCGTTGCTGGCCGTCGCACGCCGCTGGGGTGACGGCGCCCGACGCATCCAGAACGGCAGCATCCACCGCTACCTGGCCTACTCGCTGATCACACTGATCACGGTGCTCGTGGTGTCGCGATGAGCCCCACAGGGATCGCCGTCGCGGTGCTGCAGGTGATTCTCACCATCGCGGTGGCGCCGTTGTTGGTCGGGATGATGCGCGTGATCCGAGCGCGGCTGGAAGGTCGTGTCGGCGCCCCGATCAGGCAGCCCTGGCGCGACCTGCGCAAGCTGCTCCGCAAGCAACGGATGGTGTCCCAGAACACCGGCGTGGTGTTCTCCATCGCGCCGCTCGTGCTGCTCGCCTCAGCAGCGTTGGTGGCCGGCATCGTGCCGTTCCTGTCCACGACCTCAGCGCTCGATCAGGTCGGCGATCTGTTCGCCATCGTCTACCTGCTGTTGCTGGGCACCGTGTTCCTGTCGCTCGCCGGTCTCGACGCGGGGACCGCGTTCGGGGGCATGGGGTCCAGTCGGGAGATGACGATCGCGGCGATCGCCGAGCCGACCCTGCTCGTCGCGATCTTCGCCCTGTCGGTGTCGACCGGATCGTCGAACCTGGGAGCGATCGTCGCCGACACGCTCGCCAACCCGTCGAAGGCAGCGTCACCGGCGAGCATGTTGGCGTTCTCCGCGCTCGCGGTGGTGACGATCGCCGAGACCGGACGTATTCCGGTCGACAACCCGAGCACCCACCTCGAGCTGACGATGATCCACGAGGCGATGATCCTCGAGTACTCCGGCCCCGACCTGGCGCTGGTGGAACTCGCTGCACATCTGCGGCTCGTGGTGTTCCTGGGCCTGCTGGCCAACCTGTTCTTTCCGTGGGGCATCGCCACGACCGCACAACCACTGCACCTGCTTGCTGCTGCGGGCGCAGTCACGGTGAAACTGATTGTGCTCGCCGCCGTGATCGCCGCCGCCGAGGTGTTCATCGCCAAGGTGCGACTGTTTCGGGTACCGGAACTGCTCGCTGCATCATTCGTCCTGGCCTTCCTGGCTGTCACCGTGTCGTTCTTCCTCGTATGAGCAGCCGATGAGCACCACCCGATTCGTGCAACTCCTCGACCTTGCCGCGGGCCTCGTGCTCGTCACCAGCTTCGCCGCGCTCTGGCTGCGCCGACTCGTCACGGTCACCTGGGTGATCGCACTGCAAGGCGTCGCCCTCGCAGCGGTCGCGCTGGTGATCGGCGCCTACGAACACGAGACCGAACTGGTACTGATCGCGCTGATGGTCGGCGTCCTGCGAGGCGTGGTGCTCCCAGGCCTGATCCTTCGCGCCGTGCGCGCCGGCGACGAGCACCGCGAAGTCGAGTCGCTGATCAATGTGCCTGCGGCACTGCTGGCCGCATCCGGACTCACCCTGGTCGCGTACGCCACCACCCGTGACGTGGTGGCCTTGTCGTCGACCCCGCAGGTGCGTGCGCTGCCACTGGGCATCGCCGTGATGTTGATCGGCATGCTGCTGATCGTCACCCGACGCAAGGCCGTGTTGCAGATCATGGGTGTCTTGATGCTCGACAACGGCATTGCGCTGGTGATGTTCCTGGGGACATCCGGGGTACCGCTCGCCGTCGAGCTCGGCATCGCCAGCGACGTGCTGCTCGCGATGTTCATCCTGCAGGTCCTCACCACCCGCATCCGAACCAAGTTCGGTGGTACCGATCTCGACCAGTTGCGAGAGCTGCGCGACTGATGGCCACGCTGATCCTGCTCCTCCCCATCGTCCCAGCCGCCGTGGCAGCGATCATTGCCGTTGCCGGTTGGCAGCCCGCAACGGCGTGGCTGCCCACCGTCTCGTGCCTCACCGTCACCGGTCTCGGCATCACGCTGGCAGCCCAGGTTCTCGACAACGGGCCCGTCTCCACCGCTGCCGGCCAGTTCGCGTCGACGCGGTGAGCGCGCTGATGGTCATCCTGATCGGCGCCGTCGGCACGATCGCCAGCACGTACAGCGTCGCGCACTTGCGCACCGAGTTGATGGCCGGGACCACGACACCGCATCGGGCTCGCCTGTTCGGAGCGCTGATGCAACTGACGATCGCTGCGATGTGCGTGGTCGTCATCTCCGACAACCTGGGGGTGCTGTGGGTCGCGATCGAGACGACCACCATCGCGACCGTGCTCCTCGTCGGCCACCGCCGTGATCGCACCTCGGTCGAGGCCTCATGGAAGTATCTCGTCCTCGGCTCCGTGGGCGTCGCTACCGCGCTGATGGGGACGGTGCTCGTCTACTTCGTCTCCCGCCACAGCGGCGGCGATGCATCGACAGCCCTCAACTGGAGCAGCCTCGTCGCCGCGCGCCGAACTCGACCCGGCGCCCTGCGCGCCGGAATGGGCTTCGTGATCGTCGGGTACGGCACCAAAGCCGGGTTGGCACCGCTGCACTCCTGGCTCCCCGATGCCTACAGCCAGGCACCCGCTCCCGTCGCCGCGCTGATGGCCGGGGTGCTCTCGACGATGTCGATGTATTCGCTGCTGCGGTTCAAGGTCATTGCCGACATTGCGCTCGGCCCCAACTACGTGCGCACTCTGCTGCTGGTCGCCGCCCTGTTGTCGCTGCTCACCGCGGCGTCGCTGATGGTGACCCAACGTGACTACAAACGCCTGCTCGCCTACTCCAGCGTCGAACACATGGGTCTGATCGCGCTCGCTGCAGCGATCGGCTCACCACTCGCGATGAGCGCAGCCCTGCTGCACATGACCGGCAACGGCCTCGCCAAGTCGGTCGCGTTCAGCACCACCGGCGAGATGCTGTTCGCGACGGGCACCACCCGCATCGACGGCATCCGCGGTCTGTTGCACCAGCGGCCGTTCATCGCCGGCACCTTCGGCGTCAGTCTGCTGGCACTGCTCGGTCTGCCACCATTCAGCATCCTGGCCAGTGAGATCGCGATCATCCGCGCCGGTGTGAACGGCGGGCTCGCCTGGGCGGTCGCGATCGCGTTGGTCGTGATGCTCGTCATCTTCACCGCTGTGCTGGTCCACACCCTGAACATTCTGGCCGGCAGCGCCGAGGGAACCGTTACCGCGCAACCTCCGACGGAACACGTCACCACGGTCACTGCACGCGTGCCGCTGGTCGCAGGGCTGGTTGTGGCCGCCGTCATCGGCATCACGATCTGGCCGATCTCGACGCTGCTCCACAAGGCGGCAGAGGTGCTCGCGCGATGACCAGTCCTGCGACCCCGGGCCGTGCCGACTCCATCATCGACGCCGACGTGGCCGACCTGGGGGTCATCTTCAGATACCTCATCTCGACCGGCTATCGCCTTGCGCTCGTCGCCGCACACCACGACCTCGCAGACGACGAACACGCGGCAGCGTCGATCCGCGTCGTGTACGTGATGGTCGCCGGTCCACCCGACACCCGCGTCGAGATCCACCTTCGTCTCCCGATCGCCCACCCGGTGCTGCCCAGCGTGTCCGATGTGTCGTTCACCGCGGGCCGCTTCGAACGCGAGATGCAGGACCTGTTCGGCCTACAACTGTCCGGACATCACCAACCCTCCCGGCTCGTCCTTCACCAGCACTGGCCCGAAGGCTGGCACCCGATGCGCCACGACGCCGGCCCACCGCCGCCGTTCGACAACGAGACCGAGTCATACCCGTTCCTCACCGTCGAAGGACCCGGCGTCTACGAGATCCCCGTCGGCCCAGTGCACGCCGGCATCATCGAACCCGGCCAGTCCCGCTTCTCGGGCGTCGGCGAAACCATCCTCAACATGAAGGCCCGCCTGTGGTTCGTCCACAAAGGCATCGAACGGCTCTTCGAAGGTCGCCACCCGGACGGCGGTGTCGAACTCGCAGAACGAGTCTCCGGTGACAGCGCCGTCGGCCACAACCTCACCTACTGCCTCGCTGTCGAGGATGCAGCCGCCTGTGCGCCGCCGCCTGAAGCACAAGTGCTCCGGGCGATCCTGCTCGAACTGGAACGCATCTACAACCACGTCACCGACCTCGGAGCGATGGGGAACGATGTCGGTTTCGGTATCGCCCACGCGCACACCGGGCGCATCCGCGAGCAGGTGCTGCGGCTCAATGCCCGTATCACCGGTCACCGCTTCCTGCGTGGCGGCGTCTTCCCCGGCGGGTCGCGCGTCGACTGGCTGCCCGACCCGACGACACTGCACCAGATCCGCGACGACGTGCACCAGATCGTCGACATCATGATGGTCAACACCACGGTCGTCGATCGCTTCACCGGCACCGCCGTCCTCGCCCACGATGACGCTGCACAGATCGGAACGCTCGGCTACGTGGCACGCCTCAGGGCTCGATATCGACGCCCGTCGCGACCACCCCTTCGCCGATGTCCACGAGCACCTGACAGTCCCCGTCCTGCTCGATGGCGACGTGATGAGCCGGTTCAAGGTCCGCGTTGCCGAGATCGACTGCTCCGTCGATCTCATCGTTGCGCTGCTGGAACAGGTGCTGCCGGGTGACTATCGCAGCCCGTTCAACCCGCTCGACGGCCCTCGCCACGGTGTCGGACTCGTCGAGGGATGGCGAGGCACCATCGCCCACCGCGTCGAAATCGACACGAGTGGCAACTTGTCGCGCGTCAAGATCGTCGATCCGTCGTTCTTCAACTGGCCCGCACTCCCGGTCGCGCTCGCCGGTGACACGATCGTGCCCGACTTCCCGCTCGCCAACAAGAGCTTCAACCTCTCCTACGCAGGCAACGACCTGTGAAGCACTCCCGCACCCAGGCCACCGGTGCCGCCGACGAACCGGCGAACGTGCATCCCCTTGGGCTCCTCTTGGTCGTCGCGGTCTGGCTCGTGCTGTACCTCCCGCTCACCTGGTCGGCCCAACAGGGAAGCTGGTCGGCGCTGCGCAGCCAACCATTCGCCACGTACCGGGCCCTGCTCCTCGGCGCGTCGATCGCACTGTGGGCCGCACCCGCATGCGCGCTCGTGGCCACCCCACGGATCGCCCGCCGCAGCGTCGCTGACGGTCGCCCTCGCCTCGTGCTCGCATACCTGCAGACGATCACCATCATCCTCGTGGTCGTCATCGAAACAATCATTGCCGGACTGCTCTTCACGGATGGTTCCACAGTCGACCTCACCAGCGAGCGATGGCTCACGCTTTCACTCATCGTGGCAAGCGCTGCGATCTGCGGTGGAGTCGAGCACCTGGGCCGCATCGCACGCAACTCACCACGAGGCGCAGTGCGGGCCGGCGACTGACCTGAAGTGGGCTCGCCGATGCGGGCTCGTCGCCGGGATCGCGGCGCTCTTCGCAGCCCCCTTGTCGTACGTCAACAGAACCACCACGCCCACAGCCGGCGCCACTGCGCTGTTCGCTGCCGCCAGCGTCGCGTGGTTCGTTACCACCCACATGTCGTCGATACACCCGCACCAATAACCCATCAACGACCAGGAACAACGATGCCAACCCCCACCCCCGCACCCGTCACCATCGCACCGGCGGACGGCACCCTCGGCGTGCTGATCGTCGGCCTCGGCGCCGTCGCCACCACCTTGATCGCAGGCGTCGAACTCGCCAAGCGCGACATGGCGGCACCCGTCGGCTCGCTGACGCAGATGGCAACCATCCGACTCGGCAAACGTACCGACCACCGGGCCCCGCTGATCAAGGACTTCGTACCGCTCGCACCGTTGGACGAGGCAACCCTGGAGCCGACCACGTGGCCGCCCGAATCCGCAGCGCCACCCTGGGCGCCGCACGCGACGGCATCCGCACCATGGACCTCGGCGGCGAAGCGTCAACAACCGACGTCATCGACGAAGTCCTCACCCGACTGCACCAGCCAACAACTGACCACCCCACCTCAAACTGACGATCATCGATCTCTCGACGGCACCCGCACCGCCAGCCGCGGCGTCCACAGCGCGATCATCAAGGCCACCAAACCGGGCCACGGCTGACCAGCAATCGCGACTCGAGCCGGTCAGCGGATGATCCTCGACGCCGAGACCGCCCACGCCCACCGCCTCACCTGCTCGAGACCAACAACCCATACATATCCGTCACTCGGAGTGCAGGCCTCCGTCTCCTCGACTGGTGTCGACGACGCTCGAAAACTGGTCAGTAGCGACGCTTGAAAGGTGAACACTCGAAGATTGGAGAGTGATCACTTTGGAAGATTGGGCGTTGATTCGCAGGCTGGCTGTCGAGGGTGTGCCGAAGAAGCAGATCGCTGAGCGGTTGGGGATCTCGCGCACGACGGTGGTGAAGGCGGTGGCGTCGTCGGCGCCGCCGAAGTATGAGCGGTCGCCGATCGTGACGTCGTTCTCACCGTTCGAGGCGCGGGTGCGGGCGTTGTTGGAGGAGCATCCGGAGATGCCGGCAACGGTGCTCGCGGAGCGGGTCGGCTGGTCAGGGTCGATCACGTGGTTCCGTGACAATGTGCGCCGGTTGCGGCCAGAGCACCGCCGTCCTGATCCGGCGGATCGGCTGGTGTGGGCGGCGGGTGACGCGGCTCAGTGTGATCTGTGGTTCCCACCGAAGCGGATCCCGCTCGAGAACGGGGCGACGGCGTTGTTGCCTGTGTTGGTGATCGTGGCGGCGCACTCGCGGTTCACGACGGGGCGGATGCTGCCGACGCGTCAGACGCCGGATCTGTTGTTGGGGACGTGGTCGCTGTTGCAGGACTTGGGCAGGGTGCCGCGCCGGTTGATCTGGGACAACGAATCGGGGATCGGCCGGCGGGGCCGTCTCGCTGGGGGTGTGGGCGAGTTCTGCGGGACGTTGGCAACGCACCTGCATCAGCTCAAGCCGTATGACCCTGAGTCGAAAGGGATCGTGGAGCGTCGCAACGGGTTCTTCGAGACGTCGTTCATGCCGGGTCGCAGTTTCGACTCGCCAGCCGACTTCAACATCCAGTTCGCCGAGTGGCTGCAGCGCGCCAACAGTCGTGAGGTGCGCACGATCAAGGCCCGCCCGATCGATCTCGTTGACACGGATCGGGCTGCGATGCTGGCGTTGCCGCCAATCCCGTTGCAGCTCGGGTGGCGCAACCAGATCCGACTCGGACGCGACTACTACGTGCGCGTCGACTCCAGCGACTACTCGGTCGACCCGAACGCGATCGGCCGCCAGGTCGTCGTCACCGCCGACCTCGAACGTGTTCGTGTCCGTCTCGACGGCCGGATCGTGGCCGACCATCCGCGGGTGTGGGCCCGCCAGATGACCGTCACCGACCCCGCCCATGTCGAGGTCGCCCGGTCGCTGCGCGAACAGTTCGGTCGACCACGCGCCGCTGGCGACGACCACCTCGGCCGTGATCTCGCCGACTACGACCGGGCGTTCGGGCTCGACACGATCGACGGGCAGGTCGCCTGATGGCCGCCAAACAACAACCCGCACCGTCGGACGCGATCAAGCAGATCCACTTCCTCGCTGCCGCGTTGAAGGCCCCACGGATCACCGAAGCCGCCGCACGGCTCGCCGACCAAGCCCGCGACGCCGACTGGACACACGAGGACTACCTCGCCGCCGTGCTCGAACGAAGTCTCCGCCCGCAACGCCTCCGGCGCCGCCCAACGCATCCGCTGGGCCGGGTTCCCGGCCCGCAAAACCATCGACGACTTCGACTGGGACCACCAGTCGGCTGTCCGCCAACAAGTCGCTGCGCTCGCATCCGGGGCGTTCCTCGCCGAGGCCCGCAACGTCGTGCTCCTCGGCCCGCCCGGCACCGGCAAAACCCACCTCGCCACAGCGCTCGGCGTGACCGCCGCACACCACGGGCATCGGGTCTTGTTCGCCACCGCCGTCGACTGGGTCGCCCGTCTCCAAGACGCCCACCGCCTCGGCCGGCTCCCCGCCGAGCTCGCCCGCCTGCGCCGCTACGGACTGATCATCATCGACGAAGTCGGCTACCTGCCCTTCGAGCAAGACGCCGCGAACCTGGTGTTCCAGCTGGTGTCGTCGCGCTACGAACACGCCTCGCTGATCCTCACCTCGAACCTGCCGTTCTCGGCCTGGGGTGGTGTGTTCGGCGATCAAGCCGTCGCCGCCGCAATGATCGACCGCATCGTTCACCACGCCGACGTCCTCACCCTCAAAGGCGCCAGCTACCGGCTCCGCAACCGAGGCATCGACACACTCCCCAGCATCAGAGCCGGTATCGACCAGCCCGACAACTAACATCCCGAACGAACATCAAACTGTTCACTTTTCGACCGTCACAAACGCGCAGTTTTCGACCGTCATCGACAACTGGAACCTGGCGTCGGATTGGAGTCGTCAAGCGGTGGATGGCCTGCCCGCCTTGGTTGTGCAATACGTCATTGCACAACCTCCATCGAGACCGTGCGTCTCCGCGTCATCCAGTCGACAGTGGCTACTTCGTCCTGCTCAGCGAACTGCTCGATGAGTGCACCGCGTCCCCGAAAGTGCCTTATGAACATCATGTAGTAGCGCGCAGTAGATGGACAAGTGGATGGACAACTTTGCGCGTCCGACCGGGGCCGACCAGGGCTTCGCTGAGGAGCTCGCACGGGCCGTGACCGTGGGACTGGTAAACCGCAGCTCTCCCCGAGAACTTCAGCGACCGCGCGAGCGCTACATATCAATCTGCGCCGCGCTGGAGGTGGTGGGCCAAGGCGCGGTACCAGACGAGCTTGCGTTCGAATCCAGGATAGGCCCGATTGCGGCCGCTCGGATTGGGCAGCACGTAGACCTCGGCCTCGTGCACGCTCTCAGGCTTGAGGCCCGGGCCGCGCAAGGTGCCTGACGGGACGAAGACGGGATACAGCGTCAGTCCGAGCAGCGCGACGACCTGCGGCTCGTGACGTTTGACGAGGCCGCGCACGCGTGCCGCTCCGGCGCGGCGCTCCGCCACGGTCAGTTCGGCGGCGGCCGGTGTGGCGCGCTGTACGGTCGAGACGAGACCGATCCCGTGGTCCAGCAACCGGTGTTCCTCGCATGGCTGGAGTTGGACCGGTGTCAGACCGGACTCGTGGAGCAGGCGCCAGAACGGGTTGCTCGGCGACGAGAACGAGTAGCCGATGCCGGCCGATCGGCTCGACGGGTTGATCGCGACGATCAACAGTCGCAGTCCAGGCGCGATCAGGTCACCAAGCGGAAGTCGCTGCCCGTCGGAGTCGGCGCTCATCCGAAGCATCCGGACGTCGCACCACTTGACAAGAGAATGATCGTTCTCATACTATGAGAACATACATTCTCACAGCCTTTGGAGCAACGTCCATGGACACCCAGATCCGACCCCCGGTCCCCCCGTTCGACGAGGCGTCGGCGCGGCAGAAGGTGCTCGCGGCTGAGGCCGCGTGGAACACCCGCGATCCCGAACGCGGCGCCGGCGCCTACACGGTGGACTCGGTGTGGCGGAACCGGTCGGAGTTCATCCGGGGCCGCGACCAGATCGTCGACTTCCTCCGGGCAAAGTGGGATCGGGAGCTCGACTACGCGTTGCGCAAGGACCTGTGGGCGTTCCACGACAACCGGATCGCGGTGCGGTTCCAGTACGAGTGGCACGACCACGATGGCAACTGGTTCCGCTCGTACGGCAACGAGAACTGGGAGTTCGACGAGCTCGGCTTCATGCGGCGCCGTGAGGCCAGCATCAACGACGTCGCCATCACCGCCGACGAGCGACGCATCTTCGGACCGCGCCCCGACGGCGACACGACCGGGCTCCCACTGCAGTGAGCCCGGCCGCGACCATGTCCCCCGACGCGGCGCAGCGTTCCGTGCTGCGCGCTGCCGACGAGCTCTTCTACGCCCACGGCATCAGTGGGGTGGTGATGAGCGACATCCGCGACGCATCGGGTGTCTCGATGCGACGGCTGTACGCGATGTACCCGTCCAAGAGCGAACTCGTTGCCGCCTGGCTGACCGACCGCCACGACACGTGGATGGCCTGGTTCGCCGCGAGCGTCGAACGTCATGTCGCGGGCGGAGCCGACCCGGTGCTCGCCACGTTCGATGCTATCGCCGAGTGGGTCACGACACCCGGCTACCGCGGCTGCGCGTTCATCAACTCCCTCGCCGAGACCAGTGAGGTCGACGACACGCATCGCACGATCATCGCCGCCCACAAGCGCGACCTCGTCGAGCACCTTGCCCAACTCGCGGCGCGGGGCCATTCCAACGCACCGTCGTGGTTCCCCGCCGCCCTCGCCGTCATCGTCGACGGAGCGATCGTGCAGTGCACCATCTTCGCCAGCACCGACCCTCTCGACGCCGCCCGATCCGCTGTCCACCAACTTCTCGAAACGATCCCGACATGACCCTCACCGTCGGCGCCCTGTGGCGCTACCCCGTCAAGACCCTCGCCGGCGAACGCCTCGACGTCGCCGAGATCACCACCAACGGCATCATCGGCGACCGCATCGTCCACGTCCGCGGGCCGGAGGGCGTGCGCACCTCTCGACGTCACCACGACCTCATCGGCCTCCACGCCACACTCGGACCCGACGGCGAACCCCTCGTCGACGGACAGCCGTGGACTTCGCCGGAGGTGCTCGAGCGTGTTCGCGCAGCAGCCGGACCCGACGCGATGCTCGCCCGCTACGACGGACCCGAGCGCTTCGACGTCCTCCCCCTGCTCGTCGCCACCGACGGCGCTGTGGCCGCGTTCGGCCGCGATGTTCGCCGGCTCCGGCCGAACATCGTCATCGACGGCGTCGACGGCACCGACGAGTTCGGCTGGCCCGGAGCGGAGCTCCACATCGGCGAGGTCGTCATCGCGCTCGACTCGCGACGCGGCCGCTGCCCGATGACCACCGTCGATCCCGACACACTCGAGGTCGACCGAGGCGTGCTGAA
Source organism: Acidimicrobiaceae bacterium (assembly GCA_016722025.1). Classification (GTDB taxonomy): domain Bacteria; phylum Actinomycetota; class Acidimicrobiia; order Acidimicrobiales; family Ilumatobacteraceae; genus UBA668. The sequence continues at coordinate 239,884 of JADKGZ010000002.1, forward strand.
GGACATCATCGCCCGCTTCGACGGCAAGCTCGCCCTCAACGCCGAGGTCCTCGTTCCCGGCACCATCCGAATCGGCGACCCTGTGGATCTCGTGCGCTGAGCGAGACAGCCCTCGTCAGCGCTGACCACCGATCCACGCATCGGCGCGCACCCATTGTTCGTCGAGCCATGCGATGCGTTCGGCATCGCCCGCCGGGATCTCGTCGCGGGAAGTCGCCACGCGGCGACTTCGATCGGGTCGCGAAGAGGGACGGCCTTGGCGAGGTCGGCGAACGACGCGAACTGGTCGAGTCCGCGGTGGGAGATGACGACGACATCCGCGGCGATGCTGTCGAGGAGCGCGAGCACACCACCGGGACGCGGCGGCAGGACATGTCCGAGTGAAGCCAGTCGCGCCGCACGTTCGGGGTTCTCGGCTGCAAGTCGCGCTGCAGCGCGTTCGAGTCGGTCCGGGCGGAACAGGCGGCCTTCGGGGAAGATGACGACAGCGGTGGTCGAGTCGACGCTCTCGCCGATCCCGCGGATCCTCGCGATCGCTTCTGGGCCGTTGTCGCGTGGGATGAACACTGAGCCCGTTCTCGCATAGATGAGGTCGAAGCCGGGGTCGGCGAGCAGCTCGGCCATGATCACCCCGCGGGTGCGGTAGCCGAGGCGTTGGTAGAGCAACGAGGGCAGCGAAGCGTCGACGATGTTGACGTGGCGGCACAGCACGACGACCGGGCCGGGAGTGAGCGCCACCATCGAGGCCGCATCGATCTCGAGGTGGAGGCCGAGGAGTCGTTCGGCGCGCGGGCCAGGACAGCGATCGACCAGTGCTGCAGCCGTTCGTGACGGGCGATCGACGTCGGCGTGTCGAGGCGGGTACCGAAGCCAGCCATGACCCAGTAGACGGGTGCGAGCACGATCTCGACGCTGTCGTTGATCCCGTACTGGAGCAGGAACAGCGCCACTCGGACCCTGGGGAAACGGACACGTCGCTTGGCGAGGTCGACGACGGCCGCCACCGTGATGATCGCCGGGCTGGCAAGCACGCCGACGACCGTGACGCCCAGCATCAGTGGGATCGTGCGAGCGCGGCGCTTCCACCGTGACGCCGCCGGCTCAGCACTGATCACGTCGGCTTGTCGCCGGTGGCAAGGTCCGCGGCGAGTGCCTGGAGTCGTTGCAACGGCTCGGCAGGCATGGGGGTGGAGGTTTCGGCGAGTGCCGACTTGAGGCGCCGGTAGTCCTCCGCGGTGAGTCCGCAGCGGCGGCAGGCGTGAAGGTGACTGGCCACCTTCGCAGCGCTCGCTGGGTCGAGCCCGTCGTCGAGGTAGGTCTGGATCTGTCGGCCGATCTCGATGCAGCGGGCGCCGCCTTTGCGTCGGAACATGTCAAGCATGGCGTGTGGTGTCATCGAGTTTCGCTCCGGAAGTCGGGGTGGTGTGAGAGGTGGGCGCGCATGCGGTGGCGGGCTCGGTGGAGGCGACTCATCACGGTGCCCGCCGGGATGCCGAGCGCCGCGGCGGCCTCGTCGTACGTGAGCCCGTCGACGTCGACGAGTTGGACGACCTGAAGATGACGTGGGGAGAGTCGCCCGAGTGCATCGGCGATCCAGGGTGCCGGCGCCCGGGTAGCGGCGACGTCCTCAGCGCTCGGTGACGGTGCATTGCGCCGGTCGGCAACGCCCTCGAGATCGGTGGCGTCGTGAAGGAGACCGGGTCGCTGGCGGCGGTTCCGGTTGATGTTGGCGTTGCGCATGATGGTCAGCAACCACGCCCGCGGGTAGGCGCCATCAAAGCCATCGAGCGCTTTGAAGGCACGGATCAGAGTGTCCTGGACGAGATCCTCTGCGTCATGAGTGTTTCGGCACAGCGAGCCGGCCACCCGGAGCAGCACCGGCAGGTGGGGGCCGACGAACGTGCCGAACGACCCCGCCGTCGGGGCTGGGGTTGGGTTCGTGGCGCTGGTCTGTGACTCGTCGGCCATTGCGTCCAAGTCCCTCCTTCGAGGCAGAGACCCGGGCAACGGCGAAATCCTTCCATCTGATTTTCGAATGCATCCCCATGGAAGGGTCGCCGGGGCAGGCGGGTTCCGGTGCGGTTCGTCCACGGTGGGCGGATCCAGCGAAGGGACTCATCCATGTCGACGTCGACCACAGCCCAACCCGTCAAGGCGATCATGCTCCGAGGGGGCGTGACGGGGATGATCGCCGGAGTAGCGATGGCGATGTTCGCCATGGTTGCCTCGGTGACCTACCAGCATCACGGGTTCTTCACCCCGCTGTTCCACATCTCGGCCCTGTTCGGATCACCGGATTCACTGATGCGCTCGGGCATGGAGGCGATGGCGGGGAACAAGTTCTGGTTCTCCGCCGGTCCCGCCGTGCTCGGTCTGATGATCCACATGATGACCGGCGCGATGTTCGGCATCGGGTTCGCGTTCCTCGCCCGTCGCCTCCCCAGGACACTCCTCATCCCCGCCGGCGCCGTCTACGGCCTCGCGGTGTTCGTCGTGTCCGCCTTCGTCGGTCTGCCGGTGGCCGCGAAGATCACGGGCCCCGGGGACGTCATCTCGGACATGGCCAGCATGGTCGGCTGGGCCACCTTCGCCGTCGAGCACATGATGTTCGGCCTCGTGCTCGGCGCCATCGCATGGCGGACCGCGCCGGCAGACTCGCCCGCCGCGGAAGTTCGAGGCGCCCGATCGGCGATGCTGTCGCGATGAGCTCTCGCGACGCGGCACCGACCCAGCGGATCGTGCGTCTCGTTGGCGTCTACGACGCCGACAGCACCTTGCGCGGTGAGCTCTCCTACTGGGTCGGTGCCCGCCTCGGTCGGCGGCACTGCTCGCTGTGCGAGATCACCCACGGCTCCGTCCGTCAGCGACCCGAGTGGAAGACGTGTCAGGAGGGACTTCCGGTCCCGTTCGACACGTACCACCGCAACGACCAGCCCGACTCGATCCGCGCCGCGTCCGGCGCTGATGCACCGGTCGTTGTCGCCGTGACCGACTCCGGGCACGTGCTGCTCCTTGCTGCCAAGGATCTCGACGCGTGCGATGGTTCGATCGATCGGCTCGTCGAAGCGATCGAGGAATCCGCCGCACGCCTCGGGCTGACATGGGCGCCAGCCTGAACACCGCCCAACGCGACCGGTTCGACCGGTTCTTCGACGGGCACTACGAGGCGATGGTCGCCGAGATCGCCGACAGCGACATCCGACCGGGTCGCCGTCGTCTTCGACCTTGCTCCAGAACCGGTAGGCGGACGCGACGAGTTCGTCCTGCGCCTCGTGCTCGACAACCGCACGCAGGTTGACGACGTCACCGACGAACTGGTCACCAAACGACAGCGCCGACCAGTCACCCAAGCGGTCTTGCTCGACCAACTCGCCGTCGCCCTACCCCGTGCCATTGCCAGGTTGCGGTCCACCGATTGACGCTCGACGGTCCACCGGTGACCGCTCTGTGGCGGGTGCGTACGATTGCTCCCGCATTGGACCGATAGGTCACGCACCTGAACAAGGGAGATCGCAGTGAGCGGCACGAACGATGAGTCGAAGCAGGTTGTCCCGGTCGAGCCGAACTCGGTCATGGCCGTCAACCTCTTGTTGGAGCCCGACGCCGCGATGATCGAGCGCTCCAAGGAGAACAACGCCCGACTCCTCGCCGTCGTCCCGCAGGGGTTCGCGTTGGATGAAACGCATCATCCGCACATCACGCTGCTGCAGCGCTTCGTTCGCACAGCGGACCTCGACAATGTCTATGCAGCCGCCGGGACGGTGTTCGCCGGCACCGAGGTGAACCGCGCGCAGCTGGAGGCATATCGGTACTACTACATCCCCAGCGGTGCGGTCGGGCTCGCAGGCATCGTCGCCAAGCCGCACCCTGTGCTGAGCGAGGTCCAGCGGCAACTGATCGATGCCGTCGCTCCGTTCACGGTGGCGACCGGGCTCTCCGATGCGTTCGCCACAACACCTGACGATCCGGTCATCGACCCGATGCTCATCGAGTACGTCTCGACGTTCGTGCCGGCATCGACCGGCGAGCAGTTCAGTGCGCACGTGACCACCGGTATCGCACCGCGTGACTACCTCGACACGATGCTCGCTGAACCGTTCGAGTCGTTCACCTTCCGTCCTGCGGGTGCCGCTGTCTATCAACTGGGTCAGTTCGGCACTGCTGCGAAGAAGCTCCACGAGTGGGGCTCGCCTCACTGAGGCGGCGGGCCGCACCAATGGGATTACCTGATATGCACCATTGGTAGCGTTCATGGCGTTCTACCTGTAGTGCCGGAGTCGTTCATCGAGTCGTACCGGCCGGGTCAGTCCATCGCCTAGGGTCGGTGGCGTGTCGAATCGACTTGCGGTCGTGACAGGTGCGAGCCGTGGGATCGGGCGGGCGCTGACCCAACGATTGCCCTCGACGGGTATGACCGTGGTAGCGATTGGCCGCACGTCATCCGACCTCGAGCAGCTGGCGCAGGAATCGGGTGCCTACCCCTTCGTACTGGACGTGCGAGACCCGGCCGCCGTCGAGGATGCGTTCGGCCGGATCACAGTCGAGCACGGGGCGCCAGACCTGCTCGTCAACAATGCAGGGATCTCCGGGGAAGTGGACTCACCTGGGACTTGGCGACTGATGCGTGGTGGCAAGTGCTGGAGATCAATGTGCGGGGCACCTACTTGTGCAGTCGGGCAGTGCTCCCGGCGATGCTGGAGCGCGGAAGCGGTCGCATCATCAACCTCTCCTCGGGAGCGGCGACCTTCCCTGTCGGCCTCGACAACGATGGCACTCTCACCTCCGCCTACATGGCGAGCAAGGCGGCGGTAAACCGGTTCACCGAGGCGCTCGCTGGGGAGTGCTTCGCCGCAGGTGTTCGAGTGTTCGCGATGTCGCCGGGCATGGTGAAGACGGACATGACTGCCGAGGTCTTCGCCGACCTGTGGGACGACGACGACACCTGGACGCCGATCGAGACGTCGTTGGACCTCATCACCGACCTCGACTCGGGCATACTCGATCAGCTGTCAGGACGCTACTTCCGGGCCGCCGTCGACGACTGGCGATCCCTTGCCAGCAGAGCCGACGAGGTCATCGCGCTCGACACGAATGTCCTGCGGCTCGCAGAGCTCCTGACCAGCCGCGCACCCCACGTCCGGATAGCCGACGATCGACTGCTCCGCCGTCGACCGCGCTGAGGTTGTGCAACGAGCCACTGCACAACCATCGACAAGACCGTGCGTCGCCATTTCAACCAGCGTCCGGGAGCCCCACCCAACCTGCTCTGGCACTCCCGAGTCCGGCGAGGTCCCGGGCCAGGCGCCCACTGTCCTCGGTTGTCCATCCGAAAAGATGGACAACTCACCCGCCCGACCAGTACTTGCACACCACAAGCACCACCACCTACCAGGTGTTTTGAGCGCCCCCGGTAGGAATCGAACCTACGACCTGCGGTTTAGGAATGCGGTCGAGTGGGTCTCAGCGAGTCACCTCGAATCGCATCTGACCTGCTCAGCTTCTGTCTTCTCCTCGTCTGGTCTCGTTGAACATCATGCAGTAGCGCGCAGTGGATGGACAAGTGGATGGACAACTTTCGACCCGTGCGACCGCTCGCCCCCGTTACTCCAGCGAGATCTCAGAACGGGGCGTGACGCTGCGTCTCGTAACCCAGGCCCCACTGCCTGACCGGCTGCAAGCGGATGTTGGAGCGGCACGAAGCGGACCCATGCACACCGCGAGTTCCGTGCAGCCCTGATGTCTTGTATTGCTGGTCGGTGGGCGGGCAAATGCAAGCGGTTCGGCTGTGGTGACCGCGTCACCCGAATGGGGCCGTGCCCCAATCGGCCTGGTGCTCGTCGTTTTGGGAGATCCAATGCTGGTCGCCGCCGTCCGGGGCGATCGTTTGCAGTCCGGTGACGAACTCGCCGGCTGGGGTGAGTTCGAGGTGGCTGAAAATGATCGTCGTACCGTCGGGTGACCAGGTGGGGTTGTAGCTCTGCTCGAGGCGGAGGGTTTCCAGCTTGCGGACGCCCGTCGTGCCGTGGTCGCGGGTCAGTGGCCGAAGGTTCGAGCCATCGGCGTTCATGATCATCAGTCGGTTGGTGTGGCCGAGGTGCTCGACGAACGTGCCGATCACGATGCGGGTTCCGTCAGGTGACCAGTCACCTTCGGCGGCCTGGATGCCCCATGGGGTGAGTCGGCGGAGACCGGTTCCGTCGGTGTTGATCGTGAACAGTGCGAGGTTGATGCCCTTCAGCGCCGAGCCGCCTTGCACGAACGTGCCGGTGGCTTGGGTGAACAGCAGCTTGCGGCCGTCGGGGGAGAATCGGGCGCTGCCTTGGTCGATGAGATCCGACGAGATCGTGGTGAGACGTCGCTGGCCGGTGCCGTCGGGGTGCACGACGAACAGACCGAGCGATGTGGGCCAGTCCCCGGCATCGGAGTGGAAGGCGATGAGATTGCCGTCGGGTGACCAGGTTGGTTCACTGCTCCATCCGATCGACGCGGACACTTGGGTGACTCCGGTCCCATCGGCGTTCATCACGAAGATGTCGTTGATCGCACCGGTACCGGAGATGTCGCTGCGAGTGCTGGCGAACGCCAACCTGCGACCGTCGGGCGACCACACCGGAAAGGCGTTGTCGTACGGGCCATCGGTGATCTGATCGACGGCTGTCATGTCGGGGTTGGCGGTCCAGATCTGCCAATGACCTTCGTCGTCGTGGCGCATGAAGGCGATGCGTCCGTTGGTTCCCGGCGGGGTCGCCGATGTCACGGAGGCCGGGACGAGGCAGGCGGTGAAGATGAGGAGGACGAGCGCCCAGCGGGTGGGCATCGAGCGAGTGAGCTGTTGCATGTTGTCTCCTTGCCGTGTGTCGTTTGTTGGGTGCCGTCGTCAGGTGGTCGGCCAGGTAGGGGCGAACACGAATGACTCGACGATCGGCATTGCCACCTCGGCCAGCGCGTCGAACCCGGGATGGCCGCCGTCGTCGAGGGCGATCGAGACTGTGCGTCCGGGAAGCACATCGATCAGGATGAACCGCATGTGCTGGCCGGGCGAGACCCCGTAGTTGAACGGATCGGGATTCGACGTTCGGGAGACGATCAGGATGACGCCCCAGTCGCACACGGACGCTCCTTCGGCGATTTCAACGTCGACGACCTCCGCGGGGAGGCCTCCGATCGTCATCGTCGAGCGCGTCGCTTCGAGCGTCGGGAGAGCGACCATCCAGGCGGCGATGTTCGCCGCTCCGAGCCCCACGTTCGGATCGGGTTGATCGGTCGGCCCGCTGCTGCAGTCGTCGGAGTCGGGAGCGGCGGCGGCGACGTCTGCCCACGACCGCAAGCCCCAGGCTGGCTCGGGGTCCCCGTCGATGCTCTTCGCGTAGTCGTCCGCACTTCCCAAGAACAGCGCTGCCTGCGAGTCGTAGGTCACGGCCCAACCATCCGGCAGGGTGAAGGTGGCCTGGCCGTAGGTGAACTCGCCGTACGGGTTCCAGCGGTTCGTCGAGTAGGTGCCAGCCTCGACGATGCCGAGGCAGTTGCGACCCTCCAGCTTGCATGCCGTGTGGGTCCATTGCCCCTCGAGCGCTGCCTGGCGCGCTGCGCACTCGTCGTCGTCGGCGGTGAGCGTCAGCGTCGTTGCCTGCGGTGACAAGCTCCATCGGTAGCTGCCGACGGCGCCGTCGACGCAGTCCAGCACATCGCCGACGAGCGTCATCTCGATTGTGTCGGCGTCGGTGGCGACCAGATCCGAGTCGAAGGCCTTCGGGTTGTCTGCGATGCCGGTCTCGTAGACGACGAACCCATCGGAGATCTCGACGAACGCGGCTGCGGTCCCGGTGCCCAGGTTGCCGACCGCTCGAGGTGGGCCGACCCATCGGTCGACGAGCACCTCGGGAACTCCTCCCGATTCGGTGCTGACCGCGGTGGTCGCGACGCTGGTGGCTGCCGTTGTGGTTGCCGGCTCCGTCGACTCGACCGGTGCCACCTCGGTGCGGTCCGTCGCCGGGGCGGACGTGTCCGCATCGCTTCCGCATGCCCCGAGCATTCCGCTGAGCACAATCGCGATGATCACGATTCGGTGACGCCTGTTGGCCATGTCGTTCCCCTCTGCATTCGGTTGTGACAGCAGACGCCATGAGCGGCGAAAACGCTCAGAGAGTGTCCGAGAGAACCATGGAGTCGATGACAGCAGCCGCCTCATCGAGCAGCGTGGCGTACGCTGCCGGGGAGCGATCGCTCGCGACCACCAGTGCCAGAGTGCGGTTGTCCGCAAGGTCGACGAGGACGATGCGCATCTGCTGGCCGCTGTTGATCGTCGCTGACCAGGAGATCAATGCCCCCGGCTTGGATGCAAGCACCGACGCCCCGCCATCGCAGATCAGTTCGTTCGCCGTGATCTCGATCGTCCGAGCCTCGAAGCCACCAACCTCAGTGACCGCAGTGGTCGCCACGAGCCCCGGGGTCGACGCCACCGCGTCGACGATCACATCCATACCGCCTGTCCCCGACGGCGTCGCTGGGCAGTCCGTCGTGGTGGCAGCCGCATCAGCGAACAGGTACACCCCATGGATGCCCGTCTCGTCTCCATCGGGTGGCAGCAGCGTGAGCCTGTCCTTGTCGTCGAGCGTGGATGTCCAGCCGTCAGGGACGGTGTAGATCACTTGGCCGTAGTCGTCGCTGTCGAAGGGATCGAAGTTCACCGACGCGTAGGTCCCGGCCTCGAGGAACCCGAGACAGTCGTCACCCCGCGTTGGGCAGTCGGTGTGCGTCCACGTTCCGGCAAGGGCAGCCGCCCGGTCCGGACACTCGTCGTCGATCGCCTCGAGCGTCAAGGTCGTCGCCTGCGGGGAGAGGGTCCAGCGGTAGTCCCCGGTTGCGCCAGCGACGCACCGCCCTACCTGGCCGGTCAGCCTCAACTCCAGCTCGCCAGGCCTCGCGACCGTGACATCCGAGGTGAAGTCGTTGACGATGCCGCCCGAGAGATGCTCCAGGGTGACCCGATCCGCAGCGAACACAACGAACGCCGGCGCGGAGGGGTTCGGGGTGTTCACTGAAGGCGGCGTGGCCCCGACCCAGCGGTCGAGCAGTTCAGTGGGCAGCCCGGTCGGGGCGACCGTTGGGTTCGGCGCGACCGAGGTAGAGGGCGGAGTCGTCGCAGAAGGCGGAGTGTCACGACGAGCAATGGTCGTCAGCCCGACGATCAAGACGACTGCGGCAGCCGCAGCGCCAACGAAGGCGGGCCACCTCCGACGCCGGTGAAGCGGCCGAGCCACAACCTCGACCGCGAGCTCGGCCTGCACGCCGTTGCTGGGTGACATCGCTCGCGCCTGCAGCAAGTGGGCAATGTCACCTCGATACTTCGGTTCGTCGGGCGGACCAGCGCGAAGCGCCGCTTCAAGTTGTCGATCATCCATCAGTCGGCCTCCCCACCGAGGCGGTTTCGCAACGTCGCGAGCGCCTGCGTGCAATGGCTCCGTGCTGCGCTGGCGGTGATACCCAACGTCATGCCGATCTCGTCGAACGCTAGGTCGGCACGAAAACGCAGAAACAGTACGGCGCACTGGCGAGCTGGCAGACAGCCAACTTCGGACCACACCTGTTGACGCTCGACATCGGCACCTGGATCCTCGACCGCTGCGAGCCGCGGACGGGCGTTCATCAACCGCAAGCCTCGTGCGAAGCGACGGTGCTCGTCCATGGCCAGCCGGTACGCAACGTGAAACGTCCATGCCTTCCTATCCCTGATGGATTGCCCGGCGCAGAGCGCATCGAACAGACGGAGGAGCGACTCCTGGACCACATCCGGGGCATCGTCGTCCTTCACGCCGAGGGTGCGGACGAAACCGAACAGGGTCTGACCGTGCGCCCGTTCGAAGTCGGCCACGGACCTGCCAGGCGTCCCCGAACCGGCCGCCACAGCGTCGCCCATCACCTCAGCATCCACGAAAGCCACCGGGTCGCGCGCGATCAGCATCGCCCTGCTGACGCTGTCGAACCCAGAAACGCTCAGGCGCCTTCACCACTCGAAGATTAGGACCGACAACACCGAGCGTTGGCTGAGTATGGCGGCGAGTCGTCTGGTTGTATCTCGGCGCGGTCTGTGGCTTCGCAGTGGCGGCGCAGAGGTCGCCGATCGGCGTGCTGCGGCATGACTTCGATGTCGAACGGCGACCGGTGCGGCGGTCAATGTTCACGATGGTCGCAATCGACGCGACCTCGGCTGACCAGGGATGCAGACGATTTGCAGATCGCCGCGCCCAGGATCGTGCCATCCCTACGACTACCGATGGAGCGTTCATGAACAACACCCGGATCTCACCGACTCGCCATCGCCGCCCACTTGTGAAGGCGTCGTTGGTGCTCATCGCAGTACTGGGCGTGGTCGGCTGCTCGGGGTCAGAGAACAGCGCCTCCCCGACGGACTCTGCAGCTGAGGTCCCAGAGGTTTCTCCACCGATCTCAGAGCCGACCGTGATCACGACCACCACCGAGGCGACGCCCGACGTCACGTCGCCGACCGGGACGGACGCTCCCGCGGGCAATCAGCTGTTGCCCGGCGATGCACTTCTGGTGTTCCAGCGGGGCGGGATCAGGGTGAGCGACGCCACAGGAGATTCCGAGGTAGAGGTCGTACCGGATCATCCCGACAGCGAGCACCCTGACTGGTCGCCCGACGGACTCTCGATCTTGTTCGACACCGAGTTCTCGACGATCTGGTCGGTGCCGAGTGAAGGCGGCGATGCCGAGGAGCTGGTCACCTGCGTTGCGCCATGCGCGAATCTTTACGAGGGAGCGTGGTCGCCAGATGGGGCACAGATCGCATACGCGATGGCCGAGACCGAGGATGGCACCAACACCGCTCGGTCGTCGATACAAGTGCTCGATCTGGCCACGGGGGCTACCCGATCGGTCTACGAGAACACGTCCGGGGCGGTGTGGCTCTTCACGCCGCGCTGGTCTCCCGACGGGAGCTCGATCGTGTTCACCGAGTCGACGTTTGCGAGTACTCGGCTCGACGAGGGCGAGATCACCAGCGAACGGATCGCCGTCGTGGAAGTTGGTGAGACAACGTCGTCAGCGAGCTACCTGACTCCAGAGGGTGCCGTTTCGAACTCCCCCGATTGGAGCCCGCTTGGTGACTTGATCGTCTACGCCAGTGAGGACAACCTCTTCTCGATCCAGCCAGACGGATCGGGCATCAGGCAGCTCACCAGCTTCGACGGCGAGCAAGAGCACGCCATCCAGCCATCGTTCCTGCCCGATGGAAGCGGCATCGTGTTCACGTATGTCACGGGAACCTTCGACGTGGACGACCGACCACAAGCCGCTGTCATCGGGCTCGACGGCAGCGGGTTCGTCGTCCTCGGTCACTCAGAGCCTGTGACGCACCCGCGGGTCAATCCGGCGTCGATGTGAGCGACAGTCCCGTCACCGCAACCGATGCGCACATCTGTGCCGGCGTGCCGCCGATGTACTGGCGCCACTCGTCCTGCGTGAGTTCACGGCCGGCGACACGACAAGCTGCCGCCCGTAGCCGGTCGCGGTCGACGTCCATCAGGCGCACACCGTCGGCGTGATTGAAGGCGATTCGGGCCGAGTCGGCAGCGATCGCGACGGTCCATTCCTCGACGGGAATCTCGGGCCCGATCTGTCGTCGTGTCGCTACGTCCCAGATCCGCTGTGTGTTGTCGAGCCCGCTGGTGATCAGCAGCCGTCCGTCGAAGGTGAACTGAATGGAGTTCGAGAACGAGGTCGAACCGCTCAACGGCTGGCCGACTCGTTGGAACGTGCGTGTGCTCCAGAACGTGATGGTCCCGTCGAACGAACTGCCGGCGACGAGCGTTCCGTCGGGCGAGACGGTCGTGTTCGCAACCCCGGTCAGTGAACCGACGCGCTCGCCCGTCGACAGATCGAACACAGCCGCCACTTCGCTGTCGCTACCCGCGAAGAGCCGGCTGCCATCGGGTGTCACGTCCAGGCCGAGGCTTCGTCTGTTGCCTGTGTGAAGTCGATACTTTTCGCGTTGCCCCGGAACGTCGATGACGACGATGTCGTCGTTGTCGCCTGCGCCTACGACCAGCACGGAGCCGTCGCGAGACCAGGCCATGGCGTTGGGCTGATCAGGGATGTCGGCCGCGAAGCGGATCGGGTTGGCGAGGTTGGCGTCGTACACCACGACCTGATCACGTGCCGGAAAGACGTTCATGAGTCGGCCGTCTGAGAGGAACCAGCTCCAGGCATCGAGGTTGAGACCGTCGGGTGCCGGCACCAGCGCGTCAGTCGAGAGGCCACGGAGGTGCAGTTGGCCGCCAGGGTCGTACATGGCGACTTGGGTGCCGAAGTCCCACAGGTTCCAACCGGTCATCCAGCCGGGTTCGCTGAGTGCGGGGCCGGCGGGTGTTGCTCCATCGAGCGCCCACTCCCCGACCGAAGCATCGTTGCAGCTCGTCATCAACAGCCGACGTGAGTCCGCCGTGACCGTCATGTTGCAGAGCGTGCCGTGCTGTGTGTCGTAGATCGTTTCGAGTCGTTCCCCTGTGGACAGGTCGTAGGTGAACGCTCGCGAGGAGCCAGGTCCGGCCTCCTGGGCGATCACCCGTTGGTTGCGATCGTCCAGAACGAGGGTGGGGTTGGCTCGAACTGGACGCGCCCACTTCGGGGATCCGGTGGTGAGATCGAACGCCATCACACCTGATCCATGCGAACCATCCGGGAACAGGTCGGCTGCCACGAGCGTTTGTCCATCGGCCGTGATTGCGAGCACCGCACCAACCTGCCCGACATCGGCGCCGGGCGGATCGTTGAGGTGCTTCACCACCTCATCGGTCGCAGGGCGCCACAACGCGATGCGGCCGCTGGTGCTCCCGATGGCCAGTGTCTCGTTGTCGACCCACACCGACGTCGAGTACCACGAGGCCCCAGGCGGGAGCTCGACATCGCCTGGCTGCGTCGTCGAAGCGACCGGATCGAGCCCCGGCAGCGTGAGCACGGTCACGACGCCCGGCTCGCCGTCGACGGTCGCAGCGGTGATCGCAACCTGCGATGCGTCAGGGCTGACCGCCAGGTCAGACACGACGGCAGTCATCGGTGCTGTCGCCATCGCAACGCCACGGTCAAGATCGAACAGTTGGACCTGCTGGGCCTCGCCGCCGTCCGGTTCGAAGACCACCAGCGCGTGGTGGTCATCGAACATCTCGAAGATCAACAGCCGACGGCCGTCTTGGCCAGGCAATGGAACGACCACTTCGGATCCGTCGTCCAGGTCGATTCGAACCAGGCCATCGGTGGAATCGACCGGGGCACCCCACAGCAGACCTCCAGTGTCACTCACGTCAACCGATCGGAGCGGTCGGCTGGGCGACAGGTCGCCGAGAAACGACGGCTCGCTGTACAGCGCCGTCATCAACGCCCCGTCGGTGGCAGCGCTCGGATCGACGAGGGAGGCCCGCAACGCCAGCAGCACGGCAAGGTCGCGCTTCGAGCCCACCAAACTGCGCGACAAGTTCACAAGGCTCGCGACCTCCGCCGCTGTCGCCTTCGCCTCCGCCTGGCGTCGCTGCACCACCGCCACAGATCCACCGACGAATGCCAGGACCAGCGCAACACTCGTGGCGACCAGCAGCCGCCGCAGCCGCCGCCTCGACCGACGCTCGGTTGCGTGCTCGCGCTGCACGACGGTCTCACTGGCCGTCAGGAACTCACGCTCGGTGTGAGTCAGCGTCGGCCAGTCGAGGGCCACCAACGACTGCGCGATCTCCAGCCTTGCTCCCCGGTACAAGTCGCCTTCGGATCGTCCGGTCGAGTCCCACTCGACTGCGGCAGCTTCGAGTCGTTGCGCGGCGACGTGACTGTCGCGATCGTCGGCGATCCAACTGCTCAGACGGGGCCACGAACCGATGAGGGCCTCGTGCGCCAATTCGACGGTTGGTTCGCGCGTCGTCGGCTCGACGTCTGTGGCGAGCAGGCGCAGATCCACGAATAGGTCGATCACAACGTCGGTGTCCCTCGAAAGGTCACGGCGTCGGCGGCGCCGACCCACCGCTGTCGACTCGTCGCCGATCCGCACCACGCTCAAGAACAGGCGGCGGGCGATGGCCTGCTGGTGGGCGTCGAGCAGTCCAAACGCTTCCTCAGCACGAGTCGCCAGAGACCCCGCAACGCCGCCCAGCGATTCGTATGCGTCGATGCCAATCACCCCGCCTGATCGACGCTCGAACAGCTCATGAAGCGTGAACTGCAGCATCGGCAGACCACCCGCGCGTCCGGCGACATCGGCCAACAACCGAGCGGCGAGACCAGGCTCGAACTCCACGCCGACCGTCGCTGCCGGTTCCACGATCACCGTCGACAGTTCCGCTGCCGACATCGCTGGCAATGCCATCGTCGCCGTGGGCATGTGCGAGGCGAGTAAGGGCGAACACAGCGCCTTGTCATAGAAGTCGGCGCGCATCGCCCCAACCACCGTCACCGCGCCCGCTGAGTCGTCCACGAGAGCGAGCAAGGTCTCGAGGAAGCGCTCCGCGTCGTCCACCGCGTCGGACGTCCAGATCTCCTCGAGTTGATCGACCATGACCACGACCCGTCGACCGTCGGCATGGATCGACGCTGCCAATTCAGGTGCGGACCGTCCTGCCGTCCCAGTGGCGATCGAATCCAGCGCAGCACGCAGGCGCTCGAGCGGCGCGTCGCCCGGCACCATCGATGCGACTGCAACGCCTGCAGCTCGCAACCTCGGGGCCAGCCCGGCGTGAAGGAGCGACGACTTGCCCGAGCCGGAGGCGCCGACGACCATCACGAGACGATGGGACTGGAACCGGTCAACGAGCGAATCAACGACTGCTGCCCGGGAACAGAACCACCGGGCATCTGCTTCGACATACGGACGCATCCCGACGAACGGGTTCACGGTTGCGACGCCGGCGGTAGCGACAACCGCGCTGCCGGAGATCGACGTCTGCCACGCCGCAACCATCTCGCCGATCGATCTGAACCGTCGCAAAGGATCCGCGCTGATCGCGCGTCGAACCACCGCGTCGACTGAACGTTCGAGCGAGCCGACGGCAACCGTGCCGTCAGCGTTGACAACCGGAGGACGACCCACCAGCAACTCGTGCAGCACCGCGCCAAGGCCGAAGACGTCCCCCGCTACCGAGGGCGGCTGACCGCCGCTCGCCTCTGGCGGCCGATAGGGCGAAGGATCGCTCAGCGGAGGCGAACCCGACCTCACGTCCCTTCCCTCGGCCACCGCCAGACCGAAGTCGCCGAGATATGAACGCCCGTCGGCGTCCAAAAGAATGTTCGACGGCTTGATATCGCCGTGCACGACCGACGCAGCATGAGCGAGCGTCAGCGCTCCGCCAATCTCGGCAACGAAGGTGTCGACGCGACGCTGGTCCCATCGCCCTCGCTGTCGCACGTCGTCCGCCACAGTGCCGCCATTGATGAGCCGAAAGACCAGATACGCGCGCCTGGCTCGCGCCAAAAGTCGTACAACGGCACAATGTGTGGGTGCTCGAGCCGGCTCACCAGCTGTGCCTCGACCTCGAAACGAGCAACGAACGCCGGGTCGTCCGCCAGGTGCTCACGAACCACCTTGATCGCAACCTCACGCCCAAGAGTCGGCTGCACCGACCTGTACACCGTGCCGTGCGCGCCCTCCCCGATCTTCTCACCAAGCCGATAGCCCCGCGCCGACGACGGTGACTCGGTACGACCACCGAAGACCTCCGCTTCGAGGTCAACGATCACCCGTGGCACGTCCAGCCCTGCCTGATCAGCAACTCGACGACGAAACTCTGCGATGTCGCGCAGGGCCTCCGCCTCGCGCCCGAGCGCGACAGCTGCCCGTACTCGAGCTACCACCGCAGAAGCACGAAGCGGATGAGCCGTGACGACACCGTCCAGGCTCATGAAGGCATCCTCGCAACGCCCGACAGCGACCAACTGCTCCGCTCGACGCTCGCGAGCCACGAGCCCCAGCTCCTCCAGTCGGGCAGCCTCCGCTAGCGCCCACCATTCATGGGCGAACTCACCGAACGCCGGACCGGCGATGTACCCCAGCGCCTCATCCAACAACACGATCGCCTCAGTTGGTGGTGACGCCGACGCCCGATCGACCAGTTGCTCGACCCGTCGCCCATCGATGTCCAGTTCGTCGACGACCAGCCGATAACCACCACCGCTCTGCAACACGGCATCCGGACCCAACACCGACCGCAACCGCGAGACATACGACATCACCGTCCGCCGCGACTCCGCTGGCGGAGCGTCCCACATCACATCGATCAACCGATCGAGAGACAACACTGAGTTCGGCTGAGTGAGCAACGCTGCAAGAAGACGACGCTGCTGAGAGCCACCGAGTGACAACAAGCTTCCACCGCGCCGCGCTGCGACCTCCCCAAAGACCTGATACGTGACCAGCGCGTCGCTCACGGCCGAAATCATCTCACCCGAAAGATCAGCAGCCTGCGAGTTGTCCTTCAAGAGGTTGCCGGGGCAAAGCGCGAGTGCGAGCGTGCGCGCCGGGCGCTTTCCTGGTGGGAGCGAGGCGTAGCGACGGGCCATCGCCACCGCGGCGACGGATACGTTCTCCTCGGAGGCGCTCGCTCCGTCGGTATGGGTGTTGTCGATCATGCACTCGTCTCTGGAGCCGGGCAGGACTGCCGTCAGTTGCCGGAGCTGCACCGGCTCGATCGTGAGCTCACACTGGGGAGATCAGGTTGTGCACGAACTCGTTGCACAACCAGCAATCCGCGTCACCCACGCCGAACGAGGCTGCTGGCGAGCGTCTCCGAAGCGCGCTGGTCGGCGGGCTGGGTGTAGTGGGCGTAGATGTCCAACGTCGTCGAGGCACGTGCGTGGCCGAGTCTTCCGGCGGCCGTGCGCACATCGATACCGTTCAGCAGCATTGTGGTCGCAGCAAAGTGGCGGAGATCGTGCAACCTGATCTTCGCGATGCCCAGCCGATCGGCCAGACGAGCGAACGCCAGGGTCGCGTAGTCCGGCCGCCAAGGCGTCATCCCGTCCGGGTCATGGCTGAAGATGTAGGAGTTCGCGCCGACTCGACGGGCGGCTCGCAGCTCGCCGAGCCCAGCGAGGGTGACCGGATCGAGGGTGAGTCGACGTTCGGCGTGGGTCTTGGTCGGTCGTTGCACGGGGCCGGCGGCGGTGTGTGCGATCTGGCCGGCGATGTGCAGCGTCTGCCGATGGAAGTCGACGTGTTGCCACTGCAGCGCGCAGAGCTCCCCACGCCTGGCACCCGTCACCGCCGCCATCCGTAAGAAGATCGGCAGGCTGCGATTGACTGCGTGCGCGGCTTCGATGAGGCGGACGACCTCGTCGGCGGTGGGCAGATGGATGGACGGCCGACGCGCCGGTGGCGGGCTCGCCCGGCGAGCAGGGTTGTAGGCGATCCAGTCCCAGGCGATGCCCTGCTCGAGCGCACGGTGCAACACCGAGTGAATGTGTCGCACTGAGTTGGCGGACAGCGGCCGACCGCTGACGGCGCCGCCGACGATCAGCTCGCCGTACCACGCGTCCAGTTGGTGGGCGCGGAGGTCGACGACCTTAACGTGGCCGAACGCCGGTACTACCCGCCGGTCGATCAGCCGTCGGTACTCACGTGCAACCGTCGGCGCAAGGTTCGGAGAGCTGTGCGTCCACCACTTGTCACACAACTCGCCAACCGTGCCGAAGGTCGGCGATGTCGGCGAGTCCGTGATCTGGGCGACGAGCGCGACGAGTCCTCGCTCTGCGGCGTCGCGGTCTCCGCGCACCGTCCGCGTTACATAGGCAGGTTTGCCAGTGGCCGAGTCTCGACCGGCGTGCACCCGTAGTTCCCACGAGCCAGAGCGTCGTTGGCGAAGGGAGCCGCGCACTCAGTCAGCCTCGCAACCAGACCGACGTCATCATCGGCGCAACCTAACAACGCAAGGTCTGACCGGAGCGGTATGGGCCACGTGGGCCGAGATATGGGCCGCCGCTGGTCCACTCCGAAGCACACGACCATCAGATGGCCATCTACCTGGTCTTTCTTGGCGCCCCCGGTAGGAATCGAACCTACGACCTGCGGTTTAGGAAATGCGGTCGAGACGGTCTCTGCGAGTCACCTTGAATCGCATCTGACCTGCTCAGCTTCTGTCTTCTCCTCGTCTGGTCTCGTTGAACATCATGCAGTAGCGCGGCGTAGATGGACAAGTGGATGGACAACTTTCGGGGGCCGGCGCCGGCGACCTGGGCTCGGAGAGACGCTCAAGGCGGGCTGTGAGCGTGGGTCTGAAAAACCGCACGTCACCCGGAGGCGATGGTCACTGCGCGGTCGGACGACAGGTCGCATGGCGATCCTGACCGCCGCAGAGTCCCGACGTCCGGCCGGTCACCTGGTGTCGGTCACGTCGAGTTGACGTCCCGATAGTTCGGGCACAGTTCGATCTGTTCGCCGGACGCTGCCAGCAGCTGTTCTGCGCTATGGAGGAGATCGAGGATCTCGGGATGCGCGGCCCGGTAGAAGACCTGTCGGCCTTCGTGGCGGTCGATGATCAGCCCGCATTCCTTCAGGCAAGCGACGTGACCGGAGACATTTCCTTGCGACCCGCCGATCAATTCGACGAGGTCCTTCACCCGTTGCTCGTCATCGACGAGCGCCAGCAGGATTGCCAGACGAGTGGGGTCCGCGAAACCTCGAAACAGCTTCGCTGCTGTGGCGACGGCAACGGCGGTCTTCATTGACATGGGCCGATCCTATTGCCATCGACCGATGACATCGGAACATCTGGGTCCTTTGGCTCTGCCTCAAACAACCCAGTCGGAGCAGAGTAAGGGCATGACCGACATCCTCCCGACCGACGTCTCCACGACCGCTACGCGGCGTCGCTGGCTTCTTCCCGTCATCGCGGTCGCCCTCTTGGCCGCCGGTCTCGGCGTCGGACTCGCGATTGCTGCCGGACGAGATGACTCATCACCCGCCCAAGCTTCTACCGCCGTCCAGGTCTCCAACGTGAACCAGGCGTGCACGAACTGGATGATGAGTGTTCCCGCCACCTCAGCAGGCACGTCGAACTGGTGCGGCGACATGACTGCATGGATGAACCAGCAGGTCACCGATGGACGGATGATGGGCATGATGATGTGGGGCGACCCCGACCGAATGCTCGCCAGCTGCCAATCATGGGCCGGCTCGAGCAACGCCGGTGCACCTCCGCTCTCCTGGTGCGACGACATGATCGCCTGGATGCGCCAACACATGAACGGCGACTGGGACGGCTGGATGATGAACGGCTCGATGATGGGTCGCTGAAACCGTGGATGCCGCAGCATCATCAGCCAAGGGCCCGATTCATCGCGGCGAGCTGACGCGACGATCACTACTGGTCGGAGTGACGGCGTTGGCCGGCACAACGTTGGTGTCTGCATGCTCACCACGACGAGCGGCCCACCCGCCCCGGTCCGGGCCGGCGCCCGTGACGTCGGGTGCCCCGGCGACGACCACATCCCCAGCGTCAGCATCGGCTTGGGTGCAACCTGAAGTGCTGTTGAGCCACGGCGGCGTCCTCGAGGTGACCCTCGAAGCGGCACCATCGATGGTTCCTTGGCGCGGCGGTCAGAGGTGGGCGCTGACATACAACGGAAAAACGCCTGGCCCGACATTGCGAGTGCGGCCCGGGGACCGACTCCGAGTCACCCTCAGCAACCGCCTCGACTCACCGACCAACCTGCACGTTCATGGCCTGCATGTGTCACCGAACGCAGCGAGCGACAACGTGTTCGTGATGATCGGCCCCGGCGAGGAACACACCTACGAGTACCTGATTCCTGCCGATCACCCGTCGGGCACCTTCTGGTATCACCCCCACCATCACGGCACCGTCGCCGAGCAGGTGGCCGCCGGCATGGCTGGCGTGATCATCATCGACGACGAGCTCGACACGCTGCCACCAATCGCCAACACGACGGAGCGAATCATGGTGCTCAGCGACCCTCGGATCGGCACCACCTCAGACGTGCTCCGGTGGTCGATGATGGGCATGATGCAGGGCCGCTTCGGTGACGGCGTGCTCGTCAACGCCACGCCACAACCGTCGCTGACCGTGCCGGCCGGCACAATGGAACGTTGGCGGATCCTCAACGCCAGCGCGTCGCGCTACTACCCGCTACGTCTCGACGGCGCGCCATGGTGGCAGCTCAGCAGCGACGGTGGCCGCCTGGCGATACCCGTCGACGCGACCGGTCTCGTCCTCGCGCCGGGCGAACGCGCCGAAGTCCTCGTCGCTGTCGAACGTGCCGCCACGATGGCGCTCACCACTACTGCGTGGCAGTCCACACCGGGGATGGGCGGGATGGGCGGGATGGGCGGCCCACCGAACCGATCGGGTGCCACCGAAACGCTACTCACCGTCATCGGTACCGGTGCGGACACAACCGCACCAGCGGTCAACGGCCCGCTGAACACCATCGACTCCCTGGCCGACGCGCACATCGGCGGAACACGCGAGTTCACGTTCGCGATGGGCGGAATGATGGGCGGAAACGGCATGTCGTTCACGATCAACGGGAGGAGCTTCGACCCCGAGCGCGTCGATGTCGAAGCAGCGCTCGACACGGTCGAGGAATGGACGATCACCAACGCAACGCCGATGGCCCACCCCTTCCACCTCCACGTCTGGCCGTTCCAGGTCATCGAGGCCAGCGACCAGCGAACACCGCCAAGCGGCTGGAAGGACGTCGTCGACGTTCCTGCCGGGGGGTGGGTCCGCCTGCGAGTTGCGTTTCGCGACTTCGGTGGCCGAGCTGTCTACCACTGCCACATCCTCGATCACGAGGACCGCGGGATGATGGGCGTCATCAACGTCACCTGACAGCGAAGCTGGGCGACGCCCGCGTCTGCCGGGCGGGTGTCGTGAGCGCCACGGGCAGTCAGATCCATCGGCACTGACAGATCCATCGGTGTTGACAGATACATCGGTGATGGCCGATACTTCTGGTGATGCAGAGCACCACCGATGGAGCAACCCGCGCAGTCGAGATCGGCCTCGCTGCCAAGCTCTTCGACGGTTTCGCCGACCGCACGCGGTTGGCGATCCTGGTCGAACTCAGTGCGGGCGAGCGCCGTGTCACCGATTTGGTCACGGCGCTCGCCGGCTCGCAGGGCAACGTGTCCGGGCACCTGGCGTGCCTGAAGGAGTGTGGACTCGTTCGCGATCGGCGTGAGGGGCGTCAGGTCTTCTACAGCATCTCGCGATCCGAGGTCATCGACGTGTTGCGGGCCGCGGAGGCGTTGTTGGCGTTGACTGGGGAGCGCATCGAGTTGTGCCCGAACTACCGGCCGGACCGGCGATGACCGCGCTCGACGAACTCGACTCCGACCGCGACGAGCAGGGCGAGGCACCACAGCACTTGTGGGAGAGCCGGGAGGTGCGCTGGTCGGGACTGTCGGGAGTGCTGCTGCTGGCGGGCTATGTCGCTCAGTGGGGCGGCGCCGCCGATGGTGTCTCGATCGGGTTGTGGTTGGCGTCGTTGTTGGCGGGTGTCCGCTTCTTTGCTGCTGAGGCGATCGAGGAACTGGTCCGCGAGCGCGAGGTCGGTATCGAACTGCTGATGACCGTCGCCGCCGTCGCTGCGGCCGTGCTCGGGTTGTGGGAGGAAGCCGCTGCGCTGGCGTTCCTGTACTCGATCTCAGAAGCGCTCGAGGAGTTCACCACCGACCGCACCCGCGGGGCGATCAGGGCATTGATGGACCTGGCCCCGAAACGGGTCCGCCGTCTCGTCGACGGCGTCGAGGAGGAGATCGATCTCGAGTTGTTGGCGGTTGGTGACCGGTTCGTCGTTCGCCCCGGAGAAGGGATCGCCACCGACGGACAGATCGTCGATGGCCGCTCCGCGCTGAACGAAGCGGCGATCACCGGCGAATCGGTGCCTGTCGAGAAGGCTGTCGGCGACAAGGTGTTCGCCGGCACGTTGAACACGACCGGTTCGATCGTTGTCGAGACGACCGCTACCAGCGTCGACAACACGCTCGCCAAGATCGTCCATCTCGTCACCGAAGCACAGGAGCAGAAGGGTCGCGGGGAGCGGTTCATGACCCGCTTCTCACGCCGCTACTCGCCCGCGGTCCTCGCTGCCGGAATCGCGATCGCGATTGTCGGAGGCATCGCCACCGGAGAGTGGTCGACGTGGGCCGAGCGCGCCGCGACCGTTCTGGTTGCCGCCGCGCCGTGCGCGCTCGTGATCGCGATCCCGATCACCTACGTCGCCGCGATCGGCTCAGCAAGCCGGCGGGGGATCTTGATCAAAGGCGGCGTCTATCTCGAAGAACTCGCCCAGGTGCAGGTGCTCGCACTCGACAAGACCGGGACACTGACTCAGGGCCGCCCTCAGGTGGTCAGCGTTGTCCCGGATTCGGGTGAATCCGAGGCTTCGCTGCTGGCGGCGGCCGCCGCTGTCGAACAACGCTCCGAGCACCCACTCGCCCGAGCCGTCCTCGCCCGGGCTGCGGCTGCCGGGATCGGCATCTCACCGGTGTCGGACTTCGAGGCGTTGATCGGTGCGGGTGCCTGCGCGACCGTCGATGGCCGGCGAATCATGATCGGTTCACCGACACTGATGACCGACAGCGCTGTCGAACTGGGCAGGCTGGCCGAGGAGATCGAACGCCTCGAGAGTTCGGGGCAGACCGTGATCGTGACCGCGACCGACGACAAAGCGCTCGGGCTGATCGGAATCGCCGACGTGCTTCGCCCACAAGCATCCGCGGCGATGGCAGATCTGCATCGCGTCGGCATCAAACGACTCGTGATGCTCACCGGCGACAACCCCCGCACCGCGGCCGCCGTCGCCGCCCAAGTCGGCGTCGACGACTTCCAGGCAGGTCTCAAACCAGAGGACAAGTCACGCATCATCGGCGAGTTGACCGCGACCTACGGGCATGTGGCCATGGTCGGCGACGGCGTCAACGACGCGCCAGCGTTGGCAGCAGCGTCCGTTGGCATCGCAATGGGCACCGCCGGCAGCGACGTCGCACTCGAGACCGCCGACGTGGCATTGATGGGCGACGACCTCGCCAAACTCGTGGACGCCCTCGAGCTCGGCCGCCGCACACGCCGAATCGTCCGCCAGAACATCGTCCTCGGCCTGGCCATCCTCGTCGTGCTCGTACCCGGCGCACTGATCGGCCTGTTCAGTCTCCCCGTCGCCGTGCTCGCCCACGAACTGTCCGAACTGTTCGTCATCACCAACGGCATGCGCGCCGCCCGGCGCCGTCGATGATCGCCTCACAACGAGCCACGACGACACCTTCGGCACGCCGACAGCGAGCACTCCTCCTCGCAGCAGTTGTGGGCGCGGCAAGCATCGATGGAGTCACCAAGCTGGCCGCCAAAGCGACCCTCGACGACGGCCCCACCCACATCATCGGACCGATCGCCCTGAAGCTCGGCCACAACTCCGGCGTCGCGTTCGGCCTCGGCGCAACCGGCCCAGCATGGATCGTGCTCGCCGTCACGGCAGTCGTCATCGCCGTGCTGGCGGCGGCAGCCTGGCAGGGCCGGTTCGCGTCGCCGCTCGCGGCTGGACTCATCCTCGGCGGAGCGGTCGCCAACTTCGTCGACCGGATCGGCGATGGCGCAGTCACCGACATGATCGACGTCGGCTGGTGGCCAACCTTCAACGCGGCCGACATCGCCATCACGACCGGTGTCGTCCTGCTTGTGCTCGCCCAGCTCAGGCCTGCGGCACATCCCGCCGCCACTGGCCCGGCGTCAGCCGCTTCGGCTGACGATCGAGCATGAGTTGGTCACGACGTCCGAGGAAGCCGCCGCGTCTCGTTTCGCGGTTCGCCGGCGATCTTGATCGACGACGTCGATCCCTATGCAGTCGTTGACGAACCGATCGGCCTGTCATGTCGCGCCTCAAACCCAACCGACCAGCTCGACGCGTCGCCAACGCCGACACGCGCGAGGTCCGAGAAGCCGACGACCGATCCGGGCGCGGGGCTGCGACGTCGAGCACCGCGCCCGCCCGCAATCGCGGCAGCCGGCAGATCGCAGGCAACAGGTCCTCACCGCCTCGGTCCCTGTTGCTCACCGCCGCATCAGCCGTACTGCTGGCCATCGCCATCGCGAACCGGTGACAGGCGAACGTCAGTAGGAGAACGCGGTGAGTGATCCGTCGCGTTGCACGAGCACGACCGGTTGGCCGATCCAACTCGACGCATCGCCACCCATCCCTGGGGCGTCCCCGGGCATGCCGGGAAGGGCGAGTCCGACGGCGTCGGGGCGGTCCGTGACGAGCCGGTGGATCGCTTCCGCCGGTACGTGTCCCTCGATCGCATATCCGTCGACCATCGCGGTGTGGCACGACTGTGCACTAACGGGGATGCCCACGGAAGCTCGGTATGCCGCTCGATCGGGATCTTCGGTCACGTCGACCGTGGCGCCTTGAGATCGCAGGTACACGACCCACGCAGAGCAACAGCTTCAACCAGGATCGCGTCGAACCTGCAACGACAAGCCGTCGAGCACGCCGGCCACAGACGGTCCGGTCGGAGCCGACACACCGCTGCCGTCGCCACTCGCGCATCCGGCGGCGAGCACGCCCGTGAAACCGACGAGGCCCGCCCCGAGCCCGGTCAGGAAGCGTCGCCGTCCGATGGATGTCATCAGGGGTGAACCGTAGCCGAGGTGTCCGCATCAGCGACGGCGGCCGGTCGGCGTGCCGTGCTGTTGTGTTGGGCGTCGGCACGTGTGCCGTGCGCGGGTCGGCGCAACAGCCGAAGGCCGTTGGCGATGACGACGAGGCTGGCACCCATGTCGGCGAGCACCGCGATCCACAGCGACGCAGTACCGGTGAGTGTGAGACCGAGGAACACGGCCTTGACGCCCAACGCGATGGTGATGTTCTGCCAGAGCACGTGGGCGGTGTGGGTGGAGATGCGGATGGTCTCGGCGATCTTGCGTGGGTCGTCGTCCATCAACGCGATGTCGGCGGTCTCGATCGCGGTGTCGGTGCCGGCCGCGCCCATCGCGATACCCAGGTTCGCCTTGGCGAGCGCTGGTGCGTCGTTGACCCCGTCGCCGACCATTCCCACCGGTCCGGCCGTGGCGACGAGTTCGGTGATGATGCGCAGCTTGTCGTCGGGCAGCAGGTCGCCGCGGGCGTCGTCGATGCCGGCCTGGGCGGCGATTGCGGTGGCGGTGCGTTGGTTGTCGCCGGTGAGCATGATGGTGGTCACGCCGAGCGCCTTGAGGTCGTCGACGGCTTGGCGGCTGTTCGGGCGCAAGGTGTCGGCGACAGCGAGTACGGCGATCGGGTGCGCGTTCATGAGCACGATCGCGGTCTTCGCTTCGTTCTCCAGCCCTTCCAGGATCGCTTCGAGTTCGGGCCCGCACATCCCGGTCTCTTCGGCGAGGCGGTGGTTGCCCAACGTGTACACGGTGCCGGCGATGCTGGCGCGCACACCGCGACCGGTGATCGCTTCGAACTCCTCGGCGTCGTCGAGCGGGCCGTGGTAGGCGGTGACGATCGCGTGCGCCACCGGGTGCTCGGAAAGCGCTTCGATCGACGCCGTGATTCGCAGCACCTCGTCGTCAGTCAGTTCGCCGAGGTTGACGAGGTCGGTGAGCACCGGGGTGCCATGGGTCAAGGTGCCGGTCTTGTCGAGCGCGACGGTTCGGATCTTGCGTGCGTTCTCGAGGTGCACACCGCCTTTGATCAGGATGCCGCGCCGGGCCGCGCCACCGAGCCCGGACACCACGGTCACCGGAGTCGAGATCACCAGCGCGCACGGGCAGGCGAGCACGAGCAGCACCAGTGCCCGGTAGAACCAGTCGTGGAAGCTGCCGTGCCCGGTGACCACCGGGACGACGGCCACGATGATCGCCATCGCGAACACCGCCGGTGTGTAGATCGCAGCGAAGCGGTCGACGAAACGCTGCGCGGGGGCCTTGTCGGCTTGGGCTTCCTGGATCGAACGGGCGATCCGATCGAGTGTGCCTTCGCCTTTGGCAGCGGTGACGGTGATCTCCAGGGTGCCGCGCTCGTTGATCGTGCCGGCGAACACCGGATCACCGACCGCTTTCGACACGGGGATCGATTCGCCGGTGATCGGCGCCTGGTTCACCGAACTCGCCCCGGAGGTGACACGCCCGTCGAGGGCTATGCGTTCGCCCGGCTTGACCAGGATCACCGCGTCCAACGGCACTTCCCCGGTCGCAACGGCGACCCAGCCACCGTCGCGGCGCATGCTCGCCGTCTCGGGAGCGAGACCGACCAGTGAACGGATCGCGTTGCGGGCCCGTTCCAAGCTCAGTGCCTCGATGAGCTCGGCCACACCGAACAGCCAGATGACCACCGCTGCTTCGGGCCACTGCCCGATCGCGATCGCGCCGATGACCGCCACGGACATCAACAGGCTCATCGTCATCCGCCTCGAACGCAGCGCCTGGAATCCCTTGCGCAACGTGTCGCGTCCGCCGAGCGCGATCGCGATGACCGCCAGGACGGCGACGAGCACCGACTGTTCGTCGGCGCCCAGGATCACGGCGACTTCTGAGCCGACGGCGAACAAGCCGGCGACGACAGTCACGATGACCGACCGGCGCGACAGGCTTCGATCGAGCGACGCCCCCTCGGCCCCCACGACGACACTTGGTCGCATCCCCAACTCGCGGATCGCGGCCTCGATCGGCGCCGGCGACTCCAGATCGTGACGAACACGCACCCGCCGCCCGACGAGATCGAACTCCAACGACCGCACCCCAGTCAACGGCGTCAACACCGCGCGCAGATCGTTCTCCTCGGTCGCGCAGTCCAACTCCTCGACCCGGTATGTGACGACCCCCACACCTGACGAGGGGCCCGACAGCGGGGCCGCCATCGACGGTGCCACGCAACAATCGTCAGCCTCGACCGGAGACACGGCGCCCTCGACCTGATCATGGTCAGCCGACACGACGACCACCCCGTTCGACCGCTGCGCCCAACGGCGCCGCCGTGCCCGAGGCGAGTTCCTGATGGCGAACGTGGTCGGCAGAAAGATCCAACAGCAGCCGGACATGTGCATCCGCGAGCCGATAGTGGATCCGGCGACCATCGCGCCGCGTGCGCACCACATCCGCCGCACGAAGCAACCGCATCGCCTGACTCACCACGTTCTCCGCAACACCCGCGACCCGTGCGAGATCGCACACACACAGCTCGCCGCCCTCCAACAAAGCGTGCAGGATCGCCAACCGCGTTGGATCACCCAACAGCCGGAACAACTCGGCGGCCTCGACGTGCGCCTCGCGACCTGACACCCGACCCCTCAACGCGTCCAGCGGCACCGCCGGTTCGTCGCAATGCGACGGACAGACATCGAGATCAACAACCGGAGCCTTGCGCGACACAGCCATGACAGGCATCATATATGTGCAGCTGAACAGATAACGCAACAAACGTTGACGGGAGACACGCAATCGTGGCCATGACCGCGCTCATCCTCTACATCGTCTGGGCATCGCTCGCCTTCGGATGGCGAACCATCGAGCAGCGCCGCCGCACCGGCGACAGCGGCCTACGACTTCACGCCCAGCCGAACACTCCGCAATGGTGGGCGAAGATCGGCTTCGGCGTCGCCATCCTCGTCGGCTTCGCCGCACCGATCGCCGCCGTCGCCGGACTCCCCAACATCAACGCCCTCGACACCACGTGGCTGCACACCGCCGGCATCGCCGTGACGCTCATCGGTGTGCTGCTCACCTTTGCCGCCCAGTACTCGATGGGCGAATCCTGGCGAATCGGAGTCGACCCCGAGGAACGCACCGAACTGGTGACCGCTGGGGCCTTCCGGCTCGTCCGCAACCCGATCTTCACCGCCATGCTCATCACCGCCACCGGGCTCGCGATGATCATCCCCAACGTCATCAGCATCCTCGGGCTCGTGGCTCTCTTCGTGGCGCTCGAGGTCCAGGTCCGACTCGTCGAGGAGCCGTACCTCCGAACGGTCCAAGGCGCCGAGTACCGCGCCTACGCACAGTCCGCCGGACGATTCGCTCCGGGCATCGGCCGCATCCGCTGAACACACGACGGCATCGCCCGATCCACCCTGGCGCGGGCTGGGTTGGATAGGCGGTGGACGCGTTGGCGATCGTGGTCGGTCACGGCTCGGAGCACGCCTGCCCGAGCGAACCGTGAAGATTGGCGTCGCGACCACTTTCGTCGGGTTCGTCGACGGTATCGACTGACCTGCGTACGCACCGCGGCTTTGAGGCTGCGCCAGGCCCATAGGCTCCGCGTGATGACCACGCACGGCCGGCAAGTCGAACTGCTGTACTTCCCTGAGTGTCCACACTGGCAGGTCGCTGACGAGCGGCTGCGCGAGGTCGCGAGTCGCCTCGGGTTGACGATCGAGTACCAGTTGGTGACCTCGGCGGAGGATGCCGAACGCGTCTCGTTCCGTGGTTCGCCGACGATCCTGATCGACGGAGTCGATCCGTTCGCCGTCGGTGATGAGCCAATCGGGTTGTCGTGTCGCATCTATCGCACGCCCGACGGCTACGCCGGCTCACCGACCACCGCACAGATCGCGGCGGCGCTCGGCGCCGACCGCTCAGGCGACGCGCTGATCTAGCGTGGTCGGATGCCGACGACGCGGAGCTACTCGACAGTCGTCACCACCGGGGCACGCAACCGTGTGATGGTTCCGGTGCCCTTCGATCCCGACGTCGCGTGGGGTCACAAACCGGATCATCGGGTGCACGGCACCGTGAACGGAATGAAGGTCCGCGCCTCGATCGAACCATTCGACAACGGGTTCGGGATCGTGCTCGGTGCGGCATGGCGGCGAGACTGCGGTCTCGCTCCTGGCGACGCAGTGGATGTGGTGCTCTCGCCCGAAGGGCCGCAACGGGAGGATCTCGCTGAGGATGTGCGCTTGGCACTCGCGGCCGACCCTGCTGCGGGAGAGTTCTTCGACGGGCTGGCCCAGTTCTACCGTCGCGCATACCTCCGTTGGATCGACGCGACGAAGCGCCGACCCGACGAGCGCGAGCGGCGAATCGCCGAGATGATCGATCTGCTCCGCCGTGGAGAGAAGGAGCGGACCTGAGGACCATCGCTTCTCGACCGTCGGTAGGCGCTCGCGGCGACGGCGGCTCGGCGTCAGCTCAGTGAGCCGAGGTCGCCGAGGGTGGCGTCGCCGCTGCCGAGTTGGCAGATACGCGCCCTCGGCATCGGCCAGCTCATCGGCAGCGCGGTCGATCGGCTTCGCCCGTATGAGGCGATGACCAACGTGCATGTCTTGGTCGACAAGACGACGTACTTCTCGTTCCCGAGCGACCACGCCACTGCCGTCGGCGCTGTTGCCGTCGGGCTCCTGTTCGCCAACCGGCGGTGGGGCATCGTCGCCACTGTGCTGGCGTTGCTGATGGCGTTCACCCGCGTGTACGTCGGCGCGCACTACCCCACCGATGTTTGTCGCTGGCCTCGCGCTCGGCGGCCCCGTCGCCGTGGCCGGATGGTTCACAGTGGTGCCCGTCCTGTGCCGGATGGCCGTCTGGCTGACGGGCGCCCCCTTGCGGCCGCTCGTCACGCACGCCGAGCGGCCTGCTGGGGCGAGCTGATCCCGGTCAGGTACGTGTCGCGGTGAGCGCTTCGAGGCGGGTGCGGTAGTCGTCGGGTTCGATCTCGCCGCGGGCGAGGCGTTCAGCGAGGATCTGCTGCGCGCTTGGCGCCTGTGGAGCGGGAGGCCCGGTGACGGCTGCGTGCTCGAGGGTGCCGGTGCGGCGGAGCAACGCGACACCGAGCCAGATGACGCTGGCGAACACGAGCAGCATCATGATCGTCATCGGGATCCAGCCCCAGCCGAATCCGTCGTGCATGTCGTTGTTCCAGTTGCCGTGCATCACGGCCTCCGTTCGTTGTCGTGTATGAGTGTGTGAGAAGAACGATCCATCGGGGCTACCCGTCACTCTCGGAAGTCGCCGGTGACGGCGAGGTCGAGGACCGAGGTGGTGCCGTCGGCGTACTGCACCGGCACGTGGAGCGTCATGTCGTGGGCGCCGTCCATGCCCGGGTGCATCGACAGCTCGAAGGTCAGTTCGGTGGACTGGTCAGGCTGGAGTGTGGTCGCGCCGTTGTAGGTGAGGGCGCCGGGGCAGCATCCTTCGTTGATCTGGACATGGGGCGTGCCGAGCGTGACGGCCTGTGAGCCTGAGTTATCCAGCTTCCAAGTGGGCTGAACAGCGACGTTCAACGCAACGCGTCCGAGCGCCCACAGGCTCGGTGTTCCGGTCACCCCGTCGATCTCGGCGACACCGCTGCCGGCGCCGGGTGTGGCGATGATCGGCATGCCCATCGAGTTCGTCTCACCAGTACGCGTCGCCGTCGTGCCGGCTGATGGTCCACCGCTGGTGAGAGCGAACACGGTGATGACCGCGACGACCGTGAGGGTGCCGATACCGAGGATCCAGTGATTGCGGTGGGCGCGCTGGCGTTCGGCGCGGCGGGTGGTGGTGTTGGTCATGACGATGCTCCAGAGCTGAAAAGTGATGGGGGTGGTCCGTATTGGTCGATGATCGAGGTGCGTACGTCGGCGATCGGCGCACCGGCGGCGAGTTGCTCGCGGGCGGTTGCGGTCTCGTTGCCGCAGACCGCACACCCGGAGGCGTGGGCGTCCCAGGCTCCGGTGGCGGTCATGTAGCAGTCAGCGAGGTTGCGGTGGCCGAGGCTGTGGTCGCAGCCGCAGTAACAGGGGATCTGGGCGAGGTCGGTGAGGTGGTCGGCGGCGTAGTGGTAGTCGGCGGCGATGGCCGGCGTGACGGTCGACAAGTCGACCGTCACGACCGGCGACGCGGCCATCGCATCGGGGGCGTCGGGCCCGCTGGCACCGCGGATCAGTCCGACGATGCCGAGCCCGATCAGTGCGAGCACTGCGAGCTCGAACCCGACGATCTTCAACCACGGTCGGGCGTTCATCGCGGTCCCGCCGAGATGTGTTCGTCGTGGTTGACGTGCTCGGTCTGAGGAGGCGCAGATGCCGACTTGGGTTGGCGCATCAGCATCCACATCACGGCACCCATCACCAGCGGGCAGATCAGCAGGGCGAGGCTGACGCCGGCGAGTGCGGCGCCGCCGTTACCGGCGACGAGGAACCACACTGCGAGCCCGACGGCCGCAACGACACAGATGAGGTGGTGGCGGTGGTTCATGACCCTGTCCCCCCGTGGTGCGCCTCGTGGTTCGACTGCCCTTGGGTGGGCGCGGTCGTCATCGAGCCGGCCATTGCGGCATGGGCCTGATCGCACTGGGCGAGGACGTCGTCGTCGACGGTGCCCTTCATCATCTGGTGCATCATCGAGTGCATGGCCGACATGTCGGCCGAGCCCATCATGGTGGCCATCCCGGTCGAGTCGCCGGTCATCATCGAGCCCATGCCGGGCATCTGACTCATCGGCATCGAGACCGTGGTCGGGGTGGTTCGGTCGGTGCCGCTGGCGGCGGAGTTACCCGCGAACGCCAGTCCGAGCACCAGCCCTGTCGTGACCACTGCAGCGCCGAGGGCACCGAGTGTTCGAGTTCGTGGCTTCATGGTTGCCTCCTTGACGAGGACCATGGTGCGCCCCGTGTGTGAAGGACGGATGGAGAGGACGTGCATGCGACGCGGTTTCGTCGCCTGCTCGCAGCGTCTACTGCGCTGGTGCCGCCGGCAGCGTGACGGCGAAGCGCGCTCCCCCGCCAGGGACGTTGGCGGCGGTGACCGTGCCCTGGTGTGCGGCAACCAGCTCTGCGACGACTGCGAGGCCGATGCCGCTGCCGCTGGCCTTGTCGCCGTTCACGCCACGCCAGAACCGTTCGAACACGTGCGCCAGGTCCTGCTCGGGGATCCCGGGGCCATTGTCGATGACCTCGAGCGTCGCGGTGGCTCCGTCCGTGCGGGTGTGGATGGCGATCGCGCCGCCCGCGGGGGTGAACTTGATCGCGTTCGCGATCAGGTTGACCGCGATCTGGTGCAGCCGGTCGGCGTCGCCAATCACCATGGCCGGCTCGGTATCGACCGTCAGGGCTGTGTCGCGGTCGTCGGCCAAGGGCTGCAGCAGGTCGGCGGCGGATGCCGTGACGTCGGCGAGATCGACGGGATCGGTGCGGGGTCGTAGACCGGCTGCTTCGGCGGCGGCGAGGGTTTCCAGGTCGCCGACGAGACGCCGAAGGCGGGTGACCTCGTCGTTGAGGGATCCGAGGATCTCCGGCGTCGGCTGGTCGACGCCGTCGAGCAGTGCTTCGGTCGACCCTTGCAGGATGGCGAGCGGTGTGCGCAGCTCGTGGGCGACGTCAGCAACCAGGTTGCGGCGGAGACGGTCCTCGCGGTCGAGGTGGTCGGCCATGCCGTTGAACGCCTCGTCAAGTGTGCGCAACTCGCCGGGGCCGTCGGTGGCGACACGCGTGTCGCGTCGTCCCGCTGCGAGGTCGCCGGCGGCGCTGGTGAGCGCGGTGACCGGCCGGGTGACTCGTACAGAGACGTAGAGCGCGACGACGAGGGCCACCCCCGCGGCGATCAGGACGCCGAGGATGGCAGTGCGTGCGAGTGCGTCGCGGACGTGGCGTTCGGCTTCCATCGCCTGGGTGGGGAAGCGCAGCATCACGGCCCCCACGCTGTGGCCGTCCACGACGACTGCGGCTGAGACCGGGTCACCACGGGGCGTGTCCACCGACGCAAGGCCGTGCATCTGCATCATCATCGACGCGAGCGCGTCCGTCGGCGCTGCGACCACTTCGCCATTGGCATCGACGATGGTCAGCGTCGCCTGGCTCCTCGCGGCGACCGCCGCCGCACCGGCCAGGTCTGCAGTCGCCCAGCCGTCGGCGCGCTGGTAGGCGTCGCCTGCTGCGATCGCCGTCGCGGTGAGGTCGTCCTTCCGCTGGCGGTCGGTGAGGCCGGAGACCTCGTTGCGTGCCGACAGCATTGTCAGCGCGGCGAACACCGCAACAGCGGCGAGGGCGACGGTCAGGAACGCCAACGCGAGTCGGACCCCGAGCGGGCCCAGTAGCGGACGACGTGCCACCGTCAGGCTCGGTCCCGCGCGAGGCCGAGCCGATACCCGGCACCGAGGACTGTTTCCACGACCGTCGGGTCGTGGGAGTCGGGTTCGATCTTGCGGCGCAGGTTCTTGATGTGCGAGTCGACCGTGCGTTCGTAGCCATCGAACTCGTAGCCGCGGACGCGGTTGACCAACTCGCTTCGCGAGAACACCCGACCTGGCGACGACGCCAACACGGTCAGCAACGACCACTCCGTCGGCGTCAACTCCACGACCGCCCCGGAAACGGTCGCCTCGTGCCGCACCTCATCGATGACGAGCTCTCCGCCACCGAACGAGCTGATGGACGTGTCGACGGACGTCACCGCGCTGCGGCGGAGCACGGCCTGGACTCGCAGTACCAGTTCCCGCGGGGAGAACGGTTTGGTCAGATAGTCGTCAGCACCGAGCTCCAGGCCGCGGATGCGGTCCGCTTCGCCCGACTTCGCAGTCAGCATCACGATCGGCAGGCGACCTGCGAACTCCGTGGCGATCGTCTCGCCGGCGACGTCGGGCAGGTTCAGGTCGAGCACGAGCAGATCGATCCCACCGCGTTCGAGGATCGACATGGCCTCAGCGCCTGAACCGGTCGTGACCACCGCGAGGTCCTCGCGTTCGAGATAGCGGCGCACGAGGTCGCGGATCTTCACCTCGTCCTCGACTACCAGCACGGTCACGCTCACGAATCGACTCTAGGACGGCCTCGACACCCGCTCGCGTGCGGCCCGGGCGAAACCAGACGACCTGCACCCGACCTCCACACGTTCTGCACACCGGATCGCCACAGTGCTCGAACAGCCGGGTGCAGACGCGTACCCGGAACGAGACCTCAGAAGAGGGCAACCCGATGACGCACACACTTCGCCTCCCGCTGATCGCCGGCATCGTGGCAATCACCACGCTCGTCGCCGCATGTGGCGAGACCCGTCAGTCCAGCTCTGACGCGAGCCGCGATTCGGCCGCTGCGCCGGCTGGGGCGAGGGCCGTCGACGTCGCCATGGAGGACATCAAGTTCGACCAAACCACGCTCACCGTCAAGACCGGCGAGACCATCGACTTCCGGTTCACCAACACCGGCCAGATCCCCCACGACGCCTTCATCGGCGACGCCGCTGCCCAGATGGAACACGACGACGAGATGGCACACATGGGCGACGCATCGACCCACTCGATGGGCGAAGCCGCAGTCACGGTGCAGCCTGGCGCCGCCGGGCAGCTCTCCTACACCTTCACCGAACCCGGCACCTACGAAGTCGGCTGCCACCAGCCCGGCCACTACGGAGCGGGCATGAAGATCGAGGTCACCGTCGAGTAGTGGTGCACCTCGTCACACCGACCTTGACACTATACCCCCAGGGGGTATAGTGAGATCATGAGCGCCAATCCCATGCACGAGCATCCAACAGGAGCGGACGCGACCCACTCTGACCACGATCACCACTCCGGCGGCCACCACCACGACGTGCACTCCGCACCTGGCGGCCATGCCGGACATGCAGGGCACGACAAGCACGCCGGGCACGACCCGGAGACGTTCCGCCGCCGGTTCTGGCTGACCCTGCTGATCTCGCTTCCGGTCGTCGCCACCAGCGAGATGATCATGGACTGGTTCGGCTACGAGCTCTCCGGGGTCGCATGGGTCGGTCCGGTGCTCGGCACGTTCGTGTTCCTCTGGGGCGGCTGGCCGTTCCTCAAAGGCGCCGCCGACGAAGTTCGAGACCGTGCACCCGGGATGATGCTGCTGATCGCGATGGCGATCACCGTCGCGTGGGCATCGTCGATGGCGTCGAGCCTCGGCTGGTTCGACCTCGAGTTCTGGTGGGAACTGGCGGCGCTGGTCACCATCATGTTGCTCGGCCACTGGCAGGAGATGAAAGCAATCGGCCAGGCACAAGGCGCGCTCGCCGCTCTCGCGGCGCTGCTCCCCGACGAAGCCGAAGTGATCGAGGACGGCACCACACGGACCGTCACGCTGGGGGAGCTCCGCGAAGGACAGCTGGTGCTCGTTCGTGCCGGTGGGCGAGTCCCGGCCGATGGGACGATCGAGGACGGTGAAGCCGAGCTCGACGAGTCGATGATCACCGGAGAATCGAAAGCAGTGGTCAAAGCGATCGGCGATCGTGTCGTCGCCGGCACCGTGTCGACCGACTCCTCGATCCGCATCCGAATCTCCGCAGTCGGCGATAACACCGCCCTCGCCGGGATCCAACGTCTCGTCGCCGAAGCCCAAGCCTCGAACAGCCGTGCCCAGGTCCTCGCCGATCGTTTCGCCAAATGGCTCTTCTACATCGCCACCGCAACCGCGGTCATCACGTTCATCGCCTGGTCGATCGCCGGTGACACCGACCAGGCCATCACCAGCACCGTCACGGTCCTCGTCATCGCCTGCCCACACGCGCTCGGGCTCGCCATCCCGCTCGTGATCGCCATCTCCACGGCCGTCTCGGCCCGCAACGGAATCCTCGTCAAGGACCGACTCGCCCTCGAGCGCATGCGCACGATCACCGCGGTGCTGTTCGACAAGACCGGCACCCTGACCGAAGGCCGCCACGTCGTCACCGGCATCGCCGGCCACGACATGTCGACCGACGAGATCCTGCGCCTCGCAGGTGGCGTCGAACTGGACAGCGAGCACCCGCTCGCCCGGGCGATCGTCACCGCCGCACGCGAACGCGGCGACGTCGCCCACGCCTCCGACTTCCGGGCGATCACCGGCCGTGGTGTCGAGGCGGTCATCGACGGCCGCCGTTACGCCGTCGGCGGCCCCGTCCTCCTCCGTGAGCGTTCACTCGACATCCCCGAGTCGATCCGCAGCGACATCGAGCCATGGACGAGCCGCGGCGCGGCCGTGTTGCATCTCGTGCGCGACGATCAGATCATCGGCGCCCTGGCGCTCGAGGACAAGATCCGCCCCGAGGCCCGCCAAGCCGTGATCGATCTCCACCACATCGGGATCGAACGAGTCGTGATGATCACCGGCGACGCCAGACAGGTAGCCGAGGCAGTCGCCGCCGAGCTCGGCATCGACGAAGTGTTCGCCGAGGTCCTCCCCGAAGACAAGCAGAACAAGGTCGCCGAGCTGCAGGCCCGCGGTTACAAGGTGGCGATGGTCGGTGACGGGGTCAACGACGCTCCCGCCCTGGCCCGCGCCGATGTCGGCTTGGCGATCGGCGCCGGCACCGATGTCGCCATCGAATCCGCTGGCGTGGTCCTCGCCGGCAACGACCCTCGATCGGTCGTCGGGGTCATCAAGCTGTCGAGGGCGTCGTACCGCAAGATGCGCCAGAACCTCGCCTGGGCGGCCGGCTACAACATCGTGTCCATCCCACTCGCCGCCGGCGCGCTCGCCTGGGCCGGCATCACGCTGGCACCAGCAGTCGGCGCCATCCTGATGAGCCTGTCCACCATCGTCGTCGCCCTCAACGCACAAACGCTCCGGCGAGTCCAACTGCGCCCCCACGACGAGGCCGAACACGTCGGAGCCCTCGCGCCGGTCTCCGCCTCGACGTCGTGATCAGTGCGGGCAGAGTGCGGTCAGCAGTCGTTCCAGGTGATGCAGCTGGTACACGCTGAACCCAGCGGTCACGACAATGCTCAACCACAGTGCAACGACGTGGATTCGGTGCGGGTTCGGGACCGGCGGCTCGAGCAGCGCACCCATCCGTGATGCGACCCCGAGGCCGGAGAACCCGGCCACGGTCGGCGGGTTGGTC
This sequence comes from Acidimicrobiaceae bacterium, assembly GCA_016722025.1. Taxonomy (GTDB): domain Bacteria; phylum Actinomycetota; class Acidimicrobiia; order Acidimicrobiales; family Ilumatobacteraceae; genus UBA668. The sequence goes on from JADKGZ010000002.1 coordinate 276,632, forward strand.
TGCAGTGCCACCTTGCCGAGGGTGATCGCGACCAGCCGGCGATCACCGCACGCGGCCGCAGCGGCCTCATCCGCCCATCGCTCGATGGAGTAGTTCACCCGCTTCGCCAGAGCCCGCAACGGTGGCAGCACCGCTGCCGCGAACTCGGCCGTGAGCAGATATCGGTCGTGTCGGTAGTGAGCATGTGCCCGCTCATGCGCGACCACGATCCGTTGCTCGTCCTCGTCGAGCAGTTCGACCATCGCGGTCGAGATCACGATCTGTCCCGCGCGGCCGGGCAGGGTCACTGCGTACGGCTTGTGACTGTGCGCGACGTGGATCGGACGCGTGTGCTCAACCCGGAGTGCCCGGTGCTGGCGCAACAGCCTGAACGCCCTCACCGCGCCCACGGCAATCAACACGACCACCGGAGCGCCGAGCCACGCCGGCACCGAGCCGTGGAGCCCCATCGCCTGAGCACACCACTCGAACCCGAACCCGACCACCGGCGCGTGCGCCAAGAACGCAACAGCGACAACCAACGCGGTCGGAAGGGCAGCAAGGATGACGAGGACGAGCGCGATCGTGACGAACCGCGTGGCCAGCCGCGGCGGGAGACGCCGATGCGCCGACGTCGCGACGGCGGCGACGGAAACGGTCACCAACAACGGAAATGCCAGTGAACCCAGCATCAGTGCTTGCCTTTGTCTGAGGTGGCCCTGTCGAGCATGGCCTGGATCGCCTTGGCCTCTTTCGCCGGCAGGCCACCGATGAACCTGCTCAACACCTGGGCCCGATCGGACGACGAGTCGAGCAGTTCGCTGATGCGCCGCACCGCGAGATCGGGCTCGTCGACTGCCGCCGAATAGGCGAACGCTCGGCCTGCGGGTGTGCGCACGACCAAACCCTTCGTCTGTAGGCGGGTGAGGATCGTCGCGACGCTGGTGTAGGCGTAGCCGGCATCGAGTCGCTCGTTGATCTCGCCAGGCAGCAGCGGGCCGTCAGCCGCCCACAGCACGCGCAGCACATCGGTCTCCAGTGCCCCATCAGGTCGTCGTGTCATGCACATCCTCCACCGGGTGACGCCCATTCTCGAACGCCCCCGAATATACTTCTACATCGTGTAGTTGCTCTGCTGTCGGGGCGCTGCCGGACTCGACAGCCTATGCCTCGCACACTCCTCCGCCGCCTCACCCTGCTCGCACTCGCCATGTGCGCCGCCATCAGCGGTGCCGTCGGAATCCCGGCGGACATCGCATCGGCGCACAACACCCTGGTCTCCAGCGACCCGGCAGACGGCGCCGAGTTGGCCGTGGCGCCTGCGCAGATCACGTGGGTCTTCGACATGGCGGTACCGCTGGAGACGATGACGGTCACCCTGATCGACGCGACCGGCGCCCGTAGCGAGCTGAGTGGCTCGATCCACGGCGCGGCCGGCGACACCGAGGTCGTCACGCCGCTTCCGACGCTGCTGCCCGGGCCGGTCTCAGTGCGGTGGCGTCTCGTCGGACCCGACGGTCACCCCATCACCGGCCGCGTCGACTTCACGATCAGCACACCCACCCCGACCACCGCACCAGGAATTGCTGCTACGACCCTGCCGACCACGACCCCTTCGGCGGTCGGCGGCTCATCACTCGATCAAGGCGACGGCTCGTACTCGACACCAACATTCGTGCGCTGGATCCTGCGCTACGCCTCCTATCTGGCGATCATGGCCATCGTCGGGATCCTCCTCACCACCGCATACGTGTGGACCGGCGCCGGCAGTCACCCGATCCTGCGGAGCATTCTCAGCCGTTCATTGCTCGCCACCGCCGCGCTCGGGTTCCTGCAATTGCTCGTGGTCGCGTCCGACGTCAGCGGCCGGGTGCCATGGTCGTCGTTCGGGTCGATCGACGCCGCCACGACCACCGACGCCGGAATGGCATTCGCGATCCGCATCGCCCTCGCTGTAGCGATGTGGCTTGTCCTGTTCCACGCCGACATCGTCCATCGCGACGTGTACTGGACCGCCGTCTCACTGCCCGGGCTCGGGCTGCTCGCCACATGGGCCTTCGCCGGCCACTCGCGATCGATGCGCTGGCCCGCGATCGGTGTCGCCACCGACGTCGCCCACCACGCCGCCGCGGCGGCCTGGATCGCCGGGCTCGCGATCGTCGGCTGGACCGTGATCCCCACGACGATGTGCTCGTGCCAACGGTCCGTCGCTTCTCGCGAGTGGCGGCGATCAGCGTCGCCACCCTCGTCACCACTGGGCTCGTCCAGAGCGTACGACTCATCGGAAGCCCGATGGATCTGCTCGACGCCAGCCACGGCCGCTACCTCCTCGCGAAGATCGTCGTGCTCGCACTGATGCTCGCCATCGCCAACGCCAACCGCCGCCGAATCGACCACCGCCTCGACGACCACGACGAAGTGGGCCGCCACACCGGCCCGCTCCGTCAGGCCGTCGTCGCCGAGTTCGCGATCGGGCTCGTCATCATCGGAATCACCGCCGCCATGGTCGTCTCCCCGCCGTCCACCAGCCGAACCGAGACCGGCGCGCCCCGCGACGCCCGAGTCACTTCTATACTACATGATGTAGTACTCACCCCCGAAAGGCTTACTCGATGATCCGTCGCCTCGCCCTCCCCGCCATCGCTCTCGCACTCACGGCCACGCTCGCTGCGTGCGGTTCCGACCACTCCTCGATGGGCAACAGCACCCCGGCCACACAAGCCCCCGGGGGATCCGTTGCGACAGTGACGCTCAACGCAGCCGACGTCGAGTTCGCCCAAGGGATGATCGCCCATCACGAGCAAGCGATCGAGATGGCTGAGATCGCACTCGACCCCAAGGTCGGCGCCAGTCCCGAGGTCATCGATCTCGCCACCAGGATCAAGGGCGCCCAGGATCCCGAGGTCGAGCTGATGACCGGCTGGCTCACCGCGGCCGGTCAGCCCATCATGATGGACTCTTCCGATGGTCACGACATGTCGTCGATGGACGGGATGATGTCCGCCGAGCAGATGGACACCATGTCGGCAATGACCGGCACGGAGTTCGACCAGACATGGCTCGAGATGATGATCGCCCACCACGAAGGTGTGTCCGTGGCCATGTCAAAGTCCTCGCTGGTGGCCAGGAAAAGTCCTCGCGGTGGTGAGTAGGTAGATCCACCCTGCGGGCCACCTCGAGCGGTGATCGTGAACGACGACCAAGTCAGTTCCAGATCACACGCTCGAGGGGTTGTGCACATTGTTGTCAGCGAGGAAGAACATGGATGTTGTCGACGCGTACGCGCGTCTGGGGTCGTATCGCGCCGCCGGCGAGTTGTGCGGTGTGGACCCCAAGACGGTGAAACGAAAGGTGCTCGCCCACGAGGCCGGGCTGTTGGATGATGAACGTGCCGAGCGGGCGCCGGTGCCGAAGAACACCGATGGGGTCCGCACAGTGGTGCTCGATCTCGTCCGCGAAGCCAACGGCCGTGGCACCGCGAAGCGGTTGCTGCCGGCGGCACGCACGGCCGGCTACGCGGGATCGGACCGCAACTTCCGGCGGCTCGTGGCGGGCGTGAAGCGTCAGGTTCGTGGCGAGATCGGCCGTCATCAGCGGCGGCCGGCGGTGTGGGTGCCGGGCGAGACGCTGGCGATCGACTGGGGTCTGTTGCCGTCGGGGTTGAAGGTGTTCTGCGCGGTGCTCGCCTGGTCGAGGGTCCGTTTCGTGCGCGTTGCTCGTGACGAGACCGCTGCGACGACGTTGGCGATGCTCGCCGACTGCTTCGACACGTTGGGCGGTGTCCCCGCGAAGGTGCTCGCGGATCGGATGGGCTGTCTGAAGGGCGGCACCATTGCGAACGTGGTGATCCCGACGCCGGACTACGTCCGGTTCGCGACGCACTACCGGTTCGTCCCGGACTTCTGCCATCCAGCTGACCCGGAGTCGAAAGGCATCGTCGAGAACCTGGTCGGCTACGCCAAGACCGATCTGGTGTTGCCCGACTCCGACGACCTGGCGGTGTTGAACGACGCCTGCCGCGTGTGGTGTTGCGAGGTCAACGCCCGTGCGCATTCGGAGATCTGCGCGATCCCCGACGTCCGCCTGGTCGAGGAACGGGCGCTGTTGCGGGAGTTGCCGATGCTGCGCCCACGGATCGGACGCGTGGAGGTCCGCAAGGTCGACAAGCTGTCCACGATCCGAGTCGCGTCGGCTCGCTACTCGGTCCCACACCGACTCGTCGGCGCACACGTCGAGGCCGTCACCTTCGACGGCAAGGTTCGCATCTACGACCTCGACGGCGGCCTCGTTGCCGATCACGTGCAGCTCGCACCCGGCGAAGCAGCCGTGCTCGACGAGCACTACCCGACACCACGACGCGCTCCGTCGCGGACCGCGAGCACGCACCGATGCCGAACGCGAGTTCCTCGCCCTGGGTGAACCAGCCGAGGCGTTCATCCGCCAAGGCGCCGCCGCCGGGATGACGATGCTGCCCAAGGAGATCATCGAGATCGTCGACGACATCCTTCCCGCGCACGGCCCCGAGCTCGTCGCCAAAGCCCTCGCCAGAGCAGCACGCTTCGGCCGCTTCCGCGCCGCGGACGTCCGCTCAATCCTCGCGATCGGCACCGCCACCACCGAACCCGCGCAGCCCGGCGACCACGTCGTGGTCGGACTCCCGACCGCCGAGGTCCGCTCGTTCGACGCCTACCGGATCGAGAACCTCGCATGAGCGGCCGCACCCCGATCCCGCTCACTGCAGATGTCGAAGCCGGCCTGCGCCGGCTGCGCCTCGCCGCGATCCGCCGCGAAGCACCCGACGTCCTCGCCAACGCGAAGGCGCAACGCTGGGCACCCGAAGAAGTGCTGCGGGTCCTCGTCGAGGCCGAGATCGCCTCACGCGACGCCTCCAACACCCGCAACCGGATGACCGCCGCACGGTTCCCGATCGACAAAACCCTCGACGAGTTCCGCCTCGACGAATCGTCCATCCCGCGAGCCAGCCACGACTACCTCGTGACACTCGAATGGATCCACCAAGCCGAGAACCTATGCCTCGTCGGGCCCGCCGGCACCGGCAAGACCCACTACCTCATCGGCCTCGGCACCGCCGCCGTGACCGCCGGCTACAAGGTCCGCTACTTCACCGCCGTCGAACTCGTCGAGCACCTCTACCGCGCCGTCGCCGACAACACCGTCGGCAAAGCCATCGAAGCCGTCTGCCGCAACGACCTGATCATCATCGACGAAATCGGCTTCGCCCCACTCGACCACACCGGCTGCCAACTGCTGTTCCGCCTCGTCGCCGCCGGCTACGAACGACGATCCATCGCGATCGGCTCCCACTCACCCTTCGAGCACTGGGGCCGCTTCCTGCCCGATCAACCCACCGCCGTCTCACTGCTCGACCGGCTCTGCCACCACGCCCACATCATCACCACCACCGGCGACAGCTACCGCCTCACCCACCGCACCACCCGCAGCAAGGAGGCATGACCGCGAGGACTTTTGTTGGCCACCAGCGAGGACTTCCGTTGGCCACCAGCGAGGACATCAACTTGGCCATTGACAAAGGTGCAGTCAGCCAGTCCGAGACCGTGAAGGCAGAAGGCTCCAACGCCGACGTGCTCGCCCTCGCCGACCAGATCATCACCGCCCAGCAGGGCGAGATCACCGAGATGCAAGCCCTCCTGCAGGGCTGAGCATCGACTCCCCCGTACCATCCACTCCGATGTCCACGGCCTCACCATCACAACGGACATTCGAGGCCGGCTCGAACCAGTCAGTCCCCGCTGACCTCACCGCCGTCCGATGGTCGGACGGCACCGTCGAGTGCCGCTTCCGATTGAGCCATCCCACCGGCTCGCTCGTTGCGGCCGACGGCGAGGTCGGCGTCATCCTCACCGAACCAGACGCGGCCTGCACCGTCTGCTCCGACGCCTGCGCCGGCTGAGGACGCAGCCGCACGTTCCGCTCGTGGCAGGGAGGTCGCCGGCGAGGACTTGACGCCGTCCGAGCCTTCAACTCAGCCTCGTACGTTGAGGCTGTCGGCCAAAGTGTCGGAGGCACGCTGGTCGGCGGGTTGGGTGAAGTGGGCGTAGATGTCCAGGGTGGTCGACGCACGTGCGTGACCGAGCCGTCCAGCCGCAGTGCGAACGTCGACACCGTTGAGCAGCATGGTGGTGGCAGCGAAGTGAGGCAGGTCGTGCAACCGGATCTTCGCGATGCCAAGCTGTCCGGCCAGACGGGCGAACGCGAGCGTGGTGTAGTCCGGTCGCCACGGCGTCCCCCCGGCCGGTTCATGGCTGAAGATGTAGCGATCCGCTTCAACGTCTGGCAGGGAACCCCGGAGCCCGCCGAGCGCCGCGAGCGTGACCGAATCGAGCGTGAGACGACGCTCTGCATGGGTCTTCGTCGGACGTTGAACCGGACCGGAAGCCGTGTGCGAGACCTGGCCCGAGATATGCAGGGTCTGCCGATGAAAGTCGACGTGTTGCCATTGCAGCGCGCAGAGCTCGCCGCGCCTGGCACCCGTCACCGCCGCCAACCGCAGGAAGATCGGCAGGCTGCGATTGACCGAGCGCGCGGCCTCGATGAGCCGGACAACCTCATCAGCGCTGGGCAGATGGATGCATGGTCGACGCGCCGGTGGCGGACTGGCCCGGCGAGCGGGGTTGTAGGCGATCCAGTCCCAGGCGATGCCCTGCTCGAGCGCACGGTGCAGCACCGAATGGATGTGGCGCACCGAGTTCGCCGACAGCGGTCGACCGTTGACTGCGCCACTGGCGAGCAGCTCGCCGTACCAGGCGTCGAGCTGGTGGGCACGAAGGTCGACGACCTTGACGGCGCCGAACGCCGGCACCACCCGGCGATCGATCAGCCGTCGGTACTCACGAGCCACGGTGGGCGACAGGTTCGGCGAGCTGTACGTCCACCACTTGTCGCACAACTCGCCAAGCGTGCCGAAGGTAGGTGACGTGGGCGAGTCGGTGACCTGCGCGACGAGCGCGGCGAGTCCGCGTTCTGCGGCGTCACGGTCACCGCGCAACGTTCGGGTGACGTACGCAGGTTTGCCGGTGGCCGTGTCTCGACCGGCGTGCACTCGCAGCTCCCACGACCCAGGGCGTCGTTGGCGAAGCGAACCGCGCACGCTGTCAGCCCCGAGACCGCACCGAGATCGCCATCGGCGCAACGTAACAGCGTGAAGCCAGCTACGACCGGTATGGGCCTCATGGGCCAAGATATGGGCCGACCCGCCGAGGCCTCAACCGGTCGACCTACGCCACCGGCCATTTACCTGGTCTTTCTTGGCGCCCCCGGTAGGAATCGAACCTACGACCTGCGGTTTAGGAAAAATGCGGTCGAAACGGTCTCAGCGAGTCACCTTCAGTCGCATTTGACCTGCTCAGCTTCGGTTGTCTCCTCGTCTGGTCTCGTTGAACATCATGCAGTAGCGCGCAGTAGATGGACAAGTGGATGGACAACTTTCGGTCGACGGCAGCGAGGTAGGGGCCTCGCCCCACAGCTGCACTTCGTGCCCGAAGGACACGCCATCTGACGAATCGACCGGCGCCGCACTCGCCGAGCCCGGAGCGATCATGACCCCGATGGTCGAGAACTCGCTCAAGCAGATGGATGCCGACAACTGGCAAGAGGTCGGCAAGCAGTTCGTGTCGGCCAACCCGATGCAACGCTTCGGCGAACCCCACGAGGTCGCCGCGCTCGTCGCCTTCCTGCTCTCGGGCGAAGCGCCGTTCATCAACGGCGCTGTGATCACCATCGACGGCGGCCAGTCCTACAAGTACTGACGACTCCCATCCTCCAACTACCCCGCTAGGAGACCCCCGATGTCCTTTTCACCCGTTCGCCTGAACCACGCCGTGCTGTTCGTCGCCGACCTCGACCGGTCACTGGCCTTCTACACCGACCTGTTCGGCATGCAGATCGTCGCCCGCGAACCCCGCGCCAACGCCGCCTTCCTGCGGCTGCCGCGGTCGGGCAACCATCACGACCTCGGCCTGTTCGGTGTCGGCACCGCCGGAGGCCCCAAGCGCCGTGGCGGCATCGGGCTGTACCACCTGGCGTGGCAGCTCGACGCGATCGACGAACTCGTCGCCGCCCGCCAAGCCCTGCTCGACGCCGACGCCTATAGCGGTGAGTCGAGCCACGGCGCCACCAAGAGCATCTACGGCGCCGACCCCGACGGCAACGAGTTCGAACTGATGTGGATGCTCCCCCGCGACCAGTGGGGCCCCTACGAGCACGCCGCCCCGATCGACCACCTCGACCTCGCCGGCGAGGTCCGACGTTGGAGCGGAGTCCGCACAGCAGGCCACCTCGAGCACGACAGCACGGGAGCGCCGGCATGACCACGTTCGCTGATCCCGTCGTCGCATGGCGCGGCCCGAGCGATCCTGACGCGCCGTTGGTCGTGTTGCTGCACGGACGCGGTTCGAACGAGACCGACACCATCGCTCTCGCCGATCATCTCCCCGACGGTCTCGCCTATGCCGCCGTGCGGGCACCGATCGCCGAGGGCGGCGGCTACGCCTGGTTCGCCAACCGCGGCATCGGCCGCCCGATCGCCGACTCGCTCGCCGACACCATGGGCTGGTTCCGCACCTGGCTCGACCCTGTCGCCCCGCTCGGACGGCCGGTGGTGCTGGTCGGGTTCAGCGGGGGTGCGGCGTTCGCCGGCGGACTGGTCCTCGATGACCCGCACCGCTGCGCGGGTGCGGCGATCCTGTTCGGGACGCTGCCGTTCGACGCCGGTGTGCCCACCACTGCTGGCCGTCTCGCCGGACTGCCGGTCCTCGTCGCCCATGGCGACACGGACACCGTCATCCCCCGCGACCTGCTCGAGCGCACGTGGACCTACCTCCACGGTGACGCGGGCAGCACCACCACCGGTGTCCGCGATCCAGGCGGGCACGGCCTCAGCTTGGACGTAGCCGCCCAGTTGTAGCCATAACCAAACGACCACAACGGGACGGTCGCATCCCGACGCTCCGTCCGACTCCGTTCGCCTCGAGCTCAAGCAGGCCGGCCTCGACCGCATCAAGGTGACGACCGTCTGCCCGTACTACGTGCGCACCGGCATGTTCGAGGGAGCGCGGTCGGCGCCGCTGCTCCCACTGCTCGACCCCGCCGACGTCGTCGACGAGACGTGGTCGGCGATGCTCGCCGGCCACCCGTCGTCGTGATGCCGAAGACGGTGATGCTCAGCGAGATGCTCAAAGGAGTGTTGCCGACGGGTGTGCGGCTTCATCGCCGACCACGTGATCGGCGTGTACCACACGATGGAGGACTTCACCGGAAGGACCGAGCCGACCAGCTGTTCGTCAGCTCCGCAGCGCGCCCGATCGGGTCCATGCCGACTCGAGATCTGCCAGCCGTTTGGCCACCTCGGGTTGGCGACGTTCGCTCAGCGAGTTGATCAGCAGGTTGGCGACCACCGTCAGCCCGACCAGCGAGTCGAACGGCCAGACAGAGGTGGAGGCGAACGGCAACACCACGCCGCCGTCAGTGGCCAGCGCCGTGGGGACCGAGCCGGTGACCACCACCGGCACCGCCCCCGCGTGCACGGCCAGCGCTTGCATGCGGAGCATGGCTGGTTCGTGGCGGGGAATGTCGATGGTCATCACCACGTCGCCGCGGCGGACCGCCGCGAGGGAGGTGCTGATGCGGAACTCCGAGCCCACCAACAGGACCGCCCGCCGCCCGAGCAGGTGGAACTGGTCGACCAACCGTTCGGCCACCCCCTCGGTCTGGGTGCTGGGCAGCACCCACAGCTGACGCTCGGCATTGTCGAGCAGGTGGATGGCGCGACCGAGCGCAACCCGGTCGAGTCCGTCGAGCGTGGCGGTGACGTTGCTGCACTCCGCGTCGCGCAGCGCATCGAGGTCCGAGGCCGGGGCCGCCGAGCGAACCCGCACCGCATCGGTGGACAGGCGCATCGACAGCTCGGCACGAGCGGCCTCGCGCAGATGGGCGAAGCCGTCGTAGCCCAGGGCGGTGGCCGTGCGCACCACCGTCGGCGTGCTGGTGCCGGCGCGCTCGGCCACCGAGGCCACCGTGCCGAACGCCACTGCTTCGGGGTCGACCAGCAACAGCTCGGCCACCTGGCGCAAGGCCGGGGTGAGCGACGACTGGGCCAGCCGCGAGGAGATGCTCGGGACGTGTGGGACGCGCGCCGAAGTCATGTCCTGTATGTTACATCGCATGAACCAATCGATACAGGGAGGCTCGGCACCGGTCGAGCGGGTGGAGCTGTTCGAGGCGAGGGTGCCGTTGTCCGAGCTCGCCCGCGGGGCAATGGCCGCCAGCGACAACGGCCTGGGCATGGCCATCCCCACCGAGGAACCGTGGGAGGCGGCCGACTTCCTCTACTGCCGACTGGAGGACGCCGACGGCGTGGAGGGCTGGGGCGAGGCCTACGTGTGGCTCCCCGAGACCGGGGTCAGCAACCGCGACATGGCGTCGGCCATCGAACACCACCTCGCCGCCTACGTGCTCGGCTCCCAGCCCATCGCGGTCCAAGCCCTTGCCGCTCGCATGGACCGCAACGTGGCCCGCAACGAGATGGCCAAGGGCCTGATCGACATCGCCTGCCACGAATTGGCGGCCCGCCAGATCGGCCGGCCGGTGCACGACCTCATCGGCGGCGCCACCGTGGATCGGATCCCCCTGTGCGGTCTCATCCCCCTGGCCAGCCCCACCACGGTGGCGGCCATCGCGGCCGGCTACCAGAAGGCGGGCTACGGCACGGTGCGCATCAAGCTGGGCACCGGCCCCACCGAGGACCGCGACGTGATCGCTGCGGTGCGCGAGCGCTGCGGCGACCAGCTGCGTCTGCGGGTGGACTACAACCAGGCCTACTCCGCCGCGGGGGCCGCGCGAGCCCTGGCATTGATCGAACCGTTCGGCATCGACGGTGCCGAACAGCCACTGCCGATGAGTGACCTGGTCGGCATGGTCGACCTGGCCCGGCGCACCAACGTGCCGCTGTTCCTGCACGAGGGCTTCTTCAACCTCGGCGATCTGGTGGCCCTGGTGGAAGCGGGTGGCTGCGGGGTCGTCGGCATCAACGGCGAACGCCCCGGCGGCATCACCGCGGCGCTGCGGGCCATCGACTTCGCATCGGCTCGAGGCCTGGGCACCATCATCCACAACCAGCCGCTCGGCATCGGCGCCGCCATGCACGCGCATCTGGCCGCCGCTCGCTTCGACCGCCTCGGCCACGCCGTGGAGCTGGCAGGCGACGTGATGTTCGACCAGCACCTCACCACCACCCGCTACGCGATGGAGGACGGACACCTGGTGCTCCCCGGCGGGCCGGGCTGGGGCATCGACGTCGACCGTCACGCTCTCGACGACCACCTGGTGGCCGCACCCATCTCGATCGGTCGATGACCGCACGCCTGTTCACCGGCGGTCGGCTGCTGCGGCCCGACCCTGCGCCGGCAGCGATCGACTCGCTCGCGGTCGCCGGCGGCAACATCATCGCGGTCGGCACCGAAGCACAGTGTCGAGCCGCGCTTCCCGCCGACGCCGAGGTGGTGCAGCTCGACCGCGCGGTGCTGGCACCGGGCTTCGTCGACACCCACCTGCACCCGATGGTGATGAGCGTGTTCGAGCAGCAGTTGGTGCTCGACTCCGCGACGTCGATCGCAGAGGTGCTCGACGCAGTCCGCGACCAGGCTCGCACCACCGACGCCGGACGCGCGGTGATCGGGTTCCAACTCGACGACGCCCGCCTGGCCGAACGCCGTCTGCCCACCGCAGCAGAGCTCCAGGCCGCGGCCGGGCCCGGCCGCAACGTGGTGCTGCTGCGCCGCGACGGCCACCACGCGGTCGCCTCCGAAGCTGCGCTGCGCGGTGGGCTTCGACCGGCCGGACACCATCGTCGAGGGCGGCGCCGTGGAGTTCGACGCGTCCGGCGTCGCGACCGGGCTGGTGCGGGAGCGGGCGGTGGAGCCACTGCTCGGGCTGTTGGGCGACGTCACCATGGACGACCTCGAGGCCGGCGCCGCGTCGTGGTCGGAGCGGCTGCTGCGCCAGGGCGTCACCGCGATCTCGGCGATGTGCCAGACCACCGCCGAGGGGCCTTCCGGTGGTGCCGGCACGTTCGAGGCCGTGGGCTGGTCGGCACTCGTCGACCGGTTGCCGTTCGACGTCCAGACCATCCTCATCACCCCCGACGTGGGCGACGTCGACGTCTACCGCGACACCCCGCTGCACCGGCCCGGCGCCGGTCGGCGGCTGGACGCGGTGAAGCTGTTCCTCGACGGCACCCTCGGCGGTTGCACCGCCTGCATGCACCTGCCGTTCAGCGACCACCCCCACACCAGCGGGCTGGCCACCCTCGACCCCGACGAGGCCTACCGCCGGTTGGAAGCCACCCACCTGGCCGGGCTGTCGGCCTGCGTGCACGCCATCGGCGACGCCGCCAACGCTCGCGCCGCGGAACTGTTCGGACGGCTGCTGGCCGCGCACCCCGGCGCCCACCGGCACCGGGTGGAACACGCGTCGGTGCTCGATGAGGCCACCATCCAACGGATCGCCGAACTCGGCCTGACCGCAGTGGTCCAACCCATCAACCTGCACAGCGAGGCGCACTGGCTGGCCGATCGAGTCGGCGCGCAACGGCTCAGTGGCACCTACGCGTTCCGCTCGCTGCTCGAGGCCGGGGTGCGCCTCGCCGGGTCCAGCGACGCACCCATCGAGTCCACCGACGTGCTCGCTGCCCTCGACGCTGCGGTGCACCGCCCCACGCTGGCCGCAGACCAGGCCATCAGTGGACTGGATGCCCTGCGCATGTACACCACCGCTGCCTCGGCCGTCCGTGGCACCGAGGGCCGACTCGGCTCACTTGCCGTCGGCCTGCAGGCCGACCTGGTGGTGCTGTCGGCCGACCCCACCGCCGTCCGTCCCGCCGAGGTGCACGTGCAGCGCACCGTCATCGGCGGCATCGACCACTTCGTCGCACAAGGAGCCTGACGTGATCCCCCATCTCACCGACTACCGCACCGCCCGCACCGCCCTGTTGGGCGCGGCCGAACAGGCCGGGGCCACCCTGACCTCCTACCCGCACCCGCTGTTGGGACCGAACGGCGAGGCGCTCTCCACCGACAGCGCCCGCTTCGGCGCCCCCGTCGGAGAGGCCCACACGGTGGTGATGGTGTCCTCCGGCCTGCACGGCGTGGAAGGCCATGCCGGTAACGGGCTCCAGCAGTGGCTGGTGGCCGACGGTCGCCTCGCCACACTGCCCGCTGGTGTGGCGGTGGTGCTCATCCACGCGGTCAACCCGTACGGCATGGCGTGGTCCCGGCGCGTCGACCACCAGAACGTCGACGTGAATCGCAACTTCCTCGACTTCGCCGACCTGCCCGCCAACGAGCGCTACGCCGACGTCGACCCGTACCTCAACCCCACCGGCGACACGCTCGACCTCGACGACACCAGCTACCTCCAGCCGCTGCTCGCGTTCTGGGCCGAGGTCGGCGACGACATCGCGTTCCGCACCATCAGCGGCGGCCAGTACACACACCCGCGCGGAATCCAGTTCGGCGGGCAGCAGGCCACCTGGTCGCGTCGCACCCTGGAGCAGATCTGGACCGACCACCTGGCCGGCGCCACCGACGCGCTGGCGCTCGACCTGCACACCGGTCTCGGACCGCTCGGCCGGCTCACCGTGTTCCAGACCGCCGACGAACACGAGGCCGCGGCGCAGGCAGGCGCGGCCTGGTTCCCCGAGTGGCTGTACCGCAGCAGTCGAACCGACACCATCGACCACGGCGTCATGGGCCCCGGCTTCGACGAGTGGGCCGCGGGCAAGCTCAACTCCAGCGCCTTCGTGCTCGAGTTCGGCACGCACGAGCCGGTGGGCGGCATCGGCGTGTTCCGGGCCGACAACTGGCTGCACAGCCACGGCGACCCGACCTCGGAGACCGGGCTCACCGTGCGGCAGCGCATGCGCGACTTCTTCTTCGTCGAGGACGAAGGCTGGCGCCGCGACGTGGCCGACGCCGGCCTCGCCTCGCTCCACGCCGGGCTCGACGGCATCATCGGCTGAACCGAGCACGTCGCCGCCACATGACGACCTCACGCGTCAGCTGGCGCGGTCGAGATCTCGCAGGCCGGCAGCGACGAACCGGAACGTGTCGTGGATGACGGCGGTCGGCGTGCTGCCGCTCCGGATCTGCTCGTAGGCCGCGGTGACCGCGGCCTGCACGAACGCGGCCGCGCGTTGGGGCTCCGCGAGCCGCATGCGGACGAGTGTGTCGAGCAGCGCCGCGCGCAATGGGGCATGTGCGGCCTTGATGCGCTCGAGGCCCTCGGCGCTGACGCCTGATCGCAGCAGCAACATCGCCGACTCATGACGAGTGTCGGCGGCGGCCGCGAGCTGCGCCTCGACGTAGGAGCGCAACTGTCGTTCAGGGTCGGCTTCGGCCGTCATCGAGCGGACGATCGTGTCGCACCAGGTGACGACCGCGTCTTCGCACACGGCCACGATCAGGTCGTCGCGCGACGCGAAGTACCCGTACATCGATGACCGCGCCAGTCCCGCTCGCTGCGCGACAGAGGCCAGCGTCACGGCCTCGGCGCCGCCCTCCTCGGCGATCTCGTGGGCCGCGTCCATCAACCGCGTCAGCTGTGCGACGCGGTGAGCGGCAACAGTGGCTTCGGTGATGCGGGGCATGGGAGCGACGAGTTCACTTTCCGACGCGTTGTCGGTAACTGGGCACGCCGGTACGGTTACCGACGAAGTGTCGGCAACTGTACGGCCTGCGGAAGGATGATCGCATGTTCCTCGCACGAAGAGAGCTCCGGTTCGCCTGGGGGAGGTTCGCCCTCATGGGCTCCGTCATCGCCCTCGTCGCCGTGCTCACGGTGATGCTGTCGGGACTCGCGACCGGCCTCGTCGACGACGGCATCTCCGGCCTCCGGGCCCTGCCGGTCACCCACCTCGCGTTCCAGGCCCACACCGACAGCACCTTCTCGCGCTCCACGATCGATGTCGCCACGGTCGAGCAGTTGAACGACACCGCGGGCGTCAGCGCCGAGCCTCTCGGCCTCAGTCTCTTCAACGCGCGATCGTCCACCGACGTCACCGTCGACCTCGCGCTGTTCGGTCTGCAACCCGGTGGCTTCGTCGCGACCGACGTCTTGCACGGTTCGCTCCCTGACGCCGCATCCAACGGGGTGATCATCACGCAGGGGCTCGCGGACTCGGGAGTGCACGTCGGCGATCAGCTGAGCTTCGACCGCTCGAACACGGTGCTCACGGTCACCGGCATCGTTCCGAAGAGCACGTACGGCCATGTCGACGTGGCGTACACGGCGCTCGCCGTGTGGCAGGTCGCCACCTACAACGCGCTCGACGCCACGACAGCGACCACGCTCGTGTCATCGGCCGCGATCGTCGCTGACGGCAGCGTCGACATCGGGGCGCTCGCCACCGCCGCCGATCTCGACATCGTCAGCAAGACCACGGCGTTCAACGGCTCGCCCGGCTACTCCGCCGAGACCTCCACGATGACGCTCATCCGCGGCTTCCTGTACGTCATCGCAGCGATGATCCTGGGCGCCTTCTTCACCGTCTGGACCATCCAGCGTCGTGCGGAGATCGGTCTCCAGAAGGCGCTCGGCGCATCCACGCGCTCCGTGCTGTTCGACGCACTCGGACAGGTGCTGGTGGTGCTCGTCGCCGCCACAGCGGTCGGCGTGGCCGTCGGGCTCGCACTCGGCGCTCTGATCAGCGGCGGCACAGTGCCGTTCTCGCTGCAGTCCGGGCCTGTCGCTGCCGCGTCCGTCACCCTCATCGTCTCCGGAGTGGTCGGCATGCTCGTCGGCGTCCGTCGCATCACCTCGGTCGACCCGATCATCGCCCTGGGAGGTGCACGATGAGCGCCCTCGCCCTCCACGACCTGTGCGTCTCCTTCGGTGACGGCGACGAGCAGATCGCCGCGCTCGACCACGTGTCGCTCACCGTGGACGGCGGCGAGCTCGTCGCGGTCGTCGGCGCCTCCGGATCGGGCAAGTCGAGCCTGCTCGCCGTTGCGGGCGCACTGCGATCACCCGACAGCGGCACAGTCATGATCGGCGACGTCGACATCACCAATGCCACGCCGTCCGACCGCGCAACAGTGCGCCGCACGAAGGTCGGGTTCGTGTTCCAATCGTCGAACCTGTTCGAGGCGCTGACTGCGATCGACCAGCTGATCTACATGGGTCGCCTGGCTGGAATGTCGAGTCGCGACGCCCGTGCCGAGGCAGCCCGGCTGCTCGACGTAGTCGGTCTCGCACAGAAGGCCAACCGTCGCCCCGGCAAGCTCTCCGGCGGCGAACGTCAGCGAGTGGGCACTGCTCGCGCCCTGATCAGCGGGCCCGCGGTGTTGCTCGTCGATGAGCCGACGTCAGCACTCGACCACAGCCGAGCACTCGACGTGGTGACGTTGCTGCGCGATCTGACACACGATCGCGGGATCGCCACCGTCATGGTCACCCACGACCTCAGCGTCGTGGAACTCGCCGATCGCGTCGTGACGATGCGCGACGGCCGGCTCGGCGAAATCGCCGACTTCACGCGTGTCGGCGATTGAACTAAGCGACTCCGTACTCTGCGCGGACAAGCCGGCGCTCAGAAGGTCTCCGTTGCTCTCTGGGTCGTCGGTGGTCTGCAGCGAACGGCGCACTCGCGCGGAGCTCTCACACGACCTTCGGGTTCTCTGCCCGACGACAGGCGCTTCTGGCGCATCTGGCGCATCTGGCGCATCTGGCGCATCTGGCGCATCTGGCGCATCTGGCGCGACGTTACGTTGGCGGTAGTGCAATAACTCGTTGCACAACCCTCGACGAGAACGTGCGTCCCTGCCGCATGCGGTCGCGTGCCCCGCTCGTCCTGCTCAGCGGACTGATTCATTCGCACTCCGCAGCCCGAAGCACGTCCTCGCTCGAACCTGTCAAGTCCCGGTACCCGTGTTCCGGGTTGGCTTCGGTAGCTGTGTTCCACTGGGGTGATGGGTTAGGCGGCGTTGGATCGTGAGGGGCGGCCGCCGGCGTTGGCGAAGGCGCCGTGTTCACGGGAGCGGTCGTGACGGATCGGGTGCACGCGCAGGACCTCACCGCCGGCGGAGATCTCGACGGTCTCACCGACGATCGCGACTTGCACCTGGCGGCGGACGTGAGCCATGCCGACTCGATAGCTCGCGCCAGCGAAGCTCACGTTGCCCGACGAGTCGACCTTGCGAGTCACGCTCTGCCCAACGGTGGCCTGCCGCGGACGACGACGCTGCTGCTGCTGGCGCACCTTACGAGTGAGGGCCTTGGACTCCTTCGCCGGTCGATGACGCTGGGCGTGGGTGGCGACGAGCACATGCCGGTGATGGATCGACACCAACCCATCGGCAACCGACACATCGACGGTCTCTCCGGCGAGCCACACCCCGACCGGGTAGAGCTCGTTGGCGAAGCTGATCTTGCCGTTCTTGCCGACCAGACGCGTCGTGGTCGGCTCCTCGACACGCGCGACCGGCTCGACACCGTCACGGCCGGCGAGACGGAACCGCTCCCACGGAACAACGTCACCGATGCCTTGATGGCGACGGTCGTGGTTGTAGTCGTGCACCCACGCATCGAGCTGCGCCTGGGCGTCGGCGATCGACTCGAACACCTTGCCGTTCAAGAACTCGCGGCGCATCGTCTTGTGCCACCGCTCGATCTTGCCGGTCGTGGTCGGCGAGCGAGGCGCGGTGAGGATGTGCTTGATGCCGTTCTCCCGACAGATCCTGTCGAACAGCACCTCACCCGACCCTGGACCGAACCGGCCGGTGAACACCTTGCCATTGTCGGTCAACACTTCCTGCGGGACACCAAAGGCGCGCATCGCTTTCGTCAGCGCCTCACACACCGGACGCGCCGTCGCCCGCTCGACCACGTGCGCGGAGATGATGAATCGGGAGTGATCATCGATGCCCGACACGATCGACGCCTTCCACCCATTCACCAACCGCACACCACCAACGACATCCATCTGCCACAGCTCCATCGCCCGGGAGCGTTCCCACCGCCGATAGTCAGCCTTCTTGCGCCGGCGGGCCTCGGGCTCGATCAGACCGTGACGGACCAGACAGCGATACACCGACGAACGACCCGGCAACGGCACCACCCGCTCCGCCTCCAACCGGAACAAGATCGTGCGCGGACCCCACCCCGGGTTCGTCCGGCGCAGCTCCACGATCCTCGCTTCCACCACCGGCGGCATCTGATGCGGACACGACAACGGCCGCTCCGACCCATCCGCCAAACCAGCCAACCCTCCAGCGGCATAGCGGCGCAGCCAGCGATGCACCGTCTGGCGCGTCACCCCGAAGCGGATGGCGACGTCCGTGACCGTCGCCCCCTGTTGCAGCACCTCGAGCACAGCCTGATAACGCAGCTCCACAAGCCCCAGCTCCACCAACACGATGACCCCCCTCGGACCGACAGCAACGATGACGTCACCATCGAAGAGGGCTCAGCACCAGCAGGCAAGAACACACGCGCGTCACACAGCTACCGGAACCACTGTCGCCCAGCTACCGGAGCCAGTCCCGGAACTGGAACACGCCTACCGGAGCCAACATGACCACTATGAACCGGGACAGCACAATGGGCCACGTGGGCCGAGATATGGGCCGCCGCTGGTCCACTCCGAAGCACACGACCATCAGATGGCCATCTACCTGGTCTTTCTTGGCGCCCCCGGTAGGAATCGAACCTACGACCTGCGGTTTAGGAAACCCCTGCTCTATCCGACTGAGCTACGGGAGCGGGTGGCCCTCGAGCCAGTCGACAGGTTACCGACACGGGTGCAGCGTGGTTGGAACTGGCCGGGGCACACTGGCGGCATGATTCTCGACGCACTCGCCGCACCTGCCTTGCGGATCGGCGCACTCCTGCGCGAGCGGGCGCGACGTGGCGGTGGCGGAGGGGTCTGCGGGTGGGCTGATCTCTGCTGCGCTGCTCTCCGTGCCTGGCGCGTCGGCGTACTACCTCGGCGGCGTCGTCGTCTACACACCGGCCGCCTACCGGGCATGGATGGCCGGCGCGGTCGAGGCACCGGGCCGGCTGCGTGGGGCTACCGAGGACTTCGCGCTCCACCTTGCCCGGTCTGCCGCCGTCAAGCTCGGGGCGACGTGGGGAATCGGGGAGGCCGGCGCGGCTGGCCCATCGAACCCGTACGGCGACCCGGCCGGCCACTGCTGGGTCGCGGTCGCCAGCACCGCTGGACCCACCGACGTGACTCGCCATCTCCTCACTGGGAACGACGACCGCCCTGCAAACATGGCGATGTTCGCCGCGGCCGCACTCGAACTCCTCGCCGAGACCCTCGAAGCCGCTCACTCGTAGCCAGCCCGTAGACACGCTCCGGCGCTGCGACGAGACTTGCAGGAACGCACTTGGGGGTTCGAGATGACCGACAGCGCACCACCCACCGGATGGGTGGCCGACACGGAGCCGAACGAACGCTTCACGATCTACACGCGCGGCAACGTCGGCGAAGTGTTCCCACATGTGATGACCGCCCTCACCGGCACCCTCATCGGCGACCAGGTGCGGCAGGGTCAGCTCGCCGAGTTGGTGGACATGGGCGTGCTACGACCGCACGAACTGCATGGTCCATCACTGAGCACCGGCGTGTTCTGCGGGTACCTCTACATGAACGCCAGCACCATGCGACTGTTCGGTCAACGCATGCCCGGCATGGACGTTCGCCAGATCGATCTGCAAGTGATGGGCGACGTCGCGACCCCGCCACATCAGCGGGCGAAGGGTGACCGCAACCTGATGGCGACGCTTCGCCTCACGAAGTACGCCATCAGCACGTTGCGCCGCCCGAGCATGGAGCCGCTGACAATCGCTCGCGCCGACGCAAAGCGATGGCTCACCACGATGCCCTCGCTCCACGACGCAAGCGACGCGCAACTGCTCGACTGGTTGCGGACGTTCCCGCCCCGCCAAGGCGCCAGCATGAACCGGCTGCTGCACTGGAGTGGCACTGCAGGCGCACCTCGCGGGCTGCTCGATCGGCTGCTCGAACGACCGAACATTCCGCCCGGCATGGGCAACCGCATCGCTGGCGGCACGGGCGACGTCGACTCCGCTCAGCTCGCGCAACGGCTGTGGCAACTCGGCCGCCTCGTCGCGGCCGACGAGCACCTCACCCGCGCATTCGACGATGGCCTTCACGACATCGCCCTGCGCACCCAGCACACAGATCTCAATGTTGGAATCGCATCGTTCCTGCACGACCACGGCCACCGCGGCAACGATGAGTACGAGCTCGCTACTCCCTCATGGTCGATGGACCCCACGCCGGTCTACGCGGCGATCGACCGCCTGCGCCACGCGCCTGCGGAGCGCGACCCCATCGCCACGGGGCGCCGCCTCACCGCCGATGCCAACACCGCGCTGCAGGAAGCGTTGCAGCTGGTGCCGCGGCCGCTACGGCGCATGGTTCGCCGCACCGCGCACCTCTCGCGGCTCGGCGCCATCGCTCGCGAGCGCGCCAAAGACATCTACGTGCTCGAGAACCTCGGGGCACGGCACGTGCTCCACGAACTCGCCCGACGCGCCCACGCGCGCGGCGGCCCGGCCGATGTTCGACTGGCGTTCTGCGTCACCATCGACGAGCTCGCCGGCTTCGTCGCCGACCCGCCAGCATTCGCCGACGTCATTGCGCAGCGCTCCGACCAGCAGCGCTACCTCGACGCACGCATTCCGCCACTCTGGTTCCAGGGGCGCATCCCGCCGCCCGAGACCTGGGCAGTTCGTGCCGACGCCCACCCCGAAGCTCCGGCCACGGGCAGCACGCTCAAGGGCATCGCGGTGAGCGGTGGCGTCGCCAGCGGCCCAGCGCGCGTCATCCACGACCCTCATGACCCCCGAGGATTGGAACCGGGCGATGTGTTGGTGTGCGCGATCACCGACCCTTCGTGGACTCCGTTGTTCCTGAGCGCGGCTGCCGTGGTCTGCGACAGTGGCGCCGTGCTCAGCCACGCAGCGATCGTTGCGCGCGAGTTGGGCATTCCGGCAGTGCTCAGCGTGCCCAACATCACGGCCGTCGCCGACGGCACCATGCTGCACGTCGACGGCGCGGCCGGAACAGTCCGCATCGGCTGACGGGGTACGTTCTGGCGATGAGCCGCGGCCAACGGGAGCACACCGTGCACGGCCGTGCGTGGGTGGCCCCCACCGGCACCCGCGCTGCGTACGGCAACGAGAACAACCTGTCGGCCAACGCACGGGTGCGCTGCGAGGTCCACCTCACCGCGCTCAGCGCGGCCGACGGCGTACCGGTGGACCCGGCGCTCACCAAGTTGCGGGCGGACCTGCCCAACTGGTTGCTGTACGTGTTCCACTCGGCCGGATCCAACGACGAGCTTGCGAAGCACTTGCCATCGCGCATCGAGGTCAGCGTTGCGATCGGTGTGCAGTCGAGGCGATGCACTGCACTCGACGTCGACAGCGCGGCAGCGGAGCTGCAGCCGTACCGCGACGCCGCTGTCGAGGATTGGAAGCACTCCGGCAGCGCTCTCGCCGGGGTTCGCAACGTGATCGCCGCACCGAAGATGGGCATGCGTGCCTTGCGCGGCCTGAAGGACGGCCTGCGCGACGTGGTCTCCGACATTCGCAGCATCGGTGCCAGCGGCTCTGGCGCTCCACCGAAGCCATCATGGAAGCCCGAGGAGGTCGAACAGATGCGTCGCCAGGCCGTCATCCTCTCCCTTCGGTACCAGCAGCATCCCGACGAGCACGCTCGGGCGCGGACCTCAGCCCTGCAGTCACTGCCCTCGCATGCTGCCCAGGCGGCGGCAGGAGGAATTCACCCCGACGACTTCCAGGCGCTCCTCATGCGCGAGCTCGTCTCCAACGCGATCTCCGCCGAGGAGGCGGACGGCTTCCGCCGCATTGCGTTCGGCGACCCGACAACGCAGCACGACCCCTAGGAGCGGGCGAACTCGCGGATCACGCGACCGGGGCGTTGGCCAACCCGTGCATTTGCATCGCCACTGGTGTTCGGCCTCTACCCTGCCGCCATGGCAGACGAGAACGAACTGGTCAAGGTTGAGCGCAAGGGACACGTGCTGATCGTCTCGATCAACCGCGAATCGAAGCGCAACTCGGTGAACCGGCTGGTGGCCGACGGGATCGACGCTGCGTTGAACCTGCTCGACGACGACCGGGATCTGCGGGCAGGTGTGCTCACCGGCACCCGCACCGTGTTCTGCGCCGGCAGCGATCTCACCGCCAACGGCGACTATGTGACCAAGCGAGGTGGCGAGTACGGCATCATCCGCCGTCGACGACGCAAGCCGCTGATCGCTGCGGTTGAAGGCTTCGCCCTAGGGGGCGGGCTGGAGATTGCACTCGCATGCGACATGGTGGTCGCATCCACCACCGCAAGCTTCGGCCTACCCGAAGTGAGGATCGGCGTTCTGGCCGCCTGCGCCGGTCTTTTCCGGGCGCCGCAGAGCCTGCCGCTCAACCTTGCCCGCCAACTAGCCCTGACCGGCCACCCGATCAGCGCAGAGCGCGCGTACGCGGCCGGCTTCGTCAACCTGCTCACCGAACCGGGGCGAAGCCTGGAGGGCGCTCTCGAACTGGCCGCGCAAGTGTGCGCCAACGCCCCGCTGGCCGTGCAGGAGTCGCTGCAGGCGATCAACGACCAGCGCGCAGACGAACACGGGCGCGGCTGGGAGCTCACCAACCGCGCACAGGACTCGGTACGCGACACGGCCGACTGGAACGAGGGAGTGGCGTCGTTCCTGGAACGGCGACCGCCCGTGTGGACCGGTCGATGAACCATCTTCCCGGACTGCTACCGAACGTTCGTTAGACTGGATACACGGAGCGCCCACTCCGTCACACCCCCCGCGAGGGCGAGGCAGGGCCCATGCAGCACGCACCAACCGACCCGGAGCCAACCTGCTCCGCCGTCCCAGCCACGGCGGCGTGCAGCTGATGGCGAGCGCTCGCAGCCGAGTCGCGATGACGCCCGAGGAGGAGACCGCGTTCCTCGCCGACCAACGCACGATGACGGTGGCCACACTCGGCCCGAGTGGGCAACCCCACATGGTGGCGATGTGGTACGTACTGATCGACGGACTGATCACCTTCTGGACCTTCACCAAGAGCCAGAAGGCGGTCAACCTTCGCCGAGACCCCCGCATCACGTGCCTCGTCCACTCCGGCGACACCTACCATCAGTTGCGCGGAGTGGAGATCGCCGGCACGGCCATCGTGCTCGATGCCATGGACGATGTGCTCGCAGTTGGCCGTGCGATCGCCCTGCACTATGGACACCGCATCCCCTTGTCGGATCCCGCTGCCGTCGCGGCGCAAGCGACACATCGCATCGCGGTGGTCGTGCAGCCGTCGTCCATCGTCAGCTGGGATCACTCCAAGCTCGGCGCCGACGACTGAGTCGCCCGACGGCCTACCGGCCATCACGCTCGACCACATGGGACACGAGGGCCGGCCGCACACGAAGCCGAGCGTGCGTGCCAGGATGACGGCACAACGGCCGACCCAGGCAAGGGTGGGCCTTGACCGCCTCCGTCACGGTGGCCTATCGTTCTAACGAACGACCGTTAGGTTGTTCTTGGGGATCACACAGGGGACACGACATGGAACTCACCGATGCCATGCGCACGCAGCACGCGTGCCGCTACTACAAGCCCGACGCCGTACCGGAGCAGGTGTTCTACAACGCCGTAGAGGCCGCTCGCTTCGGCCCGCAGGGTGGCAACCGCCAGCCGGTTCGCTTCCTGATCGTCACCGATGCTGCCAAGAAGCTGCAGCTGCAGGAGTGGTACCTCCAGCCCTGGAAGGCCTACTTCGAGGCTGCGTCCAGCGGCCAGGACGAGATCCTTGCCGACAGCGGCGACGTGAAGTCCACGCACATCACGATGACCAACCCACAGAAGTCACTGGCCGACGCCGACAACTTCGCCGACCACTACGGCGAGCATCCAGCCATCGTCATCGTGCTGGCCGATCTGGAGGACACGCACCCGACCGACACCGACCTCGGTCGCCTCAGCATCGTCGGCGGAGCGTCGGTCTACACGGTGGCACAGAACTTCTGCCTCGCCTTGCGCGACCAGGGCGTCGCCACCACGCTCACCACTCTGCTGTGCATGTTCGAGCCGCAAGTCAAGGAACTGTTCAACATCCCGGAGAACCTCTCGACGGCGGCGTTCATCGTGGCTGGCTACCCCGAGAAATCGTTCCCCACCAAGCTGTTCCGTCGCCCAGTGGAGGAGATGGCCTTCCTCGACAGCTTCGATCGACCGCTCGGGCAGGGATGACGCACGAAGCCGCACCTTCCGGCCGCACGGTTGGCTCGCTGCCACCGGCGCGGCAATGGGCCACCGTGTCCGGGATTCCGCTGAAGGCCTACTACGGACCCGACGACCTTCCGGAGGACGCCACGGCGCTCGCACCTCCAGGTGAGGTGCCATACGTGCGCGGCGCACACCGGTTGGGCTATCGCTCGAAGCCGTGGCGAATCTTCCAGCTGTCGGGGTATGGCAACCCTGAGGACGAAGCGGAGCGCATCCGCTACCTGCTGGCCAAAGGTGGCACCGGCTTCATCATGGAGCACGACCGGATGACGGCCGACAACCTCTACGACGTCGACCACCCAGAGGTGGTGGCTCGTCGAGAGGACGTCGGCATCTCCGGCGCAGTCATCATGTCGGCCAACGATTGCGCCCTTGCGCTGGAAGGCATCGATCAAGGCATTCACTACGCCCACGCCGGCGGCGGCGTTGCACAGCATGCGCCTTTCGCCATGGCGGCGTACTGGACCGTGGCACTGCGCCGCGGCCTGCGACTCGATCAGTTGCAGGGCACCGGTCAGGCCGACTTCTTCCTCACCTACATCGGCTGCCCGCCGCTGCACCAGATACCGCCGGCCGCTGCGCTGAAGATCAACTGCGACATCGTCGAGTTCTGCGAACAGCACGTGCCGCGCTGGGTACCGATCTCGATGGCCGGCTACAACGGCGCCGACAGCGGCCTGAACGCATACCAGGAACTGGCAGCTGTGTTCGCCTGCAACATCGCCCACCTTGACGAAGTGCAGCGCCGCGGCACGGTGCCGCTGGAGAAGCTGGCGTACGCGCTCGGCGGCGTCAGCTTTCGCATGGCGATGGACTTCTTCGAAGACATCTGCAAGATCCGGGCCGCGCGCCGCATGTGGCACGACATCCTTCGCAATCGCTACGGCATCACCGACGAGCGGGCGCTGCGCCTGCGCATACACATCGTCACCGCCGGCTCCGCGATGACGTACCAGGAGCCGATCAACAACATCGTGCGCGGCACGGCGATGGGCCTCTCGGCAGTGCTCGCCGGCGTGCAGTCGATGGGTATCTCTGCGTATGACGAGGCACTCTCGGTGCCGTCTGAACAGGCGCACCAACAGTCGGTGCGCGCCCAGCAGATCCTGATGCACGAAACCAATCTCACCGCCGTCGTCGACCCGCTCGGCGGCAGCTATTACGTCGAGTCGCTCACGTCGGAGCTCGAGCACCGCGCCTACGCATTCATGGACGAGATCGAGCAAGCCGGCGGCTTCATCGCCTCGCTCGAAAGCGGGTTCCTTCACGGCCACGCCTCGGACAACCAGGTGCGCCTTGAGCAGATGATGGACGAAGGAACACGCGCAATCGTCGGGGTCAACGTGCACACCAGCGATCACGACCCGTTCGCCATCGACGGCTTCCAGGGCTCGATCGATGCCTGGGAGAAGGGCATGGAGCGACTGGCTCGCCACCGCGCCGAGCGCGATCACTCACGAGCGATGAAGGCCCTCGAGCAGCTCGATCTGACATGCCGTGCCGGCGGCAACGTGATGGAGGCAGTCATGTCCGCAGTCGGAGACGATGTCACGGTGGGCGAGGTCGGCGAGATCTTTCGCACGGTGTACGGCTCGTGGAAGTTCCCGGTGAACTTCTGATGGCCGCTCGCGTCCTCATCGCGAAGACCAGCCTCGACGGCCATTGGCGCGGCATCAACGTGGTGTCGCGGGCGCTGCGCGACGGCGGCTTCGAAGTCATCCTCGCCGGAATGGTCACGGCCGACACCATCGCTCGCGTCGCCGCCGACGAGGACGTCGACCTGATCGGCCTCAATGTCGGCGGCCGCGTCGAAGTGGTCGAACGAATCCTCGACACCCTCGCGGCCAGCGACATCACCACGCCGGTTTTCGCCGGTGGCACCATCCCGCACTACGCGGAAGAGCGCCTTCGTGCCCGCAACGTCACCTGCTTCCCACCGGGCTCGTCGCTCGACGACATCGTCGAGTGTGCCCGTCGACTCACCGGCACCACCAGCCGCCGAACCTCGCCGGCGAAACACCCCAGGAGCAATGATGCCCGGTCTCACGAACTCCGTCACCGAACCGATCCGTCGCGCAACCTTCGGCGATCAACTCCGACGCCACGCGGCACGGATACCAGATCGCCCAGCGATCATCGCGTTGCACAGCCCGCTGCACGAACGGCGAGTGCTCACCTATCGCGAGCTCAACGAGCAGGCGAATCGGCTGGCCAACTCGCTCGCGGCGCAGGGGGTTGGCCTCGGCGATGTGGTGGCCACGATGGGCCGCAACACCCCTGAGTCGGTAGTGGCCTTCTGGGCCGCAGCGAAACTGGGCGCCGCGGTCACCGGGGTGAACTACACGTTCACCAGTCGCGAAATCCACTACCAACTCGAGCACTCCGAGGCCAAAGCCATCGTGTGCGAAGACGCGTTCGTCTCCAAGATCGAGGCACTCGAACAGCCCCTGCCAACGCTGGCGGTGCGGGTCGTGAACGATGCGTACTCGGATACCGCCCCTGCGAGCTGGCATCGCTTCAGCACGCTGATCGCCGCCGGCAGCGCCACCGAACCGGAAGTCGATGTCGATGAGTCGACACTGGGAATCATCCCGTACACCAGCGGCACCGAAGCGTTGCCCAAAGCCGTTGCCATTCCGCAGCGCAACTACTTCATCTCGATGATCCCCAGCTACACCACCGGCATCGGCCTCATCGAAGAGGACGTCTGGTACTACACGATGCCGTTCCACACGATCGCAGGGATGGGCATGCAGATCTGCCTGCTCACGTTGGGTAACACCATCGTGCTGCCGTTCGCAGTCGACCCGGTGAAGGCGTTGGCCGCCTTCGTCGACGAGAAGGTAACCGTCGTCGGGCAGACACCGACCTTCTACCTGCAGGTGATCCAGGCGCCCGGATTCGACGACGCCGATCTCACACGCATCCGACGTGCGATCACCTACGGCGGGACGATGCCGCGTGCGATGTTCGAGGGCTTCGCCACCGCCGCTCCCGACCTTGAGTGGGTCACGCTCTGGTCGCAGTCGGAGCTCACCCAAACGCCCACTATCGGACGCTTCCGCTCACTCGACGACGTGCCCAACCACGACCCTGCATGGATCGGCCGCCCCACTGCGCAGTTGGAAGTGCGCGTCATCGACGACGCCGGCAACGAAGCTGCCGAAGGCGAACTGATCTGTCGCTCTCCCGGTGTGATGCGCGGCTACTACAAGAACCCGGAGAAGACCGCCGAGGTGCTCCGCGCCGGCTGGCTGCACACCGGCGACAACGTGCGCATCGACGACGCCGGCAACCTCTACTTCATGGACCGCCAGAAGGACGTGATCAAGACCAGCGGAATGAACGTGTCCTCCGTCGAGGTCGAGCGCGTGCTCTACCAACACCCGTCAGTGATGGAGGTAGCGGTGGTGGGTGTGGCCGACGACTACTGGAGCCAGCTGGTCACCGCCTTCGTGGTGCCCCGTCCGGGCAAGTCACTCGAGATCGACGAGCTCCGTACGTTCTGCAAAGAGCAGCTCGCCGCGTACAAGGTGCCCAAGAACGTGCAGATCGTCGACGCATTGCCGAAGGACACGCAGGGCAAGATCCTCAAGCGTGAGCTGCGCCGCAATGCGGACACCTCGGCACAGCCACCCGCCTGACGAGCAGGGGCGGCAACGATGACAGTCGACGATCAAGACGGTGCGGCCGCGCTTCTGCGCAGTGCCATTGCCGGTGATCGACGCGCGCTCGCACGGTTGCTGACGGTCGTTGAAGCTGGCGGCGACGAGCTCCACTCCATCGCCGCCGCGATCTTCGCCGCCGGTCGCGGCGCCCACACCGTCGGCCTCACCGGCTCGCCCGGCGCCGGCAAGTCGACCCTCACCGACGCGCTGGTCGGCGAGATCCTGCTACGCGACGGCAAGGCGGCCGTGGTTGCGGTGGACCCCTCCTCGCCGTACAGCGGCGGCGCGATCCTCGGCGATCGGGTGCGCCTGAGCGACGCACACTCACTGCGTGATGACGTGTACATGCGCTCGCTCGCCAGCCGCGGTCAGCTGGGCGGGCTGTCGCTCGCGGTGCCCAGCGCCGTCCGCGCGCTCGATGCCGCCGGATGGCCGGTGGTGCTCATCGAAACCGTCGGCGTGGGCCAATCGGAGATCGCCATCGCCGACAACGCCGACACCACAGTGGTGGTGGTCAACCCAGGCTGGGGCGACGAAGTGCAGGCGAACAAAGCGGGCCTGCTGGAGATCGCCGACGTGCTGGTGGTGAACAAGGCCGACCGAGCGGGCGCCGATGCAACCGTGCGCGACCTGGAACGGATGCTGCACCTCGGCTCCGCCCGGCCGTGGACACCGGCGGTCGTGACCACGGTGGCAACCGACGGCATCGGCCTGGACAGTCTGTGGGATGTGATCTGTGCGCACCGGCGCCACCTCGACGACAGCGGCGAGGGTGCCCGCCGTCGTGCACAACGGCGGATGGCCGAGGTGCGCGAACGGGTGCGCCACCTGTTGTCCCGGGCGACCACCACCGCCGAGGGCACCCCTGCAGGCCGCGAGCTGCTCGAGTTGGTGAGCGCCGGGTCGCTCGACCCTGTCCGCGGCAGCACGACTGATTCGCATCGCCGACCGAGTCGCCGGCGGCGACTGACAGCATCGGCTGCTTCAGCGAGCGCCGAGGATGCGGTTGACCGTGATGTCGGCATAGGCGTCGGCCACTTCGACGATGGACATCCTGCCCCGATCGCGATACCAGTCGTTGACGCTGTTGACCATGCCGAGCACCGCCAGCACCGCCAGGTGCGGGTCGTCGCACTCGAACTCACCGTTCGCACGCCCTTCGACGATCAGCCGCTCGAACGCGTCTTGATACGAGCGGCGGTACGTCTGGATGTCGGTGTAGTGCTCCGGTGCATTGGTGCGCAGCTCCTGCAGTTCGCGCAAGCCGACAGCTTCCTCCAGCCGGTGCTCGTGGAAGTAGATGATGTGGTCGTACACCAGCTTGCGCACTCGTGCGGCATGCGTCGGGTTGGGGCTGAGATCGGCCAGCTGGCCCTCGATGAAGGCACGGTTGTAGTCGTGCGCGATGGCATAGAGCAGCTCGGTCTTCGACGGGAAGTGGTGGTACAGGCTGGAGCCGCGGATGCCCACGGCGTCGGCGATGGCTCGCATGCCCACTGCGTGATACCCGTGCTGCGCGAAGAGCTCGGTTGCCGCGATCATGATTTCATCCCGTCGCGAAATGGACATCGACCCTCACTCACCGCTCGTCTGGCCGCTCACCCTAGCGCAACGCGCTTGACCCCCGGTCGAACGTTCGTTAGGCTGCGATGATCGGTCGCTCTGGCCGATCCGTTCAGCATCATGGGGGTGTCTGTGACGGCGTCAACTTGGGGGACCCGTATGAATCGCAGTACTCGCGGACGAAGCCGCGCTCTCGTTGCCCTGCTCTGCGTCGGCGCCATCGCGCTCGCTGCATGCGGCTCGGACAGCGACAGCTCGTCAACCGCAGCCGACGGCACAACCGCAGCCAGCAACGACACCAGCGCACCGGCCAGCGACATCCTCGCCGAGGCCACGCGCATCAGCGAGCTCGCCAGCACCGGTCTGGTGTTCGCGGCCGCCGACTCCGACGTCGCATCGACCGACATCGTGGCCCAGACAGGCTGGCTCGGCCCGGAGAGCACGCCGGCGCCGCCGGCGGACGTCAACCTGCAGATCATCATCTGCGCACCAGGCACCGCCTGCGAGACCGCCGCCAACTACGCCGTGGAAGCCGCAGAGGCAATCGGCTGGACTGCCGAGATTGTGCCCGGCGCCGGCACGCCGGAGAGCTTCACACAGGCGTTCGACACTGCGCTGTCGAAGAGCCCTGACGTCATCATGACGATGGCCGTGCCCGACGTGCTCGTCGGCGCGTCGCTGGCCAAGGCCAAGGAACAAGGCGTTGTCACCATCTCGGTTGCCGATGCACCAAACGCCTCCGGCCCCGATGCTTACGACGCCTACGTGTCGTACCGCATGCCGCTCATGCACCAGGTCAACGCCTACAACATCATCGCTGAGACCAGCGGCAAGGCGAACGTGATCCTCATCAACGACTCGGCCTTCCCGAACCTGGTGGAAAGCAACAAGCAGTTCCAGAAGGTCACGTCGCAGTGCGCAGACTGCACGGTCAAGGTCGTCGACTGGCAGATCACCGATGCGCTCGACCCGGTGAAGGCCGACAGCGCCATCACCGCCGCGCTGCAGGCCAACCCAGATGCCACCCACCTGGTGTTGCCATACTCGATCGGCATGAGCTCGGTTGTCGAGGCCGTCCGCAAGGCCGGCAAGACCGACTCGGTGAAGGTCGTCAGCAAGGACGGCGACGAGATCGGCCTGCAAGCAATTGCCAGCGGCGGTAGCTCGGCAAACGCAGGTGTCTCGCTGGAATGGGTTGCCTACGCCGGAGTCGACGAAGCGATCCGTGGTGTCACCAAGAGTGGCTATACCCCCACCGAGAGCCTCGGTCTCGGGGTGCACCTGTTCACGACCGCCAACACCCCCGCCGACGGCGCCGCCGACTACACGCAGTTCTTCGACTACAAGGCCAAGTATCTCGAGCTGTGGGGCGTGAGCTGACCACCCGCGCGGGCCGGCTCGACGGGTAACACGCAACACCATGAACGTTTCGCCAGAGTCACCGGCCATGGCCACGCGCAGCCTGCGCAAGGTCTACGGCGGCACGGTGGCCCTCGCGGACGTCAACATCGACGTGCGGCCCGGAGAAATCCACGGCCTGCTCGGTGAGAACGGAGCCGGAAAGTCGACGCTGGTTCGGCTGATGGCAGGTGTGGAAAGCGCAGATGGGGGCTCGCTGTCGTTCTTCGGCAGCGAGCTCCCGCCGCGCTTCTCACCCGACACCGTCGCTCAGCACGGCGTGGTCTTCATTCACCAGAACCTCGGCGTGATCGACGATCTGTCCGTCGCCGAGAACATCGCACTGGCCTCCGGCTACGTGCACAAAGGGCCGTTCATCTCCTGGGTTGGCACCCGCCGGCGGGCGATGAAGGCACTGCAGACCATGGGCGTCGACATCCACCCAGACACCCGCGTGGGCGATCTTCCGATGGCCTTGCGATCCGTGACAGCGATCGCCCGCGCGCTGATGCAAGACGTACGGCTGCTGGTGCTCGATGAGCCCACGGCCACTCTCGGCCCGCATGAAGTGGACACCCTCTTCAAGATCCTGCGGCGGCTGCGCGATCAAGGCGTCGCCATCATCCTCATCACCCACAGGTTGGACGAAGTGTTGGCCATCACGGATCGAGTGACGGTGCTGCGCGACGGCCGCGTCACAGGCGTGGCGCGCTCCTGCGATGTCACAGAATCCGAGTTGGTGCGGATGATCATCGGCAGCGAACTGCCCGCCCGCCCCACTGCCGCTTCTACTTCCGGCGAGACGGTCATCACCTTCGACGCCGCCGTCGCGGGAGGTGTCGGCCCGCTGACGTTTGCCGCACACGCCGGCGAGGTGCTGGGCATCACCGGCCTCAGCGGCGCCGGCCACACGATGGTGCCTGCCATGGTGTTCGGCCTCGAGCGGCTGCGCCGCGGAACGATGACGCTCGATGGGGAACCGTTCGCACCGCACAGTCCGGCCGAAGCAACGAAGCGAGGTTGCTCGCTGGTACCCGCCGATCGCAATGGCGCCGGCGCCGTGCCGGCCATGGACCTGCGCGAGAACCTGAACCTGAACCCGACACAGCCGTGGATACGTGCGCCGCGACGACGACGCGAGAACGCGAGTGCGACGGCCCTGCTGCGCGAGTTCGATGTGCGCCCACCGCTGCCCATGGCGGAGTTCTCCACGCTGAGCGGCGGCAACGCACAAAAGGTCGTGCTGGCTCGTTGTCTGTCCGCGCACCCGCGCCTGCTCGTGTTGGAGGAGCCAACGGCGGCGGTCGACATCGGCGCCCGCTCCGAGATCCATCACCGCGTCCGGGCAATCGCTGCCTCAGGGCAGGCGGTGATCCTGGTCAGCTCCGATCTGGAAGAGGTCGAACAGGTCTGCGACCGGGCGATCGTGATGGAACGAGGGCAGATCAGAGGAATCCTGAAGGGACGATCCGTGACCACATCCGCATTACTCGAAGCCGCCTACGGGGTGACCGTCAATGGTTGACGTCGCCAGTGCCGCTACTCCGGCCACCGCCGATCCGATCGGCAACAACGAGCCGACCCACCGTCAGCGCGACGGGTTCTTCGGCATCCTCGGCAAGTACGGACTGTTCTTCCTCGCGATCATCCTGCTCGTGGTCTTCTCCGTGGCCCAGCCCGACAGCTTCGCCACGCTCGACAACTACCGCTCGATCCTCGACAACCAGACCATCGTGGTGCTGCTCGCGTTCGCAGCCATGGTGCCGCTGATCGTCGGGCGCTTTGACCTGTCGGTCGCCCCCGTGCTCTCGATCAGCCACGTGCTCGCAGTCGGCCTGATCGTGAAGCAGGGCTGGTCGCCGGCCGCCGCCATCGCGGCAACGCTCGTCGCCGCGATGCTGATCGGCCTCGTCAACGGTGTTCTTGTTGTGGCCCTGAAAGTCGACGCGTTCGTCGCAACCCTGGGCAGCAGCAGCGTTGTCGGCGGCATCGCCTTGGCCTACAGCGACGGCAAGACGATCTTCGGTGATGTGCCCGACAGCTTCACCGACCTCGCCCGTGGCAAGCTGGTCGGCGTGCCCCATCCAGTCATCCTGGTTGTGGTGGTCGCAATCGCCCTCGCGCTCGTGCTCGGCTTCTTGCCGGTCGGGCGCCGGATGTACGCGACCGGTGGCAACGAGCGGGCAGCTCGGCTCACCGGCGTCGCGACGAACCGGTATGTGATGGGCGCGTTCGTGACATCCGCACTGCTGGCGGGCCTGGCCGGCGTGGTGCTCGGCTCGCGCCTGGGTACCGCTTCACCGTCGACCGGCGGCTCGCTACTGCTCCCCGCGTTCGCGGGAGCCTTCCTCGGGGCAACCACGGTGCATCCTGGCCGATTCAACGTCGTTGGCACCATCATCGCCGTGTACACGCTGGCGATCGCTGTGTCAGGACTGCAGCAGCTGGGCGCACCCGTCTGGTTCGAACCCGTGTTCAACGGCTCGGCGCTCGTGCTCGCAGTGGCCTCGTCGCAGTGGGCGCTACGTCACCGCCAGCAGCGTGCCAAGGCCAAGGAGATGGCTACCCTCGACGAGTCGCTCGCCGCTGGGTGAGCGGGAGGCGAGCGACCGCTAGGAGCGGGCGAACTCGCGGATCACGCGGCCGGGGCGCTCGCCGGTGTTGGTGCCCTGCTCGGTGACCACCGCACCGTTGACGATGGTGGCTGCGTAGCCGCGGGCACCGATCTGCAGACGACCGGCACCACCGGGGAAGTCGTTCACATAGGTGGGCTGCGCGGAGGCCAGCCGGGTGATGTCGAACACGTTGACGTCGGCGAACTGGCCCACCCGCAACGTGCCGCGCTCGACCAGGCCGAGCACGCTCGCCGGCATCGACGACAGGCGGCGCACGGCCTCGGGCAGCGTGGCCAGCTGGCGATCGCGCTGCCAGTACGACAGGTAGTGCGTGCTCATGTCGGCATCGCAGATCTGGCCGGCGTGCGCGCCCGTGTCGGCCAGGCCGGGATACACGTGATCCATCGCCAGCACCTGCTCGAGGCCGTCGACGTTGCGGTTGAAGAACCAGGTGTTGAACAGCTCGTGCCCGTCACTGGCGATCAACCGATCGATGACGAAGTCGACCGGGTGCACGCCCAACGCTTCGGCGCGTTGCGCCACCGAGCGGCCGTTGGTCTCGCTGTAGTCGGGCGACGGCCCGGTGCCCAGCGGGTAGATGTGGTTGGCGTCGTACCAGAGGCCCTTTGCCTTGCCTTCCTCCACCAAACCGGCGCGCACCACGGGGTCCTTCAGCGCGGCCACACGGTCGGCCAAGGTGGGCAAGGCCATCAGCGCCTTCCACTGCTGGCCCTTCACCGGCGAGATCTGCGCCAGACCGCACAGCGAGCCACTGGGCCGCGTCTGGCTGGCCATCGTCATCCGGCCGACGTTGGCATTGGTGTCGGCGAGGAACTTGCCGAACATCTCGACACCGGAGTTGCCACTGTTGCCGGCACCGCCGGAGAACAGCACGTCGCCGCACGAACGGGCCATCTCGCGCAGCAGCTCGATCTCGAAACCGGGCTTGGTCATGAAGTCGTTGACCGCCTGGAACAGGCCGCCGCCGGCGGCGTTCATGCCGTCGGCCACGGCCAGGTACTCGTCGAGCGGGGCAAGCGTGCCCGGCACGTAGCGACCGTCGGGCACCACGTGCAGCAGGATGCGCGACGTGGAGAAGCCGACGGCGCCACCCGCCACGGACTCCTCGGCGATGTCGCGCATGCGGTTCAGTTCCTCGGGCGTGGGTGGCTCGTCGGTGAGCGAGCGCTCGCCCATCACGTGGTACCGCACCGCGCAGTGACCCACCATCCCGACGATGTTGAGCGCCGGCCGCATCTTCTGCACCGCGTCGAGGTACTCGGGGTACGTGGTCCAATCCCAGCTGAGGCCGTTGAGGATGGCATCGCGCGGCACGTCCTCCACGCTCTCCATCATCTCCGCCAGGAACACGCGGTCGTCGGGCGCCACCGGCGCGAACGTGACGCCGCAGTTGCCGATGAGCACCGTGGTGACGCCGTGCCACGAGCTGGAGGTCATCAACGGATCCCACGCCACCTGCGCATCGAGGTGCGTGTGCAGATCGATGAAGCCGGGCGAGACGATCAGGCCGGTGGCGTCGATCTCGCGAGTTGCCGTCGCCGACGACAGGTCGCCGATGGCCGAGATGCGATCGCCGTCGATGGCGACATCGGCCCGGTAGCCGGCCACGCCCGTGCCATCGACGATCGTGCCGTTGCGGATGATCAAGTCGTGTGCCACAGGGCCTCCTCAGGTGCAGTGGTCGGATGCTACGACCGGCCGCCGAAACTTGCCGAGGCAGGCGACCGGTCGAGCATCATGGCAGGCACTGATCAGCCGCCGAGTTGGCTGGTCGTGAAGACCTCCTGCCCATCGACGGTGCCGACGAAGCTTCCGCTGAGCGACACCACCGACGCCCCAGGGAGCTCGTCGGTCGCGCCAGCGAGGGATGCCGCGCCACCGTCCTGGGTGGTGCCGGTGCAGGCGATCTCGATGCTGTCAGCGCCATCGGTGACGGTGGCGGTGCACGTCAGTGGCCCATCGAGCGCATACCCCGCTTTCGTGAACTGCTCCTCTCCCTGCTGAGTCGCGATGTTCCTGACCAGCGCTTCTGCGGCGTTGTCGGCCAGGTCGCCGGCGGCCTCGCCCACGTCGGTGGCCGCGTTCTGCAGATCGGTGGCCATGGAGGTTCGGGTGTCGTCGCTGCAGCCGGCCGCGGCGAGCGCCCCGACGAGGGCGACCGTGATGAAGATGCGTCGTGTGTTCATGCTCGGGTGTTCCCCGCGGGCATGAACACCAAACCTGGCGGCCGGACCGGCCGCTCCACTGCGAGGGTTCGAAACCGCCCCTGGTGGGTAGGTCTCGGCGACACGATCACGGAGGTGCGCATGAAGGACGATGACGATGTGGCACGGAACAGCGGTGCGGTGCACCGACGAGACTTGGCCCGTGTGGTGCAACTGCTGGTGGTGGTGCTCCTCGTCGGGGCGCTCGTCGCGGTGGCACTCGACAACCGCAACGACGTACGCATCGGCTACGTCGTCGGTGACGCCACCGGGCCGATCTGGCTCGTGATCCTCGTTGCCGGCCTTGGTGGGCTGGTCGTTGGGTGGCTGGTCAGGCATCGCCCACGCAGCCGCGAATGATCGACGCCGATCCTCAGCCTTGTTTGGCAACACCCGTCAGCGGGTACCAACGGTCATGACCACCATTCTGATTATCGTCGTTGTCGTCCTCTTGCTCGGCGGCGGTGGCTTCGGCTTCTCCGTCGCGGCCGCTGACCGCTCACTGACCGCCACACCGGACCTGTACGGCAGGTCCCTGCACAACGACCTACCTGCACGACGGCCCGCACGACGCCCTGCACGTCGGCCTGCACGACGACCTGCACGACAACGCTCGTACAGTGCAGCACGTGACATGGGCCGAACGATGGTTGCGCGCAGAGAGCGGCGACCGACCGCGGCTGCTGGTGGTGGGCGGCGCATCGCTGGACATCATCCACGTCAAGGGCCAGCCGACACCGACGCCGGGCGGCGCCGGGCTCTACACCGCCCTCGCTGCCGCGCGTGCCGGCGCCGATGTGACGATGCTCGCTCCCGTGCCACACCCGATGCCGCGCGAGCTGGCGCCCGCGCTCGATCGCATCCGCTGGATCGGGCCTGAGGTTCCCCTCGACGGTCTGCCTCGCTTCGAGATCGCCTACGACGACTCCGGCGCCGTCACCTTGTTCCGCGAACACCTCGGCGCCGAGCCCGACATGACACCGGCGCTGCTCGACGCGATCGACGACCTACCCGGCTGCGCGTACTGCGTGCCGTTCCTCGATGCCCGTCTGCAGCAAGCGTTCATCCGTGCACTGGCCGCCCGCGGGTGCCTCACCGTTGCGTCCACCTATGGCAAAGCCGTGCGCAACGAGACACACGTCGTGCGCACCACGCAAGCGCTGGCCGACCTGTTCTTCTGCAACGACGACGAAGCAGCGCTGCTCTTCGGCGACCACGACACACCACCACCTGCCGGCCACCTGCGCTACGTCACTCGCGGGTCGCGCGGCGCCACCGTGCACCAGGGCAGCCACCGCACCGACATCGACGGCACCCGCGTGGCCGCGCTCGACCCCACCGGTGCAGGCGACACATTCTGCGGCACCACCATTGCGCGGCTGCTGGCGGGCGACCACCCGGTGGTCGCAGCCCACCTCGGCAATGCTGCCGCCGCCGAGATGGTCACCATGGTCGGCCCCACCGCACTGTGGGCGCCAGCGCCGCCACCGGCCCCGCCCGCCGACACCCGCGTTCGAGTCGACCATGCCGCGGTGCAGCGCTTGGGAACGCTCATCCGCGGTCTGCCCGACCTCGACGGGTTCCCCTTCGTCGGCGACTTGTTCCCTGCAGTCGGCGATCCGGCAGCGCTGGAGTGGTTCGGTGCAGCCACCGTGCAGCAGTTCGGATTCTGGTTCGCCGAGGGCGGCACGTACGCGCGGCCGATGATCGCCACCATCGACGGCCACGAACGCAAGGGCAGTGACTACCTGTGGGCGCACTACCAGCGCTGGCAGCGCGACGACCCGATGTGCATGACCCCTCATCGCCAGGCAGGTCTGACGGCCGCCGAGTGGTCGCGCACTGCTGCCGACGACAACGGAGCCGACCCGTACCCCGACCCTGCGGCGTGCCTCGCACTCGCCCGCGCGTACGGCGACAGCCTGATCACCATCGGGATCTCACCCGCCGAGATGGTTGCCGCTGCCGCTGCAACACCGCGGCCGATGCGCGCACTGTTGCGGCTGCTCGACCACGTGGGCGGCTACCGCGAAGACCCGTATCGCAAGAAGGCTGCACTGCTGGCGGTCATCCTGCGCCAGCGGCCAGAGGCATGGTTGCCAACCGTGGCGGGTGACGATGCGCCGCCGATCGTCGACTACCACGTGCAACGCACCAGCCTGCGCACCGGCGTCGTCACCATCACCGACCCTGGCCGAGCTGTTCCAACCCGTGTTCCGCACCACCGCGTACTGAACGCAGCCGAATGAGTGCGGTTCGAGGTCGATGCCGCTGACCCGGAGTGTGCCGACGGACCGACGCCGACCAGCCCGGGAGCCATCGTGGCCGTTCGCCTCTTGAGTCGCGCCGGCACTCGCCGCATAGTGGTGGTGGAAAGCACATCGTGACGTTTCGGCGCGCATGGGCAACTGCCCACGCCGGCCCTTGCGGCACAGGAAGGAGCATTCCAGTGCGTTGCACACAGAGGTCCATCGTCTTGCTCGCCGCGCTCGCCCTGCTCGGGGCATGCAGCGACGATTCATCCAGCAGCGACACCACCGCCGGCTCGTCCACGCTGCCGGCCACCACCGAGGCCGCCACCACCACCACGCCGGTCACCACCACACCGGCCACCACCACGCCCACCACCACCAGTCCGGCCACCACCGCGGTGGCGAGCACGACGGTGCCCGCCGCGCCGCAGCCGGCGATCTGGCCGGCGGCCGACGTGGTGTTCACCACTCCGGAGGCCGCTGCAACCGACTTCCTCGCGGCCGTCTTCGGCGAGGGACCGGTGCTCGGTGAGTTCCAGGCCGGCGATCAGCGCAGCGGCGAGTTCGAGGTGTTCGCCTCGGTCGACGGCGCTGCAATCGGCGAGCCCCGCAGCCTGCTGCTGCTGCGCCAGCTCGGCCCGTCCAACGGCTGGTTCGTGCTCTCTGCGGTGAGCGACGTCGCGACGGTCACCACACCAGAACCGATGGTCGCCGTACCCGCGGCGCCGTTGACGGTGAAGGGGGTCGGCACCGGGTTCGAAGCGACGATCGTGGTGAGTGCGTTCGTCGTCGGCGATGCTGCCACCGAGTTCGACCGTGAAGTCACGATGGCCGGGAACCTTGGCGAGGCGTTGCCCTACACGGTGACACTCGACCTGACCACCGCGTCACCCGGTCAGCTCATCGTGCTGCTGGTGCGCGGCGGAACCGGTCTCGAGACCGACCCGGGCGACTTCGCCGCCGTCCCCGTCGTCATCGGCTGACTGGCGTCACTCGGTGTACTCGACCTCCGTGTAGCCGGTGTCGATGTACTCGACGCCGCTGTCGTCGGCCACCTCGTTCACCGACTCGGAGTAGGCCGGCTCGTCGTAGCCGAGCGCCGGCTCGATGATCTCCGGCTCGAACGTCGCTGACTCGTAGGTCGCTGACTCGAAGGTCGCCGACTCGTAGGTCGCTGACTCGACGGTGTCCATCTCGACGACCTTCTCCTCGAACTCGACCGCGGGCGGCACGTCAACGTCGGTCTCGACGACCCCCGGCTCGAAGATGTCCGGCTCGACGACCTCCGGTTCGCCGAACTCGATCTCGACGACCTTCTCCTTGAAGACGACGGAGGGCGGCACGTCCACGTGCTTCTGCTGCACGGAATTGTCGTCCGGCTGCACCACCTGAGGCTGGTGCTCGGGCTCCACGACCTCCGGCCGGTAGTCGGGGGTCAACATGTCGAACGCCACGACGTCGTCGGCCACGACCGGCTCGTCGCGCAGGTCGAAGGTGACGCTGTCGCCGCCCGTCACCGGGTCGAAACCGGGGGCGACGAGCTTGCCCTCGTCGCTGAAGGTGACCCGGTTGACATCGTCGCCTTCCGCATCGGTGCCCAGCTCCCACGTGCCCCCCACCTTGCCGGTGGCCGATGCGCCGCCGACGGCGAGCGTGCCCTCGAGGCTCTCGCCGAGGATGAGCTCCTCCCCCAGCGGGCCGGTCGTGTACGCCACGCTCTGCGTCTGCTGCACCGATGCCACGGTCTGGCCGGCCACCTTGCCCACCGCGGTGTCGGTGCGCTGCAGCCCGACGGTGGTCTGCCCATCGACCTCACCGAACGAGAAGTCGGCCGACGACTTCACCTCCACCTCTGCTGCGTCCATCCCCGGGGCAACTTCACCGATGCCCACACCGGCCGACACGTCGGGCCCCACGTTGACCCGGTATCCGTGCTCGCCCTTGTCCTCGTAGCCGGCGTGCGTGCCGCCCTTCAGGTCGATCCCGTCGACCTTGGCGCCGGCCATGGCCGAGTAGTTCAGCTTGAAGCCGTCGTCGGTCTTCACGTACGACGTGGCCTCCTCGGCGCTCACCATCACACCGTCGATCGGGATGGTGAGCTTGGCGGCGGTGCTCACCTCCTGCAGCTCGCCATCGGCGTCGACCGCAACCTTGCCCTTGAGCAGCGGCGCAGCGCCCCAGTCGATTCCCGCCTGCCCTTCCGCGCTCGCGCCCTTGGCGTCGTCCCAATCGCCCTTCAGCGAGGTGAGCGCGCCCTCGATCTTCACCGACATGTGCCCATCGCCGTCGTCGAGATCGATGTCCACCTTCGGCAGGCCCATCGCCGAGGTGACGAACCCCACCGGGTCGGCCTCGAAGTCGGCCTCGACCTTCGTCGCCACGTCGGCCGCAGTGCCGGCCACCCCCTCGACGACGTCGTCGAACACGTCGCCGGCGGCATCGCTTGCCGCGTCGAACGCATCGAACACCGCCGTGAGCGCGTCGGGATCTCCTTCGATCATGCCTGCCGGCGCATCTGCTGCGACCGCAACCTCATCGTCGTCGTCGAACACACCCATGGCTCGTCCTCCTCGTCAACGCCGACATGGGCGCACAGGCCCCGGCACATGCAAGGTAGGCACGGTCGGTGCCGTGCCGCCATCGGGAGAATTCCCGGTTTTCGGCGATCGAGGCCGGCAGCCTCAGCCCAGCGTGAGCACGACGGCGCACACGACGGGCTCGGGCTTGCGACGGATCTGGCGCCACAGCTCGCCCACCTTGAACAACTTCACCATCAGCGAGTACTTGCCGGTGATCGCATCGCGCACGGGTTGCGCGTCGGCCCCCAGCATCACGGCCGCGCTGGCCTCGACCACGGCCGAACCGTGCTTGACGGTGCCCTTCACGCTGCACGGTTGCAACGTCACCCTGGGGTTGTTGCGGATGCGCTTCACCTTGCCGGAGCCGTCTTCAGTGGTGAACCCGGCGGTGCCATCGGCCAGCGGGGCGATCCACACCGGCGACGACACGGCATCGCCGTTCTTGCGGAACGTGGTGATCAGAACGTACTTCTCGTCGGAGATGGACATCACTTCACGCTACCCAGCCGAGCACCGGGCTAGTTTCGGCGGGTGACCGACCGCACCACCGATCCCGCCACCGGCCTCAGCGCAGCCGAAGTGGCCGACCGTGTGGCACGCGGCCTCACCAACGCCATACCGGCAGCGCCGACACGCACCGTCAACCAGATCATCCGCGGCAACGTGTTCACGCCCATCAACGCCGTCGTCGGCATCCTTGCCGCGATGGTCATCGTGGCCGGCAGCCCCAAAGATGCACTGTTCGGGGGCGTCATCATCGCCAACAGCGTGATCGGTGTCGTGCAGGAGCTGCGGGCGAAGAAGGTGCTCGATCAGCTCAGCGTCATCAACGCCCCCAAGGCACAGGCCGTGCGCGAGGGGCAGGTGCTCGAGCTGCAGGTGCACGAGTTGGTGCAAGACGACGTGGTCGAACTGCGCGCCGGCGCGCAGGTGGTGGCCGACGGCACCATGCTCACCAGCGAGAACCTGGAGATCGACGAGTCGCTGCTCACCGGCGAGGCCGACCCTGTGGTCAAGTCGCACGGCGACGACGTGCTCAGCGGCAGCGCCGTGGTGGCCGGCACCGGCCGCATGGTGATCACCAAGGTCGGCGCCGAGAACTACGCGGTGAAGCTGGCAGAAGAGGCCCGCCGATTCACGCTGGTCAACTCCCCGCTGCGCAACGACGTCAACCGCATCGTCAAGTGGGTCGGCTACATGATCATCCCGGTCGGGCTGCTGCTGGCCAGCAGTCAGTTCTTCCGTCGCGACGAAGGGTGGCGCACATCGATCATCAGCACCGTTGCGGGCCTGGTGGGCATGGTGCCCGAGGGCCTGGTGCTGCTCACCAGCATGGCGTTCGCCGTCGGCGTGGTGCGCCTGGCCGGCCAGCGCTGCTTGGTGCAGGAGCTCCCCGCGATCGAGGTGCTCGCCCGAGTCGATGTGCTCTGCGCCGACAAGACGGGCACCATCACCGAGGGCGCGCTCGAAGTGTCCGGAGTGCAACCCTTCGACCACGAGGATGCAGCCGCGATCGATGCTGCTCTGGCAGCACTGGCGCAGCTCGACCCAGACCCGAACGCCACCTCGAGGGCACTCAACAACCACTTCGGCGAAGCCACCACCTGGGCGGTCACCGGGCGGGTGCCGTTCTCCTCGGGGCGCAAGTGGAGCGGGATGACCTTCGCCGAGCACGGCAGCTGGGTGCTCGGCGCGCCGGAGAACGTGCTCACCAGCGCCTACACGGGTGGCCTGCAAGAGCAGGTGGAGACCCACGCCGCACAGGGCCAACGAGTGCTGGTGCTGGCCACCACCGCTGCCACCTTCGCCGATGGCATCGAGCCCGCGTTGCCCGTGGTGCATCCGGTGGCGTTGGTGCTGCTGGAAGACATCGTGCGCGCCGACGCGCCCGCCACCCTGCAGTACTTCGCCGATCAAGGCGTGATCGTGAAGGTGATCAGCGGCGACAACAACGTCACCGTCGGCGCCGTTGCGCGGCGAGCGGGTTTGGCCGGGTGGGAGGACAACGTGAACGCCACCACCCTGCCCCCCGACGGCAGCGAGGCGTTCGCCGATGCCATCGAGAGTGGCACCGTCTTCGGTCGCGTCACCCCGCACCAGAAGCGGGCGATGGTGCAGGCCCTGCAGGCTCGTGGCCACACCGTGGCGATGACGGGCGACGGCGTCAACGACGTGCTCGCCCTGAAGGACAGCGACTGCGGCGTGGCCATGGCATCGGGCAGCGAGGCAACCCGCGGTGTCGCCCAGCTGGTGCTGATGGACTCGAACTTCTCCGCGCTGCCAGCCGTGGTCGGCGAAGGCCGACGGGTCATCAACAACATTGAACGCGTCGCCAGCCTGTTCCTGGCCAAAACCACCTACTCGGTGATCCTCTCCATCCTCACCGGCGTCTTCGCGTTGGCCTACCCGCTACGCCCGATACACCTCTCCATCCTCAGCTGGTTCACCATCGGCGTGCCGTCGTTCTTCCTCGCTCTCGAGGCCAACGACCAGCGCGTCAGCGAGGGGTTCCTGCGGCGGGTGCTGGGAAAGGCCGTGCCGGCTGGTGTGGTGATCGCCGCGGCCACGATGGCCGTGTTCGCTCTCGCTCAGCTCGACACCTCCATCGACGCCGACCACGCCCGCACGGTGGCCGTGCTCGTTGCCGGTTCAGTCGCGCTGATGAACCTCTATCGCGTGGCGCGCCCGCTGAACCCGCTGCGCGCGGCGTT
Source organism: Acidimicrobiaceae bacterium (assembly GCA_016722025.1). Lineage (GTDB taxonomy): Bacteria > Actinomycetota > Acidimicrobiia > Acidimicrobiales > Ilumatobacteraceae > UBA668. Next base: position 319,993 of record JADKGZ010000002.1, read on the forward strand.
GGTCATCAGCATGATCAGCCTGTTCGCGGTTGCCTTCATGCTGCCCTGGAGCCGCGACCTGTTCGAGCTTCCTCTCACCGCCGCATGGGCGTACGGGGCGGCTGCTGCACTGATCGCCGTCTCGTGGCCGCTGCTGGAACTGGGCAGCCGCTTCGCTCAGCGCTGGCACCACCGCGACAGCTAGGGTGGCCGCCATGTCACACATCTATGACCTCACCATGCGGTCCATCACCGGAGAAGAGGTGAGCCTTGCCGACTTCCGCGGCAAGGTGCTCCTCATCGTCAACGTCGCGAGTGCTTGAGGCCTCACGCCTCAGTACGCAGGTCTGCGTACGCTCCACGAAGACAATGCAGCCGCCGGGTTCTCCGTGCTGGGCTTCCCGTGCAACCAGTTCGGCGCACAAGAACCCGGCACCGATGCCGAGATCCTCGAGTTCGCCACGTCGAAGTACGACGTCACCTTTCCGATGTTCTCCAAGATCGAGGTCAACGGCGACAACGCATGCGAGCTGTACACCTGGCTGAGAGGCCAACAGGGCGACGGCGCCGACATCTCGTGGAACTTCGAGAAGTTCCTCGTCGATCGCGAGGGCAACGTGGTGCAGCGCTACAACCCGATGGTCACGCCGGCCGACATCGCGCCCGACATCGCAAAACTGCTCTGACGCACCGATAGTCTCCGCTCGAACGGCTTCCCCCCGGATCACGCTCTCCTCACTTCGGAGGAACCCATGCCGTTCGTCACCCGTGTTCGCGTGCCACGCCGCGCACAACCGGCCCTTCGCCTGCAATCCGGCGACCACCAGTGGAGCATCTGCTACCCCGACCCCGACGACCCCATCGTCATCGCCGGCTTCGGCGAGGCAGCCATGCTGGCCACCGCCGTGCTCGATCTCGAGGTGCACCGCGAGGTGCTCGTGCTCCTCGATCCGCGCCGGCACGTGACCGCACTGCTCCTCGACCCACCCGCCGAGGTGGGCCTGCTGGTCGGCATGGCCGCGCCACCGGGCGTGGAGGCACCGTTCTGCCAGACGATGTGCATCGTGGTGCAACCCCACGTTCCCACGGGCCCGCCCACCGAGCAGGATCGGCGTGGGTACCACGCGCTGCGCCGCGCGCACATGGCCCAGGGCCTGCTGCTGCTCGATGTCATCCTCACCAATGGCGACACGGTGCGCAGCCTGGCGATCGGCTGCGACCCCGACCCGGTGTGGTTCGACGAGTTCGATCCGCTGCCACAACACGATGTGGCCGAGCACGACCCCGTCATCGACCCGGCAGCTTGACAGGTCGCGACGCCCGCTCGTGATCCCGGCGAGCACCGCCTACGCTCGCCGGTCATGACCACCATCTCCGTCGTCACCGGCGCCAACAGCGGCATCGGCCGCGCCACCGCCATTCACCTCGCCGCGCAGGGGCACGTCGTCTTCGGCACCGTGCGCAGCCTCGACAAGGCCGGCAAGTTGCTGGCGATGGCCACCGCAGCGGGCGTCGACATCAACCTGGTCGAGCTCGACGTCGCCTCCGACGAGTCGGTGCGCGACGGTTTCGCCGACATCTTGAGGGCAACCGACGGCATCGTCGACGTCCTCGTCAACAACGCCGGCGTCGGCGGTAACGCGGTCGTCGAGGAGTGCCCGCCCAGCGTGCACCTGGAGGTGATGAACGTCAACCTGTGTGGCGCGGTGCGCTGCCTGCAGCAGGTGCTGCCGGGCATGCGCCAGCGCGGCCAGGGCACCATCATCAACGTCACCTCGGTGGTGGGGCGGCTGGCGGCGCTCGCGCAGAGCCCGTACGTGGCGTCGAAGTGGGCGCTGGAAGGGCTGAGCGAAGAGCTCGCGCAGGAGGTGGCGCCGTTCGGCGTGCGAGTGGTCATCATCGAGCCCGGCATCACCAAGAGCGCGATCTTCGCCAAGAACCTCGACATGCCCAACGACACCGGCGCCTACGACGATGCGTACCGGCGCATGTTCCAGATGTATGCGGCCGGGCTGGCGCACGCCACCGACCCGTTCGAGGTGGGCAAGCTCATCCACCACGTGATCACCACCGACCGGCCGCAACTGCGGTACGCGGTCAGCTGCGGCGCAAAGGAGCTGATCGACGGGCGGGCGGCCATCACCGACGAGCAGTGGACGGCGCTCGGCGCAGCGGCCGACGACGACGCCTACTACGCCGGCTTCCGCGCTGCCTTCGGCCTCGACCTCACCGACCTGGGCTGACAGCCCCGCCCACCGACCGCCCCGCCAGCTCAGCTCAGCTCAGCTCAGCTCAGGGAGCGAGCGCAGGGCGGTGCAGCACGGCGTGCGTGGGGGTGAACACGACGGCGTCGCCTTCGGCTGCGGCGGTGCCGTCGAGAATCAGGCTGTACTCGCCCGCCAGCGGGTGCGGGAAGACCATCGTGACCCCAGGTCGCGCCTCGATGTTGGCCCGCGTGGAACGGCCCACCGTGGCGTGCAGCATGCCGTCGCGAACATCGGTGGGCACCGCCAGCGAGTGTGCACGCAGGCCGTCGCCGACCGTCACCAGGTAGCCCCAGGGGTAGGCGGCCAGCGTGGCAGCCAACTCGCTCAACTCGACGGGAATGCTCATGCGCGAACCGTGCTCATCAGTAGACCTTGCACTCGACGGGAACCGGGCGCAGCAAGGTCAGCGGGTCGACTGCGGCACCGCCGCCGGGATGGATCTCGAAGTGCAAGTGGTAGTTGCCGGCGCCGGGGTTGCCGGTGTCGCCGACGTACCCGATCAGTTGGCCCTTGGTGACCTTGCTGCCCTTGCTGAGCCCATCCGCGAAGGCCGACAGGTGGGCATAGATGTAGTACGTGCCGCCGGTGGCGGCAGTGAGCTGCCACAGGTTGCCCGACAGGCTGGCACCCGATTGGTTGCTGCCGGCCACCACTTGCAAGGTGAGCGTGCCATCGACCATCGCGAACACCTCCTGACCCTTGGTGGCCAGGATGTCAATGCCTTCGTGGGCGCGGCCCCCGCTGCGCCCGTCGCCGAAGTTGCTGAGGATGTCGCAACGCGGCACTGGCGCCATCGGGAAGTTGGCCGGCGCGACCGGCGCGGGTGCCACCGGTTCGACCGGCGCGATCGGCGCGATCGGTGCGAGGCGTTGTGCGGGCGCCAACGCCTCGGCGGGCTGAGCAAGCGGCGGTGCCTGCGCGACCGGCACGGCGTGCACGACGGGTGGGGCCGCCGCTGCCGGTGCGTGAGGCGACAGCATCGACGATGCGGCCACGGCGGTTGCCGCAACCAGCAACATCGCACGGCTGGATCGAGGGTGCAGTAGACGAGTCATCACGTACAAGATCTCCAGGACCGAAAGAGGGTTCGACGGTCCGCCCGGATGCGAGAGCCTACCTGCGCCGGATGTTCGGCCGCCCGCGCCCCCGTGAACCGATCGACGTCGTGGGCCCGATAGAGACAGCATGAACAGCTCCACGCTCCTGCAGCAAGGGCCTCGCTGGGTTGCACCCGACCCTGCCTCGCGGCAGCCGGCGCCGCGCACAGCCCGCGTCACCCTCTTCGTCGCCCTGGGCACCATCGCCGCCGTTGCCAGCATGTTCGTGGGCAACCAGGCGGTGCTGGCCATCGCCTTCCTGTTCGCGATCTCATGGCCGCTGGAACGGCTGTGGCGGCGTCATCCGGTGCCGGTGCGCCGGCTGGCGCTGCGCACCGACCTCGCCTACGCGGCGGCGCAGCCCCCACTGCAGTTCGTCTCGGTCGTCGTTGCCGTCGTAGTGGGCGGGTTGTCACTGGCCTGGCTGCCCGGTCTGTTGTTGCGTCCGTTCATCGCCGGTCTGCCACCACTGGCGCAGACCCTGGGCGGCTTCTTCGTGTTCGACTTCCTCATCTACTGGACGCACCGTTGGGGCCACACCGTGCCGTTGTTCTGGCGCTTCCACTCGGTGCACCACAGCACCCGACACCTCGATTGGATCTCGGGGTTTCGCGCTCATCCCTTCGATGGGGTGTTCATCGCTCCGGTCATCGTGTTCTTCATCGCCGCCGGTGTCGACAACACCGTCACCGGTGGCCTGGCGCTCGTGCAGTTCCTCGCCGGCCTCGGTGCGCACCTCAACGTTCGGTTCAAGCTGCGCCCGCTGTGGCCGATCGTGCTGACTCCCGAGTTCCATCACTGGCATCACGAGGTGCGGCCGGAGGCCCATCGCACCAACTACTCCACCTTCCTGCCACTGTGGGACATCATGTTCGGCACCTACCGGATGCCGAAGGACGAGCGCCCGCAGCACTACGGCATTCCCGGCCCGATGCCCGACGGCATCCTGCAGCAGCTGGCCTTCCCGATGCGCGGGGCACGTGCCGACTGGCGCCGGTGGCGGCAAGGGCGACATGCCCGTCGGCACGCGTCCACGGCGTGAGTGCGCGAGCTGCCACGCTGGTGCCTGTGACCGCGCCGTTGCGCACCGACCCCGAGTTGCTGACCGCGATCGCACGCGGCGACCGAGGCGCGCTCGAGGCGCTGTACCACCGGCATGCACGCTGGCTGCTGGTGCGCCTGCACCACCGCTGCGCCGATGCCGACGTGGTCGACTCGGCGCTGCAGGACACCTTCATCTCGGTGTGGCGCAGCGCCGGCAACTATCGCCCCGAGGCCGGCGAGGCTGGGGCTTGGCTGTGGTCGATCGCGCTGCGCCGGCTGATCGATCACCTGCGCCGCCGGCCACACCCGACGCCCACGGCCACGCTGCCCGAGCCCGAGCCGCTGCCCCCACCGGGAACGCCCGTCTACGACCTGCTCTCCCGCCTGCCGGCCGACCTGCACGCGGTGGTGCAGGCCGTGTACGTCGACGGTCTCACCACTGCCGAGACCGCCGTGCTGCTGGGCATCCCGCAGGGCACGGTGAAGAGCCGTCTCGCCAGAGCCAGGCCGCTGCTCCAGGAGGTGCTGCGATGAACAACACACATCCGGGCAACGACCCCGGTCCCCACCCCGGTGACATCCTCGAACAGCGGCTCGCCACCAACCTCGACGCGATCATGGGCGAGATCAACGCCCCGCCCCGTAGTCGCTTCGAGCGGGCGCTGCTCGCGTTGCGGGTGCCCGAGCCCTCCGCCCGCTTGGTGGCCGCCACTCCCGTGTTGCGGTGGTCGTGGTTCGCCGCCGTCGGCGTCGCGCTGCTGTTCGCTGCGTCGGCCGGCGCCGAACAGTGGCAGCCGGGCGATCAGCTCGCCGTCTTCCTGGCACTGGCGCCGTTGGTGCCGGTAGTGGGCGTTGCGCTCGCGTACGGGCCGTTGGCCGACCGTGCGCACGAAGTGGCCGTCGCGGCACCGCTGTCGGGTGTGCGGTTGCTGCTGCTGCGCACGCTCACCGTGTTGGTGGCGGCATCGGTGATGTCGTTCTCACCGTGCTCGCGGCACCCACGCACGGCTGGCTGCGCATCGCGTGGCTGCTGCCCGCACTCGCCACCACCAGCACTGCGCTTGCGCTGTCCACACGCCTCGGAGTGCGATCCGCGGCGATCGCCGTTGCAGTCGGATGACTCGCCATGGTCATCGTCGTCGCGCAGGTCCGCGACGATGCCACGGCGCCGTTCCATCTCATCGGCCAACTTGCAGCCGTGGTGGTGGCCGTTGCGGCCACCACCGTGCTGCTCGGCGATCGCCGCCGGCTCGACCGCTGGAGCGACGCATGACGGCCCCGTCGATGCACTTGCACCAGGTCGAGCACCGCACGTCGGCACGGTTCACGCTGCGCGTGCCGTCACTCACGATCGGGCCGGGCGTGACCACCGTGCTGGGCCTCAACGGGTGCGGCAAGACCACGCTGCTACGCCTGCTGGCCACGGTGATGGCACCCACCGCCGGCGAGGTCTCCGTCGGCGGCCAGGTGCTCACCGACACGAACCTGTTGGCGGTGCGCCGACGACTGGGCTACTTACCGCAGGACGACTCGGTGCCGCGCCGGCTGACTGCGTTCGACCACGTCGACCTGGTGGCCGTCATGCGCGAGCTGGGCCCCGACACCCGCGGCCGCCGGGCCGCGGTGCACCGCGCGCTACGCGAGGTGCAGCTCACCGACCTGACGGGCGAGCGGTGCGGGCGCCTCTCCGGTGGTCAGCGACGACGGGTTGCGCTGGCGGCAGCGCTCGTCGGCGACGCCGAACTGCTGGTGCTCGACGAGCCCGATGCCCATCTCGATCACGAGCAGCGCCAGCGCCTCACCGACTCGTTGCGCGCACGGGCCGGCGGCGCCACGATCGTCGTTGCCACGCACGACGAGCAGTGGGCCAGATCGGTCGCCGACCGCGCCATCCGTCTGGCCGACGGCAACCTCATCGCGACCTGAGCGGCCTGCGCGGCCTGCCACGACGACGCACGCTCACGGCGCGTCGGCGAAGTCGCCGTCGACGATCTCCTGATCCTCCGGGTCGGCGATCGCGACCGCCTTGGCCGCAGCCCAGGCGGCCAGTCCTTCGTCCTCGCGGCCGAGGGCGCGCAGCGCCCGGGCACGCGCCTCGTGCGCGTAGGCGAGGTCGAAGTCGACGAGGCCGAACTGCTGGCACTGGGCGAGGCTCGCGTCGGCGTAGTGCAGCGAGCGCTCCGCGTGCCCCACCAGCAGGTGCACCTTGGCCAGCATGTACAGCGCACGCGCCTCGTTGGCCGGGCCGGTGCCCTTTGCGCGCTGCCAGTGGTAGGCCGAGCTGTAGGCCCTGCGCAGCATCTCCTCGTCATCGCCGGCAGTGCGGTCGGCCGTGCCGATGAGATCCCACAGCGAGTTGTTGCACTCGATGCCTTGGGCGCGGTGCCAGTCGCCGGCGGCGTCGTCGATCACGGCCCCCTGCCCGCTGGTGGCCGGGGGAAGATCCTCGCCGGTCTCCAGCAGGGTCTTGAGACCATCGAGGATCCACACCCAACCGTCCTTCACGTGCGCCCAGGTGAGCGGGCTGCGGGCGAGGTCGCCGTGGATCACGTCGAGCTGCGTGAGCCCGTCGCCGGCAATGGCCAGCGTCCACTCCACTCGCGACGGCGGCTCGGCCTCCATCGCTGCGTCGTACAGCACGTGCCAGGTCTGCACCAACCGGTGCGGCGCCTCGCAGGCCTCGATCGTGCCGTCGAGCGCAGGGCTGCCATCACCCATCGACGTGCGGTACGGCTCGCCGGTGACCGGCGGGGCGTCGAACGCGGTGCCGTGGAAGTAGCGACGGGTGAACGCCGGGTCGAGCAAGGCGTTCCACACCTGCTCGATGGGTGCCTTGATGAAGATGCGGTACTGGTGTCGGGTGATGGCCATCGTGATTCCTTGCGTGAAACGCCGAGAGAGGAGCGGCTATGCGGTCTGGTGCTCGAGGTCGAACTGCAGGTCGACCATCGCGCGAGTGAACGGTTGTGCGTACTTGCTGATCCAGCGATCGGCCAGCTGCTGGATGGGGACCGGGTTGAGGAAGTGCAACTTGGTGCGCCCCTCGCGCGTGGTGGTGACGAGATTGGCAGCCTCCAGCACGCCGAGGTGCTTCATCACACCGAACCGGGTCATCTCCGGGAACCGCTCGCACAGCGCGCGCACGGTTTGCCCGTCGCGAGTGAACAGCGCGTCGAGCACGGCGCGACGAGTGTCGTCGGCGAGTGCCTTGAACACGATTCCCTGAGTGACGTCGGCCTCCACAAAGGGCACGATACGTGACCAATGAGTCACATGTCAATGCGAACCTTGATCTTGACCGGAATGGTCGGGTATCTCGATACTGTTGCACGCAGCACCGCCCATCCGCTTTCCAAGGAGCTCCCATGACCGTCCGTCTCGGCGACATCGCCCCCGACTTCACCGCCCCCACCACCCAGGGCGAGATCAGCTTCCACGAGTGGCTCGGCGACTCGTGGGGCGTGCTGTTCAGCCACCCGAAGGACTTCACCCCGGTGTGCACCACCGAGCTCGGTTACGTGGCCAAGATCAAGCCCGAGTTCGACAAGCGCAACGTGAAGGTGATCGGCCTCTCCGTCGACGACGTCGCCAGCCACCTGCGGTGGGAAGGCGACATCGGCGAGACCCAGGGCACCCCGGTCAACTTCCCGATGATCGGCGACCCCGACCACAAGGTCGCCGACCTGTACGACATGATCCACCCCAACGCCAACGACACACTCACGGTTCGTTCGGTGTTCATCGTCGGGCCCGACAAGAAGGTGAAGCTGACGCTCACCTACCCGGCCAGCACCGGGCGCAACTTCGACGAGATCCTGCGCGTCATCGACAGCCTGCAGCTCACTGCCAACTACAAGGTGGCCACGCCGGCCAACTGGGTCGACGGTGGCGACGTGATCATCGGTGCCGCAGTCACCGACGAAGACGCCAAGCAGCTGTTCCCGAATGGCTGGACCACCGTCAAGCCCTACCTCCGCGTCCTCCCCCAACCCAACAAGTAACCCGCTGTACGTAACGGCTGTCGGGCCGCTACCAGGCGGCGTTGACGGCGAGCCGCGTGCCCGTGCCTGGAGGCGCTCAGCGCTTCCAGGGCGGGCGGTTCTCCTTGCGCATCACGAAGCGCAGGCCGCTCCAGATGTCGTCGATCGCGCAGACCTTGTTGTCGACCCAGCCGGTCTTCAACAACGTTGCCCGCAACACGTCTTCGGTGATGTCGGTGGCGACGCCGCTGGTCTTCTTCGGCCATGCCACCCACACACCGCCGGCCGGCTGCGCTGCGTCGGTGAGCTTCGCCCACTCGTCGCGCAGCGCGGCCTTCTCGGTGTAGAAGGCAACGATCACATCGATCGGCGGCATCAGGTTGCGCTGCCAGATGGCTGTGCCGACGTCGCCGAGCGTCTCCTTGAACGACGGCGGCGCATGCAGCACCGTGAACACTGCATCGTCGACGATGCCCAACTTCTTGGGCAGCGGCGTACCCGAGTAGCCCGCGCTCACTTCAACCCGCTGTTGCACATCACTCGGTCGACCTCGATCTCGATCACGACTCGGTCGTCGCGTTCCTTGGGCTGACGGTAGCGCCGCGCGTAGGCGGCCACCGCGCTGGTGACCGAGGCTGCGTCGTCGAGCACCCGCACCGCACCCTCGAGAGTGACCCACCGCGTGCCGTCGATCTGGGTGACCGAGGCTCGGCCGCTGCGGCGCGCGTTCGCAGCCTTCACGGACGGGCCGAACGTGATCACGCGCACGACACCGTCTGCGTAGGTGAAGCCAACCGGCACGGCATGGGGCGAACCATCGGCACGTTGCGTGGCGAGCACAGCCAGGTGCCGTTCGGCGACGAACTCGGCAAGCGCCGGCGACAACCGCATCAGCCGTCGGCTGCGATGGCACGCAGGATGTCGAGGCGCGTCGCTCGCCACGCCGGCACCACCGCCGCAACGACACCCGCCGTGAACGCGAGACCCATGATCCAGACGATGGACGCGACAGGGATGGTGTACTCGGTGAGCCCCTGATCGCGCAGCGAGACGATGATCACGTACCCCAGCACGAGCCCCATCAGCACCCCCACGGCCGCGCCATAGAGCGAAGTGATGACGCTCTCCCACCGCACCGTGGTGCGCACCTGAGCACGTGTCATGCCGACGGCCCGCAGCAGACCGGTCTCGCGGCGGCGCTCGTAGACGGCGAGCAGCAGTGTGATGACGATGCCGAACGTGGCGATCATGATCGACAGCAGCAACAACCCGTAGATGAAGGCCAGGCTGCGGTCGACGATGTCGGCGCGGCTGTCGATGAACTCGCGCTTGTCCTGCAAGGTGCCGATTCCGTACGCCTCGACCACCGTGTCGACCGCAGCACGGAACTGCGAGTCGGAGACACCCGCGGCCCGCGTGAGCGACACGATGCCTGCAGGGGTGACGATGCTGGTGTCGACGAAGGTGTCGCGGTGATACGTGCGCGCTGGGATGAAGTCGCTGCTCTCGTAGATGCCCTGCACCGTCAGCGCCAGGTCGGCGCCGTCGACTCGCAGCACCACCTCGCCGCCGATGCCGACTGCCCGGTCCTTCGCCTCCCCTTCGCTGATCAGGATGCCGGCGGGTGTGAGGTCGCTCATCGTGCCCTGCACGAACACCAGGTTCACCAAACCCTGCGCAGTCGCTGGGTTGACGACCGCCCCGCTCGCGGCCTTGCCCTCCGCGTCGGCGACGCCGAACGCGAAGCCGAGACCGCTGGCAACACCGACCTCGGGCACCTCGTTGAGCTGATCGACGAACTCCTGGCCGAAGCTGACCGACCCGCCGTTGGTGGAGTTGACCACGTAGTCGCCGATGAACGTGCTGCCCACCGTGTCGCGGATCTGCTCCTTGATGGAGGCGGCGAACACTGATGCGCCGGTGACGAGCGCAACACCGATGAGCACCGGTGCTGCCGTGCGTGCCGTGCGCCGCGGATTGCGCTGCACGTTGCCACGAGCCATCGTGCCGGTGACGCCACGAGCGCGCTGCACCGGCGCCCCGATGACACGGGCGATGGGCCGGGCCATCACGGGGCCGAGCAGCAGCACCGCTGCGAACAGGCCGACGACACCGACCGCCAGCAGCGCGGCATCGCCACCCATCATCACGTTGACGATGGATCCCACGCCGATGACCGCGCTGATGACGGCCCACACCACACGGCGACGCACCGACCCGACTCGCTCCAGCACTGCGTCGCTCATGGCCGCCACCGGCGGCACGCGGCCGGCGCCGATGGCAGGGCCGAGCGCTGCCAGAAGGCTGGCCAGCGTGCCGGCGAGCAGCGTGACGATGACAGTGCGCGGCTCGATGGCGAGGCCACGCGCCGGAATGACGTAGTCGAAGGCGTCGAGCAGGCGCTTGATGCCTGCGGCGAGCCCGACGCCGCCCAGCAAGCCGACGCCCGAGCCGAAGAGGCCGATCACCAGGGCCTCGATCATCATCGACCACGTGATCTGGCGACGATTGGCGCCCAATGCGCGCAGCAGCGCGTTCTCCCGTTGCCGCTGCGCGGCCGTGATGGAGAACACGTTGTAGATCACGAACATGCCCACACCGAGCGCGATGAACGAGAAGATCGACAGGAAGATGGTGAGGAAGCTGAGGCTCTTCTCGATCTCCGACTGCGTCTGGGCGGTGATCTCCGCGGACGTGAGCGCCTCCGCAACTTCCGGGTCGAGCGTGTCAGCCAGTCGCTGCACGAGCTGATCGGCGGAGACGGAACCGTCGCCCAGCACCAGCACGGCATCGATGAAGCCGGGCTTGGCGATGAACTCCTCGGCGGTCTTGCCGTCGAACAACGCCCAGGTGGCGTTGCCCGGCGAGATGATGTCGTCGTACTCGACGATTCCCACCAACGTGAACACGCGTGAGCCGCTGTCGGCGTTCACCGTCACCTCGTCGCCCAGGGCGAACCCGCCGTCCTGCGCGGTGAGCGTGTCGAGCACGATGTCGTTGCCGCCGTCGGGCAGACGGCCCTCGGCCAGACGCCAGACCGACAGCTCGCCCTCGTTGATCGCGGCGCCGAAGGTGGGCGCGGTGGGCCGCTCGATCGGCGTGCCATCTTTGGCGATGACCACCGCGTCGCCCTGCACTGCCGCCTGCGCATCGGCGACACCGGGCACCGCCCGGATCTCGTCGAGGATCTCGGCAGGGAGCCGATCACGGCGCTCGAGGCCGAACAGGTTCTCGACCGAGTTGCTGCTCTGCACATAGCCGTCGACGCGCTCGTAGACGTCGGCGAACAGCGCATCGAAGGTGCGCTCGATGGTGTCGCGGAAGATGAACGTGCCGGAGAGGAAGGAAGTGCTGGCCACGATGGCGAGCGCCGTGAGCAACAGGCGCGGCCAGCGGGCCACCACACTTCTCATTGCGAGTCGAAACACCCGGTCATCCTCTCCTCATGGACCGGGGGGCGTCCACGCGGGCTCGATAGGCCATCACTCTGTGGCAATCGCTTCCAGCACGTTCAACTTCGCCGCTCGCCGCGCGGGCCAGATGGCCGCCAGGATGCCCGCTGCGATCGCTGCAACGAGGATGAGGATGATGGTGCCGGTGGGCAGCGAGGTGCTCTGCACGCCGAGCGATGTCATCCCCTTGGTGGCGATCACGCCCAGCGGCAGGCCCACCAGCAGGCCGAGCAGGGCACCGAACACCGAGACGATCACCGCTTCCCATCGCACGGCTCGTTTCAGTTGCCGCTGCGTGGCACCGATGGCGCGGATGAGGCCGAACTCGCGAGTGCGTTCGAAGACCGCCAGCGCCAGCGTGTTCATGATGCCGAGCACGGCGATGACCACGGCGAAGAAGAGCAGGCCGTAGATCACGGTGAGCAGCTGGTTGAGCTGATCCTCCTGCGACTTGCGGAACTCGGCCTGGTCCTGCACCTTCACCTGTGGGAAGCGTTCGGCCACCTTCTCGATCGCGGTGCGTGCAGCGTCGATCTCCACGCCTTCTGCGATGCGGGCACCGGCGAACAGGTCGTTCTTCGACGACGGGTTGGCCGCCTCGAACGTGCTCATGTCGACCATCCAGTTGGCCCCGGTGATCGAGCTGTCGGCGAAGATTCCTGTGACGCGCAGCGTCTCGGTGGTGCCGTTCTTCCACGTCACGTCGACGCTGTCGCCGACGCCGAGATCGAGATCCTTCGCAGGGTCCTTGTGGATCAACAGCCCACCATCGGCGAAGCCGTCGTAGCCACCCGCCGTGAGATCGACGTCGATGATGTCTTCGAAGCCGGCGGAGTCGATGGCGGCCAAGCTGCGCTCGCCACCCGCCACCTGCAGGCTGCCGAGGCGAACACCGCTCACACCGCTGAGCTCGGGAAGCGTGGACAGCTCGTCGACGAAGTCGCTGGAGAAGCCCTGGAACGACTCGTCCGTGAAGAAGAAGTCGGCCTTGATCGACGAGCCCAACTGCTCGGACAACGAGTCGGTGAGCGAGGAGGCGATGACGCCCACCGCACTGACCAGCGCGACGCCGATCATCAGCGCCGAGGCAGTGGACGCGGTGCGCCGGGGGGAGCGCGCCGCGTTCTGGCGAGCAAGGTCGCCAGGAATGCCGAACGCCTTGGCCACTGGAGCACCGAGCAAGCGGCTCACCGGTCCGGCGATGCTGGACGCCAGCATCGTGACGCCGAGGAAGACCGAGACGGCGCCGACTGCTGCCAGCAGGATGATGCGCAACGTGCTGCCGGGCTCGCCCAGGATGCCGTATGTGTACAGCGCCGCGCCGATGGCCAGCATGGCTGCGCCGATGAGTCGGCGCCGCCCACCACCGCGCTCGACCGATGCGAGCTCGGGCCGCATCGCCGCCACCGGAGGGATGCGGCTGGCGCGCATTGCAGGCACGATGGTGGCCAGCAACGTGACACCGAAGCCCACCAGCAGCGCAACCACCAGCGTGCGCGGTGCGATCACCGTGGCCGCGTCGGGGAAGCCGGCGCCGCCGGCATTGAAGATGGCGGTGAGCAGCTTCGACACGACGATGCCGCCGAAGAAGCCCAACACCGTCGCCACGCCGGCGATGATCATCGACTCGGTGATCACCATGCGGCGCACCTGCCCGCCGTTGGCACCGACGGCCCGCAGCAGTGCGAGCTCGCGGAGCCGCTGGCTGATGATGATCTGGAACGTGTTGTTGATGAGGAACGCACTCACGAAGAGCGCAACCATGGCGAAGCCCAGCAGCACCCAGCGGAAGATCGACACGATCTCGCTGATGCTCTGGGACGTCTCCTCGGCCACCTGTCGACCCGTGATCACCTCCGTACCATCGGGAAGAGCAGCCTCGATCGCGGACTTGACCTCGCCACTGTGGGCGCCATCGGCAACGGCCATGTCGATGGTGGTGTAGAGGCCCTCGGAATCGAGCACCGATTGCGCCGTGACGGGGTCGAAGGCGGCCAAGGTGGCGCCGAAGAAGCCGTCGCCGCCGCTCTTCAGGCCCACCGTGCCGACCAGCGTGAACGTCTCGATTCCCTTCGCGCCGACGATCTGCAAGGGATCGCCGACAGCGATGTCGAGCCGTTCGAACGTGGCCTGGTCGATTGCGACCTCACCGGCGCCCGATGGCGCGACGCCCTGTCGCAGTACCGTGCCACCGAGGCCGCCCTCACCCGTCCACGACACGCCCAACGTGGGCCCGCCGGTGGTCTTCAACGGCTCGCCGTCGGAGGTGAGGATGACAGCGGTGCCCTGCAGGTTGGGCTCTACCGCGGCGACGCCGGGGATGGCAGCCAGCGTGTCGGCCAACGCCGCCGGCACCGGGTCGCCGGAGGCGGCGTCGCCGAACTCGACTGCACCGCGGACGCGGAAGTCGACGCCGGCGTTGAGCTCTTTGAACAAGCCGTCGAACGACTTCTCGAAGCTGTCGGTGAGGATGAACGCACCGGACACGAAGGCGACGCCCACCATGACCGAGAACGCAGTGAGGACGATGCGAGCCTTGCGCGCGAGCAGGCTCCTGAGCGTGAGTTTGAACATGAGGTCACTCGCCGAAGTGCTTCATGCGGTCGAGCACGCGCTCGGCCGTGGGCTCGAGCATCTCGTCGACGACCTTGCCGTCGGCGAGGAAGATGACGCGGTCGGCGTAGCTGGCGGCGTTGGGGTCGTGGGTGACCATCACGATGGTCTGGCCCAGCTCGCGCACGGCACGGCGCATGAAGTCGAGGATCTCGGCGCCGGTGCGGCTGTCGAGGTTGCCGGTGGGCTCGTCGGCGAAGATGATGGTGGGCTGGCTGGCCATCGCCCGCGCCACGGCCACCCGCTGTTGCTGACCGCCGGAGAGCTCGCTGGGGCGGTGCTTGAGTCGGCCGCGCAGGCCCACCGTGTCGATGACACGGTCGATCCAGACCTGGTCGCCCTTGCTGCCGCCGAGCAGCAACGGGAGCGTGATGTTCTCTTCCGCGGTGAGGGTGGGCACCAGGTTGTACGCCTGGAAGATGAAGCCGACAGCGGTGCGGCGCAGCTCGGTGAGCTGCTTGTCGTTGAGCGTGGCGAGGTAGGTCTCGCCGATGTAGACAGCACCGCTGGTGAGCGCGTCGAGGCCGGCGAGGCAGTGCATGAGCGTGCTCTTCCCCGAGCCGGACGGGCCCATGATGGCCGTGAACTTGCCGGCCTCGAACTGCACGGTGACGCCGTCGAGCGCGCGGACTTCGCTGTCGCCTCCGCCATAGATCTTGGAGGCATCGATGGCTCCGGCGGCTGCCACAAGGGTGTTCGTTTCAGTCATAGGTCTGTTGTATCCCCAGACCGGGCCGATTTCATCCCCTTCGCGGGTGACTTGCGTCAGCCGAAAGGCTGATCAGTTCGGAAGATCCGGTGCGCCGGGCGTGACGATGCCGCTCTCGTACGCCACCACCACCGCCTGCACGCGGTCGCGCAGCTCCAGCTTGGTGAGCACGCGACCGACATGTGTCTTCACCGTTGCCTCGCCCAAGTACAGCTGCGTCGCGATCTCGCCGTTCGACAGGCCCCGCGCCATCAGCCGCAGCACCTCCAGCTCGCGCTCGGTCAGGTCGGCGAGCCCGGGCGCCACACTGGCGGCGTCGACCGAGGGACGTCGCGACACCTCCTCGATGAGCAGGCGGGTGACCGACGGAGCCAGCAGCGCGTCACCACCGGCGATGACGCGCACCGCATTGATCAACTGCTCGGCCGGCGCGTCCTTCAGCATGAACCCGCTGGCACCGGCGCGCAAGGCCGAGTAGACGTAGTCGTCGAGATCGAAGGTGGTGAGGATGAGCACCCGCGAGTCGCCGGCCGAGGCAACGATGCGGCGAGTGGCCTCGATGCCATCCATCACCGGCATGCGCACATCCATCAGCACCACGTGTGGCGAGCAACGCGCAACCACCTCGACGGCCTCACGCCCGTCGCCGGCTTCACCGACGACCGTGATGTCGGCCTCGCTCTCCAGGATCATCCGGAAGCCCGCCCGCACCATCACCTGGTCGTCGACCAGGGCCACACGAATCATCGACTGCCCGCTCTGCAGATGAGCAGTCACGCGACACCGACCGGGAAGATCGCACGAACACGCCACCCACCGCCGGGCCGCGGGCCGGCGTACAGCTGGCCTTCATACGCGGCGACTCGCTCGCGCATGCCCATCAGCCCGAAGCCGGGCTCACCGTTGTCGCTCGCCGCCGCGCCGCGGCCGTCGTCGGTGACCTCCACGGTGAGCGAGTTCTCGAGGCGAACCATCGACACGTCGACGTGCTGTACCGGCCCTGCGTGCCGGCGAACGTTGGTGAGCGCCTCCTGCACGATGCGAAAGGCGCTCAACTCGACACCCACCGGTAGGTGATCGAGATCGCCTTCGGCGTGCACCGACACCGGCAGGTCGGAGGCCGAGGCGGTGAGACCTTCGATGGCCGACAGCCCCGGTTGCGGCGACAGCGGCGCATCGCCGGAGACATCGCGGAGCACACCGAGGATGCGGCGCATCTCCTGCATCGCGGTGCGGCCGGTCTCCTCGATCGCGGCAAGCGACGCGTCGACCCCCTGCGGATCAGCCAGCAGTTGCCGGCGCGCGGCCGCCGTCTGGATCACCATGAGGCTGACGCTGTGGGCGACCACGTCGTGCAGCTCGCGGGCGATGCGAGTGCGCTCTTCCTGCACGTGCTGGTGAGCCACCAAGTGCCGCTCGCGCTCGGCACGCTCGGCACGCTCGACCAGCTCGGCCGATCGCTCGCGACGGCGGCGCATGTTGTCGCCCAGGACGATGGCGGCGGCGAACATGATGGGCGTGGACACCAGCGCCTGCCAGGGCGCCGAGCCGGTGACGACGCCGGCGATCACGAACGTGACGACCACCAGTAGCAGCGACCCTCCGAGGCGCCACAGCAAGCGGCCGCTGCGGTACGCACCCAGTGTGTACGCGGCGATGAGCACGCCCATCCACCCCGGGCCGGCGGCGTCCATCGCCTCGATCCACATCTGGCACAACGCGACCACCAACAGCACGATGGCCGGCGACCGGCGACGCCAACCGAGGGGCAACGTGGCCCCCACGGAGAGCACCGCGCCCAGCACACTCGAGTCGGCGGTACCCGATTCGCGATAGGTGAGGTGCAGCACCACCGACATGGCGGCCAGGGCTACGGCGAGCAGCCAATCGGCACCGACTGGGTGGTCGCGCAGCCAGCGAATCGGGTGACGAAGGACCATCGCACCCCGACGTAACGCGCCCTGCCGATTCCAGCGTCCGCCCCAGGGTTGATTCGGCCTACGCTCGCAGGGTGATGCAGTGCACCTCGTGCGGTTCCGCCATTCCCGCCGGCGCACGATTCTGCCCATCGTGCGCGCATCCGGTGGCCCTCTCGCAGCCCGAAGAGCGCCGCATCGTCACCATCGTCTTCGCCGACCTGGTCGGCTTCACCACGCTCGCCGAGCGCATGGACCCCGAACAGGTGAAGCGTCTCATCGATGCCTGCTTCGAGCGCTTGGTCGATGTCGTCGTCGAGTTCGGCGGCAAGGTCGACAAGATCCTGGGCGATGGCATGCTGGTGCTGTTCGGTGCGCCCGTCGCGCATGAGGACGACCCCGAGCGCGCAGTGCGCGCCGCGCTGCGCATGCAAGAGACGCTGGCCCACTACGTGGCCACCAGCGAGCTCGCGGGCAGCGCCGACATCCGCATGCGCGTTGGCATCAACACCGGCGAGGTGTTGGTGGGCACACTGGCCGGCACCGACTACACGGCGATGGGCGACGTGGTCAACACAGCATCTCGCCTGCAGGCCGAAGCCCCCGCCGGTGGCGTGCTGGTGGGCGAGGTCACCCACGGCCTCACGTCGCACACGTTCCGCTACGAGCCCGCCGGCACGTTGCAGCCACGCGGCCGCGAGCAAGCACTGCAGGCGTGGCTCGCGCTCGAGCCCACCGCCCCTCCCGGCAACCGCCGCCGCCGGCGCCGCGACCTTGGCATCGTGGGCCGGCGCCCCGAGCTCACCATCGCCGAGGCGGCGTTGGAGCTGGTGCGCCACAGCGGCCGCGGGGTGCTGCTGCACGTCAACGGCGACAACGGCGTGGGCAAGAGCCGCTACGTCGACGAGGTGATCAGCCGGGTTCGCGAGCACGGCGAGGCATCGGTGCTGGAAGGTGCCTGCGTGCCGTACGGCGAGGCCAACGTGTGGTGGCCCATCGCCAGCGCGCTGTCCAACTACCTCGATCTCGACACGGGCATCGACATCGATGCAGCGCGCTCCACCGCCCTGCAGCGGGCGCAGGAGATGTTCCCGTCGATCGACGCGGCGGGCACCGAACGCCTCGTCGACGTGTTCACCCACCTGCTGGGCTACCCCTCGCCCATCGATCGGCTCGATGCTCTCAGCGCGCGCAACGCCATCCACCAGACCGTCGCCATGGTGCTCGAGGCACGGTCGCACCGCGGCCCGATGGTGCTCAGCATCGACGATGTGCACTGGGCCGACCAGGTGCTGCTCGACCTGCTCGAGCACCTCGTCACCGCGCTCAGCCGCCACTCGTTCCTGCTCATCACCGCCATGCGACCCGGGCACGACGTGGCGTGGCCGCCACGTTCCGATCGAGGCACCGTGCTCTCGATCACGCTGCAGCCACTCACCCGTCTCGACATCGAGGAGCTCGCCACCGCACTGCTGGGCGACGCGCCCGCGACGAGCAACTGCTGACCGCGCTGTACGACCGCAGTGGTGGCAACCCCCTCTTCCTGCTGGAGCTGGTGGCCCTCACCGAGGCCGGCGGCGGCCATCGCGAGCTGCCCGACTCGCTGCGCACGCTCATCGCCGCGCGGCTCGATCAGCTCACCGCCGCGCAACGCCAGACCCTGGAGAACGCCGCCGTGCTGGGCACCAGCGGCGCCATCGCCGGGCTGGAGAAGTTCGCGAGAGAGCTGGGCCAGGTGTTCCACCCGGAGGTGCTGCACGAGCTCGACGAGCTCGGTCTCATCGAAGTGCACGGTCGCCGGTGGGAGTTCCGCAGCGAGTCGGTTCGCGATGCCGCGTACCAGACCCTCACCAAGGCCGCCCGCGCGCAGCGCCACGCCGGCGTGGCCAGGGCGATGAGCTCGGTCGGCCAGCTCGACGATCGGGCACACCACACGGCAGCGGCAGCAGAGCTGGTGCAAGAGCTGGGCGCCATCGAGGGTGTGCCCACCAACGTGGTCGAGCAGGCAGTCATCCTGCTCTCCGCCGCCGCCGATCGCGCGCTCGACTCCGGCAGCCTGCGCATGGCCGTGCGCCATGCGTCGCGAGCACTCGAGCTGTCGGTCGGCGCCGGAACCGCCGACGCCCAGCTCGCCCACCTGTACACGGTGCGCGCCGGCGCCTACATCGACCAGCGCAACTTCACTGCCGCCGGCGACGACATCGACGCATTGCAGGTGCTGGCCGAGACCCTCTCCGACGTGAGGTTGCAGGCCGAGTCGTTCCGGCTGCGTGGTTCGCTCAGCCAGGTCGCCGGCCGCATCGACGACGCCCGCCGCGAGCTCGGCCAGGCGGTCGACCTGCTCCGCGACACCGACGAACCCGCTCAACTCGCACGCGCTGCGCGTGCGCGGGTTCATCGAGATGTTCGGTGGCTCGCTGGTCGATGCCGAGTGGTTCTTCGGTGAAGCCGACGGCCTGTACGCGACCCTCGGCGACGAGCGCGGCCTGGCATACATCGAACAGCACCGCGCCTGGATCGCCTTCCTCTCCGGCGATCTCGCCGCCGCCCGCGAACGGCTCACTCACGCAGCAGAGGCTCACGAGCGGCTGGGCGATCGCAACGGCGTCGGTTGGGCGTTCGGTCTGTTGGCCTTCGTCGAGTTCTTCGAAGGGCACTTCGACCGTGCCGAGGCACTGGCCGGCACCGTGGCTCAAGAAGCCGAGCTACGCGGCGACGTGTGGGCAGCCAGCATGATGAACACGCTGCTCGCCGACCTGCGCCTGTGGCAGGGCAAGCTGGAAGAAGCAGCCGATCTGGCGGAGAAGGCGCGTTCGCTTCAAGAAGCTCAACGACAAGTTCGGTCTCATCCAGGCGCTCGCACCGCTCGTGCGCGCGCAGGTGGCCCTCGGCAGGCATGCTGCGGCGCAGCGCAGCGCCGAAGAGCTGCTCACACTGGCCGATACAGCGCACAACGGGCCGGCCCCGCTGATGGCCGTTGCCGGTGCCGCAATGCATCGCGGCAACGCCAGCGTGGCCGCCGCCATGGCAGAGCGGGCGCTCGCCGAGATCACCGCCATGGGCGGCCGCCTGTTCGAACCGATGCTGGTGCTCGCGCTCGCCTACGCGCAGCTGGGCCGCACCGACGAAGCACTCGCCACCATCGAGTCCGTGCCACCCGAGGGCGACAACCATCCGTTCACCCACGCCGTGGCGGCGCTCGTCTACGCCGCCGTCGGCCAACCCGAGCTGGCCACCGGGCACGCCGACGCCGTCACGCATGCCGACGGTGCCACCTATCTCGACCAGGTCTTCGCGTACGTCGCTGCCGCCGGGGCAGCGGTGCAGATGGGCGACACTGCACAGGCCGAGCTCACGGCGCAGGCCGCGGTTGCACGCGCCATCGGCGTGGGCGATGTGGTCGCCACCGCCTTGGCCACCGCCATGTTCCACGCTGTCAGCGGTGCGACGCACCCGGCGCACGACGAGCGCACCCCATTGGGCGACGGCTGGGTTCGGCTGGTGCGACTGCTCGCCAGCCCCACTCACGAACCATCGGCCTCGTCAGCCGGCGAGTGAGTCGCGGCGCCAGGGAAGATCGGCGAGGTACTGCGCGGCCGCCGGATGCGGATCCATCACCGGCTCATCGGGATGCGGCTTGGCAGCGGCAGCGGGCTGATGGCGCACCTGGCAACCGGGGCAGTGGTAGAGCGTGCGTGCGTGCTCGCCCACTCGGCGGACCTGCACGGTGTCGCCGCAACGCGCACAACGTTGACCGTTGCGACCGTACACCGCCAGACCGCCGGGGATCTCGGAGGCGGTGACGCGGTAGACGTGTTGCAGGTTGGACCGCAACATGCGCGACGCGGCGTGGATGACCTGCACACAATCGGCGGGCAGCAGCGAACCCACTGTGGCGAACGGGCTGAGCTCGCACGCCCACAGGATCTCGCTGCGGTACACGTTGCCCACCCCGCAGGCGACGTGCTGGTCGAGCAGCACCTCGGAGATGGGGCACTCCGGCTCCGGGTAGTCGAGAATGCGCCGAGCGCACTCCATCAGCTCATCGTCGGGCGCGGTGCACAGGTCGGGGCCGAGCCGGCCGAAGCCCGGATGACGGAACCGATCGAACTCGCGGTAGGTCTCCACGGTGGGGGCGCTGAAGCACACGGCCACCCAGTCGGGTACCTCGATGACGACACGCATCTGCTCTGTGGGGCGCCGCCACCGCTCGCCTCCGCGGTACAGGTGCCACGACCCGTTCATGCGCAAGTGAGTGTGCAGCACGAGGCCGTCGTCCCACACGATCTCGAGGTGCTTGCCGTGGGTCTCGATGCGCTCGATCACACGACCCAGGGCGGGTCGCGGGCCGTACAGGCGGGGAGCATCGAAGCGCGTGGTTGCACGACCGGTGAGAGCTGTTCGCAAGGCTGCTGCAGCGCGGTGAATCGTGTCGCCTTCAGGCACGGAGCACAGACTACGCGACCACCGTGGCCTGGTCGCGCGATGCTCACCACCGGCTCGACGACCGTACCTCGGACCCGATCGGTAGGGTGCTGCCGTGGACTCCGACGACACCGGCACCCTGCCCGCCAGCGACGACGCACCCGTCGACGAAACCGTCGACGTCGACGTGGCGGCGGGCGAGGAGGTCGCGATCGAGGAGGTCGCGATCGAGCTCGCACCGATCTCGGATCCCATCGGTACCGCCCGGCGGCGGCACGGCCTCGCCGGGGGGATGCTGGCTGCAGGCATGTTCGGCATCGACGTTGCGCTGGGTCGCAAGCCCAAGGAGGAAGCGCCGGTGGTGGTCGCCGCCAGCGATCAGCCGATCGACATCGATACCGACGGCATCGAGATCCCGATCGACGAACGCACCTCGGTGTTCGCGCCGCCGCAACCGCCCACCGACCCGCTGCCCCGCCGTCGCCGCAAGGCGTAGGCGCCTGCCACGGCGCCGGGGCAGGCAGTACGCTGCCCGAGACCTGAGGAGGATCAGACGTGCGAGTGGTTCGTGGAGCGGTCGTCGCCGCGGTCGTCAGTGCGGTCGTCGGTGCCGGGCTGCTGGTGACCACGCCGAGCACGCCGGTCGCGATGGCCGACGCCAGTGAGATCACCGATCCTCGACTGCTGGCGCAAATCGCCGCCGCCGGCGATGCGGGCAGCGGCGAACGGCGCACGCAGTCCGTCGACTCCACGTCGATCGCGGTGGAGGTGCTCACCGCCGACGACACGGCCGTGTCGGCCGCAATCGTCCGCCTCGGTGGTGCCGTCACCGGCAGGATCACCGATGAGCTGGTGCAGGCCAGCGTGCCGTTGTCGCGGCTGAACGAACTGGCCACCACACCAGCTGCGCTCACCGTGCGGGCACCACGCCGGGCCGGCTACACGCCCGGCGGCACACAACGCGCCGAACTGGTGCCCGGCACCGGCATCCCCGGCGCGGAGATCGACATCACCAACGCCGCCGCATGGCACGCTGCGGGGTTCGGTGGCGCCGGCATCAAGGTGGGCATCGTCGACTACTTCGACCTCCGTCTCTGGACCGCCGCCGAGCACGGCCCGCAGCCCAGCCTGGTCAATGGTCATCAGTTCTGCAAGGACACCAGCGGCTTCAGGTTGTGCGCCGGCAACGCCATCGTCGGTGGCAGCGACGGCCAGCACGGGGTGGCCGTCGCCGAGATCGTCAAGGACATGGCACCAGCGGCCGAGCTGTTCATCGCCACCGTCGGCACCGCCTCCGATCTGCAGGATGCCATCACGTGGTTCGCAGCCCAAGGCGTCACCATCGTCACTCGCTCGCTGGGCTCGTCGTACGACGGCCCGGGCGACGGCACCGGCCCGCTGGCATCGGTGGTCGACTACGCAGCAAGCCTCGGCCTGGTGTGGTTCAACTCCGGCGGCAACGACGCGCTCGATGGCTACATGCGGCGCCCGGTGCCCACCAGCCTGCCGGCCAACGGCTACGTCGACTTCGACCGCGGCGCAGGAGTCGACACGTGGCTACGCCTCGATGCCGGCTACTCGATCTGCGGCGTGCTGTTCGACGGCATCCGGTGGAGCAACGACTGGTACCTGCCGGCCAGCCAGCGGACCGACTACTCGCTCGAGTTCTGGGAGCCGCTCAGCAGCACCAACCAGTTCATCGACAGCTACAACCCCCTCGCGATGAGCGAGGTGACCGGCATCGACCTCGACCGCAACCCCGCCAACGGCATGCAGAACACCTACGACGCCGCGCAGGTGGCCGGCGCCGCGCCGCTGGAAGCAGACGACCTGTGCGTGTACCCGCAGAACATCTTCGGCGACTTCGGCGGCATCGTCTTCATGCGCGTCAAGCGCAACGCGGCGACACCGGTGGGCGCGGCACCCGATCAGCTCGAGATCGCACTGGGCGACGGCCTGCTGGAACTGGGCTACTACGACGTCGCCGGCAGCGCCTCCAAGCCCGTCGTCGACTCGAAGAACCCCAGCCTCGTCGCCGTGGGCGCGGTCGACCCACCGGCCGGCAACGCGATCGGCTACTACTCGTCGCAGGGCCCCACGTTCGACGGTCGCATCAAACCCGACGTGTCGGCACCGGCCGGGTTCAACAGCGTCACGTTCGGCCAGGCGTTCTCCGGCACCTCTGCGGCCGCACCCGTGGCTGCCGGCATCGCCGCGCTGCTGCAGGGCGCCGGCCTGGCGGTGCCCGGTAGGTCGACGGCTGCGCTGGTGAAGCACTTCGTCGCCGACCTCGGCGCCCCCGGCCCCGACAACACCTTCGGCGCCGGCAAGGTGCTGCTGCCGGCGCCCCCGGCCGCGCTCTCGACCGAGCCCGGCAAGTACGTGCCGCTCTCCAGCCCGACGAGAGTCTTCGACTCGCGCGGCACCCCCGCACCCGGTTTGGGTGTCGGCCCCTACGCGCCTGGTGCCGTCATCGATGTCGCGGTGCTGGCGGGGCTGCCGGTCTCGCCCGATGCCGTGTCGGCGGTTGCGGTCAACATCACGTCCACCGGCACGCCGGTCACCGGCTTCGTGCAGGCCTCGCCCTACCTGGCCGCCGCCACCGGCGGCACATCCACGCTCAACATCTCCACCGCCGGCAGCGATCGACCCAACTTCGCCATCGTGCCCGTGGGCCAAGGAGGCCGCATCAGCCTGTACCTCGACGCCGGCGGCAATGCCATCGTCGACGTGCTGGGCTACTTCCAGACCGGCGCACCCTCGGCCACCGACGGGCGGTTCGTCGCGATCGCCCCTGAGCGCTGGATGGACACTCGCGTCACGGGCTTGCTGCCGGCGGGCAGCGTCACCCCGGCGCCGGTCGCACCAGGAGGAACCGCCACTGCTCGCAGGTTGCCGGCCAGTGCAGTACCCGCCACCGGCCTGTCTGCGCTGGTGGTCAACGTCACCGCCGCCGGCGCCGGCGCCGCCGGGTACCTGGTCGCCCTCCCCAGCGGCGGTAACCCTGCCGGCACGCAGCACAGCACGGTCAACTTCACGGCGTCGGCACCTGCCGCCAACACCGCCATCGTGCCCATCGGCCCCGACGGTTCCGTGGCGGTGTACACCACCGCCGGCACGCACATCATCCTCGACGTCGTCGGCTACATCACCGACAGCGCCGCCACCCTGGCCACAACCGGCATGTTCCGGTCGGTCACGCCGTATCGCGCGTACGACTCGCGCCAGCCGTCGGTGGGCGCGTTCGGCCCCGGCCAGGCGCGCACCATCGCGCTCAACACCGTCCCCGGTGTCGCCGGCGACGCCTCGGCCGTGTCGGCC
Source organism: Acidimicrobiaceae bacterium (assembly GCA_016722025.1). Lineage (GTDB taxonomy): Bacteria > Actinomycetota > Acidimicrobiia > Acidimicrobiales > Ilumatobacteraceae > UBA668. The sequence continues at coordinate 344,796 of JADKGZ010000002.1, forward strand.
AACCTCACGGTCACCGGCCCCAACACCATCGGCTTCCTCACCGTCTACCCCCTCGTCGAGCCGGCAACCTCCAACCTCAACTTCGGCCCTGGGCAGACCGTGGCCAACGGCGCGCTCCTCCGGCTCAGCCCCACCGGCACCGTCGTGGCCAAGATGAGCCAGTCGGGACACGTGCTCATCGACGTCAACGGTTTCTTCCTCAGCTGACCTCTCGGCTACAACTGTTCCCTTCACCAACGATCCTCCACGACTGATCTCCACGACTGATCTCAACGACTGACTGATGGGCAACGACTGATCATGAGCGAACAACTCGACACCAAGACCGGTTGGCTCTCGCGCGACGAGCTGGAGAACGCTCGGGCCAACGTGCCACTGGTGTACGTCGACGCGGTACCGGTGAAGGTCGACGAGCTCGGCCGGGTCACCCACGTGGGCCTGCTGCTGCGGCAAGCCGCCGACGGCACCATCAGCCGGATGGTGGTCAGTGGTCGCGTGCTCTACGGCGAGCGAATCCGCGACGCCGTGCTGCGCCACCTGGAGAAGGATCTCGGCCCGCTGGCGTTGCCCCGCATACCGCCCGAGGTGGCGCCGTTCACCGTGGTCGAGTACTTCCCCGATGCCGAGGTCAGCGGCTTCCAAGACCCGCGCCACCATGCGGTCAGCCTGGCCTTCGTCGTTCCCGTCGCCGGCGACTGCCAGCCCACTCAGCAGGCGCTCGACCTGCGTTGGTTCACCCCCGAGGAAGCCATCAGCGAAGAGGTGCGCCGCGAGATGACCGGCGGCCACGACCGCCTCATCCGCCTCGCTCTGGCACACGTCGGCCAGCTGCCCTGACCCCCGGCCGCCATGCACCGGCGGCGCGCACGGCGTTCACAGCGCTCTCGTCCTTCACCGGCTCTCAGCTGCCGTAGAGGGCGGTCAGCTCGCACCCCACGCGAGCCAGCGATCGGCGCACCTCCACCGGCGACAGCACTTCCACACCGGCGCCGAAGCCGCCCAACTCGCCGGCGAGCGACTCGAGTGAGTGGCCGCGGATCTCCACCTCCACGCGCCCGTCCGCCAACGTGTCGCCCACCGTCAGCCGACCCCCGAACACGAACGCCAGGATGGTGACCAGCCTCGGCAGCGCGATGGCGTGCACCACCACCGGCGCGCGCAGCTGCTCGACCTGATCGGCGATCAACGCCCAGGCCTCGCCGAGGTCGAAGTCGGCCGGCCGTGTCGCCGGGCGGCCAGTGAGCGACGCAGCGGCGATCCGATCCACGCGAAAGCTACGCCGGCCGGCCGCCGTGTCCGCCACCAAGTACCACACCGAGCCCTTGGCGGCGAGGCCCAGCGGCTCCACCAGTCGTTGCGTGTGCTCCCGACTGCGCGCCGTGTACTCGAGGTGCAACTGCTGACATTGCACCACCGCCTGCTGCACGACGGCCAGCATCGGCGGTGCCGGTCGACGGATGGCCGATCGCTCCCATGCCCGCTCGTCGATGAGCACCGACGAGGCAGCGTGTTGCGCCGCCGGTCGGAACTGCTCGGGCAGCGCACGCACCAACTTGCGCAGCGCCCCCTTCAACTCTGGTGTGGTGGCAGCCGAGGGACCGGCCACCATGAACAACGCCTGTGCCTCCGCCGCCGTGAGGCCGCTGAGGTCGGTGCGACCGCCACCCGCCAGGCGCCAACCGCCGTTGCGGCCGGCGACCGAGTAGACCGGCAAGCCGGCAACGCCCAACGCCTCCAGGTCGCGGCGGGCGGTGCGCGGCGAGATCTCCAACTCCTCGGCCACTTCATCGGCGGTCACCTTCTGGCGCTGCTGCAACATCAGCAGGATCGCCACGAGTCGGTCGGCACGCATGCGCTGATCTTCGCATCAACATGGTCAGAAGGTGGACAGTTTGAGTGGGATCTTCATGGCATGACCACCACGCTCCACCCGACCGATCCTCGCCTTCACTTCGCCCATGCTGTCGCCACTGCCGGCGCCACCATCGCCGAGGTGCGGCCCACTCAGTTCGACGGCCCCACTCCGTGCGCTGAGTTCGACGTACGCACCCTGATCGGCCACATGCTGGTCGTGCTGCGACGAGTGGCGCTGCTGGGCGAAGGCGGCGACCCGATGGCGCTGCCATCCTTCGTCACCGGCATCGCCGACCTCGGCTGGCACGACGCATGGATGAGCGACGCTCATCGTGTGCAGGCCGCCTGGACCGACGACACCAACCTCAGCCGGATGATGGTGCTGCCCTGGGTGCAGGCCCCCGGTTCGGCGATGCTGGCCATGTACACGAGCGAGCTCAGCGTGCACACCTGGGATCTCGCGACGGCAACCGAGCAGCACCCGGCCTGGAACGAACAGGCGCTCGAAGGCGCTGCAGGCCGCGCTGCACGCACTGCCTGGTGGTGATCGACGAGCGGCGTTCGCGGCCATGGTCGCCGACCTGCCCGCGCAGGTTGCCGCCGGTGGCCCGCCATTCGGCAATCCGGTGGCCGCTGCACCTGGCGCCCCGCTGATCGATCAGTTGGTGGCGTGGTACGGCCGTCGGCCGTGAGCGCTAGGCAGGCTCGCCGGCGGGTGGGGCCCACAGCCCACCGAGCCGCGCATAGCCCTGCTCGGCGTCGTGCACATGATGCACGGGGTCGTGCACCAGGTAGCGCGTGAAGCTGTCGATGGTGAAGGCGACACCATCGCTGCGGAACCCGGTGCGCTGCCAACGATCGCCCGACACGGTGGCGTAACGAGCCGACAGCATGCCGGCCGCGGCGCGCAGCTCTCCCGCGACGTCGGCGGGGTTCTGGCGCTCGTAGCGCTCCTTCACCGCGGTCGCGTCCTGGTCCCAGTTCGCGAACGTCGGGCCAACCTCGGTGAGCATCCGCTCGAGGCGGGTGAGGTACAGGCGGTACACGTCGCGCACGTGGCATCCGTACTCCAGCGCCGACCAGGTGTGATCGTCGGGTCGCTGCGCGGCACGCGGGTCGGCGAGCAACACCCGCCAGCGGGCGGCATTGGCCTCCACGGCCACCCGCACCCCGGTGGGGTCGAAGGCGCGAGCGTCGAAGCCACAGTCCGGGCAGGCCCGTTCGAGCACCCAGGTCCAGTTCTTGTCGTCAGGCACGATCGGCATGGCCGCGACCGTAGTCCGTGCCCGTGCGGCACCGCTTTGTGTCAAGACCTCCACTTCACAGCCCCTGGTACACGCCCGACAGACTTGACGTAAAAGTGGGTGAGGGGGTGAAGGGGGGGGTCAGAGGGTGGCGACGATTTCGGCCATCAGGTCGCCGGCTTCGGTGGGGTTGAGGCCCACCTTCACCCCGGCAGCGCGCAAGGCGTCCATCTTGCCCTGGGCCGTGCCCTTGCCGCCCGAGGTGATGGCGCCGGCATGGCCCATCTTCTTGCCCTCGGGCGCGGTGACACCGGCGATGTAGGCGCTCATCGGCTTGGTGACGTTGGCCTTGATGAACTCCGCGGCCTCTTCCTCGGCCGAGCCGCCGATCTCGCCGATCATGATGATCGCGTGGGTCTCGGGGTCGGCCTGGAACTCGCGCAGGCAGTCGATGAAGTTGGTGCCCGGCACCGGGTCGCCACCGATGCCGACGCAGGTGGACACGCCGATGCCGCGCTGCTTCAGCTCGTACAGCGCCTGGTAGGTGAGCGTGCCCGAGCGGCTGACGATGCCGACGTTGGGGCCCTTGGCCGTGGGCAGCTGGGCGATCTCGCCGGCGGTGATGCCGATGTTGCACTTGCCGGGGCTGATGATGCCCGGGCAGTTGGGGCCGAGCAGGCGGGTGTTGGGGTAGTCGCGCAGCAGGGTGTTGTACACCTTCGCCTCGTCCTGGGCGGGGATGCCCTCGGTGATGCACACGATGAAGCGGATGCCCGCGGCCGCGGCCTCGAGGATCGCCGCAGAAGCGGCCTTGGGCGGCACGGCGATGAACGACGCATCGGCGCCGGTGGCGGCGACGGCCTCGGCAACCGTGTTGAACACGGGGATGCCCTCGACGTCGGTGCCACCCTTGCCGGGCGTGACGCCGCCGACGACCTGGGTGCCGTACGCCTGGTTACGCAGGCCGTGGTACTTGCCCTGGCCGCCGGTGAGGCCCTGCACGATGACCTTCGTATCAGCGTTGACGAAGATGGCCATGATCAGTTTCCGTTCGCAAGGGCTACGGCCGCACGTGCGGCTTCCAGCATGGTGGGCTTGGAGGTGAGCTTCGATTCGGGGATGCCGGCGTTGGCGAGGATCTCGCGGCCTTCCTCGGCGTTGGTGCCGTCGAGGCGAATGACGATGGGTGCTCGCAGGTCGACACGACCCAGCGCCTCGACGATGCCCTTGGCCACTTCCTCGCCGCGGGTGATGCCACCGAAGATGTTGATGAGGATGCTCTTCACGTTCTCGTCGGAGTTGATGACGCCCAGGGCAGCGGCCATCATGTCGGCGTTGGCGCCGCCACCGATGTCGAGGAAGTTGGCGGCCGTGCCGCCCACTTGGTTGACCACGTCGAGCGTGCTCATCGCGAGGCCGGCGCCGTTGGCGATGATGCCGACGGTGCCATCGAGGCCGATGTACTGCAGATCGTGTGTGCGGGCCAACTGCTCGCGCTCGTCGAGCTCTTCCGTGGCGCGGAACTCGTCCCACTCGGGGTGGCGGAAGGCGGCGTTGTTGTCGAGGCTGACCTTCGCGTCGAGCGCGTGCACGCCACCGTCGGGGCGCAGGATGAGCGGGTTGATCTCGGCCAGGTCGCAGTCGCCACGGGTGAAGCAGTCGTACAGCTTCACCAGCATGTCGGCCACGCCGTCGACGGCTTCCTCGTCGATGTTGGCGCGCACGGCGGCATCGCGGGCAACAGCCAGCGAGATGCCGTCGACCGGGTCGATGTGCAGCAGCACGATCGCATCGGGGTTGCTGACGGCCACGGCCTCGATCTCCACGCCACCCTCGGCGCTGAGCATCAGCAGGTGCTTCTTGGCCGCACGATCGAGCGAGTAGGAGGCGTAGTACTCCTTGCTGATGTCGCTGGCGTGCTCGACCCACACTCGCTTCACCAGGTGGCCCTTGATGTCCATGCCCAGGATGTTGCCGGCGTGCAGGCGCACCTCGTCAGGCGTGTCGGCCAGCTTGATGCCGCCTGCCTTGCCGCGACCACCCACCTGCACCTGTGCCTTGACCACGACCGGGTAGCCGGCCATCTCCGCCGCGGCGACGGCCTCGTCGACCGTGTAGGCCACGTCGCCCGGGCTGACCGGGATGTCGTAGCGGGCGAAGTACTGCTTGCCCTGGTACTCGAACAGATCCATCTAGGCCTCGTCTTCTCTCTGATCCAACTCGGCCTCCAGCCAGCCGCTGATGGCCTTCAACGAACTTCCCGGCCCGAACACCTCGGTGACGCCTTGCGCCTTGAGCGTGCGAGCGTCGGCATCGGGGATGACGCCGCCACCGAACACCAGCATCTCGCCCAGCCCGCGGTTGCGCAGCTCCTCCATCACGCGAGGGAACAGCGTGAGGTGCGCACCGCTGAGCAGCGACAGACCGACAGCGTCGACATCTTCCTGCAGCGCGGTCTCCGCGATCTGCTCGGGAGTCTGATGCAGGCCGGTGTAGATGACCTCGAAGCCATGGTCGCGCAAGGCGCGAGTGATGGTCTTCGCGCCACGATCGTGGCCGTCGAGGCCCGGCTTGGCGACGACTACGCGGTAGGGCCGATTCACAAGTAGGGAACCCTACGACTGATGTGGGGCTTCTCTCAATTCGGCCCACCGCGAGGACCTTGGCCACTGGGCGCTGCTGCACCGGTCGGCCACGCTGGAAGCACAAGGTGGAAACAGAGGTGGCAGCCATGATGCCCATGGGAACGTGCCCTCGTTGTGGTACCCCGCACTCCGCGGGCCTGATGGTCTGTGGTGCGTGCGGCGCGCCGATTGCACCGACTGCTCCGGTCGCTGCCGGCTCGCCCGGTTCCGCCGAAGCGCCGATCCCGACGGTGCCACCACCTCCGGGGCCGCCGCCGGGCGCAACGCTGTCGACGCCCACCAGCCCGCCTCCGCCGGGGGCGGGCACGAAGAAGCGCAGCAACACGCTCGTCATCGGCGCGCTCGTGGGGGTGGCCGCGCTGGTCGGCATCGGGCTCGCGCTCACTCGCGGCGACGACTCGAAGACCACTGGCAGCACCACGTTGAACTCCACGCAGACCACCGCCACGACGCTGCCGGCCGCCACCAGCAGCACCTACCCGGAAGGCACGCTCGATCCGTCTGTGCTGGGGCAGGGGGAAGTGCTGCTCGAGCCGGTCAACGCGCCGATGGCCGAACCGTTCATGCCGACGGTGGGCTCCGGGCAGGAAGCTGTGCCCAGCGTCTCGCTGCCGTCGGTGCCGATCCCCAGCACCACGGCTCCGCTGCCCGCCGGGCAGGTGGCCCTGCCACAGGTGGCGGGCCGTGAGCCGGGTCTCTACGGTGGCACCCGCAACGCCGCCGCCTGCGACCCGCAGGCGATGATCACCTTCCTCGAGCAGCACCCCGACAAGGCCGCCGCATGGGCCGGCGTGCAGGGCATCGCGGCCGGCGACATCCGCACGTACATCGAGGACCTGACACCGGTGGTGCTCACTCGCGACACCCGTGTCACCAACCACGGCTTCCGCAACGGCCAGGCATTCGCCCATCCGTCGGTGCTGCAGGCCGGCCATGCGGTGCTCGTCGATCGCTGGGGCGTACCGCGCGCGAAGTGCTCGTGCGGCAACCCGTTGTCGCCGCCGGTGCCGCTGACCACACCTCCCGTGTACGTGGGGCCGCGTTGGCCGACCTTCGACCCCACCGTGATCATCGTGATCATTGCCACCGACCCGGTCGATGAAGGTTTCATCCTCGTCGACCTCACCACCGGCGTGCTGATCGTGCGCCCCGTCGGCGCCGACCCGGGCACCACCGATCTGGCCACGGGCGACGTGCGCATCACGTTGCGTTGGGCCGACACGGCCGACATCGACCTGTCGGTCACCGACCCGACCGGCGAGACCGTCGGCTACGGCAACCGGTCGGTCAGCAGTGGCGGCACGTTGGATGTCGACGCCAACGCACCGTGCGACTCGGCCACCGCCACACCCGCCGAGAACATCATCTGGGCCGACACCGCCCCGATGGCCGTTACGTGATCACCGTCAACCTGTACAACCCGTGCACGGCCGGCGATTCCCATCCGTTCCAGTTGACGGCGTTGGTCGGGGGCGTCCCGGTGCAGTTGTACCTGGGCACCGACGACGGCGGCTCACCCCGTCGACGGCGCCGGCACGGTGTCGTCGACCACTCCCACGCTGATCTTCGCCTTCGATCTCGGCGACGTCACCATCGTCCCGGACTCACCGGATGCACCCACCACCGACCCCGCCGCAACGAGCTGGGAAGACGCATCGATCACCATCCTCGACCTGCTGTTGCTGGACTGCGGGGTCACTGCGACCTACACGAACATGGGCGAGGTGGAAGGCGGCTGGAACTGGATCGCCACCACCCCCTCTGGCGATGCCGACTTCACGATTCTCGACCCCACTGGTGCGTGGTACGTGCAGGCCAACAACGAACTGGCCGGCGAGCTGGCAGTGAGCTGCGGTTTCTACACACCGTGAGCCCGAGCCCGCTCGGCACGCACGCACGCACGCTGCGGCCGCGTGGCAGTCAGGCGACGTGGCATTCCGGCGGTGGGCGGGCACACTGTTGGTGATGCGCCGCCCGCAGCTTCGATCCACCTTCGCTCGTGCCGTGGTACCGGTGCTGGTCGGCATCGGCTTCTTCGTGGTGGTGGGGCTGCTGCTGTGGGGTGTCGCCGCACTCACGTCGCGCAATCGCGACGACACCACGGCCAACCTGGCGCCGGCCTTCCAGGAGATGGGCAACGCGCAGTGGGTGGCCGATCACATCGTCGACGGCGGCCCCATCATCTTGCAGGATCTCATCGGCAGCGATCGCAACATCGTGCTCGATCACACCGCTGCCAGCGGGTTCCAGATCTACCTTGCGCATCCCGCGGACCGAGATGCCACCTGCCAGATCGAGCAGGTGCGGCGCACTCGCCAGTTCACCGACTGCGATGGCCGCACGCTCGCGCCGGAAGACCTGGCCCTGCCCCCGGTCGGGGTACGACCGATCATCAACAACGACGGCTCGCTGACGCTCGACCTCACTGCCGACACCCCGGCAGCAGGCGCCGCCACACCCCCGCCGGCAGGAACCAGCGGCGGGTGAGGAGCGTCAGATGAGCATGCAACGCCGTACGTTCCTCTCTCTCCTCGCTCTCCCGGCCGTCGCCCAACTGCTGCAGTCCTGCGGCGACGAAGCCGCCGACGAGCCCTCGTCCACCCCAACTGCGCCGACCGTGCCGGCCGATGGTGCCGGGCACAGCAGCCTCAAGGGCTCGGCGCCGCTGGTGGCCACCACGCCCGACGACGCACTGGCCGGCTCGGCCGCCATCAACGCGTTCTCCGCCGACCTGTACGAGCGGCTCGTGGCGGCAGACCCCACGGCCAACGTGGTGTTCTCTCCCGCCAGCATCGCGCTCGCGCTGGCGATGACCTCCGCCGGGGCCAAGGGCGCCACGCTGCAGGAGATGAACACCGTGTTGCACATCACCGAGCCGGGCACCATCCACCGCTCGATGAACGCGCTCGGTACGGCGCTGCAGACGCTCAACCAGGTTCGCGACAACACCGCCGAGGGCGGCACCGGCACCAGCGAGGTGCAGCTGTCCATCGCCAACTCGCTGTGGGGCCAGTCGGGCCTCGCGTTCGAGCAGGCTTTCCTCGACCTGCTCTCCGCCGAGTACGACGCCGGGCTGGAACTGGTCGACTACGCCACCGACCCCGAGGCCGCCCGCGCTGCGATCAACGAGTGGGTTGCGCAGCAGACCAACGACCGCATCCCCGAGTTGCTGGTGGAGGGCACCATCACTCCCGATGCTCGGCTGACGCTGGTCAACGCCATCTACCTGAAGGCCAACTGGGCCACCACCTTCGACGCGGAGCAGACCACCGACCAGCCGTTCGCAACGCCGGCGGGAGATGTGAGCGCGGCGATGATGCACGCCAGCGCCGACTTCGGGTACGCCGCGGGCCAGGGCTGGCAGGCAGTCGACCTGCCCTACGTGTTCGGCGGGCTGTCGTTCACCGCCGCGCTGGTCGAGGCCGACGCGCCGCTCCCCAGCGCGGACGAGGTGTTCGCCGCGCTCGCCGGCCGACCGGTGCAACTGAGTTTCCCCCGGTTCGACATCGAGACCAGCGTCGAGCTCAGCCGCGTGCTGGAGGCCATGGGCATGCCCACCGCGTTCAGTGGCGCCGCCGACTTCAGCGGAATGACCACGGCCGCAAGTCTCACCATCGGAGCGGTCGTGCACCAGGCCAACATCACCGTCGACGAGGAAGGCACCGAGGCCGCTGCGGCCACGGCGGTGGTGATGGTGGAGACGGCCGCGCCGGAACCACAGGAGCCGATCGTGCTCACCTTCGACCGACCCTTCACCTTCTGGCTGCGCGACCGCGGCAGCGGCACCGTGCTGTTCGCCGGGCGAGTCGCCGACCCCGGCTCGACGCGCAGCTAGATCAGCCAGTTCAGGCGCGAGCGGGCACGTTGGCCACGAGTCGCGCCGCGAACTCCTCGGCGTGTGCGTGCAGCTTGCTGCGGTGCAACGCCAGGCCACCGATGACCTCGGCGCCCAGGCCACTGACCGCACTGTCGAGCTTGTCGAGCGTGGTGCCAGGGTTCAGCGCGAACGTGCAGTAGGTGGCTGCCAGCTTGCCGCGCAACGCCGGCAGGTGGTTGATGGCGCCGATGCCCCACGGCGCTTGGCCCACCACGAACAGCCCGTGCACCCAGGTACCGATGATGACCATGTCGGCGCTCTGGATGGCCGACATCTCCAGCTGCTTCATCGGCGCGACGGTGGTGATGCCCCAACCCTCCTGCTGCAGGTTGGCGGCGATGAGCTCACCGGCCCGACGAGTGTTGCCGGAGAGGCTCTGGAACAGGATGGCTGCCTTCATGCCTCCCATTCAAACACGTACGCCGCTACCGGCTCACGTTGGCACTCGCCAGGTCAGTGCAACAGGTCACTGTGCCAGTCGGCGTTCGTTCCTGCCCCTGCGAATGCGGCGAACCACGCCGATCACCCCGATGGTGAGGGTGAGGCCGATGATGAGGCACACCACCACGATGATGCGCGTGGGCAACGTGCGCGTGCCGAGGAAGATGTACAGATCGGGAACGATGAAGGCCACCAACGAGATGAAGGCCCATTTGATGGCCTGCTTGAAGTGGTCGTCGATGAAGCTGAGCACCATGCGCGGCGTGGTGAACGCGTCGACGATGGCCGAGCTGAGATCGAGCGACAGGTAGATCCACGGGTTCAGCCCGTAGTCGCCCACTGCGGCCCAGACGATGACGGTGCGGATGAGCGACCACACCACCACGATGCCCGCCCACGTGCGGCTGAGACGCTTGCGGCGCTGCAACGTCTCCGCATCGTGAGGTTGCAGCTCGGCGGTCATCACGGTGAATTCAATCAGCTACCGGCGAGTGCTGCGTGGTCGCCACCACTGCCGCTACAGGCGCTTCAGCGGCGCCCACGCCAGCGACAGGTGCTTGGTGCCGGCCTCGCGGAAGCGGATGGTGGCCTCTGCTTTGTCGCCCTGCCCGCGAATCTCGATGATGACGCCTTCACCGAACGCCGGATGCTCGACATCGTCGCCGGTTCGTAGGCCCAGCTCCTGCGAGTTGGAGGGCGCCGGCTCGTGCCGGCGGCCGGCAGCGAGCGCGGCGTCGACGACTCGCTCACGATGCCAGTCGACGTCGTCATCGGGGTCGAAGCTGCTGACCGGCGAGCGGTACCCGCCGGAACCGGAACCGGAGCTCGATGCGCTGGAGCCGGAACCACCGGTACCGGAGCCACCACCGGCTCGACGGTAGGGCGGCGGCGCGGCGCCGTCGTCGGTACTGCGCTTGCGGTACGACTGGCGGCCATACCCGCTGCGTCCGCCGACGGCGCCCGACTCCTCCACCAACGCCGTGGGTATCTCGTCGAGGAAGCGCGACGGCGGGTTGTAGTTGGTGGTGCCGAACAGCTGTCGGCTCCAGGCGTGGCTGACGAACAGCTTCTGCTGCGCGCGGGTGATGCCCACGTAGGCGAGGCGCCGCTCCTCCTCCATCTGCGTGGGCTCGGTGAGCGCGCGGCTGTTGGGGAACAAGCCTTCCTCCATGCCCACCAGGAACACCACCGGGTACTCCAGCCCCTTGGCGCTGTGCAGCGTCATCAGCACGACCTTGTCGTCGTCGTCGAGCTCGTCGGTGTCGGCCACCAGCGCCACCTGCTCGAGGAACTCGTCGATGCGGGTGAACTCGCGTGCCGAGCCGATCATCTCGCCGATGTTCTCCAGCCGGCCGGCCGCCTCCACGAGCCTTCCATCTCGGCTTCCAGCTCGGCCAGGTACCCGCTGCCGTCCATGACGGCCTGCAGCAGGTCGCCGGGGCCGTTGGCCTCGTCGGCGGCCAGCAGGCCGATCTCGTCGAGCAGGCGCACGAAGCTCTCCACCCCGCGCGCCGCTGGGCCGGTGAGCCCGGCCTCCTGCGCGTGGCGCATGGCCTCCGCAAACGAGATGCCATCGGCCTTGGCGAAGGCGTCGAGCTTGGCAACGCTGCCGTCGCCGACCCCTCGCTTGGGCACGTTGAGCACCCGCTTGATGGAAACCTCATCGGCTGGGTTCACCACTGCCCGCAGGTACGCCATGGCGTCCTTGATCTCGCGCCGGTCGTAGAAGCGTGTACCGCCGACCACCTTGTACGGGATGCCGAAGCGCATGAACGACTCTTCGAGCACCCGGCTCTGCGCGTTGGTGCGGTAGAAGGCGGCCATCTCCTTCCACATCACGTGAGCGTCGCGCTGCAGGTTCTGCATCGAGCGAGCCACGAAGGTGGCCTCGTCGCCTTCGTCCTCGGCGTGGTAGCGCATGATGCGGTCGCCACCACCCTTCTCGCTCCAGAGGTGCTTCTCCTTGCGATCGGGGTTGTTGCGGATGACGGCGTTGGCCGCATCGAGGATGGTCTGCGTGCTGCGATAGTTCTGGTCGAGCACGATCGTGGTGACGTCGTCGAACGCCTCCTCGAACTGCAAGATGTTGCGCACATCCGCCCCGCGCCAGCCGTACACGCTGTTGTGCACGAGCATTCCGTTGGCGACGTAGTGGTGGGTGGGCTCGACCTCCAGGTCATACACGGGGCCGTCGTACTGCTGGATCTCGACGGTGTCGACCATCCGCAGCTCGTAGCAGCCACCGACGAGGACCAGCACCGTCATACCGGGCTGCAGGTGCGCCAACGGCTGCTCCGCGCCCGCGCCGTCGACGGGCACGACGTGCCCCGGCGTTCCCGACAACACGACGTCACCGGCGACAAGCCGCACGACACCACCCGAGTAGCGACCTCGGTGAACACGGCGGACCACGCCCAATTCGTTGATGCAGCAGTCGCCGGAACCGTCGACCTTGTCGTCGACGCCAATTCGCTCGATCGGTACGGGGCCGCTCGGCGTGCTGACGAGGGTGCCGGGCAGGAGGCATTGGTCGCCGTCGCCGACGATGGTGACCTGGCCGCTCTCGGCGGCGAGAGACAGGGCCAGCTCGTTCTGCGCCATGTTGGTGTCCTGGTACTCGTCGACCAGTACGTGCTGGAAGCGCTGCTGGTAGTGCGCCAGCACGTCGGGGTGCTCGCGGAACAGCTGCACCGTCTTCATCAGCAGATCGTCGAAGTCCATCGCGCCGGCCTTCGCCAGGCGGGCCTGGTAGTCGACGTAGACCTCGGCGTGCTTGCGGGTGAACGGGTTGTCGGCCTTCACCAACGCCTGGGCGGGCGTGACCAGCTCGTTCTTCCAGATGCTGATCTGCCCGTGCACGCCACGCGGCGGGAAGCGCTTGGCATCGAGCCCGAGGTCGCGGATGACGTAGCCGGCCAGGCGTTGCGCATCGGCCTGGTCGTAGATGCTGAACGTGCGCGGGTAGCCGATGGCCTCGGCGTTGGCGCGCAAGATGCGAACGCACGCCGAGTGGAACGTGCACACCCACATCGCCTTCACCATCGGGCCGACCAGCGCGGCCACCCGATGCTTCATCTCGTCGGCGGCCTTGTTGGTGAACGTGATCGCAAGGATGCTCGACGGCGGCACACCTTCATGGATGAGGTGTGCAATGCGATGCGTGAGCACGCGGGTCTTGCCCGAGCCGGCGCCGGCCACCACCAGCAGCGGCCCGCCGCGGTGCACGACCGCGTCGAGCTGATCGGGGTTCAGCGACGCCAGATCCAGCGGATCGACATCGAACAGGGACGGCTCACTCATGGTGCAGCCATCCTACGGATGCACCGCGACCCGCCCATCGACCGGCAGCGACGACCCTCAGGCCGCACGGCGGCGAGGCGGCCCGGTGGCCTGGACGGTGCCATCGGGGTAGCGAATCGTGAGTTGTCGGTCTGGCCCCAACATGACCACCCAGCCGGCCGAGTGGACCTTGCTGTGGTGGAGCGCACACAGCGGCAGCAGGTTGTCGAGATCCGTGCGCCCGCCGTGGCGCCACCAGCGCACGTGGTGGATCTTGCACCGATCGAAACAGGCCTCGCACCCAGGGACGGCACACCCCCGGTAGAGCGCTCGCAGCGCACGCCGCTGGGCACGGTTCGCCAGCCGGGTGGTGCGCCCGAGGTTCAGCTCGCCCGGCGCGTACAAGACCACCCCGTGCCGCACGATCACGGTGTGCACATCGGCCTCCCCGAACAGTTCGACCAGCACCCGATGCGGAACTTCAACCGGCAGCCCCCAATCGACGGTAGGCCCGCCCGGCCCCGAGCCGCCCGGCTCCGAGCCCACCAGATCCGGTTCGCCCTGCCCTGGCCGGCCAGACCCACCTGACCCCGTCGACCCATCCGACCGGCCAGACCCATCGGGATCACCCGAGGCAGCCGGCCCAGGGTCGTCGCTGGTGTCGATGACCACGATGAACTCGGGCCGGCCCGCCCGCGGAGCCGCCCCACCGTCTTCGATGATCCGCGCCAACGCCCATGCCGCCAGGAACTCCTGCTTCGCAACAGGGTCGGTAGGGCAACCCGCTGGCACCGACTCGGCGAACAGCGCCTCGATCTCCGCCACCAGGCGGGCGTTGAGCTTCACCCCGGTGAGCGGATCGAACCGGCCCTGCAAGCACCACATGCCGTCGGCATCGGTCCATCGCCGTAGCCGCACGGCAGCCTTCTGCCGCTCGAACTTCGCCATGCCGTCGTCTCGCTGGATGGACCGCGCCTCATGCTCGAGCCGCTTGCGGAAGTCGCCCACCGATGCCGCCGCGGCAAGCCCGACGAGCCCATCCGCACGCCGCATCAGCTCCGCCCGCTGCTGCCCTTCCAGCCCCTTCGCCGCCTTCGTGACCGCATCGACGTGGCCGGGCGTGACCGACCCGTCGTTCAACGCACCTGCAAGCGCCGGTGTGGCGCCCAACGTGCCCGACCGCTCCAGCACACGACCGGCCTCGCCCTGCGACCCACGCCCGGCCTCCGCAATGGCCTGCTCGGGAAACGACGCACACCCGGCCAACGCAGCCGCCAGCTGGGCCTCGGCCGCCGCCAGCCACGACCTGACCACCGCCACCGACCGCAGCCCGCCCTGCAGCTCTGCCCGCGACGCCGAGCCCGCACCGGCGGCGGCCCGCACCGATGCGACCCCTCGCACCCGCTCGCACACCGCCCCGACGTCCATACGAACAACCGTACTGAAGGGGTATCACAGAGTACCCCGAACGCTGGGCCGACCCAAGAAAGACTCACGGAGCCAGTCGGCCATCAACCCAGCCTGGTCGAGCACCAGGTCCAAGGCCCGAGCAGCGATCGACGCGAAGAGAAGGACCCCGCAGCAGCGAGCAGAAGACGCACCGGCCGCCGCGCACCGGCCGGCCGCTAACGTCGCCGCAATGGTCGAGACCGATGCAGCCGCCATCGCCCGAGCGGTCGCCTCATGATGGCCAAGGCCCGGCTGGCGCTCTTCGCCACCATCGGCGGGGCCCTCACCGGGCTCATCTCGTACGCGTTCCTGCGCAGCCTCGACTGGGCCACGAACACACGCATCGCGCACGGCTGGTTGGTGTGGCTGCTGCCGGCCGTGGGGCTGCTGGTCGGCGCCGCCTACCACTACCTCGGCGGTCGCGCGAAGGGCGGTACGCCGGCAGTCATCGAGCAGGGTCACCTGTTCACGCACGGCGTGCCGGCGCGCATGGCGCCGATGATCTTCGGCGGTTCCGTGGTCGGCCACCTCGCCGGCGCCTCGGTGGGCCGCGAGGGCGCGGCGCTACAGATGGCCGGCTCCGTCACCGACTCGGCGGCGCGCCTCGCGCGCCTGCCCGCCGACCAACGGCGGCTGCTCATCGCCGCCTCGCTCGCCGGCGGATGGGGCGCAGTCTTCGGGGTGCCCTTCACCGGCATCGCGTTCATGTTGCAGGTCACGCGACGCCATCGATGGCAGGCGGTGCTGCCCGCCGTGTGCTCGGCCTTCGCCGGCAAGGTGGTGGTGGATGCACTCGGCTACCGGATGACCAACCGGCCACATCTGCCGGCACCGCGCTGGGTGATCGCCCTGCCCTTCCAGTTGCTGCTGGCGGGTATCGCATTCGGCCTCGTCGCTCGCCTGTTCGTGTGGCTGCTGCACAGCATCAGAGCGCAGATGGCGCACCTGGTCGGCTGGCCGCCAGCGCGACCTGTCGTGGGCGGCGTCGCCACCCTCGGCCTGATGGTGCTGGTCGGGCGCGACTACCTGGGGTTGTCGAGCACTCTGCTCACCCCCGCCTTCGCGGGCGACCACGTCGATTGGTGGGTGCCACTGTTGAAACTGCTGTTCACCGCGATCGCGTTGGGCAGCGGCTTCGTCGGCGGCGAAGTGCTGCCGCTGTTCGTGATGGGCGGCACGCTCGGTGCCGCCATCGCACCGGGCCTGCACGCGCCCGCACCGCTGCTGGCCACCACCGGCTCGGCGGCGGCGTTCTCTGCGGCGGCGAGCGTGATGCTCACCGGGGTGGTGCTCACCGTCGAGCAGTTCGGCTGGCACACGTTGCTGCCCGCACTCATCGTCGGCGCCACGGCCCGCCTTGCCGCGGGCAGACCCGGGCTCTACGTCGCCCACCACTGACCCGCCGCCCTCGGGCTGCTTTCGCGGCCACGCCGTTAGGGTCGCCGCCATGGACGTGATGTCGGCGAGCGATCGCGAACGCAAGGCCGCGATGCAGCGCATGAAGCGCCTCGCGCTCGGCCTGCTCGTGCTGGTCACTATCGTCTTCCTACTGGCCCGCTGGCAGGAAGAGCACCACCAGTGGCTGGGCTTCGTGCGCGCGTTCGCCGAGGCCGCCATGGTGGGCGCGCTGGCCGACTGGTTCGCGGTCACGGCGCTCTTCCGCCACCCGCTGGGCATCCCCATCCCGCACACGGCGATCATCCCTCACCGCAAGGATCAGATCGGCGCATCGCTGGGCGACTTCGTGCAGCAGAACTTCCTCACCCGCGAGGTGCTCGACGACCGCCTCGCCAATGCCCACGTCGGCCGCCGGCTGGGCACCTGGCTGAGCGAGCCGGCCAATGCCACCAAGGCCGGGGAAGGCGTGGCCGACGCGCTGCGCGGCAGCCTCGAGGTGCTCGACGACCGCGATGTGAGCACCGCGCTGGAAGGCCTCATCGAGCGCAAGATCCGCACCACGCCGGTCGCGCCGCTGATGGGGCGCGCACTCGACGTGGCCATGGAAGGTGGCCACCACCAGCGATTGCTCGATGCAGTGCTCACCGGCCTGGCGGGCTTCCTCGACGACAACCGCACCACCTTTCGCACGCGCCTGGAGCAGGAGTCGCCGTGGTGGATTCCCGAGCCCGTCGACGACCGCATCTTCGAGAAGATCTACACCGCGGTGCATCGCTTCATCGGCGACGTGGGCAGCGACGACAAGCACGAGGTGCGCGAGGCCATCGACCAGCGCGTGCTGGCCTTCGCCGGCCGCCTGCGCGCCGACCCGGAACTGGTGGCCAAAGGCGAAGAGCTGAAGAACGAGTTGCTCGCTCATCGCGACGTGCGTGCGTGGCTGCAGTCGTTGTGGGGAGAGGTGAAGCGCAGCACCCTCACCGCCACCGACGACCCCGAGAGCGAGCTGCGCCAACGCATCGATCGCTCGCTGGTGCACCTCGGTGAGCGCCTGCGCGACGAGCCCGAGCTGCAGCGCAAGGTCGACGAGTGGGTGCAGCGCGCCGCCGGCTACGTGGTCGACCACTACCGCGGCGAGGTGGCGGAGATCATCAGCTCCACCGTGCAGAAGTGGGACGGCAAGGCCACAGCCGAACGCCTGGAGTTGCAGGTGGGCCGCGACCTGCAGTTCATCCGCATCAACGGCACCATCGTCGGCGGCTTGGCCGGTGTGGTGATCTACACGGTCAGCCGGTTCCTGTTCTGAAGCCGGCTGTTCGGGCGGCGCCCGCGGGCGGTCGCTCACAGATCACTCACACCTGCGCGCTTCACTCGCCGACATGAAGCACCACCTGAAGCACCTCGCCGCCGTCGTGTCGTTCGCCGGCACGTTCGCTGTCACGCTGGTCGCCACCGGCGGCACGACGTTGGCGGCGCACGCCGCAGGCACCCGCTACGTCGACATGGTCTTCGACACCACCACGGTGGCGAGCAACGTGGTCTACGCCACCGCGCCGGCACTGGTGACCGGCGTGCCCACCGATCTGCTGCTCGACGTGTACCAGCCGGTCGGCGACACCAGCACCAGCCGGCCGGTGTTGATCGCGATTCACGGCGGCGGCTTCAAGACCGGCTCGAAGGCCACCCTGAGCGGCATCGCACAGGAGTGGGCTCGCCGCGGGTACGTGGTGTTCAGCATCAACTACCGGCTCGATGCCGGCAACCAGTGCCAGGCCGTGCAAGACGGCAAGGTGCCGCCCGGTGAGCTGGCGGCTGAAGCCGAGCGCTGCCGCAACGCCGTGGAGGCGGCGCAGTACGACTCGCAGGCCGCCATCCGGTGGGTGCGCGCGCATGCCGGCACCTACGGCATCGATGCCACCCGCGTGGCGGTGATGGGTTCGTCGGCAGGCGCCGTCACCGCACTGAACCTGGCCTACCAGAGCGACACCCCCGGCGATGTCGGCGACTACGACGGCTACGACTCTGCGATCGGCGCCGCGCTCGTGATGTCGGGCTGCGGGTACGACCCGTCAAAGATCGGCGCGGGCGATGCCGCGGTGGCGATGATCCACGCCGAGCTCGACGGCGCGGTGCCGATGCAGTGCGCCATCGCGACTGCGGCGATCGCCCGCTCGCGCGGCCTCGTTGCCGAGACGATGCTGTGGTACGGCGAGGGCACCCACGCGAAGGGGCTCTATGAGAAGTACCAGAGCACCATCGACCCCGTCTGGACCCAGTTCCTGATCCGTGAACTGAGCCTCACCGACGGCGCCGCGCCCACCGTCGTGCCGCCCAACTCGACGACGGAGATCAGGGGCACACCCAACCGCTCGGCCGTGGTCTCGCTGGTGGCCACGGGTACGGCAGGCGGCGGGTACCTGCAGGCCTTGCCGTGCACCGCTGCCGCAGGGAGCACCAGCAACCTCAACACCGACGCCGCCGGCCAGACCCGCGCCGGGCTGGCCGTGGTTCGCTTCGATGCCGGCGGCACCGCCTGCGTGTACAACTCGATGGCCACCCATGTGGTGGTAGATCTGCAGGGCTACCTCGCAGAGGGTGCGTTCGACGATGTGACCGACGCGCGCCTGCTCGACACGCGCAGCGGCTCCACTCCTCGCGCTGGCTCGATGGCCGTGCTGCGTGGCGAGCCGAACCGCTCGGCCGTGCTCTCGCTGGTGGCCACCGGCTCGCTCGGCTCGGGCTTCTTGCAGGCGCTGCCCTGTGGCAGTGCGCCCGGTGCCACGAGCAACCTCAACCTCGACGCCGCAGGGCAAACCCGCTCCGGACTGGCGATCGTGCCGTTCGGCGCCGACGGCACGGTGTGCCTGTACACCTCGGCGACCACCCATCTGCTCGTCGATCTGCAGGGCTACTTCACCGCCGGCACGTTCGACGACATCGCCGATGCACGCCTGCTCGACACCCGAGCCGGTGCTCGTGCCGCCGCGGGCGGCACCACCGTCATTCGCGGCAACCCCGGCTCGTCGGCGTTCGTGTCGCTCATCGCCACCGGCAGCCTGGGCAGCGGGTACCTCACCGCCCTGCCGTGCGACGCGACACCGGGCATCACCAGCAACCTCAACATCGATGCCGCCGGCCTCACCATCGCCGGCACCGCCGTGGTGCGATTCGACACGGAGGGCGAAGCGTGCATCTACAGTTCCGTCGCCACTCACCTGGTGGTCGACCTGCAGGGCTACTTCAGCGCCGGATCGTTCGACGACATCGCCGACGCACGCCTGCTCGACACCCGCGGGTCGGGCTGAACGAACTGAACCGAGACGAGCCCGACGTGGGTCGGTCGGTTCAGCGGCCGGCAGCGCGCAGGTGTGCCACCGCGTCGGCCGCCAGCAGGTCGACCACGACAGCCACCGGCTTCCTCGCACCCGTCACCGCCTTCAGCGCGCCACCACCAGAGGCGGTCGCGGGCAACCCGGTGGTGAGGATGCCGTAGCGAGCCGCCGGCTCGGCTTCGCGTACCACGGCCCCCTTCGCGATCGCCCGCCACAGCAGCTCGATGCGCTGCGCACCGGGCCGGTTGGTGGTTCGCCCACCGACCACCTCGAACCACCAGCGACGGCCCTTGGCATCGGTGGCCGAGAGCGTGGGCTGCACCCCGGTGAGCACCTTGCGATCATCGACGACGTCGGTGTAGCCGGCGGACAGCAACAGCGACTCCGCCAGATCCTTCGCCGCCCAACCGCCCGCCATCCGGTCGGTGAGCCGCCCGGCATCGG
Source organism: Acidimicrobiaceae bacterium (assembly GCA_016722025.1). GTDB lineage: Bacteria > Actinomycetota > Acidimicrobiia > Acidimicrobiales > Ilumatobacteraceae > UBA668. The sequence goes on from JADKGZ010000002.1 coordinate 364,756, forward strand.
CAAACAGCTGCACCTGCGGCAGTAACGACTCGGCTCCCACGCGGGCCATGGCCGCAGCCGCGTAGCCGGCGTCGGTGTCGTACCCGATGAAGTGCCGGCCGGTGCGCACGGCCGCAACCGCCGTCGTACCCGACCCCATGAACGGATCCAGCACCAGCTCGCCCTCGTACGTGTTCATGTGGATCAACCGTTCCGGCAGCGCGACGGGGAACGGCGCCGGATGGCCCACGCGAGCAGCGCTCTCCGGCGGGATCTCCCACACGTCGACGGTGGCCTCCATGAACTCGTCTCGACTCAGCGTGCTCACCGACGGCAAGCCCTGCCGGGCCCGATCCTTGGGCGTGACCGCGCGATCGAAGCGACCCTTCGACGCAATGACCACGCGCTCGCTGAGGTCGCGCAGCACCGGGTTGCCGGGGCGCTGGAAGCTGCCCCACGCGCAGTTGCCCGCCGCCCCGCGCTGCTTCACCCACACGACCTCACCGCGCAGCAACAGGCGCAGCTCGTCCTGCAAGATGGCGGTGACATCGGCGGCCAGCGACCGGTAGGGCCGGCGGCCGAGGTTGGCCACGTTGACGGCGATGCGACCACCCGGCTGCAGCACGCGTGCGCACTCGGCGAACACGTCGCGCAACATCACCAGGTACTCGACATAGGTGGCAGGGATGTGGCCCTCGCCCAGCGCCTCCTCGTAGGCCTTGCCCGCGAAGTACGGCGGGGAGGTGACCACCAACGCCACCGAGTTGGTGGCGACCGCGCTCATGTCACGCGCATCGCCGACCACGATGCGGTCGACGGCCGAGGTGATGCCGATCGTCTCGTCGGCGGAGATCTCCGGCGCGTGGAAGCGCTCGTAGAACGGCGACGAGTCGTGCCCCTCGCGCTTGCCGACACCGAACGCGGATGTGCGCGTACCGCCCTTCCGCGGCGGTTTCGTCACGCGGGGTTCTCCTGCGCGGCGGCGCGCTGCATGCGTTCCACCGGCGCCTGGCGCATCTCCGGGTGAGTGAGGATCCAGAAGCGATCGGTGAGGATGGCATCCAGCACCTGCGCGGCGATGCCATCGGGGTCGACGCCGTTCTCGACGCCATCGGCGAGGATGGTCTCGATCATCTGCCCGAGCGCGTCGGTGCTCTTCGGCGGCTCCGGGCCCAAGCGCTGCTGCCACTGCTGGCCGGCGACCAGGTTGGTCTTCACGAACCCCGGGCACAGCACGCTCACACCCACCGGCGAGCCGGTGCCCTTCATCTCCAGGAACAGCCCTTCGGTGATGGCCACCACCGCAGTCTTCGTCGCGTTGTAGGCGGCCGCACCCGGGAAGGCGATGAGCCCGGCCATCGACGCGGTGTTGACGATGTGCCCCTCGCCCTGGTCCTGCATGATGGGGAGGAACGCGCGGATGCCGTGGACGACGCCGTAGAGGTTGATGCCCACCACCCACTCCCACGCGCTCATCGGCCCACTCCACGGGTCGACCTTGCCGGCCACGCCGGCGTTGTTGCACAGCACGTGGGCGGCGCCGAAGCGATCCAGCGTCGCCTGCGCGAGGGCGTGCACGCTGGCTTCCAGCGAGGTGTCGCACACCACCGGCAGCACCTCCGTACCACCCTCGGCCAGCTCGGCCTCCACCGCGCGCATGCTGATCTCGTCGATGTCGGCCAGCACCACCTTCATGCCCTGCGCCGCGAACGCGTGAGCGAGCGACCGACCGATGCCGCTGCCCCCGCCGGTGATAACTGCGACCTTGCCATGGAGATCTTTCACGCGGCCACGTTACGCGACCCCCGCGCGCCGCCGCGCGATGCGCGACCAGGCGTGCGCTACATGCCCTTGCCGAAGTCGCAGGTGCGCCACTTCTCCGGGGTGAGGCGCACGAGCACGGTGTCGGCGGTGCTGGGGTTGTTGTCGGCATACCACTTGCCCAGCTCCGGCCCCAGGTAGCGCGACGCCATGGCCAGGTTGTCGCGCGACTCGCTCGCCACCACCACCGGGCCCTCCACGCTGACGTACTTGTATGGCGCACTCTCGGTCTGCACGGTGAGCGTCGCGCGCCCGGCGGCACGCAGCAGCCGGGCCTTCAGCGACGTGCCATCCATGCCGATCAGCACCTGACCGTCCTCCCACTGGTACCAGATGGGCAGCGCCAGCGGGCCGTGGCCCGCATGCTCGATCGCCAGGATGCCCACGCGCACATCGGCGAGGAACTGGTCGCGTTCTGCTTCGGTCATGTCCATGTCTGCCATGCGGGAAGTGTGGCAGGAATCGCGACCCCGCCAGATCGCGCGAGCATTGCCCATGGAGTTCGACAAGCAGCTCGAGCAGTTCTTCGACCCCGATTCGCCGAGCGATCGATGGAGCATCGTGCTGCGCCACGTGGAGGACGACACGCAGGACTCGTGGTACCTGGAGCGCCGCCTCGGCTACCGCGACAAGGAGCTGGGCGACATCGTCGTGCCGCGCAACAAGGCCACCTTCACCACCGACCTCACCTCCGTGCCGCAGATGTTCACCTGGCTGGTGCCGCGCACCGGCACGCACCTCGCCGCCGCGCTGGTGCACGATGCGCTCACGCCGCCGTTCAGCGAGCAGGGCAAGCCCGACTGGGAGACACCCGACCTGCCGATCACGCAGCTACAGGCAGATCGCGTGTTCCGCTCGGCGATGGCCGACCTGGGCACGCCCCTCCTTCGTCGTTGGATGGTGTGGAGCGCCGTCAGCATCCCCACTGCGTGGCAGGTGTCGAAGGTGCGAGCGGTGCTCGGCTACCTCAGCCTCGCGGCCATCGTCGTGCTCGGGTGGTTCGCCACTCTCGACCTGTTCGACCGAGGCCAGTGGCTGCCGTGGATGGCGAACCGCACCTGGTACATCGAACTGCTGCTCGGCGCGGCCGGCGCGATCCTCGTGCCGCTCGTGCTCGCGCTGCTGTGGCCCAGCGGCTTGCGCAAGGCCGGTGCCATCACCGGCGTTGCACTGGCAGCGCTGCTCCACGTCACCATCGCCGTCGCCGCCGTCACGTTCGGCTACCAGTTCGCCGAGTACCGCCTGCGGGTGTGGGCACCTCCGAAGCGATGGCTGAAGATCGGCCTCACGGCCGCCGCGCTCACCGCCGTGCTGCTGACGTACTGGATGTTCGGCCACTACGACAGCTGACCTCGTTCGGGGGCTTCCCGGGGGCGGTCGCTAAGGTTGCCCGTGATGGCGTACCGGTACCTGTGGACCCCTTTGCAGCTCGGGCCGGTCACCGCCCGCAACCGCATCGTGTTCAGCGCGCACCTCACCAACTACGCGCGCGACGGCAAGCCCACCGCGCAGCACGCCGCGTACTACGCGGCCCGCGCCGCCGGCGGCGCCGGGCTGATCATCACCGAAGAGCACAGCACACATCCCACCGACTGGCCCTACGAGAAGCTGATCCACGGTTTCCACCGCGATGTCCTCCCCGGGTACCGGGCCATCACCGAAGCCGTGCACCGCCACCGCGTGCCCATCTTCGCCCAGATCAACCACAACGGCGGCCAGGCCAGCAGCATGTACTCGCGCCTGCCGGTGTGGGCGCCGTCGGCCGTGGCCGACCCGCTGTTTCGCGAGGTGCCCAAGGCCGTCACCCACGCCGAGATCGACGAGATCATCGCCGGCTACGCGTTGGTGGCCGAGCACTGCGCCGAAGGCGGTTTCGACGGCATCGAGCTGCAGTGCTCGCACAGCTCCATCGTGCGCGGCTTCCTCAGCCAGGCCACCAACCAGCGCACCGACCAGTACGGCGGGAGCATCGAGAACCGTGCGCGCCTGCTCACCGAGATCGTGGCGGCGGTGCGCAAGGTCATCGGCAATCGCCTCGCGCTCGGCGTGCGGTTGTGCGGCGACGAGCTCATCGAAGGCGGTACCACCATCGACGATGCGGTACGTGTGGCGCAGATCGCCGAGGCCACCGGCCAGGTCGACTACATCAACACGTCCATCGGCGTCGCCACGGCCAGCCTGTTCATGATCGAAGCCAGCATGCACATCCCGCCCGGGTATGCGCTGTTCATCCCCTCCGCGTTCCGCAAGGCGGTCGACCTGCCCGTGGTCGGTGTCGGTCGCTTCAAGGATCCGCTGCAGGCCGAGCGGGCGCTGGCCGAAGGCCACTGCGATCTCGTCGGCGTGGTGCGCGGTCAGATCGCCGACCCCGACTTCGCCGCCAAGGCCCGCGCCGGCGCCACCGACGACATCCGCTTGTGCCTCAGCTGCAACCAGGAGTGCGTGGGCCGCATGGGCCTCAACCGTTGGCTGGGCTGCATCGAGAACCCACGCACGGGGCGCGAGGCCGAGCCGCGCGTGGCCATCAGCGCCAAGCCCAAGCGCGTGCTGGTGGTCGGTGCCGGGCCGGCCGGCCTGCAGGCGGCAATCGCCGCTGCTCGCATCGGCCATCAGGTGACGGTGTGCGAGAAGGAGGCGCAGGCCGGCGGCCAGGTGCGCCTCGCCGCCAGCGTGCCCAACCGAGCCGAGTTCGGCGACATCATCCGCAACCAGCTCACCGAGTGCGCCCGCCTCGGCGTGGCCATCGAGTACGGCGTCGGCGTGTGGCCCGGCCTGGTGCAGGAACGTCAACCCGATCACGTCATCGTGGCGATGGGCGCCGAACCCAGCCGCCCGTGGTGGGTGGCCGGCGATGCCGTGCAGGTGGCCGACGTGCGCGAGGTGCTCGACGGCAGCGCCGAGCCGTTCGGCAACGTGGTGGTGGTCGACGAGATCGGCTTCCACCACGCCACGTCTGTCGCCGAGCTGTTGGCCGACCGCGGCTGCACCGTCGAGATCGTCACGCCGGGCATGGTGGTGGGCCAAGACCTGGGCATCACGCTCGACATGGAGAACTGGTGGATGCGGGCCGGTGCCAAGGGCATTGCACAGTCGACCGATCTGGTGCCGATGGGTTTCGCCGGCGGAGCGCTCACTCTGCTGCACCACCCCACCGGCGCCAACCAGACCCGCCACCCCGACTGGGTGGTGCTGGCCGTACCGCCGAGCCCGGTGGAGTGGCTGTACAACGACCTGAAGGCCGCGGGCGTGAGCGTGCAACGAGTGGGCGACTGCGTGGCGCCGCGCCGTGCGCACGCAGCAGTGGTCGATGGCGAACGCGCGGGTGCCCTGGCCTGAACCCCCGCACATCGGGCAGACTGTGCGCGTGAGCACTCCAGTCGTCGCGGTCGTGATGGGATCGGCCAGCGATTGGCCCACCATGAGCAAGGCCGTCGAGGTGCTGGCCGAGTTCGGCATCGCGCACGAGGCGCAGGTGCTGTCCGCTCACCGCATGCCCGACGAGATGTTCGCCTTCGCCGAGAACGCCGGCAATCGCGGGTTGCGAGCCATCATCGCCGGCGCCGGTGGGGCGGCACACCTGCCGGGCATGCTCGCCGCCAAGACCACGGTGCCGGTGCTGGGCGTGCCCGTGCCCAGCCGCCACCTCAGCGGGCAGGACAGCCTGTACTCGATCGTGCAGATGCCCGCGGGCGTGCCGGTCGCCACCTTCGCCATCGGTGAGGCCGGCGCCACCAACGCGGCGCTGTTCGCGGTGGCACTGCTCGCGGCCACAGATCCCGCGCTGGCCACCAAGCTCATCGAGTACCGCAGCCGCCGCCACCACGACGCGTCCACCGCCGTGCTGCCCGCGATCTGATGCCCGCCGCATGACCACACGGCACGACAGCAACGGCGCCAGCGACGTCATCACGCCGCCGGCCATGCTTGGCGTGCTCGGCGGCGGCCAGTTGGGCCGCTACTTCGTGCTCGCCGCGCGCACCATGGGGTACCGCACCACGGTGCTCGAGCCCGACCCCGGCTCGCCGGCCGGTGCGGTGGCCGACGTGCACCTCGTCGCCGCCTACGACGACCCTGCTGCACTCGAGCAGCTGGCAGCAACCTGCGCGGTGGTCACCACCGAGTTCGAGAACGCACCCGCCGAGGCGATGGCCCAGCTGGCCGCTCGCATTCCGGTGCGCCCGTCCCCGGCCGCGCTTGCCACCACGCAAGACCGCATCGCCGAGAAGCAGTTCCTCGACGACATCGGTGTCGGTGTCGCGCCCTACGTGGTCATCGTCACCGACGCCGATCTCGCCGACGCGGCCGGTTTCAGCTTCCCCGCCATCTTGAAGACGGCCCGGCTCGGGTACGACGGCAAGGGCCAGATCCGCTGCGCGTACGCCACCGATCTGGCGGCAGCGTGGGACGAGCTGGGCCGTGTGCCGTGCGTGCTCGAGCAGCGCCTGCCCCTGGATCGCGAGCTGTCGCTGGTGCTGGCGCGCACGGCCGACGGGCGAGTGGCCTGCTATCCCGTCTCGCAGAACCAGCACGTGCACGGCATCCTCGATGTCAGCTACACCCCCGCCAACCTGCCCGGCACCGCTCCGGCAGATGCGGCCGAGCTGTGCACCTACATCGCCGAGGAGCTGCAGTTCGTGGGCGTGATGGCCGTGGAGATGTTCGTGGTCGGCCGCGACGTGCTGGTGAACGAGCTGGCCCCCCGCCCGCACAACAGCGGGCACTACACGCTCGATGCCTGCCTCACCTCACAGTTCGAGCAACAGGTGCGTGCCATCTGCGGCCTGGCGTTGGGCGACACCAAGCTCGTCGTGCCCGGTGTCGCGATGGTGAACCTGCTCGGCCAGCTGTGGGCCGATGGCGAACCGCGGTGGCAGAACGTGCTCGGCAACTCGGCGGCGCACCTCCATCTGTATGGCAAATCCGAACCTCGGGCGGGCCGCAAGATGGGTCATCTCACCGTCACCACGGGCACCGCGATGGGCGCCACCAGCCTGGCGAGGCGCCTGCGCAAGCAACTTGGGGCGGGTTAGCCTGCCCGCCATGCACGCACAGTTGGGCCTGATCGGCGGCGCCTTCTCCTGGATCAGCGACCTCACCGACAAGCTGGGCGACTGGGCAGGTAACTGGTGGTTCCTCGGCGTCATCTTCGCGATTGCCCTGCTCGATTCCGTGATCCCGATCGTGCCCAGCGAGACGACGGTCATTGTCGGTGGCGTCGCCGTGGCCACCGGCGACGCGCCGTACCCGCTCATCGCGGTCATCGCCGCCGGTGCAGCCGGCGCCTTCATCGGCGACAACATGGCCTACGCCATCGGCCGGCACTGGTCGCCCGCGTTCCAGCGCCGAGCCGAGCGCAAGCCGAAGTTCGAAGCCAAGCTCATCTGGGCTCGTGAGCAGATCCGCGACCGCGGAGGTCTGCTGCTCATCACCGCCCGCTTCATCCCCGGCGGCCGCACGGCCCTCACCTTGGCCAGCGGCATCACCGCTCAGCCGCGTCCGTGGTTCCTTCGCTGGACCTTCGTCGCGGCCATCATCTGGGCCACGTACGCGGCGGGCCTGGCCCGACTGGTGGGCGAGCCGTTCGAGGACGACCACACCAAGGCGTTCTGGATCGCGTTCAGAACTGCCTTGGGCATCAACGTGATCATCGAAGTGGTGCGTCACTTCCGGGCAAAACGGAAGTGGTCGAAAGCAGCGGTGTGATCAACGCACCCAGTTGGCGGGCCTCGAACAGCGGCCCCCAGCTGGCTGGTGAGCTGGTCGAGGTCGACCGGGCTCTCCACGATAGGTTCACGCCGTGCAGCTCCACCTTGCGCAACTCAACGTCGCCACGCTCCACCAGCCGATGGACCACCCGGCCACGGCAGGGTTCGCCGACGGGTTGGCCCCGGTCAACGCGCTGGGCGAGGCAGCGCCCGGTTTCGTCTGGCGGCTGCAGACGGAGGATGGCGACGCGACGTCCATCAGCGCCTTCCCCAACCCGCTCACCATCGTCAACCTCACCGTCTGGGAGTCCGGCGCGGCCCTGCGCGAGTTCGTCTATCGCGGCATGCACCGCGACTTCTTCCGTCGCCGCGCCGAGTGGTTCGAGGCCGGCTCGCTCACTGCCATGTGGTGGGTGCCGGCCGGCACCACACCCACCGTCGACGACGCCAAGGCCCGGCTCGACTTCATCGAGCGCTTCGGCCCGTCGGCGTACGCGTTCGAGATGGGCCAGCAGTTCCCGCAGTTGGTGGTGGTGCGCCGCGAGCTCGACCACCCCGACGTCGGCCCGATGCTCGAGCAGCTCAACCGCGAGCTGCTCGACAGCGAACCCGAAGGTGGCACCTGCTTTCACTCGCTGTCCGAGCAGGAGGTGCAGCAGGGAGGTGCGTTCTTCGTCGCCTACCTCGACGACGCTCCGGTGGCATGCGGCGCGTATCGCCGCATTCCGGGCGCACCCGATGCAGCCGAGATCAAACGCATGTGGGCACACCCCGATGCACGCGGCAGCAAGTTGGGCGCCGCCGTGCTCGCCACGCTCGTGCAGGCGGCGCGAGCCGATGGCTACCAGCAGGTGAAGCTGGAGACCGGCGAGCACCTCACCGCCGCGGTCGGCCTGTACACCACGTTCGGGTTCACCGCCTGCGAGCCGTGGGGCGAGTACGTGGGTGTCGCCCACTCGTACACGATGAGCAAGCAGTTGCAGTAGGTGCGCTTCGCTACTTCTGCTTCACGGCTTGCAGGCTGAGCAGGTTGAACGGTTCGGTATCGATCTCGGCAAGTTCCACCTTCCCGGAGAGCACCGCTTGTTTCCACGCCTGATGCTCAGGGTCCATCGCGTGGAACTCGGGCATCACGTGCTCAGCGAAGAGTGCCAGTGCTTCGCAGATGTGTTCGTGGCGGTTGCGTCCCGCTTGGTTCAACAGGATCACCTGGTCGACGCCGGACTCTGCGAAACGGTGGAGTCGCTCGCGGATGGTGGCCGGCGAGCCGATCAGCCCACCGCTCTGTGCCTTCCGGCCGGCAGCGGAGGCCTTCCACCCGAGGTACTCGTCCCACAGGCTTGTCGTGCCGGGCACCACCGGCCCGTGCTCGTTGTAGAACCGCAGTGCGAACTGGAAGAACGTGCTGCCGTCGGCGCGTGCCTGCGCCTCTTCATCGGTGTCGGCGCACATGAACTGGCTGACCACCGCGATGTTGGGGTTCGTGGCGTACGGGCCGAGCGGGTCGAGCCGTTTCGTGTACGCGTTGTAGTACGCGTGCACCCACGCCTGCGCGGCGTCGGCACTGACGAACTGGAAGCCCAGTGCACCCAGCCCACGACGACCCGCCATCTCGATCGTCTCCAGCTGGCTGCACGCCACCCACAGCGGCGGGTGCGGCCGCTGACGGGGCTTCGGAATGACGTTGCGCAGCGGGAAGTCGAAGTACTTGCCGTGGTACTCCCAGCCTTCCTCCCAGAACATCGGCAGCAGGCATCGCATCGCGTCCTCCCACACCTCGCGCTTGTCGCGAAAGCGACGGTCGAAGGGGTGCAACTCGGTGACGCTGCTGCCCTCACCGACACCCAGCTCGACTCTGCCGTGGCTGAGCAGATCGAGGGTGCTGACCCGCTCGGCGACACGAGCCGGGTCGTTGGTCGTCAGCTGCACGACGCCATGGCCCAGGCGGATGTGCTTCGTACGTTGACTGGCGGCCGCGAGGAACACCTCCGGAGCCGAGGAGTGGCTGTACTCCTCCAGGAAGTGGTGTTCGACTTCCCAGGCGTAGTCGTAACCCAGCTGGTCGGCCAACTCGACCTGGTCGAGGCGCGTCGTTGAGCAAGTGGTACTCGTCGTCGGGCCCCCACGGCTTGGGCAGCTGCAACTCGTAGAAGACTCCGAACTTCACCTCGCGACCCCCATCGCTGCCGAGCTGTGACAGAACCGAACAGCCTGCGCGCAACCGACGACGCGAACATACGACCTCGGCTTCGCTCGGCACGACACCACGGTCATAACCTCGGCGACGTACGCAACGGAGGGGATCCGACATGCTCGACTACGTCATCAAGGGCGCAACCATCGTCGATGGTACGGGGGGCGCGCCGCAGCGCGGTGACGTGTCGGTCGAAGGTGGGCTCATCGTCCAGGTCGGGGGCTCGGTCACCGATTCCGCCCGGCACACGATCGACGCCGACGGGGCGATCGTCACCCCAGGGTGGGTCGACGTCCACACGCACTACGACGGGCAGGTCAGCTGGGACCAGGTCATGGACCCCTCCGCAGGCAACGGCGCAACGACGATCGTGATGGGCAACTGCGGTGTCGGGTTCGCGCCGGTACGGCCGGGTGGCGAGAAGTCATTGATCGAGCTGATGGAGGGCGTCGAGGACATCCCCGGCACCGCGTTGTACGAGGGCATCGAGTGGGGCCGCTGGGAGAGCTTCCCCGACTACCTCGACTACATCGCCGGCCGCGAGTACTCGCTCGACATCGGTGCCCAGATCGCCCACGGGGCCGTGCGCTACTACGTCATGGGCGAGCGCGGTTCAGCCAATGAGGACGCCACCGCGGTCGACATCGCAGAGATGTCCACCCTCGTCGCGCAGGCGATCGAAGCGGGCGCGCTGGGCTTCAGCACCTCTCGGACCATCGGCCACCGTTCGCTGTGGGGTTCGCCAGTCCCCGGCACGTTCGCCCCTGACGAGGAACTGCTCGCGATCGCCACGGCCATGGGGGCGACCGGCAAGGGCGTGTTCGAGATGATCCCCGCCGGCACCGTCGGCAAGCTGGATGCACTCGGCGGCGAGCGCACCACCCCGGAGGCCGAGTTCGACCTGATGGATCGCTTCTCACGGGTCAGTGGGCGACCGGTCACGTTCACGCTGGTGCAGTCGCCCGACTACCCGCCCGACACCTGGCGGCACCTCCTGGCGCTGACCACCGAGGCCAATGCGTCCGGTTCGCAGCTGTTCCCACAGGTGTCGTCGCGCCCGATCGGGCTGGCCACCGGATTGTCCGGTTACCACGCGTTCCAGCGACGACCCACCTACATGCGCCTGGCCGGTCTTGCGCTGCACGAGCGCGTCAAGGAGATGGCCAAGCCCGAAGTGAAGGCCGCGATTCTCTCCGAGACCGATGTCGCCGTCGCCGAGCCCGGCTCGATGGCCAACATCTTCAACCTGTTCCTGATGGCCGCACCCGTCATCTATCCGCTTGCCGACCCGGTCGACTACGAGCCGGAGATGTCGATGTGTCTCGGCGCGAGGGCCGCAGCAACCGGCGACGACATCCTCAGCGTGATGTACGACTTCTTGCTCGAGCAGGACGGCGCCTCGATGGGAGCCATCATGGGCGGGGTAGATGTGCATCAGAGCCAGGAGGTCATCCGCGAGATGCTCGTGCATCCGGCCACGGTGACCGGCCTCAGCGATGCGGGCGCGCACGTCACGCTCATCTGCGACGCGTCGATGCCGACGACCCAGCTCACCTACTGGGCAAGAGATCGCCGCCGAGGCGAGCGGATCCCGATCGAGTTCCTCGTCCACAAGCAGACCGCCCGCAACGCCAGGCTGTATGGCCTCGACGACAGAGGCACGCTGGCGCCGGGTCTGCGCGCCGACATCAACGTGATCGACCTCGAGAACCTCTCCGTCGCCCCTCCCAAGGCCTTCCACGATCTTCCAGCCGGAGGCACGCGCTTGATCCAACCTGTGGTCGGTTACCTCGCGACCATGGTCAACGGTGTCGTCACCCGGCGTCACGATGCCGACACCGGGGCACGCCCCGGCAGGCTCGTGCGCAGCAGCTGACACCGCGGCCGGCGGGAAAACGAGCGAACCCGCCCCGGAGGGCGGGTTCGGCTCAGTTCGTGGTGTGCAGCGCCTGGCGGCGCCAAGTGTCACCAGCGGTAGTGAGCGAAGGCCTTGTTGCTCTCGGCCATCTTCTGCATGTCGTCGCGCTTCTTGATGCTGGCGCCCAGGCCGTTGGCGGCATCGAGCAGCTCGCCGGCCAGGCACTCGGCCATGGTCTTCTCGCGGCGGGCACGGCTGAAGTCGACCAACCAACGCACCGAGAGGGTGCTGGCACGGCGAGGGCGAACCTCTACCGGCACCTGGTAGGTGGCACCACCGACGCGGCGGCTGCGCACCTCGAGCGGGGGCTTGATGTTGTCGATGGCACGCTTCAGGGTGGCGATGGGCTCGGCGCCCGACTTCTCTTCCACCATCTTCAGCGCGTCGTACACGATCTTCTCGGCGACCGAGCGCTTGCCGTGCAGCATGACCTTGTTGACCAGCTGGGTGACGAGCAGCGAACGGTAGATCGGGTCGGGGGTGAGCTCGCGACGCTGGGCAGGACCTTTACGGGGCATTTTCCGTCTTCCTTACTTGGCCATCTTGGCGCCGTAGCGGCTGCGGGCCTGCTTGCGGTTCTTCACGCCGGCGGCATCGAGCGCGCCGCGAATGATCTTGTAGCGCACACCGGGAAGGTCGCGCACACGGCCACCACGCACGAGCACGATGCTGTGCTCCTGCAGGTTGTGGCCCTCGCCCGGGATGTAGGCGGTGACTTCGACACCGGAGGTGAGCCGCACGCGGGCCACCTTGCGCAGCGCCGAGTTGGGCTTCTTCGGGGTGTTGGTGTACACGCGAGTGCACACACCGCGACGCTGCGGCGAACCCTTGAGGGCCGGCGTCTTGGTCTTCGTGAACTTGGTGCTGCGTCCTTGACGGACGAGCTGCTGAATTGTGGGCACGCGTCTACCTCTGACCTGAACGACTGAGCGAACGTCTGGAGCCCGGCACCGAAGCGGCACGCAGGCACATCCCAACTGAAAGGACCCCGCAATGTTAGAGGCGCGCGTTCGGAGGCGGCAACCTCGCGTGACGAGTTCGGCCACTTCATCGCGATGAAAATGTGACCATGGTTCGATGACCATAGTCGTGCCGCCAGCCGCTGCGGCCTAGCCTTGCAGCCATGTCCGAACCCACCGTACCCGCCAGCGTGTTCAAGGCCCGCTGCCTCGCACTGCTCGACGAGGTGGCCACCACTCACCGCTCGCTGGTGGTCACCAAGCATGGCGTGCCCGTTGCCCGCGTGGTGCCCATCGAGCACAGCACGCTGGGCTCCGGCTCTGTCACGCTGCTGGCCGACGACGACAGCGACTACTTCACGGCCGGCACCTTCGACGAGGACTCGTGGGATGCCGACCGCTGATCCGCTGCTGCTCGACACGCACGTGCTGCTGTGGTGGCAGGCGGGCTCCGATCGCCTGTCGCCGCGCGCTCGCCGGCTCATCGACGCCGCGCCGCGCCTGTTCCTGAGTGCCATCTCGGTGTGCGAGCTGGCCACGCTGGTCGGCCAAGGCCGCATCGCGCTCGACCGTCCGACGCAGATCTGGGTGCACGACCTGCTCGCCGACGGCATCGTCACCATCGCCGAGCTCACCCCCACCATCGCGGTCGCGGCTGCGCAACTCGACGACTTCGGCGGCGATCACGCCGACCGCATCATCTACGCCACCGCCGTCCAGAACCAGCTGACCCTCGTCACCAAGGACGACACGATGGCCGACTACGCCCGCACCCACGGTGACGCAACCATCGAGTGGTGAACGGCGCTGCAGACGCGCAACGGCCCGGGGCGAACCCCGGGCCGTTGTCGGTGTTCAGTTGTCAGGAAGTTCAGGCTTCGACGGCCGGCTCGGGCTCGTCGGTGCTGTACGTACCGTGGATGTTGCTCAGCCAGGCAGCCGGGTCTTCGGCGGCTTCGCTGCTGAAGTAGGCCATCGGCTGGTAGTCGGGCGCCGCAACATCGAACTCGCGGTAGCGCATCATGCCGGTACCGGCCGGGATGAGCTTGCCGATGATGATGTTCTCCTTCAGGCCCAGCAGGCTGTCGCCCTTGCCGTCGATGGCGGCCTCGGTGAGCACGCGGGTGGTCTCCTGGAAGGAGGCCGCCGACAGCCAGCTCTCGGTGGCCAGCGACGCCTTGGTGATGCCCATGATCTCGGGGCGACCCTCGGCGGGCTTCTTGCCTTCTTCCACCATGCGGCGGTTGGTGTCGCGGAACACCTTGGCGTCGGCACGCTCGCCGGGCAGGAAGCCGGTGTCGCCGGGCTCCTGCACGCCGATGCGGCGGGTCATCTGGCGCACGATCAGCTCGATGTGCTTGTCGGAGATGCTCACACCCTGGTCGCGGTACACCTTCTGCACCTCTTCGACGAGGTACAGCTGGGTCTCGCGGATGCCCTTGATCTCCATCAGTTCCTTCGGATCGAAGGGACCGTCGGTGATCGGGTCGCCGGCCTTCACGTCCTGGCCGTCGACCACGATGAGGCGGCTACCCGTGGGCAGGATGATCTGGTGCTCTTCGCCCTGGTCGTCGATGACGGTGACCGGGATGCCCTTGCCCTCGTCGTCGCCGATGTGCAGCACGCCGGTGGCACGGGCCAGGCGAGCAGAACCACGCGGGGTGCGCGACTCGAACAGCTCGACGACGCGGGGCAGACCGCCGGCGATGTCCTTACCCGCCACACCACCGGTGTGGAAGGTACGCATCGTCAGCTGGGTACCGGGCTCGCCGATGGACTGGGCGGCGATGACGCCGACCGCCTCGCCGAGCTCGATGCTCTTGCCGGTGGCCAGTGAACGGCCGTAGCACAGGGCGCAGACGCCCAACTCGGCGTCGCAGGTGACGACCGAGCGAACACGCACGCGGGTGATCTTGGGATCGTCGCGCAAGGCGGCCATCTCGATGTCGCCCACCATCATGTTGCGCGGGTACACCGTGCCGTCGGCCAAGGTGACGTCGGCCGACAGCGCACGGCCGAACAGCTTGGTCTCCAGGTGGCTACGACGGTTGGCCGTGTCGGCCTCGACGTTCTCGATCCAGAGACCGAGGTTGCTGCCGCAGTCGGGTTCGCGAACGATGAGCTCCTGCGCCACGTCGACGAGGCGACGGGTGAGGTAGCCCGAGTCGGCAGTACGCAACGCCGTGTCGACCAAGCCCTTACGGGCACCGGGCGTGGCGATGAAGTACTCGAGGGTCTCGAGGCCCTCACGGAAGTTCTTCTTGATCGGCCGCGGGATCATGTCGCCACGAGGGTTGGCCACGAGGCCACGCATGCCGGCGATCTGACGCATCTGGGTCATGTTGCCTCGGGCGCCCGAGCCGACCATCATGTCGATCGGGTTGAAGCGCTGGCAGCCTTGAACTCGAGCTCCATCGCCTTCTGCACCTTCGCCGTGGCGTCGGTCCAGATGCGCACTTCCTGCTGGCGGCGCTCGCCGTCGGTGATGATGCCGCGGCGGAACTGGTTCTCGACCTTCTCGGCCTGCTGCTCGTGCTTCTCCAGGATCTCACGCTTCAGCTTCGGCGTCTTGACGTCGTCGATGCTGACCGTCAGACCGCTCTGCGCCGCATAGCGGTAGCAGAGGTTCTTCATCGCGTCGAGCGAACTGGCGACCACACCCTTGGGGTAGTGATCCGAGAGGCGCTCCACGATGACGCCCATCTCCTTCTTCTTCACCACGGAATTGACGTGGCCGAAGCGGAAGGTGTAGTCGTCGGGCAGCGCCTCTTCGAACAGCAGGCGACCGGCAGTGGTTTCGAACGTGTCGGCCTCGCGGCCGTCGATGGCCGGGCGGCGCAACGTGATGAGCGCGTGCAACTGCAGGCTGCCCTCGTCGAGCGCGCGCAGCACCTCCCACATCTGGCGGAAGACACGACCTTCGCCGGCAGCATCGACGCGGCTCTCGGTGAGGTAGTACCCACCGATGATCAGGTCTTGGCTGGGGGTCACGATCGGGCGACCCGATGCGGGCGACAGGATGTTGTTGGTGCTGAGCATCAGCACGCGGGCCTCGGCCTGCGCTTCTGCCGACAACGGCACGTGGATGGCCATCTGGTCGCCGTCGAAGTCGGCGTTGAAGGCGGTGCAGACCAGCGGGTGCAGCTGCAGGGCCTTGCCCTCCACCAGCACCGGCTCGAAGGCCTGGATGCCGAGGCGGTGCAGCGTTGGCGCACGGTTCAGCATGACGGGGTGTTCCTTGATGACGTCTTCCAGCACGTCCCACACCTGCGAGCGGCGGCGCTCGACCATGCGCTTGGCGCTCTTGATGTTCTGCGCCAGCTCGAGATCGACCAGGCGCTTCATCACGAACGGCTTGAACAGCTCGAGGGCCATCAGCTTGGGCAGGCCGCACTGGTGCAGGCGCAGCGTGGGGCCACAGACGATGACCGAACGGCCCGAGTAGTCGACGCGCTTGCCGAGCAGGTTCTGGCGGAAGCGACCCTGCTTGCCCTTCAGCATGTCGCTGAGCGACTTCAGCGGGCGGTTGCCCGGCCCGGTGACCGGGCGGCCACGGCGGCCGTTGTCGAACAACGCGTCGACGGCTTCCTGCAGCATGCGCTTCTCGTTGTTGACGATGATCTCGGGTGCACCCAGATCGAGCAGGCGCTTCAACCGGTTGTTGCGGTTGATCACGCGGCGATACAGGTCGTTGAGGTCGCTGGTGGCGAAACGGCCACCGTCGAGCTGCACCATCGGGCGCAGTTCCGGCGGGATCACCGGCACCACGTCGAGGATCATCGCCTTCGGGTCGTTCAGGCGGCGGCCGTGCTCGTCGCGCTGGTTGAACGAGGCGACGATCTTGAGGCGCTTGATCGCCTTCTGGCGGCGCTGGGCCGACAGCGGCTTGCGGCCACTGGCGTTGTGGTCGATGGCGCCGCGCAGCTTCTCTTCTTCCACATCGAAGTCGATGCGGTCGATGAGCGACTTGATCGCGTCGGCGCCGGTGCCGCCCTCGAAGTAGTCGCCGTAGCGGTCGCGCAGCTCACGCCACAGCAGCTCGTCGTCGATGATGAGCCGCGAGTGCAGGCTGCGGAACTCGTCCCAGGTACGGGCGATGAGATCGAGCTCCATCTCGTAGCGCTCGCGGATGTTGGCGATCTCCTTCTCGGCGACCGTCTTCAGCTTGCGTGCGTCGGCGCCACCGGCACCGTCGGCTTCGCTCTTGGTGGCGTCGTCCTCCAGCTCCTTGTAGCGGCGGTCGATCGCGATCTCGAGCTCCTTGCGGATCGCGTCGCGCTCTTCGATGTACTCGGCCTCGAGGTTGGTGAGCTCGGCGTGGCGCTTGTCCTCGTCGACCCAGGTGACCAGGTTGGCGGCGAAGTAGATGACCTTCTCCAGCTGCTTGGCCTTCAGCTCTTCCTTCGGCTCGAGGCCGGCGAGCAGGTAGGCCAGCCAGCTACGGGTGCCGCGCAGGTACCAGATGTGCACGACGGGCGCGCTGAGCTCGATGTGGCCCATGCGCTCGCGGCGAACCTTGCTGCGGGTGACTTCCACACCGCAGCGCTCGCAGACGATGCCCTTGAAGCGCACGCGCTTGTACTTGCCGCAGTAGCACTCCCAGTCGCGGGTCGGCCCGAAGATCTTCTCGCAGAACAGGCCGTCCTTCTCAGGACGCAGCGTGCGGTAGTTGATCGTCTCGGGCTTCTTCACCTCGCCGTGCGACCACAGCCGGATCTGGTCGGCGGTGGCCAGCCCGATCTTCAACTGGTCAAACATGTTCACATCAAGCATCTCGTGGTCTGGCCTGGGTTCTCAGTAGCCGCTGGTCCGCGAGGCCCGGCGGGCTTCACGCTCGCGGTCGTCTTCGTCGGTGCCGCGCTCGTTGCGGCTGATGTCGATGCCCAGCTCCTCGGCGGTGCGGAACACGTCTTCGTCCATCTCACGCATCTCGATCTCGCTGCCATCGCTGGCCAGGACCTCGACGTTGAGGCACAGTGCCTGCATCTCCTTCATGAGCACCTTGAAGCTCTCGGGGATGCCCGGCTCGGGGATGTTCTCGCCCTTGACGATGGCCTCGTACACCTTCACGCGGCCGAGCACGTCGTCGGACTTGATGGTGAGCAGCTCCTGCAAGCAGTACGCCGCGCCGTAGGCCTCGAGGGCCCACACTTCCATCTCACCGAAGCGCTGGCCACCGAACTGCGCCTTACCACCCAGCGGCTGCTGGGTGATCATGCTGTACGGGCCGGTGGAGCGAGCGTGGATCTTGTCGTCGACCAGGTGAGCCAGCTTCAAGATGTACATGTAGCCAACGGTGACCGGGTTGTCGTACACCAGGCCGGTGCGGCCGTTGTACAACGGGGTCTTGCCGTCGTGCTGGATGAGCCGAACGCCGTCGACCGACTCGGGGTTGAGGTTGTCGAAGATGCTTTGGATGGTGGGGTGCTTGCCGGCAGCCTCGTCCTCGTCCCAGTGAGCGCCGTCGAACACCGGGGTGGCGATGAACGTGCTCGGCTTGGTGATGGGGCGGGTCTTGGTCTCGGTGCCACGGATGGGGCGTCGCCGACGTTCTTGTTGTTCTTCGGGTCGTGCCAACCCCAGCGTGCCGCGTAGCCGAGGTGCGCTTCCAGCACCTGACCCACGTTCATGCGGCTGGGCACGCCCAGCGGGTTGAGGATGATGTCGACGGGGGTGCCGTCGGCCATGTACGGCATGTCTTCCAGGGGCAGGATCTTGGAGATGACGCCCTTGTTGCCGTGGCGGCCGGCGAGCTTGTCGCCCACGCTGATCTTGCGCTTCTGGGCCACGTACACACGCACCAGCTGGTTCACGCCGGGGGGCAGCTCGTGGCCGTCTTCGCGAGAGAACACCTTCACGTCGATGACCTTGCCGCTCTCGCCGTGGGGCACCTTCAGGCTGGTGTCGCGCACTTCGCGGGCCTTCTCACCGAAGATGGCGCGCAGCAGGCGCTCTTCGGGGGTGAGCTCGGTCTCGCCCTTGGGGGTGACCTTGCCCACCAGCACGTCGCCGGGGCCGACTTCGGCGCCCACGCGGATGATGCCGCGGTCGTCGAGGTCGCGCAGGATGTCGTCGCTGAGGTTGGGGATGTCGCGGCTGATCTCTTCCGGGCCCAGCTTGGTGTCGCGTGCATCGACTTCGTGCTCGTGGATGTGGATCGACGTGAGCACGTCGTCCTTCACCAGGCGCTCGCTGAGGATGATGGCGTCTTCGAAGTTGTAGCCCTCCCACGGCATCAGTGCCACGAGCAGGTTCTTGCCCAGGGCCAGCTCGCCGTGATCGGTGCTGGGGCCGTCGGCGAGGATGGTGCCCTTGACGACCTTCTCGCCTTCCTTCACGCGCACCCGGTGGTTGATGCACGTGTCCTGGTTGCTGCGACGGAACTTGCTGAGCGGGTACACCCGCTTGCCGCCGTCCTTGTAGTTCACGGTGATGCTGGCGCCGCTGACCTCGAGCACTTCACCCTCGCCGGTGGCCTGGATGAGGTCGGCCGCGTCGCGAGCGGCGCGGTCTTCGATGCCGGTGCCGATGTAGGGCGCCTCGGCGCGCACCAGCGGCACGGCCTGGCGCTGCATGTTGGCACCCATCAGGGCGCGGTTGGCGTCGTCGTGCTCGAGGAACGGGATGAGCGCGGTGGCGACCGACACGATCTGCTTCGGGCTGACGTCCATCAGCTGCACTTCGCTGGGCGGCACCGACGCGATGTCGGTGGTGGCGCCGAAGAAGCTCTCCGCCTCCAGCATCTTGCGCAGGTCTTCCAGGCTGGCGGCCTGCGGGCTGCGACGCACGAGGATGCGCTCCTCGGCGAAGGTGCCGTCGGGCTTCAGCGGGGTGTTGGCCTGGGCGACGACATAGTTCTCTTCCTCGTCGGCGGCCATGTAGCGGATCTCGCCGCTGACCTTGCCGTTCTTGACCACGCGGTACGGGGTCTCGATGAAGCCGTACGGGTTGACGCGGGCGAACGTGCTGAGCGCACCGATGAGGCCGATGTTGGGGCCTTCAGGCGTCTCGATGGGGCACATGCGGCCGTAGTGGCTGAAGTGCACGTCGCGCACTTCGAAGCCGGCGCGCTCACGGCTGAGGCCGCCAGGCCCGAGGGCCGACAGGCGGCGACGGTGGGTGAGGCCCGACAGCGGGTTCACCTGGTCCATGAACTGCGACAGCTGCGAAGTGCCGAAGAACTCCTTGATGGCCGCGACCACCGGGCGGATGTTGACCAGCGTGGTGGGCGTGATGGCCTCCACGTCCTGGGTGGTCATGCGCTCGCGCACCACGCGCTCCATGCGGCTGAGGCCGATGCGCACCTGGTTCTGGATGAGCTCGCCGACGCTGCGGATGCGGCGGTTGGCGAAGTGGTCCTGGTCGTCGAGGCGGTAGCCGGGCTCTTGCTTCACCAGGTGCAGCATGTAGCTGATGACGGCCAGCACCTCGTTGGGGCGCAACACGTGGTCGTCGTCGGGGTCGCTGAAGATGCCGCGACGGTTGGGGTCGTCCTGGTCGGTGCTGAAGAACGAACCGAGCTCGATGGTGCCCCTGCCGAACAGCTCGTCGAGCTTGGCGACTTCGCTGCCCAGCTTGCGGTCGAGCTTGTAGCGGCCGACGCGGGAGAGGTCGTAGCGACGGTTCTCGAAGAACGCGTTGCGGAAGTAGGCCTTGGCGGATTCCACGGTGGGCGGCTCGCCCGGGCGGGCACGCTTGTAGATCTCGACCAGTGCTTCGTTCTGAGTAGGAGCGATGTGACGCTCCTTCTCCCACTGGCCCTCGAGGAAGTCGAAGTGGCCGACGAAGCGCTCGATGAAGCCGGGGGCGTGCTCTTCGTCGTAGCCGAGGGCGCGCAGCAGGGTGAACACGCCCATGCGGCGCTTGCGGGCCACGCGGGTACCGGCGGTGACGTCCTTGCCGGGCTTCTGCTCGACGTCGAACTCGAGCCACTCGCCACGGTAGGGGTGGATGGTGCCCTTCACCAGCTGGTGCTTGCTGAGGTTACGCAGGCGGAAGCGCTCGCCGGGCTCGAAGATGACGCCGGGGGAACGCACGAGCTGCGACACGACGACGCGCTCGGTGCCGTTGATGATGAAGGTGCCCTTCTCGGTCATCATGGGGAAGTCGCCCATGAACACCGTCTGCTCCTTGATCTCACCGGTGTTGCGGTTCATGAACCGGGCGCGCACGAAGATCGGCGCGCTGTAGGTCATGTCCTTTTCCTTGCACTCGTCGACCGTGAACTTCGGCGGCGGGCGCAGGTCTTCGTCGTCGGGGTCGAACTCGAGCTCGAGCTGCAGCGCCTCGCTGAAGTCCTTGATCGGCGAGATGTCGCGGAACGTCTCCGCCAGGCCCTCGTTGAGGAACCACTCGAAGCTCTCGCGCTGCACCGCAATGAGATCGGGGAGCTCCAGGGGCTCGGAAAGGTTGGCGAACGAATAACGCTCGCGGGACACGGAACGAGAGGCCACGCGCTACTCCTCAATCTCAATCAGCAGGGGGGCGCGCAGGGTCAACGACACAAACGAGTAGCGGGACACGGAACGCACGGCAACAGTCGATCCTATCCGCGGGGCACGCGGTCGTCAACCGGCACAGGCAGAAGCCCGGCGGCGAATCCGTTGGGGGGAACGGTAAGCGCATCCGCCGGTGCATGT